>JBIQJF010000099.1:0-3324 GCA_044507675.1 Opitutales bacterium | reverse complement strand
AGCTGATCTTTCAGAAAACCGGGACCAGCCGTCAGGCTGAATTGGTCAGGAAGATCATGCTCGTCCCTCCGCTGCCGAGGTCGCGGGCGTCGTTGCCGTAGAAGGTTAGAACGCGGCACTTCCTTCCCGCCAATCCCGCGCGGAATCGGTTTCAGGACTAGAACCCGACCCCACCCCTAAGGCCGCGGGCTGACTAAAGAAATTGGCCGGGGCGCCTGGATTCGAACCAGGGAATGCCGGAATCAAAATCCGGTGCCTTACCACTACGCCTCAATCTCCACAGGGGGCCATGCGGAGGTCGCACGGCTCGTGCCATTTACCTAGCTTCACGGAGAACGGTGGGCAACTCGCCCCACGAAGCTGCTCCGGTCGGATTTCACCATTCGGCCAGTTTGCGCACTGGCGATTTAGCAGCCTGCGCAGGCGAGCCGCGATTTCGGAGTCAAGAACGCGGGTGTCAAGCTTCGCCTTAGCGGCCGCCGGCGACGTGAAGATTGGCGCCTGTAATATACGATGCAGCTTCCGATAGCAGGAACAAGGCCGCTTCAGCGACTTCTTCTGCCCGGCCCACCCTTCCCATTGGTATCTGCGGCGCGATCCGTTCGAGCCGATCGGCGTGTCCACTAGCGCGATGAATGTCGGTGTCGATTATTCCGGGCGAGACTGCGTTAACGCGGATTCCCTCCCTGGCGACTTCCTTGGCGAGCCCCACGGTCAAACGATCGATCGCAGCTTTTGACGCCGCGTACCAAGTATATGTATCGGGGGCTCCCGACAGAGTGGCGGTAGAAGATATATTGACGATGGCACCACCACGCCCGCCAAATCTCAAGGACATTCGCCGGACGGCTTCGCGGGCCACGAGCGTTGCTCCCGTGACATTGACGTCCACAACATGCCTGATCATTGCCGGATCGGCATCGGCAAGTTTGCCCGCCTTGCCCACGATTCCAGCATTGTTCACGAGACCGTCCAGCCGGCCGAACTCATGATCGACGGCTTGGAAAAGCCTCTTGATATCTTCAGGTTTTGCCAGGTCGGCCTGGACAGCGAGCGGCTTGCCGCCCGCCTTTCTTATCTCGTCGGCGATTTCCTCGGCCGCCGACAGATTCCTGAGATGGGCAATCGCAACATCGAAGCCTCTTGTCGCGGCCATCCTGGCGATTGCCGCCCCTATTCCACGGCTACCGCCGGTAACGACAAGAACAGGGCGCATCTCGAAGGCACCTTTCTCCAGTCGCCGCTTTAGATGGGCTCTCAGGGCCTCGAACGGACGGCTCGCATTCAGGGGCTGTCAGCCGAAAGCGTACGCTGCCAGCAATGGCCTCGAGTCCGTCCCTGCATCCACCTTGTGTTCATAGCCGATCCGCCCCCGCTGCAGAACGACAACGCGATCGCTGACCAGCAGCGCATTCTTGACGTTCTGTTCAACGACCACCACGGTACAACCAAGCTTCTTGGTGAGTGACTTGACCTCTCCAAGTATCCGCTCGGTCAAAAGCGGCGACAGTCCCGTGGAAGGTTCATCCAGAAGCAAGAGAGACGGTTCCGGAATGAGCCCCATCCCGAGCGCGAGCATCTGACGCTCACCACCGCTGAGCGAGCCAGCCGCCTGCGAACGCCTTTCCTTCAAGCGCGGGAAGAAGTCGTAGATGACTTCGATGCGCTCTGCCGTGCGCTTCGAATCGAGCGTATAGCCAGCAAGATAGAGATTCTCCTCGACGGGCAATCCCCTGAAGACCTGTCCGCCCTGCGCAACGAGCACGATCCCGTTGAGGATCTGTTTCCGCGCTCGGCGGTTCGCCACGTCAACGCCGCCGAAGCGGATCTCGCCTGCCGCCACCGGCACCAGGCCGAATACCGATTTCAGCAGCGTGGACTTCCCACTGCCCGGCGCGCCGATCAACCCGACGACTTCCCGCTCGGCGACGGAGAGAGAAAGACCATCCAGCACGGGCTTGCCGGCAATCACCACGCGCAAATCCCGAATCTCGAGCACGGTCACGCCACCCTCGAACCGAAATAGATTTCACGCACGCCCTCATGACGGCGAATCTCGTCGGGCGTGCCTTGCGCGAACAGCCGCCCGTGATCAAGCACCACGATCCGATCGGAGATGTCGAACACGACATCCATATCGTGCTCCACGAGCACCACCGTTCGTCCGCGCGCGCGCATGTCCTTCACGATCGCCAGAATCCGCGCGACGAAATCGCCAGACAGACCCGACGTCGGTTCGTCAAGCATCAAGATCTGCGCGTCGGTCGCGATCGCGCGGGCAAGGGAGAGCAGCTTCTGCAGACCGTAGGACAGGGTACCTGCCTCCACGTCCGCCACGTCGGCAAGGTCGAGCTCGGCGAGAATTGCTCGAGCGCGATCGAGATGATCCCTGCGCTGGGCGCGCACGGCATCCGGCCTCACGACCAGATTCCACAATTGCTCGCCGGCACTGTGTTGAAATCCGAGGAGCACGTTCTCCAGCACCGAAAGCCGCGCGAATATTCGCAATTGCTGGAAGGTGCGGACGATTCCGCCTGCGGCCACTTTATGCGGCGCCATGCCGGTCAGCTCGATATCGCCCGCGAACACCCGTCCGCTGTCCGGCGGGGGAAGTTGCGTAATCGTGTTCAGCAGCGTCGTCTTGCCGGCACCGTTCTGTCCGATGATGCTCGTGATCTCGCCGGGCATCGCCTGCAGCGACACGTCGCTGAGCGCGGCGAGCCCGCCGAAGTGCTTCGACACGTTCTCTACGCGCAGCACAATGCCCATCAGAACACATTCCTTCCGGCGATCCCGCTCGGCCGCAGGAAGGCGAACAGGATCAGCAGGAGCCCGTAGAGAAGCTGCCGCAGGTTCGAGTCCATGTCGCTCGAGAAGCCCACGAACCGCAGCATTTCCGGGACCGCGACGAGCAAGATCGCGCCGAGGATCGGGCCGCGCGTCGTCGCCACTCCGCCGACGATCACGAGCGACAGGATGTAGACCGACGCCGTGAAGGTGAAGCTCGTGGGATCGATATAAGTAACATAGTGGGCATAGAGCGCGCCCGCGAGCCCCGCTCCGCCAGCGGAAACCGCGAAGGCACGGATCCGGATCGAGCGCACGTTCTTTCCCAGCGCGGTCGCCGCGACCTCGTCCTCACGGACTGCATTGAGCGCGCTGCCAAAGGGCGAGGCCGTGAAGTAGTGCAGCACGGCGATGGCGAGCGCCGCCACTAGGCCGTATAGCAGCACATATTCTAGGTGACTCACTGCCTCGAAGCCGAAGACGTTCGGCCGGGGAATGCGGCTCAGGCCGAGCGCGCCATTGGTGAGCCAGTCGGAA
>JBIQJF010000098.1:0-3393 GCA_044507675.1 Opitutales bacterium | reverse complement strand
ACAAGCTAAGTCTTTGACAGGTAATGTTAGTCTCTGTCAAATGGTGCCCAGGGGCACACTCGAACTGAGCGCCGAAGCGCCTGTTACCGCAACGCTTTTCTCGTTCTCTGTTTGTGCGCTACCCAGATACGTACCCAGACTATAATTTGTGTTCGTGGTTCGGTTCCCGATTAGGATTTTAAGCGCAGTATTTTTGGTGATTTTGGGATGGGGACAACTGAGTCGTGCTTCAAGAAATAATTTCATTGGGAGGCGCCATAACAGCGTTCACGCTCGCCGGGCTCCGCATCTATGAGTTCTTTCGCGACCGCCGACCGAAACTTGATACTTCCGTTACGCTCACCTCACATCCAAGCTTCGGTAACACGGTCACACTGCTAAATTCGTCGAAGGTGCCCGCGGGAATCTATAGGTATACTCTCGCGTGGGTGCATCCGCACCCGCTGCACCGATACAGCTCAATGTTCCGGAAAGTTGCTCACGAAGAATCTCCCCTCGGGCCTCACGATAACTGCAACATTACGGTGCCTGCGCATTCGCAGTACTCGATACAATTCACCGACCAAGACCACTTCGATTGGGGCGTCAAGCTGAAGCACCACATCTACTTGAAGTTATGGGTGGTCGGAAAACGCAAACCACTGTGGTTTCGGCTTGCGAGTCCGATTGAAGGAATCTTCGTTAAGGGCGAAAGACCTAGTTGAGAAGTTCTGGGTTCTGATAGACGTTGCCGATGACCTCGCTATCGGATGCTATTGCAAACGTGTATCCCCAGAGCACGGGCTTAAAGGAAGCGGTCTCACTACTCCACTCAATAACCTTGCGTGCATCGCGTAGTTCAACCACATCGCCCTCAAAAATCTCTTTTCCTTTTTTGTCTTTGAGTCCGGTGATTTGCTGAAGCTCCGAGTGAGCGTGCTTCTTTTCGAAGTACCAATACAAATCGTCCTCGGAATACATCCAGTTGCCATCTTGCCATTTGATGTACTCAACGACTTTTCCATCAAAGATCGCCCTAAATTTTATTTCTTTCATACGAGTCTATCTCTCGAACCTGGCCGCGCTAGTGACGACGGCCAGACTCGAACGCACTAGCTGCTAATACCTTTCATTGAATCATGGATGTGCGAACGCGCAAGCAAGCGCTGGGTATAACCGGGTACTGGCCGAGAGCAAGTTACCCAGATTTCTACCCACCCACAGGAGTCAAAAAAGAGGGGCGAAGATTCGCCCCCGACTCAACTAATTGTTTGGATTCAAACTTTCGATAGGAATAAAAGGGCTGGTGCCCAGGGGCGGAATCGAACCACCGACACCATGATTTTCAGTCATGTGCTCTACCAACTGAGCTACCTGGGCGCCGGGCCTGGCGGCGTGCCGCCGGGCCGAACGGAGCGCGGTTATAGGAAGCCGGGCCGGGCCTGTCCAGACGCGCGGCCTAGCGATTGGGGTCATCGGCGAGACTTGTTCATGGGCTCGGATTCACGGGCAAGGAGGATCGTTTCACGATTCCTCCTCGCCCGATCCGAGCCCTGGCGCGCCGGTTTCGGGCAAGGCGCCGTCCTCGTCCGTGTCTTCCGTGACCGGGATCGCATAGGCGCCGGAAAGCCAGCGGTGCAGATCGACGTCGCGGCAGCGCTTCGAGCAGAACGAGCGAAACGCCTGCTCCGTGGGCTTGCCGCAGGTCGGGCACTTGCCTGTCCGTGCACGTGGCTCAGCCAACCGCTTTTTCCTTTCGCTCCGCGTCGAGGCGGCGGAGGTCCGTCTTCAGGATCTTGCCGTAATTGTTCTTCGGCAGGGCGTCTACGAATACATAGTGCTTCGGGCGCTTGAAGCGAGCGATCTGCGACAGGCAGAGCGCGTCGAGTTCCGCTTCCTTCGCCTCACCCACCACATAGGCGACGACGATCTCGCCCCATTCCTGATCGGGCCGGCCGATCACGGAGACCTCGCGCACGCCGCCGTGCCGGAGCAGCACTTCTTCCACCTCGCGCGGATAGATATTGGAGCCGCCGGAGATGATCATGTCCTTCGAGCGGTCCTTGAGCGTGAGATAGCCTTCCTCGTCGAAGGCGCCGACATCGCCGGTGTGCAGCCAGCCGTCCTTGAGCGTGCTCGCGCTCGCGTCCGGGTTCTGCCAATAGCCTGCCATCACCACGTCGCCGCGGCACAGGATCTCGCCGATCTCGCCCGGCGGCAGGGCGCGGCCTTCGGCGTCCCCTACGCGCACCTCGACGCAGGCATAGGCACGGCCGGCGGAACCCACGCGCTCGAGCCAGCGCGGGTGGTCGCGCGCGGCCACGTCTTCCTTCGATAGCGTCGAGATGGTCATGGGGCTTTCGCCCTGCCCGTAGATCTGCGCGAGGCGCGGGCCGAAGCGGTCGAGCGCCTTCTTCACGTCCTCGACATACATCGGCGCCCCGCCCCAGATCAGCGTGCGGATGTTTTGCGGGTCGCACTCGGCCGGGCTGTCCACGAGCCGCTTGATCATGGTGGGAGCGGCGAACATCGAGGTGCGCGGCCAGCGCGCGAACAGTCTGAAGATTTCCTCGGGCTCGAACGCGCCGCTCTCCGGGATCACGTTCACGCCGAGGCGCGCGATGTGCGGCATTACATAGATGCCGCTGCCGTGGCTGAGCGGTGCGGCGTGCAGGATCGGATCGCCGGGCAACATCGGATCGACATCGGCGAGATAAGCATGCGCCGCCCAGTTCAGGTTGCGGTGCGTGAGGATCGCGCCCTTGGGGCGGCCGGTGGTGCCGGACGTATAAAAGAGCCAGGCGAGGTCGTCGCCGCTGCGCGGCGCGACGGCAACGGCGTCCGCCGAAAACAGGCGCTCGTATTCGGGGCTGCCGATGGTGACGAGCCGCTCGAGGCTCTTCGGCGCGTGGGCGGAAATTTCCGTGTCGAGACCCGACGAGACAAAGCAGAGGCGCGCGCCGGAATGTTCGAGGATGTAGCCAAGCTCCGCGCCATGCAGCCGGGCGTTGGCCGGCACCGCCACGAGACCCGCATGCCAGATGCCATAGAGGATCGCGATGTAATCGGGATGGTTCTTGGCGACGATCGCGACGCGCTCGCCGGGCTTCATGCCGGCGGCACGCAGCGCGCCCGCGATCCGCGCCGCCCTGCCCGCAAGCGCCGCGTAATCCGCATGAACCTTCGTACCGAGCGCAATCGCCGGTGCGGTCGGGTGCGCGGCTCCCGCGCGTTCAAGCCAGAGCGCCAGATTCATGCTTCCAGCCTAACGTGCTCAGGGCGGGCTAAGCCAGCCGAAATGAATCGGGAAACCTTCGCCGGCGAGCAGCGTCGTGGTCTCGTAGAGCGGCAGGCCGACGACGTTCGTGTAGGAGCCGACGAGCTTGGTCACGAAGCTGCCGGCGAGGCCCTGGA
>JBIQJF010000097.1:0-3414 GCA_044507675.1 Opitutales bacterium | reverse complement strand
GTGAATCCCGCCACCGCTACGAGCGCCGTCCCCGCCACACAGAAGGCGGGTTGAAACCATGCCTCGCCTGGCGCTCGTGGGAGATTTCAGCACCGAGGTCGTCACCCACGAAGCGATCCCGCGAGCGCTGAAACTCGCCAGCGCCGCAACCGGTGCGGAGGTGACTTGGGACTGGTTCGGCACCGACATCCTCGCCGACGCCCCGCGCCAGCTCGCTGACCACGCAGGCATCTGGTGCGTGCCCGGCAGTCCTTACCGCAGCATGGAAGGCGCGCTCGCTGCCATTCGCTTCGCGCGGGAATCCAAGCGTCCATTTCTCGGCACCTGCGGCGGATTTCAGCACGCGTTGGTCGAATTCGCGCGCAACGTCGCCGGCCTGACGAATGCCGATCACGAGGAAACCGCGCCAAGCCCACGTCACTTAATAGGTGACATGTTGCCCGAGCCCGAGCTCGTCATCACGCCGCTCGCCTGTTCGCTGGTCGGCCAACACGAAGACATTCGGTTCACGCCGGGCTCCCGGTTGCACGACATTTACCAAGGAAGAACCTCGCGCGAAGGCTATCACTGCAACTACGGCGTCAACCCGCTGTTCCGCACGCGTTTCGAATCCGCCGGATTGCGCTTCACCGGCTTCGATCACGAAGGGCAAATCCGCGCACTCGAATTGCCCGCACATCCATTTTTCATCGGCACACTATTCCAACCCGAACGCTCCGCCCTCGCCGACCGGCCCTCATCCCCTCATCGAGGCTTTCGTGCGCGCACTCGCCTGAGTCATCAACGGGTATTGTGGTTGCGGGCGCCGGCGATGAGCGCCATTTCCTGACGGCGAAACGGGCCGCTGCATCCATCCTCATGAGCGCAACCACCCACGCCAAGGCGCGCGCAACCGGCCAACCGGTGTCGGAACGCGTGTTTCCCAACCGCCTGCACCAGGCGGAACTGCAACTCCTGCGCGAGCGACGCAAGATTCTCGGCCAACCCGTCCCCGAGGAGACCATCAACGGATTTCCAGCCGACACGGTCGGTCTCGCCTGTTCGGGCGGCGGCATTCGCAGCGCGACTTTCTGTCTGGGTTTTCTCCAGGCTCTCGCCGGCCTGAAACTGCTCGGCCGCATTGATTATCTTTCGACCGTCTCGGGTGGCGGTTACGCCGGCTCCTTCTGGGGCGCCTGGCTCGACCGCATCCAGCGCAAGGAAGACGGCCTTCAGGAGAAAACCTTCGCCGAAGCCGAAGCAACCCTCGCTTACGCCAAGTCCTCGCAAATCTGGTGGCTGCGCGAAAACGGACGTTATCTCACGCCCAGCGGGCGCGGCGACAGCTGGCTCGCCGCGGTGATCTACTACCGTGCGCTGCTCATGGTGCAGTTTCTCCTGACCGTCCCGGTGTTGCTGTGGTTCGCGGCCATGAACTTCTCACGACTGGGCGTCGCTTCCCTGGGATTCGATATTTCGTTTCAGGTCTCCGGCGGTCCACGGGTGTTTGTCAGCCCGTTCTTCGCGTTCTGCTTCTATGGCGCCGGTTATTTCCTGTGGAACGTGATCTTCTATTGGCGCCAGAAGCTGCTGGATGACCCGGTCCGCCGGAGAAGGATGAACACCAACCTTCAATTCGTCGCCGAGTTCATCGTTTTCGGCGCAGCGCTCGGCATCATTGATACGGTCGCCGGCACCACGTTTTGGTGGCTGCTCCTTGAACCGGGCACGGGCGCTTCCGTGGCCACGACGCTGGCCGCCGCCACGGCCGCCGTTTATGCCTCCAGTGACAAACTGAGAAAGATTCTGGCGTCGGTGGGCGCGAAGGACGTCCTGCAACGCAACCCGCGGCTCGGCCTCGCGACCGTCTCGCTGGGTATCAAGTTCCTGTGGCTCGTCTGTATCAGCTTCAGCGCGCATGCGGCGATTTTCGCCGCCCTGTTCTGGGCGGAGTTGCCCGTTGAACAAATTCCGACCCACGGGCTACCGCCTTCCTGGCGACTGCTGGCCGGCCTGATTCCGTGTGCGATGTTTGGTCTCGTTTATCTGGTCATCAACCGGAATGGCTGGCTGGCCAACGCGACCTCGATGGCGTCCTTCTATGGCTCGCGTCTCACCCGCGCGTATCTCGGGGCGTCCAATCCCCAACGTCATCACAACACGCCCGACGCCAACGCCACGGATCCCCTGACCCGCGATCATGTGCCTTGGCAAACCTATCGCCCTCATGCCGCGGGCGGACCGTTGCATTTCATCAATATCACCCTGAACCAAACCTACGACGGCCGTTCCAACCTCGTGCAGCAGGATCGGAAGGGTCTGAACTTCGCCGTGGGGCCGAAGGCAGTTTCCGTGGGGCTGGTTCATCATGCGGAGTGGCTGGAGACCGAGGAAGACGGACAGCCCGTGCGCACCGGCCAGATCCGCGCATTGGATCCCGATCCGAGCAAGTTTCATCTCTTCGGTCTTTATGGCGCCGCGGAAAAACCGACCCAACCGGTGACGTTGAAAGCGGAAATGCTCTCGCTCGGCCAATGGGTCGGCGTCTCCGGTGCGGCGTTCACGCCAGGGTTGGGCGCGCGCACGGATCGCTCGCTGAGTTTTCTACTCACCTTTTTCAACGTGCGTCTCGGCTGGTGGTGGGACAGCGGCATGGTCCGTCCCGGGGACCGCGCCAACTATGTCGCGGCAATCCCGGGCGCACGCCGTCCCCAGCATCGGCTCGGCGTTCTTACGCACCTGCTGGCGGAGGCCTACGCACGGTTTGCCGGAGCCGCCAAGCGCTACTGGTATCTATCGGATGGAGGGCATTTCGAGAACACCGGCGCCTACGAACTGCTGCGCCGCCGCCTGCCGTTCATCATCGTGCTCGATTGCGGATGCGACACGAACCGCGAGTTCGAAGACTACGCCAACCTCGTTCGGAAAGCGCGCATCGACTTCAACGCGGAAGTCACGGAGATCATCCCGACTCCGCTGCATGCCGTCGCGCCCGGTGTCAGCGGACATCTCGGCGTTCTCAAGGATGTCGGCACGATCAATTCCGCGGACGGCTATTCCGCCAAGCCGGGTTTTCTCGCCCGCGTGGATTTTCGCGACAGCGACGGCAACGTGGAGGCCACTTCAATTCTACTGGTGATCAAGCCAACCCTGACCGGCGACGAGGCTGCGGACCTGCTCAACTATCACCGCCAGCATCGCGAGTTTCCGCAGGAGCCCACCACCGACCAGTTCTTCGACGAGGCACAGTGGGAAAGTTACCGCAAACTGGGCCGCACCATCGGGGAGCGTTTGTTCGCGGAAGCGGGACAGGCGCCCAGTTTGCGCAAGGCGTTCTACCTCGATTGATTGGGCACGATCCGCGACTCCATGGGACCTGAGCATTTCTTGGCCAACCCTTCGCGCCGGCTGGCTTGGATTGAATATCGGTTTGCC
>JBIQJF010000054.1:0-24010 GCA_044507675.1 Opitutales bacterium | reverse complement strand
GGCACCGGGTCGGCGGGGGGAAGATGGTGCGACAAGTGGCGGCGGAAAAGGAAAGCGGCGAGAGCGGGCATGATGAGCATCGCGCCGAGCATGTTGAAAAGGAACATGAACGCGAGCAGCACGCCCATGTCGGCTTGGAATTTCAGGGCGGAAAATGCCCACGTGCCGACGCCGACGGAGAGCGCAAAGCCGGTGAACACCACCGAGGTGCCCATGGTGCCGTAAGCCCAGCACACGGCGTCCTCCAGCGAGTGACCTTCGCGCAAGCGGGCGAGCAGGGCGGAGCAAAGATAGATGCCATAGTCCACGCCGATACCCACGCCGAGCGCGACGACGGGCAGCGTGGAAGTTTTCAGGCCGATTTCGAGGTGCACCATGAGTGCGAAGGCGAGATCGGACACGATCACCAGCGGGAGGACGACGCAGAGCGTGGCCTTCCAGGAGCGGAACGAAATGAGGCAGAGCACAACGACGGCGGCGTAGAGCCAGACGACCATCGGGAACTGGGCGGCTTCGACGACCTCGTTGGTAGCGGCCATCACGCCGACGTTGCCGGTGGCCAGTTTGAACTTCACACGCTCGGAGCCGTGCTCCTCGCGAAAGGTCTTCACGGCGGCGATCACGCGCTTGATGGTTTCGGCTTTGTGATCCTGCAGGTAGATCATCACCGGGATGACACTGCCGTCGTTGTTGAGGAAGCCGGAAGCGGTTTCGACGGGCGAAACCGCCTGCGCGAGGGAGTCGCGGTTGCGCGGAATCACGCGCCATTTTAGGCTCCCCTCGTTCCAACCGGCGTTGATGTTGCGCGCGTAGTCGGTGAGCGCGGCGGTGGATTGCACGCCCTCGATGTTGCGCATGTGCCAGGCAAATTCGTCGATCAGCGTCATCACGTCGTGTTCGACGACTCCGTTGGGAACGGTCTCGGTGAGCACGGTGATGGTGTCGGCTCCAATGCTGAATTCCGAGGTGATGACGGCCGTATCGCGATTGTAGCGCGACTCCTGGCGCAGTTCAGGCACGCCGGCGTGGAAGTCGCCGATGCGCACCTCGCGGGCCTTGACGAAACCGTAAACCCAGAGTGCACCGCCGATGAGCACGAGCAGCAACGCCCAGCGTCCCGTGGTGAGCGTTGCGAGGCGACGCCACGTCGGTTGGAGCGCGAAGCGCCGGAAGTTCACGCGCCGGCGGAAATTGGGCGGCATCTTCGTGTAGGACATCAGCACCGGCAGCAGGAAACGATCGGTGAGGATAATGAGCGCCACACCGAGGCTGGCGGTGATGGCGAGTTCCTGGATCACGGGCACCTTGACGAGCCAGATGGTGAGAAAACCGACGGTGTCGGTGATGATGGCGACGGTGCCGGGAATGAAGAGATTGCTGAACGACTCGCGAGCGGCCTTTAGTTCGCTACCGCCGACGTTGAACTCGTAGCGGAATGAGCGCAGCATCTGGGTCGCGTGACTGAGCGCGATGGCGAAGACGAGAAACGGCACGAGGATGGACAGCGGGTCGATGCCATAGCCGAGCACGTTGAGCAGTCCCATCTGCCAGATCACGGCACAGAACGAAGTGAGGATCGGGAGGACCGTGAGGATCCACGACTGCGAGAAGTAATACAGCAGTGCGGTTGAGATCAGGAGGGCCACGCCGAAAAACAGAAACACGCCGTGTGCGCCGTCCCGCACGTCGCCGATGACTTTGGCGAAGCCGATGATGTGCACGCTGATCGTGTCGGTTTGGAATTTCTCACGAATGTTGGTTTCGAGTGCTGCTGCGACCTGGGCGTAGTCGAGACTGAGGCCGGTTTGCGGGTCCACTTCCTGCAGCGACGCGATAACGGCGGCGCCGGTGTAATCGTTGGCCACCAGCATGCCGAGGCGGCCGGATTTAACGATGTTGGCGCGGACTTGTTCGAAGCCTTCCGGAGTCGGCTCGAATTCCGCCGGGATGACGTTGCCGCCTTGCAGACCCTCTTCGACGACCTCGATATAACGAACGTTCGGTGTGAAGATCGAGGTGACCTGCGCGCGATCCACACCCGGCAGGTAGTAGGCCTCGTCGGTGACGGCCTTAAGCGTTTTGAAAAATTCGGGCGTGAAGATGTCGCCCTCTTTCGCCATGAGCGCGATCACCACGCGGTTGGCGCCACCAAATTGTGTCTGATAGACCTTGAAGGTCTCGATGTATTCGTGGTCGATCGGCAGTTGCTTCGAGAAGCTGGCGTCCACTCGCGTTTTTGCCGCGAACCAGCCGAGCACGAGCGTGACGATCGCGAAGAACGCGAGCGTCAGGTGCCGGTGGCGGAAGACGATTTCCTCGATGCGGCGGATCATGGGTTGGAAAACGCGCAATTTCCCCACACACCCCGCCCTGTCGGGCACCCCTCTTCATAGAGGGGACTTCGGCTGCGTTGTTCAAAAATCCCCTCTATGAAGAGGGGTGGCGCGAAGCGACGGGGTGTGTGGGACGTGTTGAAGCGACCGGCCTTGTCGCGATGGCGAGCCCTTGGACCCTTCGCGCTGCTCAGGATGACACGTTGCGAGAATGGGCTCATTTCAGCGGTAGTTGCAGCCGCGCGACGCCGTTTTCGCCGACGACGAGCAATGCGCCGTCGGTGGTTTCGAGCAGGGCACTGACGCCGCCGTGGTAGGCTTCGGGCATCCAGTGGGCAAAGGTGGCGCCGTGGTCCCGGCTCAGGTGGAAGTTGCCACCGTTTCCGGCCAGCACGACGACACCCGTCTTCAGGCGCAAGCCGCACATGATAAGCACCGGGACGGCCGTCTCGCGTGGCTCCCATGATTCGCCGGCGTCCTCCGACAGGAAAACACGACCGCGGAGCCCGAAGGCGAGCAGGCGTTTTTCATTGAGTGGCAGCACGCCGTGAAGCGAGCCATCATAGCCGGCGTCGAGCTGTCGCCAGTTTTGGCGGGCGTCGGTGCTCGTGAGCAGCGTGCCGGCTTCTCCGGCGACATAGATCGTGTCGGTGCCGGTCGGGGCGATGTGGTTGAGATGGAGTTCGTCGGGTGGCGCGGCGGCGGGTTGCCAGGTCTTGCCGCCATCCATGGTGAAAAGACACCGGCCGTAGGCGCCGACGACAAGGCCGATGCGCGCGTCGCTGAAAAACACGTCGAGCCAGACCGTGTCGAGATCGTCACCCGCGTCTTGCCGTGTCCAGGTTTCCCCGCGGTCGGTAGTTGCGAGAATCACGCCATCGTGACCCACCGCCCAGCCATGCTGCGCATCGCCAAACGACACGCCGGTGAGCATGGCGCGTGTGGGCACGACGACTTGGCGCCAGGCGTGGCCTTCATCGTCGGAGAGCAGCACATGGCCGCGGTCACCGACCGCGACGAGGCGGCTGCCGGCGCGGGCAACATCGAGCAACAGCGATTTCGCCGCAAGCGGGGCGATTTCCGAGGATTCCGAAGCGGAAAGGGTGAGAGTGAAGGTGAGGGTGACGCAGGCCACGAGCCACCACAACGCGCCCTGAAGGGCGCCCCTCTCAAGCGGGGATTTTGCGAGATGGCCGAGAGGGGCGCGTCCGGCCTGAGCGGCGAAGTCTGGACAGCCCCTCGTCCTGTAGCGGCGGTCTGTGACCGCCGAAAGGTTCTCCCGGCGGTTGCAGACCGCCGCTACAGCCTGGGGCAGACAAGGCATGACTGGATGCTGTTTTAGACCGCCATGCGCGCAAGCCAAAGCACCACGCAGAAAGTGGAAAATCCGGCCGGAATCTTGTCCGGCCGGATGATGAGGACCGCGCTCCGCGCGGGCTAAACCTGCGCGGAGCGCAGGTTCCACCCACGGAGCCGCTCGCTCAGCGCACGCCTTGCTGGCGCAGTTTGGCGGGTGTGTAGTCCTGCGGCGTGCGTTTCAAGCTGTAGTTATACATCTTGTTCTCGTTATCGAGTCCGATGGCGAGATAGCGGCCGGCGAGCAGGTCGGTGTGCACCTCGAGCGTGCTCCAGAAAATCTGCGCGTCGTAATAATTGATGCAGTGCGCCTCGGAAACGCGCCAGAGCTGGCCGCGGCCGTCGTATTGATCGACGGCGAGCACCTGCCAGCTGTCTTCGTCCACATAGAAGGTGCGGCGGGAATAGACGTGATTCGTGCCGGGCTTGAGCGTGGCGTCCACGACCCACACGCGGTGCAGTTCGTAGCGGGTGAGGTCCTGGTTGATGTGGAGGGGTTTGATGATATCGGCGACCTTCACGCCGTCGCTGTGCAGCCGGTAGGAATTGTAGGGCACATACATTTCTTTTTTGCCGACGAGATTCCATTCGTAGCGGTCGGGAGCGCCGTTGAACATGTCGAACTGGTCGGATGTGCGCATGCCATCGGCGGCGGTGCCGGGATTGTCGTATTCGACCGAAGGCGCGAGACGCACGCGGCGCTGGCCGGCGTTGTAAACCCAGGCCCGGCGCTTCTCCTTAACTTGGTCCATGGTCTCGTGCACGACGAGGATGGAACCGGCGAGGCGCGCGGGCGCAGTGACGGCCTGCTTGAAATAGATGAGGACGTTTTGTTCGGCCAGATCGCGGGCCAGCTGCTCCTGCGGAATGTCGTCGCGGCAGTAGTTGAAGAGAAATTCGTCTTCGAACTGCACGAGATTGTAGCTGCCGTCGCGCTGGGGAGCGGCCTGGCCGATGAAACGTTCGGCGGCGATGCCGCGGTAGCGCACGAGATGGTTCCAGATTACTTGCAGTCCGTTTTCGGGCTGGGTGAAGGGAATGCCGACCACGCAGCCGGCGACGCCATTACCGCCGTCGGTGAGTGCGGCGGTGGTGGCGTATTGCTTCGTGGCATCGTAAATGCGCTGCGGGTTGGAGGCCGTGCGATGCGTGCGATAAACGGGAATCTTGTAGGTGGGGTAGGCCTTGAGCAGGGCTTGTTGGCCGGCCGTGAGCTTGTCGGCGTATTGTCCGGCGTTGTCGGCGGTGATGGTGAAGAGCGGCTGTTCGCCCGCGAAGGGATCCGGGTGGTGGGCGCCGGGCTGATAGCCGGCGGGCGGCGTGGTGAGACCGCCGGTCCACGCGGGAATGGAGCCGTCGGCGTTGCCGGCTTTTTCGCCGCCGAGCGGTGTGAGGTCAGCCCCGAGACGCGCGGGATCGGCCGCGAGGAGTGCGGCCACCGAGGATCCGCCTACGCACAGGAGTGCTACGGCGCGACGAGCAGAAGTCAGAAAGTGTTTTGTTTTCATGAAGTCGAGGTGGCGGCGGTTTAGAAGGAGTATTTGAGCGTGGCGGAGACGTAGTCGCGATCGCCGAGCAGATTGTAGCGGCCGGCGCCGGAGAAATCCACGTAGCGTAGCTCGAGGGCCCACGCGTTTTGATAAGTGAAGTCGGCTCCGATCGTGATGGTCTTGCGGCCGTGCAGAAAGTTGCCGAGCGGGAGCGGCGTGTTGCCGCCGACGTCGTGCGCGAACACCAGCAGCGGTGAGACGTTCACGCCGGCGAAGACATTATTGTAGTCAAGGCGGCCGACGAGTTGATAGCCCCAGGAGAATTTATCGGCGAAAGCCGAAGAGGGTTCAGAGAGCGGGAGCGTGCCGGCGGAGTTGCTGCCGGAGCCGTTCATGTAGGCGAGTTCGCCGCCCACGAAGGTGCCCGGGCCATCGTAGCGCAGGACGTTTTTCGCGGGCAGGTCGGCCTTAACGAAACCGACTTCGGCGAGGAGGGTGGATTGCGCTGCGCCGAGGATACCGCGGCCGACCCGGGTGGCGGTGAGTTGGCCGGTCCATACCTTGTGACGTCGGTAGCCGGCAATACGCGTGTTGAGCTGGCCGGCGAAGTTGCCGATCTGGTTGTTCATCCCGTAGGTCGGATTGATGGAGGAGAGCGCGGCGAAGAGCAGTTCGACATCATCCACCTGCAACGGCTGGTTGGAACGGTAGCTCAGCTCGCCTTGGAAGGCGATGCCCTTCAAACTGGTGTTGAAACTCGCGCCGACAAGTCGGATGTCCTCGGGAAACTCGATGAGATAGTTGGCCGATTGAGCGGCGGTGAGGAAGCCGATGGTGCGTGCGCCGGAAGCGATTTGGGCGGCGGTGGGATAAAACGGCTGCATATTAGCCGGCAGCGCGGAAGCGGGCACGCCGGTGAGCGCGGCGCCGAGCAAGGTCGTGAGGGCGGTGGGTGTGCCCGCGCCAAAAACCGGGGTCATGGCCTGCACGAGACCACCCTGCGCGAGCTGGCCGGCCGTGGACTGCACGAGTGTCGGACTGATGGCCGAGGTCGGCGTGCGCGCGGAGATGGCGGGCAACCGGCTGTGATAATTCATGTAGTAGAGGCCGAATTCCGTGCTGTTGAGGTTTTCGGCGAGCCAGCGGAGGTTCACGCCATACTGGCCTTCGTTGTCAGGTTCGGCATCGCGTCCGCGGGTCACGGAGCCAAGCGCGGCGGTGTCGGCGATGGCGCCGAAGCCGAGATAGACCTGGGCGCCGCCCTTCGCGACAAAATCATTCGTGCTGAAATAAGTGCCGGGAGGATCCACGCGGGTGCGTTTCCAATCGAGCAGGTAGAAGGCTTCGAGCGTCAGCGTGTCCGTCAGGCTCAGCGAGCCAGAGATCATGTTGACGGGTAACAACGCCTCTTTGAGTTCGGAGCCGGGCAGGCGGAGCTTGGCCACATCGATCGGGTTGACGGAGTTGATGCCGTTGGGGAAGAACGTGCTCTCACCCCAGCTCAGCACCTGTTGGCCGATGCGCAGCGTGGCGGGCATGCCGCCGAGGGTTGGCCTGAAATAGAGGTAGGCGTCGAGCAGTTCGGCGCCTTCGGCCACCAGCTTGCGGGCCTCGCTGTTCAACGGCGTGCGCTCACGCGTGCCGTTGGAATTGACGAAATCATTGAAATAATAACCGCGCACAAACAAGCCGCCGGAACCGTAGTCGAGTTGGAGATCGTGATTCGCTTTAACGAGGAACGATGCTACGCCCTGCTTGTAATTCAGGTTGCCGTCGTCGGCGTTGCCGGAGCGCTGCAAGCCGCCCGAACTGATGCTGTAGTATTGCCGGTCGGGATCCTGCAGGCGGTAGAGACCACCCACGGACAGCGTCGTGTCGAAGCTGCCCTTGATTTCACCGATTTCGAACACCAGTGCGCGGGCGCACGGGGTAAGACTGGCCAGAGCCAAGGCCGCGGGCAAAAGCCGGCACAGTCGGGGAGGGGTGGCATTGCGTAGGTTCATAGGAAAACGTGACGCTTGAATCGCCCCCATGGGCGAAGGTGGGTTGGGGTAGGCGCGGATCAGGGGCGAGCCGCCTCGAATTACCGAGGCATGAAGCGCCTGCTTTGTCATAAATTCAAGTTCTAAACGCGTTGCGGGCCTGCGGATTGCGTTTTGACGTGCGCAGCGAAACGACAACCTTCCGCGTGTGGACGCCGCTTCGCATATTCACGTCAAGGGAGCCCGGGAGCATAATCTCCGGAATCTCGAACTGCGCATTCCGCGCGGAAAACTCGTGGTCGTCACGGGACCGAGCGGCTCGGGCAAGTCTTCGCTGGCCTTCGACACGATCTACGCAGAGGGCTACCGCAAATACATGGAGAGCCTGTCGGCGTCGGCGCGGCAGGTGTTGGAACAACTGAAGCGGCCCGACGTGGATTTCATCCACGGTCTCTCGCCGGTGCTGGCCATCGAGCAACGCACGGGTGGTGGTTCGCCGCGCAGCACCGTCGCAACGGTGACCGAGGTCGCCGATTATGCGCGCCTGCTGTGGGCGCTTTGCGGCGAGCAGCGCTGCCCCAAGGACGGCGGACGCGTCGAGAAACGTTCGCTGGATGACTGCTTGCGCCAACTGTTTCGGGACGCTCCCGGCGAGCGCGCCATTTTGCTCGCGCCGTGGATGACGGCGAAGCCCTCGGTGCTTCGCGACGAACTGCCGCGGTTGCGTCAACGCGGCTTCCAGCGCGTGCGCATCGCCGGTGAAATCAAATCGCTGGACGAGCCCCGCCTCGTGCCCAACGGCGCGGAGGCGATCGCGGTCGATCTCGTCGTGGACCGCGTGGTCGTCGCGGCGGACCAGCGCAGCCGGCTGGCCGACTCGCTCGAACTGGCCTTCCGCGAAGGCCAGAACCGCGCGCTCGTGCTCGTGCAAAAGACCGCCGCCGATCCCTGGCGCGAGATTCATCTCAGCCAGAGCCTGAGTTGCGCGATTTGTGGCGATGTCTTCGAACCGCTCACGCCGCGGCATTTTTCCTTCAATCACTCCGAAGGCGCCTGTGCCGAGTGTGGCGGACTGGGTCGCAAACTCACGTTCACGGAGGAACTGGTCGTGCCGAAGCCGGAGAAGTCCGTGCGCGAAGGCGCCATCAAGCCGTGGCGCATTGGCGGGAAAAATCTCATCATCCGCCACAACGCGATTCTCAAGCAACTGGCCGAACAGCTGCCCTTCGATGCGGAGACGCCGTGGCAGGACCTGTCGGAAGAGACGCGCCGGACGCTGCTGCACGGGGCGGGGGAGCGCCTCTTCAGCTTCCGGTTGCGACGCACCCAGAAGGCCGAGACGAAACCCTTTCCCGGCGTGCTCGCCATGCTCGACGAATCGCGCCGCGAATCACGCAGCGACGGTTATCGCGCGCGGTTGGCGACGTTCATGTCGAGCGGCGATTGTCCGTCGTGCCACGGGTTGCGTCTCAATGCGCGCAGCGCGGCGGTGCTGCTGGCTGGAAACAGTTTTGCGACGTTTTCGGCGGCGGACATTCGCCGGGCGTTGGAATTCACGCGGGAGTTGCGCAACGTGCTTCCCGCGACCGACGCGGTGAAGGAGGTGCTCGAAGGCGTGACGCAGCGGCTGCACTTCCTCGACGAAACCGGCCTCGGCTATCTCACCCTCGATCGCGAATACACCACGCTTTCCGGCGGCGAGGCCCAGCGCGTGCGACTGGCCACGCAACTGGGCATGGGCTTGGTCGGCGTCATCTACGTGCTCGACGAGCCAAGCATCGGCCTGCACCCGCACGACAATCAGCGGTTGCTCGCGACGCTCCGCGAACTGCGCGATCGCGGCAATACGGTTCTCGTGGTCGAGCACGACGCCGACACGATGCGCATCGCCGACGAACTCATCGAACTCGGGCCCGGCGCGGGCACGGAGGGCGGCGAGATTCTTTTCCATGGCACGCCGGCGGATTGCGCGAAACTTTCGCCGTCCGCCTCTCGCACCGGCGCCTACCTCGGCGGCAAGCTGGGCGTGGTGAAGGATGCGAAAACGAAGGAACCCGACGGTCGCTGGCTCACGATCAAGGGCGCGAGCGAACACAACCTGAAGGAAGTGGACGCGCGATTTCCAGTCGGGCTGCTTACCTGCGTCACGGGCGTGTCGGGTTCGGGCAAGAGTTCCCTCGTGAACGACATCCTCGCCGCTGCGGCGGCGCGCAAACTCAACGGTGCGAAAACGCTGCCGGGACGTCATCGCGGTCTGGCGGGACTCGAACATTTCGAAAAGGCCGTGCAGGTGGATCAGGAGCCCATCGGTCGCAGTCCGCGGTCGAATCCTGCCAGCTATGTCGGGTTACTCGACCTGTTGCGCGATCTTTTTGCCAAGCTACCGCTCGCAAAGGTGCGCGGCTACAAGGCGAGCCGTTTCAGTTTCAATGTGCGTGGCGGACGTTGCGAACGCTGTCAGGGCGACGGCCAGATCCGGCTCGACATGCAATTCATGGCGGATGCCTACGCGCCCTGTCCGAGTTGCGATGGTCGGCGCTTCAATCGCGAGACGCTCGAAGTGCGTTACCACGGCAAGAGCATTGCCGACGTGCTCGATCTCACGGTGCGCGAGGCGTTGGAACTGTTTCGCGCCCATCCGCGCATCGTGGAGAAACTCGCCACGCTCGACGCTGTCGGTCTTGGTTATCTGCAACTCGGCCAGTCGGCGACGACGCTGTCGGGCGGCGAAGCGCAGCGCATCAAGCTCTCGCTCGAGCTCAGCAAACGCGAGCAGGGCACGACGCTCTACATTCTCGATGAGCCCACGACCGGCCTGCACTGGACCGACATCCAGCGGCTGACGGACCTGCTCTTCAAGCTGCGCGATGCCGGCAACACGCTCGTTGTGATCGAGCACAACCTAGATGTCATCCGACTCGCCGACTGGCTCATTGATCTCGGCCCCGGCGGCGGTCCTGAAGGTGGCGAGATCGTCTATGCCGGACCGGTGGCGGGAATTGCCCAGGTGTCGCGTTCGCTGACGGGGCAGGCGCTGGCGCTGGAAGGATGAGTTTGCGGTGGCGCGAAGCGACGGTGTGTCAGGCTACCTTGCGAAGTTCACTGCGAACTGCGGGTGGCCTTCGATTCGTTGTTCGAAGGCGGCCTTGTGCGCGTCATCCAGCCCGGCGGGGAATTTGGCGTCGCTGCGGCGCCAGCGGGCGAGCCACTCGGCGGCGAGCAGCTTTGGTCCGGTAGGATCGTCAGACGGGCTCGCCGGATGCGTGAAGGCCACGGTGGTGGTGGCCTTGGGGCCGGTGCCCACGCCTTCGGCGACGAAGAAGCCGGCTGACAACAGAGCGGCGCGAACACCGGTGCCGGCGGCGTAGGTGTAGAGTTCGGCCGGGCGGCCTTGGCAATGGCGGTGCAGGCGCGCAAAGACCTCGGGTTGCCAGAGGACGGTGTCGGTCTTGGCCGAAAACGGATCGTAGAAAATCAGGTCAGGCGGAGGGGCGCCCTCAAGGTGTTCGAGGAAATCCCCGTGCAACACGCGCCAATCGATGAGCCCGGAGGCATGCTCCCAGCGTCCCTGCTGGAGCAGGTCGTGGGGCGCTGCGTGCCGCAGGTGCGGAAAGTGCGAAGCGTAACGCGCAGCGAGAATAAGCGGGTCGAGATCGCGCTCGAAACTGATGAGCAGGAGCGGACGCAGTGCGGCAGCCCCGACGTCCGCGAGTTCGGCCTCCATGCGATGAATCGCGGCCATGGCATTGGAAGCGGCGCCGAGGCCGACATCCCAGACCACGAGCGGTTGGTCGTCTTCCGGCGTGCGACGCCGGAGGCGGAGCGCGAAACGGGATTGCTCGATGTAGAGTCGGTTGGCTTCGTCCGCGGGAGCGGAGACGGAATGCATCACCTCGCCGGAGCTGCGCTGGCGGATGCTGGAAAAACCCTGGGGCGACGTTTGGATCTCGTAGTCACCGCGGTGCGGAGAGGATTTCCGCCGGGTTTTGGGCATCGGGACGGAGGGGTTGGCTTCGTCCTCGCGCGCGAGGACGAGGCGTTGCCGCTCGTAGTAGGGGAGAAACTCTCCACCGAGGATGGCGGCGCGAATCTCGGCCATCAGGCGCGTGTAGAACGCGAGGTTGTGGGTCGACAGCAGCTGCCAGCCGAGAACCTCGTCGGCCTTGGTGAGATGGTGCAGGTAGGCGCGGGAATATTTTGCGCAGGTGGTGCAATTGCAGGCGGCGTCGAGGGGCTCTTCGGCGAATTTGTAGATGCCGCGGCGGCAGTGCATGCGGCCGTGCGAAGTGAACGCCGTGCCGCGCTGGGCGAGCTGCGTGGGGATGATGCAGTCGAACATGTCCACGCCCCGATGCACGGCCTCGAGGATGTCGAGGGGCGTGCCGACGCCCATGAGGTAGCGCGGGAGGTGGGTGGGCAGTTGGTCGGTGACGAGGCCGGTGAACTCGTAGCGTTGCGCGCGGGTTTCGCCGACCGCCAGGCCGCCGATGGCGAAACCGTCGAAGGGCAGGGCGCGCAGAAACTCGGCGCTGCGCAGACGCAGGTCGCGGTGGCAGGCGCCTTGGACGATGCCGAACAGCGCCTGCGCGGAATCTTCCCGCGCGGCCAGGGAGCGCTCCGCCCAGCGGTGGGTCAGATGCATGGCGGCCTCGGTCTCGTTGTGCGCGGCGGTGGAGGCGATGCACTGGTCGAGCACCATCATGATGTCGCTCCCGATGTCGCGTTGCATGGCGATGCTCGACTCGGGCGAGAGAAAATGAAGCTGGCCGTCCACATAACTGCGGAACCGGGCGCCGGCTTCGGTCATGACCCGTGATTCGGGCAGCGAAAATATCTGGAAGCCGCCGGAGTCGGTGAGCACGGGCCGGTCCCATTGCATGAAGCGGTGGATGCCGCCGAACTTCCGGAAAACCTCGGGGCCGGGGCGGAGCAGCAGGTGGTAGGTGTTGGCGAGCAGGACCTGGGCATCGATGGCCTTGAGGCCCTCGACGTTCATGTTCTTGACCGTCGCCTGGGTGCCCACGGGCATGAATACGGGCGTGCGCACCTCGCCGTGGAGGGTGGTGAAACGGGCGGCGCGGGCCTTGGAGCCGGGGGATTCCCTTTCGAAGGTGAAGGCGAGACGGGACATGCGTGGTGAGGCGCAACCACTTGGGCGGCCCGGGCGCGAATGGCAAGGGGGCACCTGCGCGATTTTCTGCAACACCTGCTGGGGCCCGCCGTAATCCAGTCAGATGAATCGCCACGGCTGGCTGCACCAGCCTCGCGATGACACGGCAAACGAGGATATCGCTCGATTAGCCCCCGCCGCGTCCGAACGGCCCCGTTGTCATCGGGGATGCTGCGCTTGCGAGCATCAGGGGGTTCTCCGTTTTCAGCCGGCTCCGTCTGCCGGGAGGAACTGGGTTTCGGCGCGCTCGGTCTCCTTTGAGATGAAAACCTCCAATCTCATAAAACCAATTCTCCCCTTCGTCGCGATCAGCAGCCTCGTGGTGCTGCCCGCTTGTAGCAGCGGCCCGATGGCCGATGCCAGCAACACCACTCGCGGGGCGGTGGGAGGGGCGACCGCCGGGGCCGTGCTCGGCGGCATTATCGGACACCAGTCGGGCGATACCGCGGCGGGTGCTGCACTCGGCGCGGCGGCGGGCGCGGTGGCCGGCGGCGCTTACGGAAACCAGAGGGATCGCGTGTCCACCACGACTGGCAGCGATCAGATGCGCGACTCCTATGGCTTCACCAACGACGACTACTACGAGCTGATGACCGCGCAGGAACGCGCCCTTCTCCGCGACCGCGCGGGCAACCGCACCGACGTCAACCTCATGTCTTACCTGACATCCGAGGAGCGGGCCAATCTGCGTCGTCGCGCCGGCACGCGCAACGAGATCGGGCGTTAAATTTCCGCCGGCCGGTGGCGCGGACGCATGGCCCACCACCGGCGTCGGAGTCGATCTGTAGGGCGGGATCGTCGATCCCGCCTTGTATTCCCAGTGGCATCGCCTTCGCAGTAATGGGCGATGCCTGGACTTGGGGCAGGGGCAGGACAATTTTGAGGGTTCGGTGCAACTTTGGGCAGGGGTGCTGTGTGATACGGGCAAGACGACCCAATCCTCCAACCTCAATCCATGCCCCTCATGAAATCCCTCCGTTTGCTCGCTGTTACCGCCGGTCTTGCCGTGGTGCTTACCACCCAGGCCTTGGCCGCTGAAACTGAACCCGGTTATGTGGACATCGGACAACTTGTGCCAGCCGCCAAGGGTGAGTTTGTTGAAGTCAACCTGTCGCCCGGTCTGCTGAAATTCGCCGCGAAGATCGCGGCCAAGCAGGAACCCGAGGCCGCCGCGCTCATTGCGAATCTGCGGCGCGTGCGCGTCAACGTCGTGAGCCTCGACGACTCCAATCGCGCCAGCACGGTCGAGCAATTTGAAGGTATCCGCCGCAAGCTTGAGGCGCAGGGTTGGACCCAGATGGTCACGGTTCGCGAACGCGACGGCGGCGACAACGTTACCGTTCACGCCAAGCAGAAAGGCGACGATGTGATCGAGGGCATCGTGGTGACCGTCATTGATGGCAAAGGCGAAGCGGTGTTCGTCAATGTCGTCGGCACGATCAGCGCCGACCAGATTTCCACCATCGCCGAGCAGTTCGACATCGAGCCGCTCCGCCACGTGAAGCTCAAGCACCGCAAGCACAAGGCGTCCGACAAGGACGAGGCCTGAAGCTCAAGTTCGGAAAGTAGGAGCGGCTTTATGCTGCGACAGCTGAATCTGCGAACCGAGCAGTCGGAGCATAAAGCCCCTCCTGCATCGAAACCATCCACTTTTTCCCCATGAACTCTCCCGTTCCACCTTCCGTCCCGGTCGCCAAGTCCGAGCGTCGGCTCGCCCGCTGGATCATCCTCGGGCTCGTGTTGTTGATAACACCCGTCGTGATGGTCGGCGTGGGTGTCGCTTCGCTGTTCCGGCTCAATCGCGATGCCGCGTTTCTGCGGCGCGAGGTGATGGCGGCCACAAACGCGGAGTGGAACACGAAGGTGCAGGTGAGCGCCGGCTGGTGCACGCTTACCGCGGCGCGAACGATCATGGGATTTGTCGGGCACGAGCATCAGGAAGAGGCGCGCCTCGCGTTGTCGGCCGTCCGCCGAGCCAGCGTGGGTGTCTATGAGCGCGTCGGCCGGACCGGCGAACTGTCGGCCGAGCACGTGATCGCCGGAGTCGATCGCAAGATGAAGGATCGCGGTTGGAGCCGTATGGTTGGCGTGTTCGATTACGATGAAACGGTGCTCGTCTATGCCTCCGACGATCTCGATTCCGGCGACCACATGGAACTCTGCGTAGCCGTCGTGGACGGCGATGACCTGGTGGTCGTCTCGGCCAAGGTGGAAGCCAGCAAACTCGTCGAACTCGTCGAAAAACAACTGCCGAAAGGCAAACTGCGGGAGAAGCTGACTAAAATATGAAGGAAGGAGGAAGAATTAGGAGACCGTCCTGATTCTTCCATTGGTTCAACCTTCGCGCGACCGTTTGACGATGGTCACGAAGATTGCGGTCAGTTCGTCGCATTCCTGTCGCAGCGGAGCGAGCTTGGAGGTTGGCACCAAACCGCCCTCGACCAGCAGTTCCAGCCAATAGGCGGTTTCTTCCAACTCGCGGAGCGAGTCACCGCATTTGGCAACAAATTCTGCTTTGCTCCGACCTCGGTAGGCTTCGCGGTAGTTGGCGCCCACCGAGGTGCCTGAGCGCAGAACCTGTTTGCCAATAATTAAAGACGGCGTCGTTTTTGGCAGACTACCAAACATTCTCACGATGCGGAGGGCGAATTTCAGGGTTCGGGCACGCAAATCATTTTCGGACTTTTTCATCTGTATTCTTTGGTGATGGCCGCAGAACGTGCAGCCGGCGTGGCCCGGGTATTTGAAGTAAGGCGGATGAAGGATGGGTAGGAAGTCGAAAACCCATCATTTGGGGTTCGTGCATCTCCAGACTTCTTAATTCTTCCTTCCTCCTTCATCCTTCTTACGTCTCCCTCCGTGGCTGCTCTTCTTCCGACCATCGTGCATCTCGACGCGGACGCGTTTTTCGTGTCGTGCGAGCTGTCGTTGCGGCCGGAATTGCGCGGGACGAAGTGTGCGGTGGGCGGACGCGAACGAGGCATCATCTCCTCGGCGAGCTACGAGGCGCGGGCTTGCGGCGTCTATACACCGATGCCGACAAAGCAGGCATTGAAGGTATGTCCCGACCTGATCCTGCTGCCGCACACCGCGGGTATCTATAGCAAGAAGTCGCACGAGATGTTCGACCTCTGCGAAACGCTCACGCCGCTGGTGCAGCGCAACTCGATTGATGAAGGCTATCTCGACCTCGGGCCCTGCGGTTTCAAAACAGTAGAAGAGATCGAGCGACGGGTGCGCGCTTTGCAGCAGAAGCTCTGGGACGACCTGCAGATCCCGACTTCGTTCGGCATCGCGGCCAACAAGCTTGTGTCGGCCATCGCGAGCAAGGCCCGCAAGCCGCGCGGTTTCACGGTCGTGCCGCCGGGCGAGGAGGCGGCGTTTCTCGCCCCGCTCAAGGTCAGCGTGCTGCCCGGGGTGGGCACCAAGAGCACGGAACGGCTCGAACAGGCGGGCATCCGCCTCGTGAGCGACCTCTTCGCGCGGAGCGAACGCGAGTTGAGGGAGCTCTTCGGCAACGGATGGGAAGAAATGCTTCGCATGGCGCGCGGCGAGGACGACCGGCCGGTGCACGTGGACCATGAGGACGCCAAGAGCTACTCCGTGCAGGAAACCTTCGGCCAGGACATCGGTGACTTCGCCGAGATCGAGCGCATCACCAAACGCATGATCGACGAGCTCATGCCCGCCATCCGGGCGGACGGGAAGCGCGTGAAGACGATGACGGTCAAAGTGCGCTATCCCGGCATGGAAAACAGCACCGCTGGACGCAGCCTGCCCGAGGCCACCGACCTCGAGGCGCCTTTTTATCCGCTGGTCGGGGTGTTGCTGAAACAGGCCTGGACGAAGCGCCGGCCCCTGCGGCTCGTGAGCGTGCGGTTTTCCAATGTAGAGGAGCAGGGGAGCCAGTTGGAGATGTTCGCCCAAGCCGAAGAAAAGAAACGCCGCCTGGCTGCGGTCCTCGACCGGCTCAACGACCGTGGCAAGAAGGGTTTGGTGCAGCATGGCCACCAGTTGCCGAGGCGCGGGTAGGGCGGCAAAACCGCCCACTACCTCCATTGGAACTTTGGTTGACAAAGCCCGTCTGAACCGGAAAGTGCTGCTCCCTTATGAGTATCGTTATCGGCGTCCTTACTTTCATCCTGGTTGTCACCTCCCTGTTCCTGGTGATGCTCGTGCTCATGCAGCGGGCGAAGACCGACGGCGGCATCGGTGCGGCCATGGCCGGCGGTGCCACGGAATCCGCCTTCGGCGCCGAGACGAGCAACGTGTTGACCGGCGCGACCATCAAGGGCGCGATCGTCTTTTTTGTCCTGAGCTTCGGCCTGTATCTCGCCAACATCTATCAGGCCAAGAGCCGCGCCGCCGAAAACGCCGCCCTGCCGACCGTCAACGCCCCTGCGGCGAATCCGGCCCCGGCGCCCGGTCTGGAGCTGCCGCCGGCCGCGCAACCCGCGACTCCGCAATCGGGTGAAACCAAGTAACGCACTTCCGAGCCCGGTTCACCACCGGGCTTTTTTATTGGCGGCCGCGCTGCTGGCGGTCGCGGCGACGGTGTCGCTACCGGCCCAGCCTGACAAGTTTGGCCAGCCCATGGACCGCCCGGCTTCCGGCAAAGGAGATCAGGCCGAGGGCGCGCGCATCCTTTCCGAGTTTCGCCAAGCCGGCATCGCGGGCGACTACTGGCTGTCGTTTGAACTGCGCGTCATGCCTCGCAAAGGCGCTGAGCGCATCGTGACGGGCGCTTTGCTGGGCACGCCCGGCAATGGCGGACCGGTCACGCGCATCACGACCGGCGACGGGACGTGGTTGATTGAAGCCGGTCCGCAACCGTCCGCGTGGACCGTGAACGGCGATGTTGTCGAATCCGCCGGACCGGGGCAGTCGCTGGCGGGCACGGGGGTCACGGTGTTCGACCTCCAGATGCCGTTCCTGTATTGGACCGACTTCACCTACGAAGGGCAGGCGAGGGTGCGGGGACGGCCGACCTACAGCTTCATCCTGCGTCCGCCCGCCGGCCAGCCGTTGCCGGAGGCGGAATTAACCAGCGTGCGCGTGCTCATCGATACGCAGTTCCAAGCCATGGTGCAGGCGGAACTGCTCGGCAAAGGCGGAACGATCTTCAAATCCATCTCCCTGCTCGATCTCAAAAAGGTAGGCGAGCAATGGCTCGTGAAGGCGGTGGACGTGCGCGACCACCGCACGCGCGATAAAACGCGGTTCACTGTGCGCGCGGCGGCCCTCGATCTGGATTGGCCGCCGGGCATGTTCAGCCCTGCCGCGCTGACGTCACCTGCGCCGCCGGTGCCGGGTGACAAGGTCGTGCGATTCTGAGTATGTCCGACAAGGCATCCCGGCCTTTTCCGATCCAGTTGGAGGTCGAGTTTCTCGACCGTATCAGCGAGCCCGTGCGCGAGGGTCGCGCGAAATCCGTGAGCGACATCATCCGCACGGCGTTGGAGAAATACGACTTCGCCAACGTCATCGTGCTGAAGCCGTCGCAGCTGCAGATTTCCGTGCGCCTGCCGGCGACGATCCGGCAGAACTTGCGGCGTATCGCGCGAACCAAGCACACCAGCGTCGGCCAGCTCGTGCGCGCCGCGGTCGAGGCCTATTTGCCGCAGATTGAAAGCGGCGCCGTGGACCAGCTGGAAATTCCGGTGTTGCCGCCGGTGCCGGCCGCCGAATCCGTGCTCGCCCCGCCGCCTCCGCGACCAAAGCGTAAGCGCCGTCCGGCGAGGAAACCGGTTCGAAAGAAAAAGCCCGCGGCGAAAAAGAAACCCGCCGCCAAGACAAAGCGGCGAAAGTGATAGGGGCCTTCTACACACCCGGCGCTGCGCGCCACTCCTCTTGATCTGGAATCATGCAATTAAGCTGTAGGTCAGCGCGCTTGCGCGCGCGCTGGAACTGCGCCCGCAAGCGGGCTGCCCACACAAGATTACCATGAAAATTCTCACCCCCGAGTGCGACCGGGTCGCGACTGCTGATTCCGGATGAAGAGGGGTGCCCGACAGGACGGGGTGTGTAGGCTGCTTTGAGTCGCGCCTATGACGTCCCGTCGCCAACGGTCTGCTTGCTTTCGCCTGCGCCGGCCCTTTAGTCCTGCGCCTCACCAATCTCCATGAGCACACCTCATCCTCTGTCTGTTTGGGCCCGTAATGTCGCGCCGTCGCCGACCCTCGCCATCGATGCCAAGGCCAAAGCCCTGGCCGCGGCGGGTGAAGACGTCTGCGGTTTCGCCGCTGGCGAGCCTGACTTCGACACGCCGGAACACATCAAGGAGGCGTGCATCGCCGCGCTCAAGGGCGGCAAGACCAAGTATGCGCCCACGCCCGGCATCGAGCCGCTGCGCCAGGCCATTGCCGAACGCTACGGCGTGGAATACGGCCTGAAGGTCGTGCCCGCGCAGGTCGTCGTTTCCCCCGGCGGCAAGTTTTCCTGCTACCTCGGCGTGCTCGCCACCTGCTCGCCCGGCGACGAGGTCATCATTCCCGCGCCGTTCTGGGTCAGCTACCCCGAGATGGTGAAGCTCGCCGGCGCCGTGCCGAAGTTCGTCGCCTGCGACGATCGCGCCGGATTCAAGCTCACGCCCGCGCAACTCGAGGCGGCGATCACGCCGAAGACGCGCCTGCTCATCCTCAACTCCCCGTCCAACCCGACCGGCGCCGTTTATACCCGCGCCGAACTCCAGGCCCTCGCCGAGGTCGCGTTGAAGCACAATCTCTACATCCTCTCCGATGAGATGTATGAACATCTCGTCTATGACGGCGTCACCCCGACCTGCGTGGCGACGTTCAGCCCGGAGATCGAGGCGCGCACGATCGTGGTGGCCGGTTTTTCCAAGACCTACTCGATGACCGGCTGGCGCATCGGCACGCTCGTTGCCCCGCTGCCCATCGCCAAGGCCATCGCCGAGATCCAGAGCCAGATGTCGTCCAACGTGACCACCTTCGCCCAATACGGCGCGCTCGCCGCGCTCAAGGAGAAGGAGAAGACCGCCGCTGCGCTCAAGGAGATGACCACCGCCTTTGACCGCCGCCGCAAGTTTCTTCACGCCGAGCTCAACAAAATCCCCGGCATCTCGTGCCTGCTGTCACAGGGTGCGTTCTACCTCTTCCCGAACATTTCCAGCTTCGGGCTCAAGGACGCTGATTTCTGCGCCAAGCTGCTCGAAGCCGAGAAGGTTGCCGCCGTGCCGGGTTCGGCCTTCGGCCTCGAAGGCTACCTGCGCCTCAGCTACGCGACGAGCGACGCCGTCCTTCAGAAGGGTGTCGAGCGCCTCGCGCGCTTTTGTGCGACGCTGAAGAAGTGAGGGTGGAGCGCGGCCTCGGGACGCGCTGATCCGAATTGCACACCCCGCCCTGTCGGGCACCCCTCTTCATAGAGGGGACTTCGACTGCGTGGGTTTGAATCCCCTCTTCATAGAGAGGAATGCAAACGCGTGCTGGCGGACTTCCGGTTTCATTTGTCATCGCGAGTCCGGCGTAGCCGGACGTGGCGATCCATCTGACTCTAGTTGGATCGCTTCGGCTCCCACGTTCGCGGGAGCCTCGCAATGACAGGAGAGGGCGCTACTGGAATTCCCCTCTATCAAGAGGGGTGGCGCGCAGCGCCGGGGTGTGTTGCGGAGAGTCGATTGCCAATTGTAGGGTCGCCGCTTGCGGCGACCTCGCGCATCGGTCGGCACTTGCTCCGACCCTACATAATATCGGCCCACAGAGAAATTACCCCGCCGACTGCTCTGCCTCCGGCAGGGCACCGTCGCTGCGTTCGACCATGCGCGTGAGATAAGCCTGTTCGGGGCCGACCTGCGCGAGGCTGAGTGCTTTGCGGAAATTCCACGCCGCGGCCTGATGGTTCTTCAGGCGCCAGTGCAGTTCTCCGGTCACGGTGTAGAGGAGGTAATGGCCTTCGAGTTTGTCGCGTTGTGGAATCTCGGCGATCGCATCGAGTCCGGCCTGCGGGCCGTGCAGATGGGCCACGGCAACGGCGCGGTTGAGCGCGACGATCGGTGATGGTTTGAGCCGCATCAGCTCGTCGTAGTGAAGCAAGATTTTCTCCCAGTCGGTCGAGCCGTAATCGGGCGCGAGGCAGTGGAGGGCGGCGATGCCGGCCTGCAAATGGTATTCGCTGATCTCCGTGCCCTGCGCGGCATGGCCGAGATGCATGAGACCTTGGGCGATGAGTTGTTGGTCCCATTTGGTGCGGTCCTGGTCGTCGAGACGCAGCAACTCGCCGTGTTCATCGATTCGGGCGGGAAAACGCGCGGCGGTGAGCAGCATCAGCGCCAGCAAGGCGTGGCTGCGCGGTGCGCGGCCGGCGGGATGGGTGATGAGCAGCGAGGCGAGGCGGATCGCTTCTTGGCACAAATCCTCGCGCAGCAGCCGGTCGCCCGATGAGGCTTTGTAGCCTTCGTTGAAGAGCAGGTAGATCGCAGCGAGCACGCCATCGAGTCGTGGGGCGAGGTTTTCTCCTTCGGGCAGCTCAAAGCCGATGCCGGCTTCGGCGATGCGCTGTTTGGTGCGCGTGAGCTGTTTTTCGATGGCCGCTTCGGTGGCGAGGAAGGCGCGCGCGATTTCGCCGGTGCTGAAACCGCAGAGGATTTTCAGCGCGAGGATGACCTGCGCGTCGGGGGCGATGGCGGGATGCGCGCACACGAACATCAGGCGCAGGGCGTCGTCGCGGATTTCCTGCGCGGCTTCCCAAGCGGCCGCCGGTGTGGCGGTCATCTGCTCATGGTGCGTGATGATGGCGGCTTCCTTGCCCGTGGCCATCTTGCGATGGCGCAGGGCGTCGCGGGCGAGGTTCATCGCGACCTGCGTGATCCAAGCCGAGGGATTGGCCGGCACGCCGCCCATGGACCAGGTGCGCAACGCGCGCAGCATGGCCTCCTGCGCCACATCCTCTGCGAGCGAAAGATTGTGCACGCCCAACAACCGCACGAGCGCGCCGTGCAGGCGGCCCTTTTCGTGCCGGAAGAAATGCTCGACCAATTGGGCGGGCTGGGCGGCGCCGGTCTTTGTAGGGTCGGCCCTTGGGCCGACCTCGGTGGCCGGGCCAAGGCCCGACCCTACATGAGGATTCTCCGCCATGGTTGAATCAGCGGCTCAGGCCGTGGCGGACACGGTCTTGGTGTTCACACCGAGGTGGCAGTGTGCGGTCATTTCGCGGACCTCGATGATCATGCCGTATTCAAGGCCGGGATGACGCTGGGCGATGGCGGTGGCCTCGGCGAGGCCGCTGACCTGCAGCGTCACGAAGCCGCCGACCGCCTCCTTGGCCTCGGGAAAAGGTCCGTCCACGATGCGCGAACCGCCCGGGCCGGCGACGATGCGCGTGGCGTCTTCGAGCGGCTGGCCGATGGTGGCTTTGCCTTGGTTGACGAGCGTTTCGAACCAAGCATTCCAGCGACCGACGAGTTCCTGCTGCTGACCGGGGGACAGGTGCCGGTAGGTTTCGGCGCCGGTGTTGCGGAAGATCAGCATAAACGGGGTGGATTCAGGGGCGGGGGAGGTGCTCATGGCGTGGAAAGTAAGGGTGTTCATATCCTACGACGAAGGACGCGCCTCCGGAAGGACAGAGTTTTGAGGGAATTTCCGGAGCGCGGGGCACGCTTCATCCCATTCGATTGCCGAGCCCACACCCCGCCCTGCGGGCACCCCTCTTGATAGAAGGGAATTTCGGCAGCGTGGGTTTGAATCCATTCTATGAAGCCCGAACTATGCAGTGGGATGTGGGTCAGCGCGCTTGCGCGCGCCCTGGAAATGCGCCCGCAAGCGGGCTGCCCACAGCATCACCATAGAGATTCTCGCCACCGAGTGTGATCAGGTTCAACTGCATGGTTCCGGATGAAGAGGGGGGCGCGAAGCGACGGGGCGTGTCGGGCATCACGCAAATCTGATGGGCTTTAAGGCAAGAAAGCACGCGGGGTGTCCAAAACCGTCCGGGTGGTTCGTCTAGATGATGAACTACCCACTATCCAACCATCAAAAGGAGACTCCCCCATGCCTCAATACGTTGACGGATTCGTCATTCCCATCCCGCGCAAGAAACTCGCGTTCTACAAGAAGATCGCCTCCCAAGCCGCCAAGGTTTGGCGCGAATACGGCGCGCTCGACTACAAGGAGTGTGTCATGGACACCGCGCCGCAGCCCAAGGGCATGCCCGGCGATCTGTTCAAGAAACTCGCGAAAACCAAGTCCGACGAGACCGTGATCTTCGCTTACATCCTCTACCGCTCCCGCGCACAACGCGATCGCGTGAACGCCAAGGTCATGGCGGATCCGCGCATCGCCGCCATGTGCGATCCCAAGAACATGCCTTTCGACATGACTCGCATGACCTTCGGCGGGTTCAACGTTTTCGTCTCGCGCTGAGTCATCCACCTTCGCTTCCGCCATGGCTGCAGACGCCGACGTCCTTTTCGTGCCGACCGCATTTGACCGGCTCCGCACCGAACTGGCCGACCTTGCGTTCGACCTCGAACGACAGGGTCGGCGCGATGCCGCCGACGTCGTCATGCAGATCGATGCCCGCGTGCGCGAACTGGCGGAAGGAACTGCGACGGAGACTTCCTTGCCTGGTCATTGCCAGGAGTCACGCGGAGCACGCGACGAAGCAATCCATCTAGCTGGATTGCCACGCGCCGGCTCTACCGGCCTCGCGATGACAAAACCTAAAACAATCCCCTCATCACCATGACAACCACCGCTGCTGATCCCATCCTCAACTATCCCCAAGTCGCTTCGCGTGCGGAGTGGCTTCAAGCCCGTCTCGCGCTGCTCGAGCGAGAGAAAGCCAATACCCGCGAGCGCGACCGCATCAGCCAGGCGCGCCGCGAACTGCCCATGGTCCGCGTTGAGCAGGACTATGTTTTCCAGACTCCGAACGGCCCGGTGAAGTTCGCCGATCTCTTCGCCGGACGCCGTCAGCTCATCGTTTATCACTTCATGTGGCACTGGGAAAAGGGTCGACCGCTCGACGAGCCTTGTCGCGGCTGCGCGGGCTGGGTTGACCAGCTCTCTCGCGGCATCTTCAACGGCCTGCACTCGCGCCACACCAGCCTTGCGATCGTCACGCGCGCACCGCACGAGAAGATCCAGCCCTTCTGGCGGCGCATGGGCTGGACGGTGCCGGTCTATTCGTCGGCGGGCAGCTCGTTCAATTACGACTTCGGCGTGACGATCGATGCGTCCGTCGCGCCGGTCGTCTATAACTACCGCACGCCCGAGGAGCACGAGAAGGCGGGCTCATCGGGTTACCTGCAAAACCCGGACCAACCCTTCGACCTGCCGGGCATGAGCTGTTTTCTGCGCAAGGACGACGCCATCTATCACACCTATTCGACCTACGGGCGCGGCGGTGAGACGACCGGCGGTTCCTACTACTTCCTCGATCTGACCGCTCTCGGCCGTCAGGAGAATTGGGAAGAGCCCAAGGGCCGCGCGGCTGGCGAAGGCCTGCCCCCGCGTCCAGACCTCAATCCGTTTCCGGATGAGTATGAGGGGTGACGTTCAAGTGTCTCTCTGTAGGGTCGTCGCTTGCGACGACCCAAACGCCGCGGTCGCCGCAAGCAGCGACCCTACAGTTCATCGTTGGAGGGCTCAGCTCCCGCTGAGCCGCGGCCCAGCGGGAGCTGAGCCCTCCAACAAACGCTGGCTGCTCGCCCCGCTCGCGACG
>JBIQJF010000096.1:0-3495 GCA_044507675.1 Opitutales bacterium | reverse complement strand
TTTTTACTTTCACGCGTCCCGTTTTCGGGAAAATTGTCATGGTAACAGTTTCACTTTGCATGCAACTGTGCTGGTTTCAATCTGTGCGAGCTGCAGCTACTGAACGCCCACCTGTTCCGGTATAGTCCGCGGCCAATTCCTCCACGCCATCGCCATGATCGAAACCGCTACCCCTCCCACCACCCGTAACATCACGCCTGGTGCCACCCGCCCGCTCTACGTTGAGCTGGCGGACTCCCTCCAAAGCCTCGTCGAACAAGGCACGCTGCGCCCCGGCCATCGCGTGCCGTCGGTCCGCATCATGTCGCGGCAGCGCGATGTGAGCATCGCGACCGTGCTCCAAGCCTACACCGTCCTCGAAAATCGCGGCTACCTCGAGGCGCGCCCGCAATCGGGTTACTATGTGCGCCCGCGCCCGCCGAGCCTCGCGCCAGAGCCGCGCATGGCGAAGCCCATGGCCAAGCCGTCCTACGTCGGCGTGAACGACCTCACGGCCGAGGTCATGGATTACGCGCAGAACAACGACTACGTTCCCTTCGGCTCGGCCAGCCCGCACCACAGTCTATTTCCCACCAAGAAGCTCGCGCGCATCCTCGGCTCGGTCGCGCGGCGCGATCCGGCGCTGCTCGTGCGCTCCAGCCTCAATCGCGGCTACGAGCCGCTCGCGCGCGAAATCGCGCGGCGTTACCTGCAAGCCGGCGTGCCGCTCGCGCACGACGAACTCGTCATCACCACCGGTTGCACCGAGGCGCTGAACCTCACGTTGCGCGCGGTCACCAAGCCCGGTGACACCGTCGCCATCGAGACGCCCGCCTATTTCGGTTTCCTCGAGATCATCCAGAGCCTCAACCTTCGCGCGCTGGAAATTCCGACGTGCTCGCGCCAAGGCGTCTGCCTCGACGAGCTGCGCACCGCCATTGAGCAGAACGACGTGAAGGCCGTCATGCTCATGCCGAGCCTGCACAACCCGCTCGGCTCCGTCATGCCCGACGAAAAGAAGGCGCGCCTCTACGACCTGCTCTGCGAATACGACCTGCCCGCCATTGAGGACGACATCTACGGCGACACGCATTTTGGCGACGTCCGCCCCAAGCCGCTCAAGGCCTGGGACAAGGACGGCCGCGTGCTGCTCTGCTCGTCGTTCGGCAAGACGCTCGCTCCCGGCTTCCACGTCGGTTGGACGGCGCCCGGCCGCTACCTCGAGCGCGTGCGGCGCCTGAAGTTCACCAACACGATGGGCACGCCCGTGGTGTTGCAGAAGGCGCTCGCGGAGTTCCTGCGCGACGGCGGTTACGACCACCACCTGCGCTCGCTGCGCCGCGCCTACCAGCAGCATCTGCACAGTTTCGCGCAGGGCATGCAGCGGTATTTTCCCGAGGGCACGCGTTACAGCCGGCCCCAGGGCGGCAACTTCATCTGGGTCGAACTCCCGACCAAGGTGGACACGCTGCGTCTGCGCAAGGAGGCGCTGAACAAGCGTATCAACATCGCCCCGGGCAACCTCTTCTCGGTGAAGGAACGCTACCGCAATTGTCTCCGCATGAGCTGCAGCGTGCCGTGGTCCGACGAGATCGAAGCCGCCCTTCGCACGCTCGGCGAACTCATCAAGCAGCAACTGTGAACGCAGCTTCCTGGTAGCGGCGGTCTGTGACCGCCGACGCCCTCTTGGAGCGCCGCTACGGGAATCTCGTGCCCGTTTTCCGCCCTTCGCCCGCGCGTTGTTCTCGTTCTCTTAATCTGGAATCTTTCTTCCGCCTGGCCGGTCACACCAGGATCAGAAGAAGGATCACGACAACGCGAACGATCCGCCTCCACCTTCACCTTTTCCTCTCATCTTCCCTTCCCTCATGCGCAACGTTGCCATCCTCCTTTTCGACGACGTAGAAGTCCTCGACTTCGCGGGCCCGTTCGAGGTGTTTTCGGTCACGCGGGAGCTGGCTGGTGAGAAACTGTTCAACGTCCACACCCTCGGCCTCACGCCGGGCACCATCCGTGCTCGCAACGGCCTGAAAGTCGTCTCCGAGCACACGCTGGAATCCGTGCCCGCGCCGCACGTAATCGTCGTGCCCGGCGGACAGGGCACACGAGCGCTGCTTCACCAAGCCAGCGTGCTCGACTGGATCCGGCGCAAGTCGGCCAAGGCCGAGATCGTGGCTTCGGTCTGCACCGGCTCGCTCCTGCTCGCCAAAGCCGGACTGCTCGCCGGCGCACCCGCCACCACGCACTTCCAGTGCTTCGACCTGCTCCGTGAAATCGAACCCACCGCCACGGTGCGCGAGGATCTTCGTTTCACCGAGCACGACCGCATCCTGACCGCCGCCGGCATTTCCGCCGGCATCGATCTTTCGCTGCATATCGTCGCCCGCCTGCACGGCGTTGAAACCGCGCAACGCACCGCCCGCTACATGGAATACCACTGGACCAATGACGGCGGCGCTCGGCGCTAACACCTCTTCCTTCTTAATCCATCCCTCTTTCCTCCCTTGAGCGCTCCCTCTCGCACCGCCCTTGTCGCCGCCTTCGCCGCGATCTACCTCATCTGGGGATCGACCTACCTCGGCATCCGCATCGCCGTGGAATCCATGCCGGCCTTCCTCATGGCCAGCGCACGTTTCCTCGTGGCCGGCGCCATCGTGATCGGCTTCATCGCGATCACGCGCGGCTTCCGCGCGACCACCAAGCAGTGGCGCGACAATGCGATCGTCGGCGGCTTCCTCTGCCTCGGTGGCAACGGCCTCGTTTCCTGGGCCGAGGAAAAAGTGCCCTCCGGCATTGCCACGCTCATCATTTCCGCCGGTCCCGTGTTCATCGTGCTCATGGATTGGGCCGTGCTCGCCTGCTCCAAGGACGGTTCACGCGGCTCGCGCCCCAACGTGCTCACCTTCGCCGGCCTGGCGCTCGGTTTCATCGGACTGGCGATTCTCGTCGGTCCCGACGTGCTTGCCACCGGCGTGAACGGTCTCGATCCGTGGCGCGTCCTCGGCCTGCTCGGCGCGACTTTCTTCTGGGGCGTCGGCATGATGATCATGCGCTACGTGCGCGACCCGGCCGAACCGTTCACCGCCTCGGGCATCCAGATGCTTTGCGGCAGCGGCTGGCTGCTGCTCGTGAGCCTGGCGACCGGCGAACTCGGCCGCTTTGATCCTTCAATCATCACCGGACGCTCGCTGCTCGCGTGGAGCTACCTCATTGTTTTCGGCTCGTTGATCGGCTTCAGCACCTTCACGTGGCTGATGAAGCACAGCACACCCGCGAAGGTCTCGACTTACGCCTATGTGAATCCCGTGGTCGCGGTCTTCCTCGGCTGGGCCGTGCTCGATGAAACCATCTCGCCACGCCTCTTCACAGCCGCCGCGATCATCATCGCAGGCGTCGCCCTGATCACCATCGCCAAAAACAAGAAGAGCCTGACCATCGCACCGCGCCAGGCCGCCGCGGTGGTGAATCCCGCCACCGCTACGAGCGCCGTCCCCGCCACACAGAAGGCGGGTTGAA
>JBIQJF010000053.1:0-24821 GCA_044507675.1 Opitutales bacterium | reverse complement strand
TTGGAGGAAGCCCGCCTGCATCTGCTCACGCACGCGCGCGATCGCATTGTTCGCACCGTCGAGACCGTGCGTTTCCACGGCAAGAACATCGAGAAACTGCCGCCCGGCGAAATTCGTCGCGCGCTCGAAGGACACATCGAGCGTCAGCGCCGTTTCCCACTCGACACCGCCAACGCACTGCGCGGCCGTCTGCGTCGCGAGGGTTTCACCATCTTCAAGAAGGGTTCTCGTGGCGTTTCCTACGTCTGCGCCGTCAAGCGCCGCTTCCGCGTGCCGGGCCAGGTCTTTTCCGAAACCATCACCTCGCTGATCGACTTCATCGAGAAACATCCAATGGTGCATGTGAAGGACCTGCCCAAGGCCTATCTCGGCATCGAGGTGCCGGCCGCTCCGGCTCCTGTGCCCGAAGGCTCCACGCCGTCGCAGTCGCCATTTGCCGCTCTGCCGCCTGAGCAGGGTGAGAAACTGCGCAAGATGAGCAACGATCTCCGGTGGCTCGTGATGGAGGGTTACGTCACCGAGTTCTCCGACGGCAAGCTGTTCGCCCCGCCGGTGATGGCGCCGCAGGCCGCGAAGAAGGCGGAGTCGGGCGAAGAGGAACACGATCCCGTGGATTTCCCGGAGGCTCATGCTCCGGTCGCGACGGCCGCACCGGCGGAACAACCGGCTGCGGAAACGCCGGCGGAATCCGCGCCGTCGGAGCCCGAACCGGCTCCCGCGCCGGCCGAGGAATCCAAGCCCGAGGCTCCGCAGTCCTGATTTTCAAGCCCGCTCGCGAGAGCGGGCTTTTTATTGCAGCCGCAGCGAATGCCGGTCGCCGTCCACGATGCCCAGCGTGAGATGCCACGCGTGCGGTGGCAGCCATGCCCCGGTTTTTTCCGGCCACTCGACGGCGAGCACCCAGGGACGGGTCAGGAATTCTTCCAGCAGCAGATCTTCGAGCTGTCGCTCGCTTTCCAAACGATAGGCATCGAGATGCACGAGTTTGGCACGCGTGCCGGCATAAACCGAATAGATTGCAAATGTAGGGCTGGTCACCTGTTCCTTCACACCGAGGCCGCGCGCGAGTCCTTGGACGAAAGTGGTCTTGCCGACACCCATGTCACCATGGAGCGCGAGCACGGTGTCAGCAGGCAGCAGCGGTGCGAGTTCGGCCGCGATGTCGCGCGTCTCGGCGGCGGAGCTGCTGACGATGCCTTGGCGCAGTTTATCGCAGATGTTCATAGCCATGCAGCGATTTCCAGTCGATGTTGCCGGGCGCAGGCCGGCGGGCGAAATGACCAAGCAGATGCAGCGGAGTGTCGAACCGGCGGTGCCAACGCTGCACGAAGGTGAGTTCATCGACGTCCCGTGTGGCGAACAAAAGTTCGTAGTCCTCCCCGTCGGTCAGTGCATGCACCCAGGCCGGCCGGCCGCTGCGACGCGCCGCAGTGACAGCATCCCGACTGACGGGAATCATCTGCGGCCAGATGGAAGGCACGGCACCCCGCGGTGTGAGCGCGTTCAGGTCTGTGGCAAGGCCATCGCTCACATCCATCATGGCAACAACCGCGTCTTGGTGTGCGAGCCAGGCGCCCTCAGCGAGTCGCGGCTCGAATTTGAAATGATGCTTCGCGCGTGATCCGCCCAGTGTGCCCGTGACAAAAATGGCATCGCCGATCCGGGCGCCTTGGCGGGTAACGACGCGTCGTGCCGTGGCTTCGCCGTGCAAAGTCAGAAAGGCGCCGAAAAAACCGGTGGGGGCCTGGGTGATGTCGCCGCCGACGATCTTTACGCCGAAAGATCGGGCGCAGTTGGCCAGCCCGAGATAAAAGTCACGCAGCCAGGCGATGCGGGTTTGCGGCGCAAGGGAAACCGAAAGAACCGCGGCCACCGGACGGCCGCCCATGGCAGCGATGTCGCTGAGATTACGCTTGAGCAGTTTCGCTCCGACGGCGCGCGCGGGCAGGGTATCGTCGAAATGCCGGCCGTGAATCACAGGATCGGTTGTGACGAGCTGTTGATGGCGACTGGCCGGAATGACGGCGCAGTCGTCTCCGATACCAAACGGAGCGACCGGGGAAACGTCGCCGAGCCAGCGGCGGATGCGCCGGATGAGTTCATGCTCGCCGAGGGCTGCGACGGTTTCGCGACGGCTGGTGCCGAAGGTTTTCATGTGCCCAGTTCGTGCAATCCGGAGAGCACGACGAGAATGGTGTTCAGGTTAAACAGGCTGTGGGCCACGATGATGACGCGGAGTGATCCGGTTGCTTCGTAGACAATCGCGAGAATCATGCCCAGCACGGCCAGCGGGAGAAAGCCGGCCCAGTTGCCGTGCAATGCGCCGAAGCACACGCTGCTCAATAGCAGGGCTGGCAAGCGGCCCAGTTTCTGCCGGAGGTAGCGGTAGAGCCCGGCGCGGAACATAAGCTCTTCGCTGAGCGGTGCGAGTCCGCAAGCGACGAGCAACATGCCCGCGACCACGAAGGGGGAGCTCGTGCCGGAAAAAATTGAGATCAGGTCCTGTGGTGCATCGGGAAGTCCGGCGGCTTTCAGCAGCTCGGTCCAGCCGATGCTCAGCAGCGTCAGCACCGGCAAGGCAACCAGCACGGTGCCGGCTGCGTGACGAAGGACTCCCGTCCACGCCAGCTTGCGGGGCGAAGTCGTCGTTGGCTCGGGGTGGGTTCCGTAGTCGGCGTAGAATCGCTGCCGCAACGTGGGAAACAGCACGCAGCCCAGCAGGATGCCGCAGTGGAATCCTGCGCCATAAGCAAAGACTTCGAGGCCGCTCTTGTCGGGGCTGCTGGCGATGTGCGGTCCGAGAAACTGGTGGGTGGCCGATTGCACCAAAAAGCCACAGGCGAAGACAAGCACCGCGGCGAAAAGGAACTCGGGCAATGTCACCGGCCAGTGCGGCAACAGGCGGGCGCCGAGCCAGTGCTGACGCTGTCGCGGGTCGGCCAGCACCCAAATCAGCAGGCCGGTGCCGGCAAAAAGCAGGGTGGTCTCGACGACGATGAGGGAAAGTTGGACGGAATCAGCGGGCATGAAACGCCCTCATGCTTGGCAGGCTGTGGCGGGAAAAACCATCACGAAACACATCCCATCCGGTCCGGACATGGCGATGCCCCATGAATCAGGACGGGCCGGCCGGATTTTAGGCCTTGGTTTGCTCGGCGAGCTCCTCCAGCGGATACGTAATGATCTCCGCCAAGGTAGGGTGATACCACGGTGCGCGCAGCATATCGTGGACAGTGGCGCGCATGGCAAGCGGCGTGGAAAAACAATGGATGAGCTCGCCCGCGTCCTTGCCCACGATCTCGGCACCGAGGATCCGGCCGCGTTTCGGTTCGGCGAGCACTTTTACGTAGCCGTAATTGGCCTCCATGAGGATGGACCTGCCGTGATCATTGAAGGGATAGCTCGCTTTCAGGTAAGATACGCCCTGTGCATCGAGATCTCGCTCCAGCGCGCCGATGGTCGCGAGCTGCGGGTCGGTGAAGACAACGTTGAGCAGCAACGAAAAATCCACGGGCTTGATTTTCTTCACGCCGGCGGCATGCCGTGCGGCGAGTTCGCCCTGGGCGATCGCGATGTGGACGATCTCGTGCGGACCGGAGCAGTCGCCGGCAGCGTAGATGTGCGGCGCACTGGTTTGCTGCCAACGATTGATGATGACTTGCCCGTCGGGGCGCATCTTCACCCCGGCGGCGGCAAGATTGAGCCCGGCCGTATTCGGAATCCGACCGAGCGCATTGAAACAATGAGCGGCCCGACGCGTCACGGTGCGACCGTCATGGTGGAACGTTACCGTGACGCCGCGACGATCCTGTGAGAGACCGGTGATCCTCGTGCCGGCAAAGAGTTCGATGCCTTCGTCCACCAAAGCCTGCTGCACGGCGGTCGAAGCTTCGTCGGAGTGGTCGCGCAGGATGTTGCGACTGCGCTGGACGAGAATGACCTTGGTGCCGATGCGATTGAGGAATTGGGCCAGTTCACAGGCGACGATGCCACCGCCGAGCACGAGCACGCTCTTGGGGACGAAATCGAGATCGAGCACATCATCGCTGGTCCAGCAGCGGATATTGCGCAGGCCGGGAATCGGCGGCGTGGCGACCTTCGAGCCGGTGCCGAGGAGAAAATGTTTTCCGCGGATTTTCTCGCCGTTGGACAGCTCCAGCGTGTGCGGATCGAGAAACCGCGCATGGGCGCGATGCAGGTCGAATTTGCCGCCGGTCAATGCATCCACCCGGTAGCTGGCGAAGTCGGCGATGATGCGCTTTTTTCGGGCATGGACAGCCTTCATGTCAGCGCGCGCGCCGGCGACTTTGAGTCCGAAGCGATCCGCATGGCGGGCGTGATGGAGCACCTCGGCGGCGTAGAGCAGGGTCTTGGAAGGCATGCAGCCGCGCAGGATGCAGAGGCCGCCGAGTTCGCGCGCTCCGTCGACGATGGCGGTCCTGAGGCCGAGGCCAATGGCGACACGCGCTGCGTTGAAACCCGCGCTGCCGCCGCCGATACAGATGAAGTCGTAGGATTTAAACTTAGCCACGATCTGAACAGATGCCCATCAACAGGATTTATTCCAATGCGGAATCCACAACGTGGTTCGATTCGTCTGGCGGCTCACCGACCTTTACCGAAGAGCATGATGTGAATCGTCTTCAGGACGATCGAGGCATCGAGCACGAACGAAAAATAACGAATGTAGTAGAGGTCGAACTCCAGCTTGTGAAGCGTGTCATCGAGATTGGCACCGTAGGGATAGTTGACTTGGGCCCAGCCGGTGATGCCGGGTTTCACGAGATGCCGGAAATGGTAGCAGGGGATCTTCTTTTCATACTCATCCACGAGTTTGATCCATTCGGCGCGCGGGCCGATGAGGCTCATGTCGCCCACCAGCACGTTCCAGAGTTGGGGCACTTCGTCCAGACGGGTTGCACGGAGGAAGCGACCGATCGGGGTAATACGATCGTCGTTGGCGCCGGTATAGACGGCGCCGTCGTGGTGCACGCGCATCGTGCGGAGCTTGAGAATGTCGAACAACACACGATTCTTGCCTACGCGAGGTTGACGAAAGAAGACGGGACCACGGTCACTCAGCCAGATGGCGACGGCGATGAAAGGGAAAAGCGGCAGGGTGAGAACCAATCCGAGCGCGGCTAGGCTGAAGTCGGCGATACGCTTGAGGCGTTCAAACACCGGTTCGCGCGCGATCTGAAAGCCCTCTTGGAAAAGCCAGGTCTGGTTAAGCCGATAAAGCGGGATCTTGCGCCAGTAGATTTCGTGGAAGAGTTCGAGCGTGTAGGTGGGAACGCCCGAGAAATGCAGCTGCATCAGCCGCTCAGCGACAGGCGTGGGGAGTTCGTGGCTTGTTTCCCGGAGGATGATGGCGTCGAGGCTGTCCTGATATTGCTTAAGGTAGTTGGCTACATCGCCCATGGGCGGGACGGATACATCGGAGGCGGGCTGCCCGTGCACGATGGCATCGTAAGTCGCGTAAAGAACCGATTGGGTCATGCGATTGCGCCGGCATTCCTCCTTGAATGCCACGCAGCTTTCGGGCGAACCGAGAAACAGGAAGTAGCGCTGCTGGCGCCGGGCCATCCGCCGCTGATAGAAGACGCGTCGGTAGGAAAGTGTGATCGGGATGACCAGCAACGAGGCAACGGTGAGCACGAAACGGCTCGATTGGAGGGGGAAGCCTGCTGGAATAAACACATAGGTCAGCAGGAGGGTCAGCAGCGCGACCACCAGCAGCGCGATCACATGGAGGCTGGTGTAGGTCACCGACATTGCATCCGTGCGCGGGCTGTAGCCGTCTACGAGATAGACCGCCAGGACATGCATCAATAATGGCAGTATGAGCGGCTCCAGCAGGGGCGCCTCCCAGTGCACGACTCCGCGCGCCCAGCCGACCGTGTTGAACGCGACGAATACGACCAGGGCATCCAGCAGCAGCAGGGCGAGGGTGAAAGATCTTCCCTGGGTCATGGTGAAATTAACGGGAGTGAGGTGGAACGTGGCAAACCGAACCTACGTCCCGACGATGCGACGCAGCAGGTCGTTCCAGCGGGCAAGAGCGGCGTCGCCCGTGAAACCTTGTTCATAGACTGCCCGAGCATTTGCAGATTGCGATTGGCGCAGCTCCGCGTCTTTCGCGAGCCGGACAATCTCGTCGGCGAGTTCGGCGGCGTTACCGGGTGCGAACGCAGTTCCGCAGGCGGTTTGTTTCACCAGCCTCGTGATTTCCCCATTGGGCGGGCCAACGAACAGCACGGGGCGGCCGGCGGCGAGCACCCCGGCGAGTTTGCTGGGATAGACGAGATGCCGATAAGCCGGCAAAAGAGAAACCAGATGGGCATCGGCCGCGCGGAGCGAAGCGGGCAGGGCGGTCCGAGGAGTCGGCGGCAGCAGGCGGATGTTGGCCAGCTTGCGACGTCGGGCGAGTGGAGTGATTTGGTTGAAACGTGCGCCGCTGCCGACGAAGAGAAACACGATCTTCGGATCATTCCGTAAACGTGTTGCTGCATCCATGATGGTGGCGAATTCGTGCACACGTCCGAAATTTCCGGAATACGCGACGATGAAGCGGTCGTTCAGTTTCCAGAGTTCGCGCTGGGCGGCGACATCGGCATCGGTGGCCAGTGTGTGCAGTTCACGCGGCGCCCAGTTGGAAACAATGGTAATGCGACTGCGCAGCACACCGTGCTCCGTGAGCAGTTCTGTCATGTCTTCGCCGAGGGTGACGCACGCGGCGGCATTGTGCCACGTGGTGTCACGGCGTGAGCGCAGCCGTCCGGTGAACATTCCGGCCAGAAAACCGAAATGGGTGGCGGCAATTTCAGGATAAATATCCTGAATCCAATGGACTACCTTCGCGCCGGAACCGACGGCCGCGCGGGTGATTGTCGCGCCCAGCATCGGTGGATCGGTCATCGGCACGACGATGTCGCCCGGGCGGGCCAGCGCGGCGACTTGGGTGCCGGCGTCTTTGAGAAAACGCCGGTAATTACGTGCGCGGGAGATCAAGCCGCCGTGCTGCGCGCCCGGTCCGGTGCGATGAATGGTCACGCCGTTGCGCGAGGTGTGACCCTCGCCGGTTGCGATGACGTGCACCGACCAGCCCAGCACGGCCAGGCCCTCGGCGAGGTCGGTCAGCAACTGGGCAGTCGCGGCCGTGGCAGGCCAATAGACGCGATTTACGAAGATGACGCGGGGGGCGTCGCTCACGGTTTGGGGCGGTTCGGGCCTGTGCGGCGCAGCTCGCGTGCTTTGGCTGCGTTGAGAAATTCATACCACGCCATCAGTCGGCAGAATACGAATCCCCGGTAGCCATCCAGAAAGCCAGCCCGCCATACGTAGTGATAAAAAAAACGCAGCGCCGGGCGGAAAGGGAGGCGCCAGGCGAGGCGGCGCAACCGGCGTTTGCGCGCAAGCGCGGGATCAAGCCTGGCCGCGTCGGTGCTTTCGCCATCAACCTGCTGCTTTGCCTCCCAATTGCTGTAACGATTGTGCTTTTCGACCCAGGTGGCGATGTCCGGAAAGGCATAGTGCTCCATCTCGCCGGCGAGGTAACCGGCGCTGCCCTGCAACTCAACGTGCTCATGGACCTCGTTGTCGCCCGAACCCGCCGCGGCGGCGCCGGCGGGCTGTTCATAACGGCCGAGGCGATGGCGGAAGAAACGCAGGTTCCAACTTGGAAAATAACCGCAGTGGTTGAGCCAGCCATCGAGAAACCAAAAACGGCGGTTCACATAGTAGCCCGCATGTGTGCTGTTCGCGAGGACGGCACGCATGGCTCGCTCCAATTCGGGGGTCGATCGCTCGTCCGCGTCGATGATGAACACCCAGTCGTGTTTCCACGCGACATTGGCGAGAGCCCAGTTTTTCTTTCTAGGAAATGCGCCGTTCCATTTGAAATCGACGACGTGCGCCCCTGCGGCCCGGGCAATCTCAACAGTGCCATCCGTGCTGCCCGAGTCCACTACGACAATATGGTCGCACCACGCGACGGAGGCGAGGCAGGCCGCGAGGTTGGCGGCCTCATTGCGGACGGGAATGAGAACGGAAATTGGGGCGCGTTCAGCCATGTGCGCGAAGGGTGTCGTTGGGTTCGGGCTGATCAAGGGCGGCGTAGCGCACGGCGCAGCAAAGGAGCGCGCAGAATGTAAGAAGCACCGCGGGGTTGGCAAAAGGGAATTCCAGCCAGGCGTAGAGAAGGATCAGCCCGCAGCCGGCAATCAGGTAGCGCGGCACCAACGACCGGCTGTTTCGCCAGCGGGCCGAGCGCACGACGCGCAGGCCGAGCAAGACGAGCAGGCCGGTTCCGATGAAACCCACCTCGGCGAGCGCCTGCAACCAGTCGTTGTGCGCTTCGGCGTAGAAGGGAATCCAGACCCAGGATTCCTGGGCGCGCTGGGTGTTGAAGATACGGAACACGTGGGCGTAGCTCTCCAAACCCCAGCCAAACCACGGCTTCTCGGAAGCCATGCGCCAGGTGTCTTGATAAAGGGTCAGTCGCGAGGTGATGACGTTGCCCTCGCTGATATTCGCGAGTTGCGTGGAGGTCTGGCGGAGCCGTTCTCCCATCGCTCCGCGGCCGAGAAAGGCGATGGCGGCAACGGCGATCACCGCCACCGTGAGCAAACCAGTGACCGGGGCGACGATCGATTCACCCGTTTCGCGGCGGCGACGGATGACGCGAATCGCAAAATGAACCAGCGCGCCCCCGAGCAGCAGCGCGGCCAGAATCGTGCAGGAGCGCGACGCGCTGAGCGGCACGGTGGTGGCGAGCAGAAAGGTGACCACCGCGCCGAGCAGCACAGGCGAATGCCAGATGTCGCGATGTCCGCCGCGGCGGTGGTAATGGAAGAGCAGCGCCAGACCGGCGGCGATATTGAGCAGCACAAACGCACCCCAGTGATTGTGATAGATGAAGGTTGAGAAGAACCGCGGGTTGGGCGAGGCAACGGCACCGAACCACAGTCCCTTTGCGCCAACCAGTTTTTGAAAGGTGCCAAACACGGCCAGCACCACGGCATTACCGGCGAGCAGGAAAAGTAACGCTCGCACCTGGCCGCGACGGTGCAGCACCTGCAGCAGGTTGAAGCACGTGAGCACGATTCCGTTGAATTGCCAGAGCTCCTTGGCGGCGAGGCGGGGCAACGCAGCGCTCGGCCACCACGGGTTGGGTTGGCCCATCACCAGCACGGGTTCTCCTGCAACCATGACTTCGCGAAAACCGGGATTGAAGCAGCTCGCGATGACCAGGGCATCGAACAACCACAGCGGCCAGAGCATGCGAACAGCCGGATGTATCCGGCCGTCATCCGGCCGACGGCCAAGGGCAAGCCAGACAAATAGCCCCATGCCGAGCGTGCCCCACCAGGCGATGACCTGTCGCGCCCAAGGGGCTTGTCCGCCGAAAGCCCAAGTGGTGAAAATGAGCAGCAGGCCGAAATGTAGGAACACCGCGCGCTCGGGAGTAAAGCCGCCGCGCGGCACCGACCGGAGTTGCGCGGACGCCTCACTCATTCAGGAGGTGCCGGTAGAATCCCTGCAGCAGCCCGGCGGCGCGCGTCCACGAAAATTCGTGGCCGACCCAGACGCGTCCGCTTTGGCCCATGATTTTCAATTCCTGCGGAGGAGTGAGCAGCGCTTGGTTCAACGTTTCAGCATACTCCTGCCACGGCACACACCAACCCGCGTGGTTCGGTGTGAGATCCGACCATGGCGTGGTGTCGGTGACAACCGCAGGAACTCCCGCCGCCAGCGCTTCAGCAATGACGAGTCCGAAATTCTCGGAGTGCGAAGGCAGCAGAAACAGGGAGGCGATGGCGTAGGGCGGCGGCCGGCCGGCGCCGTCGAGGACGATGATGTTTTCCGAATGGCCCAAGTTGGCGACATCTTCAGCCAGACCGGCCGGCGTGTAATCCTCGGCTGTGCCGACAATGAGCAACAACCAATTGCCGCGCGGGGCAGACAACCAGAGGTCGATCAATTCCCGCACGCGTTTCTTTCGGTGCAGACGGGAATAAAAAAGCGCCACGGGCCGCGAAGTCGCCGTCGGACACAATTCGTGCCAAACGGACCGCGCGCTGGACAGGTCCTCTTCGGTCGGTATGTCCACGCCGTTGGGCGACACACACACGGGTTGACGAAAGCCGAGCGCGTGAATGTCGGATGCCTCCTCGGCGCTGGTGGCATGCCATCCCGCGGCTTGCTGGAGCACGCCGGGGTGAACGAACAGCTCTGCCAGCCGCTTGCGCCAGCGACGGTGTCGCCAAGCCCAAGGGCTCATCATGCCACGCGGTGAGATGACCAGCGGCGCCCGATGATAGCTCGCAGCGGCGGCGGCGTAACGCAGGCTAAGCAACCAAATCGAATGATGATGGAAGCAATGAGACGGCGTGATCATCAGGTGCTCGTGCAACTCCGGTGATCGCACCAGCCATCGCGGCGTGATGCGGGGAAAAATCCTGATGCGGGCACGATCGTCATCCGTGGCGGCAAAGTCATCGCCCGGCACACTGGTGGTGACTAATTCCACGGTGGCGCCAGCGTCCACCGCATGATTGGCCAGGGCGCGCACCGACTTCGACGGACCACCATGCCGCTCGGCGAGACTGGGGACGATGTGGCAAAGACGCATTGATCAGGAAGGAATCAGGCGGGCAATGAACGATCGCGAATGGGTCGGCACGGCGAGCCGATGCATATTTTCCCGGCCGGGAGATCCTGCACGACGACGGAACGCGCGCCCACGATCGAAAGTTCGCCGACCGTCACCCCGGGACCGACAAACACATCGGCGCCGAGCCAGGCATTGCGGCCAATGACGATGGGACCGGTGACGAGCGGCATGGACCAGCGTGTGAAATCATGGCTGCCGGCACAGAGGTGCGTGTGCTGGCTGAGGTTGGCGCCGTATTCGAGTCGCACCGGTGCGAGGTTGTAGATGAGGACGCGTGGTCCGATCATGCTGCGCGGAGCAAGCGATAGTTTCCATGGGAAGGTCACCCGTGCGGTCGGAAAGACGACGACCGGTCCTTCGATCCGCGCGCCGAAAACCCGGAGCAGCCACGCGCGGAAACCGTGTAACGGGCGCGGACTCCAGCGGAAGGCGGTGGACTGCACCAAAAGCCAGAGCCAGCGGCGCAACACCTCCGTCTTCGGGTAGGGGGTGACGCAGTTCTGGCCGAGGTAAGGACTGTCGGGCGGGCTCAAGGCGTTGGAAACAATGCCAGTCAGCTTCGGGAATCGGGGCCGGTCAACCGCGCAAACTCACCGAGCAGGCAACGCGCAGCCTCGGCGTAGTCGTGGCGGCGCACATCGGCTTGACCCTGCCGGGAGACGCGCTGGCGCAGAGCTGCATCCTGCAGCAGGCGGGCAAGGATGCCGGCGAGCTGTCGCACCGCGTCGGGACTGGATTGGTCGAACTGAAAACCATTTTCATCCGGTCGGATCAGGTCGCGGTAACAATCGAGTTGGGAAACCACCGCCACGGCTCCGGCGGCCATCGCTTCCATTGGGGCGATGCTCAGGCCTTCGCCCTTGGCGGCGAGGCTGGGGTAACAGAAAATAGCCAGGCGGCCATAATGCGCCGCGAGCACCTCGGCATCGTAAACCGGGGGAAGAATCGCCAGGCGTTCGCCAAGCAGCGGGCCGTAGCGGGCGAGCAGACCGTCGCGGTAGGTTTCGCCGCCACCGCCCTGTGGCACGGCGACCGGACCGATGAGCTCTACGCGCCAAGGGGCAAGCCCGGGGTGTTCGCGGTGGAGGATGGCGGCGGCATCGAGCAGCTGCTCCAGTCCCTTTTCCGGATGGATGCGCCCGATGTAGCCAATGGTCAACGGCCCGGCCCCCGCCGCGGCCCCGGCGCGCTGGTGCAACTGCCAGTCGATGGGATTGGGAAACTTGAAGATACGGGCGTCGAGGGAGGCGTTTTCCGCCCGGATCTTGTCGGCGACGGCCGTGCTGGTGGCGAGCAGCGTGTCCACGGCGGCATAGGCCCGGTTCTGTCCTTTCGGCATGCGCCCGAGCACCACGGCGACGCGGCCGGCTGACGGTTTCACCCAGCGCAGATAGACGGGCAGGGTCACCGTGTTGCAGACGACGACATCGGCTTTCGGCAGATGCCAGGCGACCTGCAGACCCCAAAGGAAATCAAGCAGCAGATTGAGGGGTAGATAGCGCGTGTGCGTGCGGCCCCGCAGGCGCAGGTGGATGAGCCGGCCCTCCCTCTCGGTCTCGCGGTCCGGCCAGCCGGGCCAGCGACGGGAGACCATCGTTACGTTGTGGCCGGCGGCGACAAACTCGCGCGCGAGGCGGTGCCAGATCTTTTCCGTGGAGCCGCCGAGAATCGGAGGCACCGGCAGAAAGAAGCCGCAGACGATGGTGATGTTCATGGCGTGGAGGCGACCGCCTGCGCGAGGGCGGACTGCAGTCCGCCGGTGGCCTGCGCGTAGGTGTAGCCGCCGATGCGGGCGGCGATACGCAGACGGATTTCGGTGGTGTCGCCACGCAGTGCTTCCAGCGCGCGAGCCAACGCCGCTTGCAGCGCGTCAGGGTCGGTTGCGGGAAAGACCCAGCCGGTTTCGCCTTCGGTGACGAGATCGCGCTGACAGCCGACACGGTCGCTGACCAGGCAGGGCACGCCAAGGTGCATGGCTTCGTTCACAGCGAGTCCCCAGGTTTCGTAGAGACCGAGCGAAGGGAGCACGAAGAGATCGGCGAGGGCGTAGCGCGAAGGCATTTCGCTCTGGTTGGCAAAGGGCAGGAAGCGGACGATGCTGGCTGATTGTGACGCGGCGCGTGCTTCGAGCATGGCGCGTTCAGGGCCTTCGCCGACAAAGACGAGTGCATAGTCGGCCGGGGCAAGACGGAGGAAAGCTTCGAGCAATGCACCGGGTTGCTTGGCGGGCAGGAGTTTGCCCGCGAACAGCACGACTTTGCGTCTGCCGAGGTCCAGTTCGTCGCGTAGGCGGTTGGCCGCGGTGACGCAGGGGGCGTTGCGCACGAAGCGATCGGCGTCCACGCAGTGCGGTGCGAAATGGAGTTTTGATTCCGGCACACCAAAGGCACGGAAGTAATCGCGATTGGCTTCGCCCACCCAAGTCACGGCCGCGAAGCGCGCGTAGAGCCTGCGCAGAACGAAGCGCTTGATCCAAGAAGGTGTATGTCCGATCAGGTGGGAGTCGCCGCGAAAAATAAGCGGGGCTGGCGGGCGGCGGATGAGATTGAGGTGAGTGCGCCAGGCATAGCCGAAGAGCAGCACGGCGTCGGGATGCCACGCCTGCAGGCGAGCGTCGAGTTCGGGATTTTGCAGGCCGTTGAAATGATGCGTGCCGGGATCGCGCGCGACATTCGGCACAAATTCATGGTCGTAGCCCGAGAGCAGATCCACGTCCCATTTGAAGCGAGCACCGAACTGGGGATCGTGCTGCTCAGTGACGCCGAATTCCCAAAGATAGAAGACCCGAAAATCCAGTCGCGTGTGCGTGCCCATCCAACGGAACCACGGGCTGTAATACTGCGTCGGGTGAGAAAGGACGATGGCGAGGCGTGACATGACCGAATTATTCGCCGCCGAAGAGGCTTTTCAGCATGAACGGCACGCCGAGCACCACGACCAGTGCCTGTTGGAACGAGGAGATCCACGCGGCCATCGTGAGTTCGGCGGAGAAGGCCCACGCTGTGAGGAGCACCATGGTGAGGCCGGCGAATGAAAACATTGGGCTGAATGTCGTCCAGATTTGGAGTTTCTTGAGTGTCACGCCCCAGAAGAGGCCGAGCAGCACGCAGCCGGCCATACCGAAGTTGGCGAAGGCCTCGGCAAGCAGTCCAAACGCGATGGTGGTCGTCTCGGTCGCTTCCTCGTTCTGTAATCCGTAATAAATGGACAATTCGTAGGTGGCCACATGCGAACGCGGTTTCTCGGGCCAGAAAAAACGCGGGATGAGCTGCGGCAGCACGTGGCGGTAGGTTGCGCCGTAAAGATAGTCCTGCCGCTCGGGAGTGTAGGATTCGATGAGGCAGAGGATGTGCATGAGCGACGTGCGCTCGAGCAGCTTGCGGCTGGCAGCCTTGTTCTCGGTGTCGCGTGCTTTTTGCAGTCCGAACTCAAACCACTCTGTGAAGTAAGCCGGCAGTTGCGTAATGCCGGGCTGCTGAAGTTCGCGCTCCCAGTATTTTTCGCGCATCGGGGATTTGCCGGTATGCAATATCGCGAGCAGCGTGAAGGTGATCGCGATGACGACCCAGGGGATGCGTTTGCCGCCCGACAGGTAGCCGAGCAACGCGATGCCGATCTGACTGATGGCTCCGATCAGCACCAGGCTGACGGACATGAAAATGAGCTGCGGCACGATGGCGCAGATGAAGATTGCCTTGTCGCCTTGGCTCATTTCACCGCGGCCCCATCGTTGGGCACTCACAAACGTGCACAGAATGCCGAGCCCGAAGAACACCGCGCGCAGCACGCTGCCGAGTTCACGGGGGATCCAGTCGGTGAACACGCTGAGGGTGATATAGATCGTGGACAAAACCATGCCATAGACGACCATGCTTTCGACGCGCGCCGTCAGGAGCGATTCGATCCAGAAACGTGAACGCCCGGGCACGCCTTTGACGATGCGATAGGCTGCATTGGCCGTGATTAGATACAGAATGACCGCCCAACCGGCACGGGTGATGACATCGTCGCTGTATCCCGCCAGCTGTTCCCGTGTGTTGAACAGGGGCATGGCATAGGCATTGGCGCACAGCAGCATGATGGTTTCGAAAACCGGAAAACGGCTGCCACCGGTCTTCGCCCAGAGAAGGCTCGGTAGAACCGATAGCGCCAGAATCAGCAGGCCTTGGAGAACGTGCAGTTGGTTCAGGGTGTTCGCTGTATAGCCGAAATAACCGAGTGCGACCGCCAGCAATACCAAGCCCGTCGTAAACAGGCGGCGTCCGCGTTCGAGATGTTCACCGCCCAGCAGCGAGTAATCGATCGCATGTCCGGCGGGCTGGGGATCTCGAGTGACGGGTTCCATGATTGCGGTTCAGTCTGAGAAGCCCGCGGCACGGGAGAAAATCTCCAATTGGCGGCGGGCCACTGCCGCGGCCGAATGCTGGGTTTCCAGGCGCGATCGGTCCAGCGGCGGCGCCGGGAGGGGTTGCCCGGCCAGGCAGTGTTTCAGCAGGCCGACCAGCGCCGAGACGGCCTGTTCGTCCGCGGAAGTTTGCGGCCGGTAGGTCACGAGTGCTGCGCCGCCAAGTTCCTTGACCGCTCCGGCCAGGACGCTGCCCGCCGGTGCGATCGCCAGCGTGGGGCGCGCGGCCAGGAGAGTGGGATAGATTTTGGAGGGTGAGTATCCCTGGTCCTCGGAACCCAGCACCAGCGCGATGTCGGTCTCAAGCAGCAGTCGCAGTGAATCCAAAAAGCCGATGCGGGCCGGTTGTTCATGCACGAGGTGCGTGATACCGTGCCGTCGCGCGCCAGCGGTGCTGGTCGGTTCGGCCCGGTCCGCTCCGGCGTAGGAGGTGCCGAAAAAATACAGTTCGACCGGCCGTGCCGCGTCCTGGCAGCGCGCAACCGCGGCGAAGAGGATATCCAGCGTGGGCAGCATATCGGGCCCAAGCCGTCCGGCGTAGGCGATCTTCAGTGCGCGACTGTCCGCGGGCAGCCGCGCGTATGCGACCTCCGGGCGCGCACACAAAAGGGCAAAGTCCTCGTCGGGCGCACCGAACGTCAGCACGCTGCCGCGGTCGGGCGTCCACCACGGATAACGCCGCGCCAGATCGTCGAGGTAGCGAGCGGAAACGCTGACGACGTGTGCGCAGCGGCGGAGTGTCCAGCCTTCGAGCAGGCGTGCGCTGGCGGCGGCAAAGCGATATTTCCAACCGCCCGGCGGCGGGGGCGCGCCCGGCTGCCGGTAGTAGTCGTTCACCCACGGATCTTGCAGGTCGATCACGTAGGGGACGCCGTATCGACGGCGCCAGAGACGACCGAGCGGCATCGTTGTAAATTGCGTCGTGGAAAAATAGACCACCGACGGACGCCACTCGCGGATGATGCGGCTGCCGGCGGTGGCGAGGAAGGGGAACATCCGCCAAGCGAGGTTGTTCAGGCCGAGGAACCGCGTCCATCGTCGGCTGAAACACCGCACCCGGATCACGCGCACGGAATCGGGGACGGTCTGTAGGAGGGCGGGCTCCAGCGGGGCCTGCGGTTCCCGGTCATCGGCTGTCAACACGGTTACTTCCCAACCGGCCTTCACGAAATGCGGTAAACTCATGCGGACGCGCTGCATGTCCGGCGCGTTGACCGGCGGGAAGTGCGGACTGACGATCAGCAGCCGTTTCATGAGACCGGATTGGACTGCGGGCGGTGAGCGCGCCCCGCGATGACGTCGGCGTAGAGCGCGAGATAGCGGTCCGTGCAGACGGGCAGGCTGAAATGCCGTTCCGCATCGGTGCGGCAGGCGCGACGGTCGAGCGACGACAAGCGCGAGACCGCGGCTGCGCCGTCGGCGGCGTCGTTCACGAAAAAGCCGGTGACGCCAGGGCGGACGATCTCGGGCAACGCGCCACGGGCGCAACTGATGACTGGCGTGCCGGCGGCCAGCGCCTCGGCGAACACGATACCGAAGGGCTCGTCCCAACGGATGGGCAGGACAAGCGCGGCGCATTGGCCGAGCAGGCGGTTCTTTTCCACGTCGCCGACCTCGCCGATCCATTCGATGCCGTTGCGTCCGAGGTGCGGAGCAACTTCACGCTCGAAAAATGCGGCTTCCGCGCCTGCGGTGGCCCGGTTGCCGGCGATGAGCAGGCGCCGGCCGCTCCGGCGGGCGATGGCGATGGCGGTGTCGGGCCCCTTGATCGATTCGACGCGGCTGAGGAAAAGCAGGGGCGCATCGGCGGGCACGTGCGGCTGGAAATCGATGCGCGCCACGTCCACGAAGTTGGGAATCGCGGTCCAGTTCGATTCGGCTGTGCGCCCCTGGGTGCAGATGAATTCGCTGCAACCCGTGAATGTCAGTGTGCCGCGGCGCGCCAGACGCAGCGCCGGACGCACCTGCGCGGGAGAGACGTGCCTCTGGTAGGACATGATCTTTGGCAGGCGCGACGGCAGCACCGCCGAGAGGTAAGCGAGCCGGGAGAAACTGTGCACCAGATCCGGCCCGAAGGAATTCACCGCCCGTCGCAGCGCGAGAATGTTGCGGACGGTGTCGATTCTTCCGCTCACGTCCTGGCCCGGCCACGGGAAAAAGGCGTCCACGGGACACGTGGAGCCGGTCTTGGCGACGAGACCGACGGTGTGTCCGCGGCGCCGGAGTTCCGCGGCGAGGGCGTCCACGATGCGCTCGATGCCCCCGTAGCCGGCGGGCGGCACCGGAATCATGGGATCGGCGGTGAGCAGGATGCGCATCAGCGGGCGAGGGCGGTGGCGGCGAGCTCCGCGTAGCGGGCGGCCTGGTGTTCGTGGGCAAGACCGGAAACAAAGGCTTGGCGTGCAGCCCGGCGCGCGGCGAGCAGGCTGTCGGGGTTATTTCCCAGACGGTTGAGTTCCGCGGCGAGCGCGGACGCGTCACCCGACGGAAAGATTGCCCCGGCGTGCGGGGCTTGGGCGAGACCCTCTTCGTTGCCGACGGTGGCGCTCGCCACCACGGCGAGTCCGGACTGCAGATAATGAAAAAACTTGTTCGTGATCGTGAGATTGCGGCTCGGAATGGCGCTGTCCTCGAGGATCAGGCCGATGTCGTGTCGCGCGACGGCGGCGGCCAGTTCCGCCGCGGGAACCGTCGGATGGAAGTTCAAGCGCGGATGCAGCGCGGTGGGAAGCAGAGCGACCAGCTCCCGGTGATAGGTCGGGTCGCAGTGGCCACGAAGATGCAGCTCCCACGCGAATTCCAGTCGCGGCAGCGCGGACATCAATGTCTCGAGGCCGCGCCCGGGACCGATGACTTGGGAGAACCAGTGGAGCGCGACCGGCCGGCCAGCGGCCGGTTGGAGTTCCGGTTCCGGTCCGCGCGAAAAACTGTTGTAGATCACCGCGGGCGCCGGGCTGCGGTATTCCTCCGCCATGGCCTTGGCGAGAGCGCGGGAAGTCGTCGTTGCGTAAGGCGTGGCGTGCAGCAGTTCGCTTTCCAGCTCTGCGAGGCGCTCGACCGGGCGACCGCTGCGTTGTCCCGGCGGCAAATCACGGGAGAACCAATCTTCAAAATCCACGCCCACACGGTGTCCGCGTTGCCGCAGTTCCGCCGCGATGGCGAGGCCGCCCTCGGAGTGGACGATTGTCAGTTCGGCCGGGTTCTGGAGAGCGTGGGTGAAGAGCGCGCTTTGCGCGTAACCCCACACACCGGTCGTGACGCGACCCGTGAGGGTGAACCAATCCCGGGCGATCCGGTGGCGCAGCCGCGCGGCGAGCCAGCTGGGCGCGCGGTTTGGGCGGGAAAAGTCGGCGACCGGTTCCCAGCGCCACGGGCGGCCCCGGGCGATTTCGCCGTCGCGGCGGGCGGACTCCGCCTCGAAGGACACGCCATGCACCGACACCTCGTGGCCGGCCGCGGCGAGTGCGTCGGCTTCCTTCTGCGGGCGCGGAGCGGTGCAGAGGTGGCGGGCGATGTAAATGCGGATGCGGGCCATCGGGGATCAGCGCGGCCGGCGACCGAGCAGATGACGGACGCGCGCGGCGAAACGCCAGCCGGTGAGTTGGGCCAATGTCCGGAAGCCGGCTCCACCGTCGGGCTTCAAATCGGAACCGCCGAGCCGGGCGATGGGTTCTTCGAGCTGGTTGCGCAGATCGGCGTGATCGGGATAGAAACTGTAGATCAGCTTCTGGAGCATGTTGGCGGAAAGCCGGCGGGTCTCGGCTGTATCTTCCGCGGCGAGCAGCAGATCGGCAGCAAGGCGGGTGGAGAGCACTGCGGATTCCCACGCGCGGCGGCTCTTGTGATCCGACAAGCTGCCGGGCAGACCGGAGCGGTAATAGAGTTTGGCCTCCGGGATGAAAACCACACCCGCAGAGCCAAGCACGAGACGCGTGAAGAATTCGAAATCGTCGATCAGGGATAGCTGTTCGTTCCACCCGCCGCATTTTTCCAGCAGAGGACGAGGAATGAGAAACATGCCGCCCTGATACATCGGTTCGGTGTCGCGCCAGGTTTCCTTGATCCAGTCGATCCCCGGGCTGTCGTGCCAGCCGGGGTGCGGCGTGAACACGGCGCTCGCGGGATCGTCGTGGAATCGTGCCCAAGGCCCGAAAGCCAATCGATCATTGCGGTCGGAGAGGGCGGCGACCTGTGCCGCGAGTGATTCCGGGGCCAACAGGTCGTCGGCGTCGAGGAACTTGATGAATTCGCCTTTGGCGAGACGCAGGCCGTGGTTGCGAGCCGCGCTGGCGCCGCGGTTGGGCTGGTCCACGACCGTTACACCGCGGTCGGTGAAGCGCTGCGCAACCGCCAGGCTACCATCGCGCGAGCCGTCGTTGACCACGATGATTTCCCGGTTCGTCCAAGTCTGCGCCAGCACCGACTCGAGCGTCGTCGCGAGCCACGCCTCGGCATTGTGGCAGGGAATAATGATACTGACCAACTGTCGGGTCATAGAGCGATTGCGCGCTGCCAGGCCGTGCGCACATAGAATGGTTTCGCGTCGGAGACATAGTGCTCCAATATACGTTGCTCGGAGACGGGTGGTTTTCCGGGGCCCGGAAAAACGAAATAGCGCGTAGCGTCCAGTCGCTCATGCCGCAGGCGTGACATGATCATGGTCGTGATACATTGCGTTATATTGTATCTGCGACCCTCCTGCGCCTCCATGATGTCCAACCAGCGTTCGACTTCGTCCCAATCGATCAGGCTGCCATTGAGGCTGAAGATGCCGATGTTGACCTTGGCTGGAAGCGTTTGATTGGTGAGTTTCTCGGTCAGCGCGCGGCTGTAGCCGTAGGATTCCCAGCAGTCGGTCTGGAAAATACAGCGATCTGGATTTTCCCACCACGAAAGGAGTTCGTCGGGTTGTTGGTAGAAAAGCATGTCCGAGTCCAGAAATAGTTTCCATTGCGTGCTGCCGATGTGCAGATCCGTGAGCTTTCTGAAAAGCAGTTGTCGCCGGCGCCATGCATGGATTTGCGGATATTTTTCCTTCGGAAGAAAAGTCGCAATCCGGGTATCGCATTCGCTGCGAGAAGACACTTCCGTGAGTGCAAACAGTTCCTTCAGCCTGTGCGCGTGACTGGACGTAAGTGTGCCGTCGTCGATGAGGTGCACGCGTAGCGGGGCGGAGACATATCGCTGAAGTGTCCAGGCGCAAAAGGCGGTCTGATGCCAATGTCTTGCTCCGGTCATGAACCAAACGGAAACGGCTGGTTGCTCTGCCCGGGAAATCAACGGACTGAGGACATGCGAAGCGGCACGTTGCATTTGGTGTTCCCATGCTTCACAGCGCAGGTAAGCGTGTGGACCCCATCGCCATAACCGCTTCAGTTCATCACGAGGGCGGCGGTAGATGGCGGTTTTGAGCCTGCCAAGGCACTGATGCACGAAGCTCATGGAAGGAGACAACTGGCGCGTCCCTCGATCTGACCTTTGGCGCCATACCAACGAATCGAATTGGGGAGACCGCGCCAGGCGCGGAAAGTGAACCATGCCTTGAGCTGCCTAAGCGGCACGGTCCAAGGGGAAATTGGCGGCCAAGGAAAGATGCCGTGGAGGGCAAGCACGCGGACGAAGTCGCGAAAACTGGCGTAAGCAATGCGACGCAGGTAACCGACAGTCAACCTACCCGCAGGAATGAGGTGGGTTAGACGTAACGCGGGGGTGTAAGCGGTGCCCCAACCAGCCTGCAGGCCGCATAGCACCATGTCGCAATCGCCGGCGGACGAGAGTAGTTTGCCGCAGCGATCGGTAATCGTCGAGCCAGTCCGACCGGCCAAGATGCGGCGATAGGCTTCAGCAACCGCGCGACGCAGCACCATGCCCGCTCCAATAGGAGACAATTCAGGGTAGGAGGTGAGCGGCGTTCCCGGAATAGGCACAAAGCGCTCTTCAATGTTGCCTCGGTCGCGGCAACCCAGAGAAACGCCCGCGTCTTCAAACCAAACTGGTGGTGCGATTTCGAACTCGGGGAGGGACTTGCCGCCAAAAGTCCCGATGTGCGGATGTTGCGCGGCATAACTAAACGAGGTTTCCAGATAATCGGATGCGAGAACATTGTCGTCGTCTACCAACACCAGGATATCTGCCTTGGCGGCGGCGAAGCCGGCCAACCGGGCGTGGGTAAGTCCGAGTTGTGGTTCAGGCACTATGCGAAGGCTTGGAAGCAAAGACTGGAGTTCGTTTGTGCCGAGATCGCTTGTTGACGCATTGTTGACGAGAATCGCTTCCCAGCGGTCTTTGTTCAGGGTCTGACCGGCCAGACCGGCCAGCGTTCGTTTGAGTCGCGCATGGTCCGGGTTATGAGTCGGAATGATAACGGAAAGCTGCGGTTGCATGGAACGGGAGACGCCGGATGTGCGGAAGAATCAGAGCCGATACCGGAACGTGTCGTTCAAGTTGTCGGCCCGTGCGCGGAAGACACTGCGCGCCGACAACCAGCGCAGTCGGGGGACGGGTCGTAGCCAAGCTTGATGACGAAACCAAGCGCGCACTGTGCGAAGCAGGTAGCCCAAGCGCGTAATTGGCGCATGATCGTCCAGCCCGTGCGCGCGGAGGTTGCGCAAACGGAGCCAAGCCAAGCCCGGGAGGAGACGCTCAAGATATTCAGCGGTGGTTCGCTCTGGAGGTATGAGATGGGTCAGGACGGCGTCGGGGACATAAGCAACCCTGCCACCGGCACGAAGCAGAGTATAGACGAGATCCTTATCCTCGTTGCCTCCGCGTCCCTGTCCAATCCACGACCGTCGAAGAATTTCGTCTGCGTAGGTGGAGGCATGGGTGACATAGGCGGACAGGTGGGCGGCTCGCAGGGCCAGTCCCGCGCCGATCGGGGTGAAGTGGGGTATCGGCAGGCCGTCGGCAAGCGACCAGCTTAAAAAATCAGAACCGAGGTTCCGAATGGCCAAGGCCCATTCAAATTCCGCCAGCCAGTTGGGAGGTGGTGAGAGGTATTCCGCCATGATGCGTGGGCCGGCGGCCGAGAGTCTGGGCTCCGCTGCAAACGCCGCTTGCAGGGCGCGAAGAAAACCGGGCGCGGGCACGGTGTCGTCATCAATGAAAACCAATAGTTCCGACTGATTGGCCCGGATCGCAGTCAATCGGGCATGGAACAGACCGGCACGCGGTTCCGCAATAAGCCGGACCGACACAGGCATTGTCACTCCGGGTGGATCAATCGGTGGGTTCGAACCGTTGTCGATTAGCAGTAGCTCCCATTCCTGAGGTGGAATATCTTGGTGCGCCAAACCTGCAAAAACCCGGGACAAGCGGCCACGATCCGGATTGCGTGTGCAAATGGCGACCGTGATGCGGGAATGAGAACCGGTCATCGGTCTTTTGTGAGTGGCGGAACCCTAGGACGAATGCCGCGCCATGGCCCGACGGCGCACGCGATGTTGTAGGCGGATTGCCGCCCAAGGGCCGAACAAACGACGAAAGGCCTGTAGAAAACGATTGTGTGTGGACGGAGCTGGATTGCCGGCGCGGTGGGCTAGGGCCAGGCTCTCCCGGGCTCCAACCGAATCGCCGAGGTTGAGTTGCCGGTTCAGGATATTCTCAGCCTCGATGCCGGTGGCATGCCGGATCAGCGGTGCGAGGGCAGGATCATCGATCCAAGCTGAAAGCAGCGCGGACTTGGCCTGCCAGACTTTGATCAGGTTGGAATTGCTGGTGCTGTCGGCATGCCGATAGGCGAAGGACAGGACTGCATCTTCGACGCGAAAGCACGCACGGGCCTGCCAAAGGCGGAGGTGCAGGTCCATGTCTTCCCAATAGCGCAGTTCCTCGCGGAAACCACCCACGCGGCGGAGCATGTCCTTGCGGTAGAGACCACCGATTCCTCCGATGATATTGACGAGCATATCGGCCGCGGCTCGATCCGTCTGATAGACGGTTTCATCATACCGCCAGCGCAGCACAATCCGGTCGGTTTCTTCTGCGATCCAATCAACTTGGCAGAGCACGACATCTGCATCGCTGGTCGTGGCGCGTGCCATCATGCGTGTCACAAAGTCGGGGTGGAGGGTGTCGTCGGCATCATGAAAATGCACCCATTGGCACGTCGTCTCGGTCAGCAGGCGGTTGCGGGCGGCCGCAGGACCGAGCGGGTTGTCCGCACGCAGCACCTTGGCTCCCAATCCGGCGGCGATTCGTCCGCTGTCGTCTGTGCTCGCATCGTCGAAGAGCAAGATTTCGTCGAAAGACCGGGACTGGGCGCGAACGGAGTGAAACAAACGCGGGAGAAATGCCGCTCCGTTGTGACAAGGGATCAAAAGGGCGCAGGTGGCGGCTGGACCGGTCATCGACGAAGCAGATTCCATTGGCGCCATTTTCGGCGAAACCGAACGAACGAATGCATCGGCTTGGCCTGAGTGATGGAGGGGCAGCGGTCTGCGGCCAGCAGCAGCGGGTAGACGCGATCTTTCTGCAGTGAGCAGACGTAACAAGTCGTCACGCCGGTGACGGTAGCAGCGACCAGTCCTGCGAAGTCAGTGGCATCAAGCAGGCAGTGGTGGGTCTCCGCTTCATTGCCGCCCCAACTGCCCTGTGGGTAATCCCGATTGGGCGTCGTGGCGATGAGGATAGTCGCCTTTTCCAACAAAGAGCGGATCAGCTGGCGGGTTTCGTCGCGCGGGAAGTGTTCCAACACGTCATTGCAGAGCACCAAATCGTAATTTCCGAGTTGGGGCAACAGTTGCCGGATATCCCCCATATGCACGCGATCATAGGCATAGTCCCAGACCGGATTGCGGTATCCGGGAAAGATTTCAGCCCCATCGATCTGCACCTGCCATGAGGTCTTTTCGACCCGACCATAACCGATGTCGAGGCTCTGTCGCAGCAACAGGCCATAGCTGCCGGTGCCGATACCGACGTCCAAAATACGGCTTGGCTGGCAAGCTCGCACATAGTGCAAGACTGCGGGGATATGCTCCGGATTGCTGAGGGGCATCGGTTTTTTGGGGAAACGGGGGCTTACTGCACCTCGAATGAAGTTATCGGCACATAGAATCCGCGAAAGGAATCGGCATGCTGCGCAGCAGACGCGGCGTTGGGCAAAACCGTGATCCTAGTTGCTTCCGTAAGCATGTCCTCCATCTCGCTTCCGCATTGCAGCCCGATGTTCATGACGTAGCTGCCAGGAGTCAGCCGGAATTCATAGCATCGCCCGCGGACGACCACGCATCGGGTATCCTTGGATGGAGTAATGCTCGGTGAGCGAAAAGCCGCCACTTCGATGCCGGTGGACGAGAAGAGTGCCGCGAAAAGATGCCAATCCTTCCTTGGCTCGCGAATTGCGATTTCACATGCGAATGCCAACTCACCCCCGAAGGTGACGCTCCAGGGCGGTGCTGCGGCGTCGAGATGGATGAGGCGCTCAACCACGATGCGCTGGCGAGCCCAAGCCGGTCGGACCGCGGGACTACAGTCGATGGCATGCGTCATCAAAGCGTGGCTTTGAGCATAGTGTGCAATCGCGGCAACGGGGTCGCCCTGAAAGGCGAGTTTGCCTTGCGCCAGCACCAGCGCGGATCGGCACAGGCGCAGGATGGCATCCATATTGTGGCTCACGAGCAGCACCGTGCGTCCGTGCTCGCGCGTTACCTGGCTGAGTTTTCCGAGGCACTTGTTCTGAAACTGGGCGTCGCCGACGGCGAGCACCTCGTCGATGATGAGGATTTCGGGCTCGAGGTG
>JBIQJF010000009.1:0-106031 GCA_044507675.1 Opitutales bacterium | reverse complement strand
GCGGTGTGACTGCCGAGGTAGCCAAAGCGGTGAGCCATGGCGATACGGCCACCACTGAAAGCGCGCCAAGCCTCGGAAAACGTGTCGATTTCTTCTCCCAGCGAGGAACCGAGGGAGTGAGGCATCGTGTAAGTATCTAGCCTTGCTTCGTAACCTGCGTCTCTAGCTCTGCCAAAAGCCGATTGAACTTCTGCAGCTCGGAACGCAGCGATTCGCGGCGCGCAGACAGGGCAGACAACTGACTGGCCACAAACGCATATTCCCCCCAAGCGGCCGTAAGCTCGATCAGGACGGCGATAGATCGATACTCCACGATCGCGCCGATCAATCCGCGCACCGCACCAAGCAAGACGGATTCGATTTCTGCGGCCGCGTGTGCTGAAGCTGTCGGCGCGGTTGCGGTCGAGGATTTCACGACCGACGCTGCGGAGATACCAGCCTTGGACCGTGAGCGCAGAGAGCTTCGGGGTTTCATCGTTTGGATCTCCAAGAGTTGTTTTTGCAAGTGGCTGAGAATCAACCGTGGACGCAAAATCCGTATTCTTCCCAAGGGCAGCCCTGCCGTGCGCCTCGTTCCTCGGCGCATCGGCAGGGGCTGCCAGGGTCGCGGTGGGCATCATCCGCGCACTCCCTGTGGTGCTCGACTGGCCCGAGCAGTTTTCCAGAGTTTCCGAAGCGCCATTTTCTTGGGCTTCGTATCCGCAACGAAACGGATAAATAACTGACGCTTAGTTAGTTGCGCATCATTACTGCACAATATACGTTATGTCTATAATTCTAATCCCCGGAAATGAGGTAATTACACCTCAAGCGAAATGTTTTCCTATCAGGCCGAGCACCGTTTCGCGGGCGTCCTCGATCAGGTAATGCCCTGCTTCGTCCAGATAATCGCTCGCGGCGTTAGGCAATAGCGCCTGCCAACGCTCGAAATAGTGCCGGTTGAAACAGAAATCACGTCCGCCCCAGATGATTCGAACTTCCTTTTGCGCGAGACGCGGCAACTGCTGCTCGATTTGCGCGAGGGCTTGGTCGTTCGGCGCTCCCACCCCTTGCGGGATGTCGCGGACGAAACGATGCGTGGCAATGCGGTTGGCCCAGTTGTTATAAGGAAACAGGAATCCGCGTTTAACAGGCTCCGGCAGCGGCTTTGTGACGGCCATCCAAGTAGCCGGCCACGCGAAGCCATTGAAACCGCGCACAGCCAGCTCCCCGATCACCGGAATTCGGCAAAAACGAATGCGGGCCGGCACCACGGTGTCGGCAAATGCGGCCGTATTCAGGATGATCACCTTGCCGAGCTTCTCGTGGCGCGGCAGGCACGCTCCCAGCCCGATCGGACCACCCCAATCATGGACGATCAGGTGAATCTTGCGCAGGTTCAGCGAATCCAGCAGCCGACCGAGATTCGCCACATGGTTGTGGAGCGTGTAATCGTAGTCCTGCGGCTTGTCTGACAGGCCGCAGCCGAGGTGGTCCGGCACAATGCAGCGAATGCGCCCGCGCAGCGCCAGCACTACGTTGCGATAGAAAAACGACCAAGTCGGATTGCCGTGAACCATCAGCACGGCCTCGTCGCCGGCGCCTTCGTCTAGATAGCTCATCGCGCCCGAGTCCGTATCAAAACGTTTCGGAAAAAACGGATAGATTTCGCTGAGCCAGGCAGGCAGGGCGCAGGACTTTCCTCCCGACGAGCTGCGGCCGGCTGGAGATCGGCTTTCCAAGGACATAGAAGACGCGTCCATCACCACTCCACTGCCAACATCAAGCTGTTGAGACCGCTGCCAATGCCGAGCAATGCGGCTTTTTGTCCGGCGCGCAATGCGCCCTGCTCCGCGGCCAACGCCAGCGTGGCTGGCAGCGCGGCCGAGCCCGTGTTGCCGAGAAACTCCACCGAGGCGAAATCCTTGGCCACATCCATCTGCAGCGTTTCGTAGAGTTTTCGCCGGTGCGCAGAGCCGACCTGATGCGTGATGACGCGGTCCGGCGTGCCTACGCTCCAGCCTGACTCTGCGGCAAACTTCGCCCAAGTCGCCTTGGCGACATCCATGCCGGCCAGCAGCAATTGCTCGGAATCCGTCTCCATCACGAGCGTGTCGCCATCGCTGTCGCCTTGGCAGAGCTCACTGTGCTTGGTCTCGGCGTGCGCACTGCCGCAGAGCAGCCGGTGTTTCGGACGACCGGCGGGAATGAGGTCTTCGTGGCAAATCACTGCGGCGACGGCAGCCGAGCCGATGGTCAGATTTGCGAAGAATGGTTTGATGGCGTTCCGATCGAGTGGCGTTTCGAGCAGGTGCCGGATTGTGCGCTCGACCAGCGGACGGCCGTTCTCCCCAGACGCGACCATGCCGCATTTGATCTGCCCGGCATCAATCATCGCGGCCAGCGTCACCATGCCGTTGAGAAAACCGAGGCAGGCGTTGGACAAATCGAATACCTGGCAATCCGTGCCGAGGCCGATCTTCCGGTGGGCAAACGACGCTGTCGCCGGCTCCAGCATGTCGCGACAGACCGCGGAATGGATGAATACCTCCATCTGCTCCGCACGCAGCGCCGATGCCTTGAGCACGTTGCGTCCGGCGGCCGCGCTGGCATCTGAGGGTTTCGTGCCCGGTGCCCACATGCGGCGCTCCTTGATGCCGGTCATCAACTCGAGTCGGCCGGCCGGCAATTTCAAGCGGTCGTAGAGCGGTTTCAGCCGCTCTTCAATGGAGGCGGAGGACCATATTTCGTCCGGCAACGCGACAGCCAGCGATTCAATGCATGCGTGCTTGAAGCGCATGGCTTACTTCTCGGGCCGCATGGCCAGCCTGATGATTTCCTTGTCGAAGTAATTGCTGCCCAGTCCGGCATCCACGACGAGCGTCGTGCCATTGAGGCCGCTGCTGCGCTCGCTCAGCAGAAACACGGCAACATTGGCCACCTCCTGCGTCTCGAGGTTGCGCTTCCGGAAAGTCAGTTTCTCGGCGAATAGGTAGCTTTCCAAATAACCGGGAATGCCCGCCGAAGCGCTGGTCTTGAGCGGACCCGAGCCAACAACGTTGAAACGCACCTCCGTGCCCGAAGCTCCGAAGGATTTCGCGAGGAAGCGCGAGCAGGATTCCAAGGCCGCCTTGATCGGCCCCATGTAACCGTAGTTGTCGGGCGTCACCAACAGCGACGAGATGCCGATGGTCACGACGGAGGCGTTGTTCGCCAGATGGGGTTTGAAGGCTTCGGCCAGTTCGACGAGCGAGAATGCCGAGATCGCCGTCGCCTGCAGAAAGTCTTTTCGCTTTGTCTCGGCGAAGGTCTTGAAGCCTTCGCTGTAGTTCGCAAAGGCAATCGAGTGGACAATGCCGTGCAGCGGCGCGATCCCCGCAGCCGTAACCTCGGCGGCGAGTTTTTGCGCGGCTCCCTCCCGCTCGGCATCACAGATGAACACCGGTCGGTCGGCCAGCAATGTCTCAAGCGACTTCTTCCGAGCCTCGGAACGCACGGCATAGACGACCCGCGCGCCCTGCTCTTCCAGCGTCTTGGCGATGAACCAGGCGACGCTCTTCTTGTTCGCCACGCCTTGGACGAGGAAGGTTTTGCCGGAGAGCTTCAGGAAATCACTCATGCGGTCGTCACCTGACCCTCGGGTTTCTTCCACGCGACGGCGAACTCGGCATTGAGGATCTTTTTGCCCTCGGCGTTCTTCATCACGCCTGTGAGGAAATGAAATTCACCTGCCGTTTCCTTTCGCTTCACCTCGATGGTGACGGCGTCGCCCGGGTAAACCGGCAGGCGGAAACGGATATCCGACACTTTGCTGAGGAGCGGAACTCCCCCGCCCTGTCCGGCTGCGCCCGCCATGAGTTTGGCCATGAGGCAGGCGCCGGTCTGAAATACGGATTCGCTGAGCAGCACGCCGGGAGTGATCGGGGCGCTCGGATAATGCCCCTTGTAGAAATCCTCATCAGCGCGCCAGGTGCGTCGGGCGACAAGGGTTTCGCCCTCGTGTGAAACGATTTCGTCCACGAACAGGAACGGCGGACGATGCGGGATGAGTTTTTCGACTTCGGTCACGGTGAAAATCAGGCGTTGGCGGGTTCGGTGGTGCGTTTCTTCGCGGCGATGAATTTGTCCACCTGGTTCGCGACAATCACGCCATAATTAATCGTGCCGAGCCAGCCCGACATGATGATGCCCACGGAGCCGGCGTGATAAAGACCGGGCAACTGACTGGGCAGGTCCATCGAAACTTTGAGGCCCTCGAACTTCGTGCCAAACGAAGTGCCGTTCCAGTGCTTGGTGTAATACTCGATCGTGCGCGGTGTGGCGGCCTCCATCCAGTCGATCTTGCCGCGGACGTCGGGAATAAATCGTTCCAACGACGCGACGGATTCGTCAATGAGGCGTTGTTTCTCGATGGCGTATTGCTCATCGCTGAGCGATTTCCAGTCCTCGTAACGGGCGTTGATGGAAACGACCACGGTGTAGCGGTCCGAACCCGGACGCGTGTCCGGGTAATACATCGAAAACGTGCGGCTCGTGGTGTGCAGGTCCACGAGCTTCACGCTCGAGAATTTCGGTTCGTCGGACGTGAACACGAGGTCCCCGATGTGCGGCAGTGTCTCGCCCTTACGGATGCCAAGATAGACCTGGCAGGAGCTGCTGTTCACACGCACAGCCTTGGTCTGGGCGACAAATTCCGGCGTGAAGTTCTCTTCGCCACCGAGGCGCAGCACCGTGTTCTTGATGTTGGAATTGGACAGCACGGCGTCGCAGCGGATGGTGCGGCCGTTGGCGACGACGCCGGTGACGACCTTGCGGCCGTCGCGCTCTTCGGTCAGGATTCTCTCCACCAGCACGTGCTTGCGCAGCTCGACGCCGTTTTTCTTCATCTCGGCGGCCATCTTCTTAACGAGCACATCGGTGCCACCCTGGAAGGTGTAGACACCCTTGCTCATGAAGTTGGAGAACACGATGCCGAACGTGATGGCTGGGTCGTCCATCGTGGAGCCGTTGGCGTAGGCGATTGGCTCCATGAGCAGGCGCTTCACATCGTCGCGTCCGGGAAAATAGCGCTCGAACATCTCACCCGTCGTCTCGGGATTGTTGTCGTAGAAGTTCATCGCCCGGAGGTCGGTGAAGAAACGCTCCACGGTTTCCGCCGGCACCTTGAATTTCTCGACAAGCTGTCGCGTAAAGTCTTCGCGATCGAAAGTCGTGTCGATGGAGAACTGCGGGTTGATGAACCGCACGCCCTTGAGCTGAACGATGGAATCAGCGATATCCTGGCCCCAGTATTTGCGGCAGGATTTGATCATGCCGATCGGGAAACCGTGCAGGGAAATGTCGAAGATGTGCCCGCCTTTGCGGGTGAACCAGGTCGCGAGGCCGCCCAACTGGTAATGGTGCTCGAGCAGCAGCACCTTGTGCCCGCATTTCGCGAGCACATTGGCGGCGGTCAAACCGCCGAGTCCGCTGCCGATGACCACCACATCATAGTGGTCATCGATGTCTTTGAGCCAGTCGTAAGCCATGAAAGGCCCACATGTGAGTGAGCCCCCGGCAAAAGCGCAACTCAGAGTTTGAGCGCGCGCAAATACTTCAGGCTGTCCGGAATACAGACGAGCGGCGTGGGGGTTTCGTCCTCGATGAGATAGTGTTCCACACCGATTTCCTGCGCTGCGCCGAGCACCTCAATCCAGTCGATCTGGCCGGTGCCGACCGCGACATTGTCGATGGGCGCGGCGTGGCCGCTCGATAGTCCGGTGACGGCGCCCTTGCGGATGTCCTTCACATGGAGCAGCGACCAGCGCGTCGGGTGCTCCTTGAGCAGCGCGGCCGGATCCACGCCGGCGTGGAAAACCCAGAACACATCCATTTCGAAACTGACGAACTCCGGCTTGGTGCCTTCAAGAATCAGATCGAAAGGCGTCTTCCCGCCTTCCTCGGCCAGTTTGACGAATTCATAGCCGTGCGGGTGGTAACCGTAAGTGATTCCTTCTTTGCGGAAAGCTTCGCCCCACTTATTGAAATCGGCGGCGGCCTTGCGGGCCACCTCGGCGGTGAACGGCCCCCGGTGCGGGATCCACGCCGTCATCACGTATTTCACACCGAGGGTCTTGGCGATCTTGATGGAACCGGCCAAGTCCTTGGCCAAATCATCGTAGCCGATGTGCGCGCTGACGGCTTTCAGGCCACGCTCGTTCAATAGCGCCAAAAATTCTTCCGCGCTGCGTCCGCCAGTGCCGGCGGTTTCGACCTGCGTGATACCCTGCGCCTTCACCCAATCAAGGGCAGCCGGGACATCGGTTTTCATCTGGTCGCGCAGGCTCCAGAGCTGCAGGCCGAGGTTCTGCTTGTAGGCCTCACCGGCGAAAAGGCCGCTGGCGAGAATGGTAACGAATCCAATGACGAGGGATAGACGGGATGATTTCATGGGGTAATCAGGGAAAAGTGATAGATTCTCAGCCGGCGCTCTTTTGCAAGATGTGATAATTCGCCATCGAAATGCCGCTCAGCATGGCGCCGATGATGCCAAGGAAGCCTTGATCGGTGCCGCAGAGGTAAAGATTGCTCAGGTGCGTGCGGCCATCCTTCACCTTGCGCGGCGCGCCGTAGATGGCGCCGTTGAAATGACCGGTGAACTTGCGCACCGTGCGCGGAGTGAACATGTCGGTCGTGACGAGATTCTCCGCGAGCACGCCCTCTGCCACGGGGGGCAGAAAGCGGCGGGCGCTACGCTGCATTTCGCCAAGCCAATGTGTTTTGCCAGTCCGGTAGTCAGATTCGCTCAGGGTGGCCCACTGGTCGTGATTGGCCAGGCAGGTTACCCGAAACAGACCTTCGGGTAGTTCGCCGCCGGCGTAGTCGAAATTATTGGGAAAGCAGATGACGCCGCTGCGCGGATCCACGAGGTCGGTCGCACGTGCGTAGTCGAAGCGGTCGGAATCATTGAAGAAAACGATCGTGTCGTCGCTCCAACCCCACGTCGCGGGTGGTTGTTTGAAAACCGAAATGGTTTCGCAAAATGACAGCGCACCGATGTTGGTCGCGGCCTCGGCTTCATGGGGCGGCTCGCAAGCACGCATGGTCTCCGGAAACCCGATGGACGAGATGACGTGGTCGGCCGTGACCTCGGTGCCGTCGTCGAGTTGGAGTGCGGCCGCCCTGCCCTCGCGTTCGATGATTTTCGCCACTCCACATTTCATGCGGCGCTCACCGCCGGCCTGGCGATATTTCTCCAACAACACCCGGATGATGACACGCACCCCATCGAGCGGTCGGGCGAAGCCTTCGAGAAAGAGCGCCTTGAACATGATGACGAACTGGCCGAACTCCATGTTGCGCTCCTGCGCGCTGCCGTAATACATCACCGGGCAGAAAATCATGTCGGTGAGCAGCGGATCGGTGAGATGGCGTCCGACGACTTCGCGCGCTGATACCGGTTTGGCGTCGAGCGCGACATCATCGTAGGTCTTCACCAGTTGCACGAGCGCGCGCCAACCGTCGGCTTGCGCGGGAAACTTGGTCGTCACCTCGGCGTCGAGCACGGCGAAATCGTTGGTGAACTTCAGTTCGCAGTCGCGAAAAGCGACGCGCGAACGTTTCTGTGGGCACAGGGCAAACTCGTCGCGATCGATGCGGAGCTGGCGCAGAAGTTTGATCAGGGGGGTGCCCTTCACCCCCGGCGGCACGTAATTGGTCATCGCGTGCAGGCCAACGTCGAACTTGCGGCCGGCGATGCTGTAGAAGCTGTTCAGGCCGCCCGGGGCGTTGTGACGCTCAAAAATGCAGACTTTCTTGCCGAAGTGGGCCAGCCGGATGCCGGCGGCGAGTCCGGACATGCCGGCCCCGATGATGGCCACGTCGTAATGGGAGTCTTTCATCAACGCTTCAGTTGTAGGGCGCGGTCCCCGAAGGCCGCCATTCTATAGTCCATGAAAAAGGCGGGGTTCGGAGACCCCGCCCTACAAAAAACAAACCCGGTCGAAGCTCAACTGGCCTTGGCCTGGAACTTCGGCGTCAGGTAGTCGGCGCAGCTGTCGAGCGAGGCGAGCTGCATGTAGTCGGCCTCGGGCACCTCGATGCCGTGGCGTTTGCGCAGTTCCATGACGATATCGAGGAAGTCCATCGAATCGAGCTGGAGCTGGTCGCGCAGGCGCACATCGGGCTTCACGCTGCTCAGGTCCTCATCGGGGGCGATGTCGGAAATGATATCGATAACCAGCTTACGGCATTCTTCTTTCGTCATGATTGCAGAGGGTGTCAGGTGCGGAAACGCTTGATGATGAGGGTTGAGTTAATTCCTAACATACCAAAGGAATTATTCAGGATTGCGTCAACCCGTTTAACTGAGCGCGGCTGGTTGATGACCAGACCGGGGATATCGCACTGGGGATCAAGCTCATCCACGTTGATCGTGGGGTGCACAACGATGTCGTCGAAGCTCGGGATATTGCCGGCCAGTTCGAGCGCGCCGGCGGCACCCATGGCGTGACCGATGAAGCTCTTCGTGTTGTTGATGGCCGCAGGTTCTTTGCGTTTGCCAAAGGCGGCAGCGATAGCCTGGCACTCCTGAATGTCGCCCTGCGGGGTCGAGGTGGCGTGGGTGTTGACGATGTCGATGTCGTCCACGGTCAGGCCGGCGTTGAGCAGGGCCTTTTCCACGCACTGCGCCTGACGCTCGGGATTGGGCAACACGTAGTCGGTCGCGTCGGAGTTCACACAATAGCCGGCGATCTCGGCATAAATTTTGGCGCCGCGGGCCTGGGCATCCTCCAAACGCTCGAGCGTGTAGATCGCCCCACCCTCCGAGATGACGATGCCGTTACGGGCCTTGTCGAAGGGACGGCTGGCTTTGGTCGGATCGGCGTGGCTGGCGAGGGCGTTCTGGCTCTTGAAGCCGGCAAAAATGCCGAAGGTCTGCGGGCTCTCGCTCACGCCGCCGCAGATAGCGAGATCCACCTCGCCAAGACGCAGCATCTGCGTGGCGTGGATCAGGCCCATGTTGCCCGCGGCGCAGGCGGCACCGATGGTGTAAGCGGGACCGGTCGTGCCGAGGTTGAGCGACACCTCGCCCGCCGGACTGTTGGCCACGGTCCGGGGGTTGTGATGGTGCGTCCAGAACTTCGTGTCGTATTTGAACTGCGAGATGTTGTAGACCTCGTTTTCGGTCTCGACGTTGCCGTGCTCCGTGATGCCGAGATAGACGCCGATGCGGCTCTTGTCGCGGGCGTCGAGATTGATGCCCGAATCGGCCACGGCTTCGCGGGCGCAATAGATGCTGATGCTACCGGCGCGCGTGCCGATGCGAACATCCTTCTTCCGCTGGTATTTCAGCGGATCGAACTTGCACAAGCCGGCCGGCCAGCGACCCATGTAGCGCACATCCATCCAATCGATGCCCGAGACGCCCTTGAGCAGGTTGGCCCGAAATTCGGCCAGAGTATTGCCGTTGGGGGCGGTGAGACCGATGCCGGTTATGACGATACGGGTTTGCTTCATGTCGCGTTTGGGAACTGGGAACAGATTTGCCTAGCCATCGGAAGGTTAAAATCAATAACTCCCGCCCATGAAAGTGCTCGTTGCCGGCGGAGCCGGTTACATCGGAAGTCATTGCGTGAAACAACTGATCGCGGCCGGTCACGAGCCTGTCGTCGTGGACAACCTGGTTTACGGCCACCGGGCGGCCGTCGCCCCGTCGATCCGTCTGCACGACGTCAACCTCGGGCATCCCGCCGCCATCGACGCAGTCATCGCCGCCGAGAAACCCGACGTGGTGATGCACTTCGCCGCCTACGCCTACGTTGGCGAATCGGTCCAGCAGCCCCTGAAGTATTACCAAAACAACGTCGCCGCCACGCTTCACCTACTGGAGGCCATGCTGGCGCATGGCGTGAAGAAATTCGTCTTCTCCTCCACCTGCGCGACCTATGGCGTGCCCGAGAAGATGCCGATCACTGAGGATTTGCCGCAAAAGCCGATCAATCCCTACGGCCAGACCAAGCTTGATGTGGAAAACATGCTCAAGGCGCTCGCGCCTGCCGCGGGTCTCAGTTTCACGGCTTTCCGATATTTCAACGCCGCTGGCGCGGCCGAAGACGGTTCCATCGGCGAAGACCACGAGCCTGAGTCACACCTCATTCCGCTCGCCATCGGCGCTGCGCAGGGCATCCGCCCTGCCCTCCAGATTTTCGGCAACGACTACCCTACTCCCGACGGCACCTGCCTGCGCGACTACGTGCATGTGGACGACCTGAGCCGCGCGCACATTGCGGCTTTCAAACTCCTGGAGAAACCCGGCGCGCAGCATTTCTACAACCTTGGCACCGGCACGCCGACCTCGGTGCTCGAAGTGATTCATGCCGTGGAGAAAGTCTCCGGACTCAAGGTGCCGGCCAATTTCGCGCCGCGCCGCGCTGGCGATCCGCCCGCGCTTTACGCCGACGCCGCCAAGGCCCGCCGCGAACTCGGCTGGACGCCCAAATTCTCCACCATCGAACCGATCGTGGAAACGGCGTGGCGCTGGCACCAAGCGAAGCCGATGGGCTACGGCGACCGGAAAGCCTGAACTCGGAGGGCGCGCGTCCCTGCGCGCCGACCAACGTTGCTGCGGCCCGCAGAGACGCGGGCCCTCCGTAAAAGCCCCCCGCTTACTTCTTCGTCCGCTTCTTCTTCGCTTCGCTTTCCGGCAAACGCGATTGCATCGCCTCCAACAACGTCGCCATCTCTTCGCCCGGATGTTGGGCGCGAAGTGTTTTGGCGAGCTTGTCGTAGAGGCTCTCCAATGATTCGAGACTGCCCACGGCCGAAGGCGTCGCGTTGGGATCGCGCACTTCCTCGGGCAGGTCTTTCGGCAGAATCGTGTCGCCGGTGGCGGCGACGGCGCTGCGGTAAACGACGTTCTCCAACTCGCGCACGTTGCCGGGCCACGGATAGGCGCTGAGCAGGGCCATCGCCTCGGGGGCGACTTTGCGGGCCTTCACCTTCTTGGCCTTGGCGAGATTCTGCACGAAAAAGTCCACGATCTGCGGCACGTCTTCGGTGCGCTCGCGCAACGGCGGCAACTTCACGCGGACGACGTTGAGACGGTAATAGAGATCCTCGCGGAACTTCTTTTCGCGCACCAACGTTTCCAAATCTTTGTTGGTCGCGGCGACGACGCGCACGTTGACCTTGATCGTGTCCACGCCACCGACGCGCTGGATATCGCCTTCCTGGAGCACGCGCAGGATTTTCGTCTGCGTGGTGGGCGTCATGTCGCCGATTTCGTCGAGGAAGATGGTGCCGCCGTCGCACTGTTCGAACTTACCGAGGCGTTGCGCCGTCGCACCGGTAAACGAGCCGCGCTCGTGGCCGAAGAGTTCGCTTTCGATGAGGTTCTCGGGAATCGCCGCACAATTCACCGCCACATACGGCTTGGCCGCTCGATGACTGTGCCGATGCAGGCTGCGGGCGACGAGCTCCTTGCCCGTGCCGCTCTCGCCCGTGATCATCACCGACGCGTCGCTGGCGGCGAACTGGCCGATGATCTTGAACACTTGCTGCATGGCGGCCGAAGCGCCGACGATGCCCTCTTTGTGCTCCTCGGTATTGATGACGGGTTTGTAGCCGGCCGCGGATTTGCTGTCGGCTTGGGTGCGCAGGGCGCTCTCAACCAACGCCAGCAGCTTGGGCGGATCAAACGGCTTCACCACGTAGTCGAAGGCGCCGAACTTCATCGCCTCGATGGCCGTCTGCGCCGTGCCGAAGGCGGTCATGAAGATCACCAGCTGTTTCGGATTGGCCGCGCGGATGTGCTGAAGCGTTTCCAGACCCGACATGCCGGTCATGCGGTTGTCGAGCAGCACCACGTCGGGCGCCTGTTTCTTCACGGCAGCCACACCCTCCTCGCCGCTCGGAGCCTCCTGGACCTCGTAGTGTTGCGACGACAGCACCCGGTTCAGCGAGTAGCGAACTTCAGTATCGTCATCAATGACGAGAATGCGGGGGACGGCGGCAGCTTCGGACATCAGGTTCGTTGGGAAATAAAGTGCGCTTTGGACAAAGACGGTTCTACTTACCCTGCATGTTTGGGTGGTCAATTAACTTGTTTCGCCTCTTTGGCATCCAGCTGTCGGTGCATGTGAGCTTCCTCCTGCTACTGGCCTACTATGGTTGGCGCGGCTGGCAGTATGGTGGCGCCGTAGGAATGGTGTGGAGCATCGGCCTCATCGTCCTCTTTTTTGGCTGTGTGGTGTTGCATGAGCTGGGTCACTCGCTGACCGCGCGTCGCTACGGCGTGCGGGTGCCGCGAATCCTTTTGCTGCCCATCGGTGGCATGGCCGAGATGGAGCAGATCCCGCGCCGCCCTTCCGCGGAATTACTCATCACCGTGGCCGGTCCGGCCGTGAATTTCGCCATCGTAGCACTGCTTCTGCCCTTTGTGTGGCGGGAGATGTTGGGACTTGCGAAGGTGGCTGAGTTTTCGCTCACCGACATTATTGCGCAACTCTGCTGGGCCAACCTCATCATGGGTGTCTTCAACCTCCTGCCGGTGTTCCCCATGGATGGCGGACGCATCTTTCGGGCGGTGCTTGCCTGTTACCTGCCCTATCTGCGCGCCACGTGGTGGGCGGTCATGGTCGGCCGCGGACTCGCCCTGTGTTTCTCCGCGGTCGCGGTGTTCGTATTCGACAATGCGCTGGCCGGGGTGCTCTTCATTTTCATCTTCCTGGCCGCCGGCGCCGAATACCGGATGCTGCTGCGGCGCGAACAGGAAGCGGCCTATTGGGCGGAAATGGCGCGGCGTGTGGTCACCGTGCGACCGGAGGATGAAGAACGCCAACCGCCGCTTATCGTCCAAGGGCCGAATTGAAGGCGGTGCCCAAAGTTTGGGCATTTCGCGCCGCAAAAGCAGAAAGCCACCCCGAAAGGTGGCTTTCTTAAATTGGTGGACCCTAGCGGGTTCGAACCGCTGACCTCCTCAATGCCATTGAGGCGCTCTACCAACTGAGCTAAGAGCCCGTGCGAAGGGGCAAAAAGCAAGCTTTGCCGGATTAATGCAAGGACTTTTTCGCACCACCCGATGCGCAGCTTTCGTCAGGCATCGTCCCGCATCTTGAACGTCACTGTCCAAGTGTCGGAACGGCGATTCGGTGTGGGGCCGATCGAGCGCATTCGCAAAAAGGCCTCGATCACGGACTGATCGAATTCCTTGTCGCCCGAGGACTTTACGATGCGCGGATTCAAGATGGCGCCGCTCGCGGTGATGTCGAAAGTCACTCGCGCTTCGAGGCGATCGCTCACCCCGGGGGGCGGCTCATGCGCGCGCTTCAGCTCCTGGATGAGCATCGAAATGTAGGTGTTCATGGCGTCCTGCTGTTCGCGGGTCAGCGCCTTGCCACCGCCTCCGCCCTTCATGTTGGCGGTCGAGCCGCCTTTCACGCCTTGCGCGATGCCTTGCGCGTCGATCTTCGGAACCTTCGTTGGCTTGGTCGTCGCTTTGATGGTGCTGGCCGGCTGCTTTGGTGTGGGGTGCTTCTTGAGATATTCCTGATACGACATCCGCTGGGCCTGCTTCACTTCCTTGGTCAGCGAGGTATCGGCCTTCTTCTCCGGCTCCTTCGGTTTGGCCTTGGGCGTGGGTTTGGGCGGCAGCGGTTCCGGCGGTGATTCGACCACCGGTTCCGGTTCGGGCATGGTGGGCACGCGCTCGATCTTCGGAATCTCCAGTTTAATGGGACTGGTCGTATTGCCGAGGGCGGGCGCCTCCAGCGCCTCGGGATTGGTGGACGGCCCGGCAACGAGTTCGAAAATCACCGGAGCTTCCTTCTGGCGCAACGCGGTGAACCAGGTGAACAGCACGAGGGTCGCCACCACAAAGCCGTGCAGGCTCAGTGAAAGGAAAAGCGAACTGGGCGACGCTGCGCGCATCGGCTCATCGGGCCTCGGTGTCGAAAGTGATCTTTGTGAGGTTGTGACGCTTCACCTCATCCATCACGCGGACGACCTGCTGCCATTGCAGCGTGAGGTCGGCGCGGATGCGGATGACCGGTTGCTTGGGTTTGGCGGCCTCGGCCATCAGTTGGCGCGAAATCTCCGGCAAAGACATGCGTTGGCTGCCGAAATAATAATTTCCCGAGCGATCAATCGAGATGGCGACGAACTCCGTGTCGGGCGGCGCCTTCGTCTGCTCGCGCCTCGACTCGCCGGGCAGGTTCACCGGGATGGTCTGCTCCTGCTGGATGAGCGGAGTCGCGATCATGAAAATGATGAGCAGCGTGAAACCCAGGTCCACCAGGTTGGTGACATTGAGCTCCGCGACGGGATGGAGCTGGCGTTGGCGGCGGAAACTGCGGGCCATGGTGCGTTAGTCCAGCTTGGCCTCGAGCTCGATGCGATCGGCGAGGTTGCTGGCGTAGTTTTCGAGTTCGGTGATCATGGTCTTCACGTTGCCGAGAAGATAATTATAGCCGAACACGGATGGAATCGCCACCACGAGGCCGGCGATGGTGGTAAGCAGCGCGGCGGACACACCCGGTGCGATGCTCTGAATGCTGGCGGTCTGCATGACGGATACGGCGACGAAGGCTTCCATGACGCCCCATACCGTGCCGAATAGGCCCATGAACGGCGCGCCCGTCACGACCGAAGCGAGAAAGATCATGCTCGCCTCATAGCGCAGCGACTGCCGGGCAATCGCGCGCTGGATGGCGTTTTCGGCGTGCTCGAGTCGCCCACGCAGCGTGTCCTCGCCCTTCTCCTTGCCGATGGCGGCGGCGCGCCAATAGGCCTCGAGCGCGTCGGCCAGCAGGTCGGCATAAGGAATGTCGCGCCGGTTGCGCATGTTTTCCGGAAGCTGGAGGATGTGGCGCTCCTCGCCGAGTCGGCGCTCGAAACGGAAGTTGAGTTCGCGGAGCTTTTTCAGTTCCGAGTTTTTTCCAAGCATCACCGCCCATGCGATGATGCTGAACACCGCAAGGAGCGCGATGACAGCCTGGCCCACGCGATCGGTGGTGAGGAAAACCTGCCAGACGTTGACGACGGAAACGAGGACGGGGGGCGCAAAAAAAGCGGGCATGTAAGTTGGTAGGAGTGTTGGCCCGTTTATCGGGTGCAATCAATTGAATTTCAGGGACACGCGTTGCTAAATCTGGTTGCGCGAAACCTTCTTGCTTGGTTCCCTGTCTGCCCTCCCCTCTCCATGCCCTCCAAGACCAAACCCGCCGGCACGCTCATCTCCTTCGAAGGCTCCGAAGGCAGCGGAAAATCCACCCAAATCACCCGGCTGGCCGACCGTCTCCAGCAGGCCGGCCGCGAGGTCGTCGCCACGCGCGAACCGGGCGGCACCGAGATCGGCGAGCAGATCCGCAACATCATCGTCCACAATTCCAAGGGCGACGAGATGTGCCCCGAAACCGAGCTGCTGCTTTTCACCGCCGCGCGCGCCCAAGTCGTGCGCGAGGTTATCGCCCCGGCCCTCAAGCGCGGAGCCATCGTCCTGAGCGACCGGTTTCTCGATTCCTCTACCGTTTATCAGGGCATCGCCCGCAATCTCGCCCCCGGTCCGGTCAGCGAGATCAACCGCTTCGCCGTCGGCAACGTCATGCCCGATCTCACCATCGTCATCGACGTGCCCACCGAGGTCAGTCTCCAGCGCGTGCGCCAGCGTGCATCCGACCTGCCCGACCGCATGGAACGCGAGAATATCAATTTCTACAAAAAAGTTCGCGAAGGCTACTTGCTGCTCGCCAAGGAATGGCCCGATCGCGTCGTCGTTCTCGACGGCACGCAGACGCCCGCCGCTCTCGAAAAGAAAATTTGGACGATCGTCCAGAAACGCCTCGGCTGACCCACAACCGGCGTCTCCGGTCTATTTCTGATCCAATGTCCGCCGCCACCGAACCGCTGCCCTGGCCTCCCGCCCTCGCGGGCACGCCGACGGTGGCTGTTTTGGAACGCGCCATCGAACGCCAGCGCCTCGCCCACAGCCTGCTCCTGCACGGTGAAAACCTCAGCACGCTCGCCAGTGTCGCCCACGCCATTGCCGACCGATTGCTGAATGACCCGCGCCAGCCGACGCAGTATTTCCCGCCCAAGCAGCATCCCGATTTCCTCGCCCTCCGTCCAGCCGGCAAGTCGCGCCAGATTGGCGTGGATGCCATGCGCGAGATCATCGGCCGCATCCAGGTGTCGCCCCAGGTGTCGCTCCGCAAGGTGCTCGTCGTTTACGAGGCCGACCGGATGAACATCCCCACGGCCAACGTCTTTCTCAAGACCCTCGAAGAGCCCACGGCGAGCACGACCATCCTGCTCCTCACCACCCGCCCCTACTCGCTCCTGCCGACCATTCGCAGCCGTTGCCTGCACTTCCGCTTCACCGACGACGGACACGAGGCGCTTGCCGATGCCGACGAAGCGATCCGCACCATGTGGAAGGCGACGTTGACCGACTACGCTGCCTGGCTCGGCCAAGTGTCCACTGGTCAGGCCGACAAACGCGCGGTCACCGACCAGGTCATGGCCATCTACGGCTTCATCACCCGCTTCAACGCCGTCCTCGCCGCCGCCACCGACCAAATCTGGAAACAGCAGAAGGAGAAACTGCCCGACGACATTGACGACGACGAACAGGCCGCCATCGAGACCGGTATCGCCAACGGCGTTCGCACGAAACTCTTCGCCGAGATCGAACGCGCCACGCGCGACTTCGCCCTCGCCCGATTCTCCGCAGAAGCGGACAACGCCGAGGCTTCGCGCCGCGCCGCTGTCGCCGCCGTCACCCAGCTTGAGCACGACACCGGCCTCCTCCGCCTGAATCTCAACGAGTCCGCCGCTCTGGAGAATTTCTTGCTGTCATCGCTGCGAATCTGGAGCCGAAAGTGATGGGGCAAGCTCTGACGCCTTCGTTTTGATAGGCGTTTGCCAGGTCGGAAGCACCGTTTACTGAAGTGGGCATTGCCATGCGAGAACACCGTCTCGCCTACGCAGATAAAGCAGACCCAAACTTTCCCCGGGAAATCAGCTTTACTCACCCGGCTGGTGCCTGTCTTAGGTCCGATTGCGGGAAATGAGCCACCAGACTGACAGCAGCACCAAGACACCCACCCTCCTCTCGATCGCCTGGCCGATCTTTATCGAGCAGAGCCTGCGCATGCTGATCGGTTTGGTGGACACTTTCATGGTCAGCCACATCTCCGATGGGGCGGTGGCTGCACTCGGCATGTCGCACCAGCTGATCGTGTTCTGCCTGATCTGCTTCAACTTCATCGGCATCGGCACGAGTGTGGTTATCACCCACCATCTCGGGGCGGGCGACCGGAAAGGCGCCGAACAGATCAGCTCGACCGCCCTCGGGGTGAACATCTGGAGTGGTCTGATCGTGAGCATCGCGATGTTCCTCGGCAACGCGGCGCTGCTCCGCCTGATGCAGCTGCCCGAGGAATTGATGGTCTATGCCCTGCCTTTCATGTCGCTCATGGGTGGCACGCTCTTTCTGGAATCCATCAACATCTCCATCGGCGCCATCCTCCGCGCCCACGGTAATACGCGCGATGTGATGTTCGTCACAGTCGCCCAGAATATCATCAATGTCATCGGCGTGTCGCTCGTGCTTTTCGGTTGGTTCGGTTTGCCCAAGCTGGGCGTCGAAGGCGTGGCGGCGGCGAGCGTGTTCAGCCGGTTGCTATCCACGGCCGCCCTGCTCCTTTTGCTCAAGCATCGACTTGGTATTGGGCTTCACTGGCGCACACCCTTCGACCTGACCTGGAGCCGCATCAAGCGCATCCTGCATATCGGTCTGCCCGCCGCCGGGGAGCACATGTCGTATTGGACTGCGCTCCTTGTTACCACGAGCTTTGTCGCGAGCATGGGCGCCGAAAGCCTCGCGATCCGGTCCTACTCGCTCACCGTGCAGAGCCTCGTGATTCAATTCAGCCTGGCCCTCGGGCTGGGCACGGAAATTGTCGTGGGCCGGCTGATTGGCGCGGGCGATTTTGAAGGAGCCTACCGGCAGCTGCTCAGCAGTCTCCGCCTCTGCCTCGCGCTTTGCGCGGGCGGCGTGGTCATCATTGCGGCCGTGGCGCCGCATCTCATGGCGATTTTCACCCACGACCCGGCGATCATCCGGGGTGGCGCCCTGCTCCTGCGCATCGCGGTCATCCTCGAATTGGGACGCGTGTTCAACATCGTCGTCATCAACTCCCTCCGCGCCACGGGCGACGCCCGCTTCCCGGTCCAGATCGGCGCCGTTTGCATGTGGCTCCTCTGGGTGCCAAACTCCTGGTTTCTCGGCCTGCATCTCGGCTGGGGCCTCGTGGGCATCTGGATTGCGATGTGCTGCGACGAATGGCTTCGCGGCATGATCATGTATCGCCGCTGGACCAAGCGGAAGTGGCTGCCCTTCGCCGAACGCAGTCGCGCCGCCGTCATGGCCCATAAGAACACCAACGTGCCACTGGTGCATGAGACGTGAGGAGGATTGGTCGTAGGGTCGTCGCTCGCGACGACCTCGCTTACGAACACCCCACTCGCGCGTGAGGTCGGCGCAAGCGCCGACCCTACAAATCAGGCACTCCGCACCAATTCCACGAAGCGTTCCCTCGCCTCCATGTGAGGATTGTGGCCGGACTCGGCGATAATCTCGATCCGCGCCTGCGGGAAGTGCTGCCGGATACCTTCATGATCGGCCGGCTGCACATATTGCGAACGTCCGCCGGCGATGAACAGCGTCGGCCCGTTGTAACAATCTTCTGCTTTCAAACTGTTTCGCTCCAACGCAGGCAGGGCCTCGGTCAGCGCGGGCAGGTTCACCATCCACTTCCAGCGCCCCGCTTGATCGCGGTCCAGATTCGTGGTTAGGAATTTTCTCATGCCGAGACTCGGCACCCGAGCCTCGAAACGCAGCTCGGCCTCCCCACGCGACTGGATGCTGGTCAGGTCCAGCTCATTCATGGCGGCAAACTCGCCGCGGTGAGCCACCCAGAAATAATCCTTGGGCGCGATGTCCACGATCACCAGCCGCTCCACCAGTTCCGGACGCCGACAAGCCAACAACATGGCTGTTTTTCCGCCCATGCTATGCCCGACGATGGTGGCGCGCGCCAAGCCCTGCGCCTCCATCCAATCCGCCACATCCCCGGCGAGCGCGTCATAGTTCATGACGGGATCGTGCGGCGACCGGCCGTGGTTGCGGGCATCCAAGGCGAACACCTGCCAGTGAGCCGACAAATCCTTGCCAGCCGTCTGCCAGTTGCGCGAAGAGCCGAGCAACCCGTGCAGGACGACCATGGGCGGCTTCCCCGCCCCACCCAGTTCGACGTGATGTAGCCTGACGCTCACGCGTCGAGTAGTGAGTAGCGAGCAGCGGGTAGCGAGTAGAATTTGGTAGCCAGCGTCCGACTACTCGCTACTCACTACCCGCTACTCGCTACCATGACAGACAAGCTAACGCCGATGATGCAGCAGTATTTCGAGGTCAAACGCGGCCTTCCGGCGAACACGCTCCTGCTCTTCCGGCTCGGCGATTTCTACGAGATGTTTTTCGAGGACGCCGAAATCGCATCGCGCCTTCTCGGGATCACGCTCACCAAGCGGCAGGATTACCCGATGGCGGGCATCCCACACCACGCGGCCGACAACTACATCACCAAGCTGCTCGCTGCCGGCAAGAAGGTCGCCGTCTGCGACCAGGCCGAGCCCGCCAAGGCCGGCAAACTCGTGAAGCGCCAGCTCACGCGCATCCTTTCGCCCGGCACCACCCTCGCGGCCAGCCAGCTCGATGCAGCAAAGAATCACTATCTTTGCGCGCTCACGCTCAACGATGCCGGCCTGCACGCGGCGTGGCTCGATTTGTCCACGGGCGAGTTCCGCCTCGCGACTGATGCCAAGCCCGAGAACCTGCTCCCCGTCCTCACCGCTCTCGACCCGGCCGAACTCGTGCTCATCGAGGGACAGTTGCAGAAATGGCAGGCCGCGCCGCATGAGCAGCATGCCGTTCACGCCTTACACCAGTTCTGCGCACCGCGCCTCTGCTCCGAACTGCCTGGTTATCACTTCGAAGTCACCGGCGGCGCGCGCACCGTGATGGAGGCGCTCGGCGTGCTCAATCTCCAGGGCTTCGGCCTTGCCAACAACCACCCTGCCCTCGGCGCCGCCGGCGCGGTCGTGCACTACGCGACGGAAAATCTCTGCGCCAAGCCCGAAAACCTGCGCTCGCTGCAGGAATACCGCAGCACGCGCACGCTGCTCCTTGATCCCGCCACGTTGCGCAACCTCGAGATATTCCAATCCACGCGCGGCACCCGCGAGGGTTCGTTGCTCGGCGCCATGGAGCGCACGACCACGGCCGCCGGTTCGCGCCTCTTGGAGCGCTGGCTCGCCGCCCCCGGACTCGACCTACTCGAAATCCAGCGCCGCCAGGCCGCTGTGGGTGAGTTCGTCGCGCAACCCGGCGACCTCGCCGCGCTGCGCGAGCTCCTAAACAAAGTGCGCGACATTCCGCGCATCCTCAGCCGACTCCAGAATCGCCTGCGCAACCCACGCGAGCTTGGCGGCGTGCGTGACACACTCGCGCAAATTCCCCCGATTCTCGCCTGCCTCGACCTGCTCGACTCGCACCTTGTGGGCCACCATGGCGGCGTGGTCTCGCACATCCGCCAGCGCATCACCGATCTTCCCGCGCTCCGCGACCTGCTCGCGCGTGGTCTTGCTGACGAGCTCCCCAACGATCTGCAGGACGGCAATTACATCCGCAGCGGTTACGATGCCGAACTCGACCGCCTGCGCAGCCTCACGACCGACAACAAATCCTGGCTCACCGAACTCGAGCGCAAGGAGCAGGAGCGCACCGGCATCAAGAGTCTCAAGGTCCGCTACACTTCCGTTTTTGGCTACTACATTGAAGTGACCAAGGCCAACCTTGCCAGCGTGCCCGCCGACTACGTGCGCAAACAGACCACCGCCAGCGGCGAGCGATTTGTCACCGAGGAACTCAAGCTGAAGGAAAAGGAGATTTTCTCTGCCGAGGAAAAATCGCTCGCCCGCGAACTGGAACTGTTCACGGCACTCGTCGCTGCCGTGCTGGATGAGTCTGTAGCGCTCGCCGCCACCGCCGACGCCCTCGCCGAACTCGATGTGCTGGCCGGTTGGGCCGTGCTTGCACGCGAATGGGATTATTGCCGTCCGGAACTCGACGAAGACGACACGCTCAGCGTCACCGACGGACGCCACCCCGTCGTCGAGCAGATGATGCGCGTCGAGCGCCTCGGCCTCGCTGGCAGCCACACGTTCGTGCCCAACGACACGGCACTCTCCGCCAGCGATGCGCAAATCCAGCTTATCACCGGTCCCAACATGGCGGGCAAATCCACCTACATTCGCCAGGTCGCGTTAATCACGCTGATGGCACAAGTCGGGTGCTGGGTGCCGGCCAAGGCGTGTCGCCTCGGTCTCGTGGACCGCATTTTCTCACGCGTCGGCGCGAGCGATGACCTCGCGCGCGGCAACTCGACGTTCATGGTCGAGATGAACGAGACCGCCAACATCCTCAACAACACAACGGATCGCTCGCTCATCATCCTCGACGAAATCGGCCGAGGCACCTCGACCTATGACGGTCTCAGCATCGCCTGGGCCGTCATTGAGCACCTCCACCGCGGCGCCGAGCGCGGCCCGCGCACACTCTTCGCCACGCATTACCAGGAACTCACGCAACTGGAGAAGCACCTGCCGCGTCTCAAGAATTGGTCCGTCGCAGTGAAGGAATGGAACGATGACATTGTGTTCGTGCGCCGTGTCGTGCCCGGCGCCGCTGATCGCAGTTACGGCATCCAAGTCGCCCGACTCGCCGGCCTGCCGCTCGCAGTGATCGACCGTGCCAAGACCATTCTCGCGCAGTTGGAATCGGACGACGTCACCGTCACCCTGCCCGCCGCCCCGCAATCGAAGCCGAAGAAAAAAATCACCGTCGCCCCCGAGGACAACGCGCAGATGGATTTGTTGTGAGGATATTTCGGCTTTGCCACTCTTCCCTTGGAGGGCCCAGCTCTAGCTGGGCCGCGAATGATACCTGACTCCGAATTACCCAAGCATTTCCCGTCACGCAGTCGCCCCGTCCATCAACCGGCGTTTAGCTCCGGTAACCGCGCAGTAATTGTCTTCGTTACAGTCTGCACCAAAGGCCGCGCACCGTTGCTCGCCACGGCTGCGATGCACGGGACGATTCTCGATGCGTGGAAAGCAGCCGATCAGTGGATAATCGGACGCTATGTCATTCTACCCGATCATATCCATTTGTTCTGCTCTCCGAACTCATATCCTCCGTCACCGCTGTTGAATTGGGTTCGATTTTGGAAAAGTCGGATCTCCAAATCCGCCGGCTGCGGCTCCGATACGCTCTGGCAGAAGAACTTTTGGGACGCACAACTGAGGCGCGGAGAGAACTATGCCTCAAAATGGGAATACGTTCGAAATAATCCGGTCAGACATCGGCTGGTGTCGAGTGCTGGTGACTGGCCTTATCAAGGGGAACCCAACATCTTGCCTTGGCACGATTGAAACGGCCCAGCTGGAGCTGGGCCCTCCACCTTGCTCTCCTCCTCTCAATACCCGCTCAAAAAATCCTTCGGCAGAGGGGCAACGGCTTTGAAGGTGTTTTTGCGGCCGACGAATTCGTAGGTGAACGCCGTTTCCAGCGAATGCAGAAACAGCCGGTCGCTGCCGGTGGCCTTCTTGAAAGCGCGGTTCAGCGCGAAATCGCCGTAGGTCTGGTCGCCCACGATGGGTAATTCGCGTTTGGCGCATTGCACGCGGAGCTGGTGGCTGCGGCCGGTTTTCGGTTCCAGCCGCACGAGCGATGTCGAGAAGCTGCGCTGTTGATGTCGGATCAACTGGAATTCCGTTTCGGCGGGTATGTTGCCCCGCGCGGCGGTGCGGATCTGCCCCTGCTGCTTTTTGACGGCGAGCAGGTCACGCCAGATTTCCCTCTCCTTGTGCGGACGACCAAAAACGAGTGCATTGTAAATCTTGCGCACCTGCTTTCGCGCAAAATGCTCGCGCACGGCATGCGCCAGTTTTTCGTCCGCGGCGGTGAGAATCACGCCTGAGGTTGCCGAGTCGAGGCGGTTCAACAGCCAAAATCGTCGCAACGTGCCATCGTCGGCCTTCCATTGGTAGCACTGCGCTTCTTTGTCGTAGCGGCACGTCAGCAGCGAGCGCGCCTCATCCTGTGATTCGTTCGGATGTGACAGCACGCCCGACGGTTTGTCGAAGGCGGCGAGTCCGTTGGCGTCGCGGTGCAACATCCGGACGCCTTCCCCCAACGGCAGCGTTTCCCAAAAATCAACCGGCAGGCTCACGCTCACTGGTGGTAGAACCTGAACGTCAGCGTTTGCTCCTCGCCGAGAACCGCGATCATCTGCTCGCTCCACTTGCGGTAGGGCTGACGCGCCTCGATCGCGCCCTGGCAGGAAAATACCGCCTGACGCCCGGCACCCTCATCCTCCACCTTCACCATTTCCGTCTCGCCGTTGGCCTTGATTTTGAAAGTCACCGCAACCATCGAGCCGCGGGGCGCAGCAACCCGGCTCTCAGCGAGAATGCGATACCAGGATGCCTGCACAATTTCGATGAACTCCTGCAGGTATTCGCCATACTCGCTCCAGCGGGCGTCCTGTCCGGTGAGGCCGATGTTACGCACGCCGGGCGCGCGGTTGGTGAGGATCGTCGAGCGGGGTGCGGTCAGTCGCGGACGCTCCCGCGGTTGCGCACGTTGCGCCGCGTTGACGGCAACGAGTCCGCCATCCGTTTCCTGTGAGTCGCGCGAGCCCTCAATGCTTTGGTCCGCGTGCGTGGAGTCGGTCTTGCTGTTGGCGATGTTGCTCGAAATGCCGTCTGGATCGTCGGCGGTCAGTTTTTCATAACCGGCATCCGGTGTCTGCTCCATACGCAGGAGCTGTTCTTGCTGGTCCATCTCGGCTGTTTCGGCGCGATCCGGCAATGGCGCAGCCCCCAACTGAGGCTCGGCCATGTCACCGGTCACGATGGACATCTCGTTCTGAATCTTGTCCTGCGCATTGGAGATGCTCGGACGATTCTCGGGATCGAGTTCGGTCGCGGCTTCCTGCTGAGCGGATTGTTGGTTGCGATTGCTGAAGTTGACTGTCTTGTCGGGCTCGTTCTCGGGGGCGTCGGGGTTGGTCTCGACAAAGCGAAACGGATCGCGCTCCTCCTCGGCCGGCACCGGATTGGCCAGCTCGAAGTCAAAGGTTTGCCCGCGATTCTGGCTCGAAACATGGATGCCCGTGTGCACGCCGGAAAAGGCATCAAGCGCGAACCTCGGCGAAATCACCACCAACAGCAGGTGAAACAGCAGCGTGCCGACGACCCCGATCAGGATGGACCGGTCGGACGGCTCGTTCTCCGGGGCCAAGGGGCGGTCCCCCATTGCAGCGTAACGATAGGTGCTCACTTTTTGAAAATCATCGCCCTAGACCAGCTTGAGTCAAAAGTTGTTTCATTTCATCCACCGGAAGTCCCACAATATTGGTCAGCGAGCCCGTGTAGCCCGCCACAATGAGGTCGCCATGCTCCTGGATCGCGTAGCCGCCGGCCTTGTCGAGGGTGTGGACGCGGCTCAGATAAAGTTCGATGACGGCCTCGTCGAGGACCTTGAAGGTTACTTCGCTGGTCACGCCGTGATCGAGCTTTAAGCCATCGGCCACGCGCCGCACCGCCAAGCCGGTGAACACCGTGTGGGTGCGTCCACTGAGCCGGCGCAGCATCGCCCGGGCTTCGACAGCGTCGCCGGGTTTGTTCAACACGGTGGAGTCGATGAAAACGGTCGTGTCGGCCCCGATCACGGTGGCGTCCGGATGACGCGCGGCCACCCAGTCGGCTTTGAGCGCGGCGTTGTGCTTCACCATTTCGCGCGGATCGGCGTCAGACTCTTCGTGTTCCGTCACCTCGGCAGGCACGATGGTGAAATCGTAACCCAAGCCCGCCAGCAACTCGCGCCGACGCGGCGAAGCGGAGGCGAGGATCAATCGGGACGGTGTGTGGTCGGTTGGCATGCAGGCTATGTGATTGCAGTTCGCTGCCTTGCCCGCAATTTGTCTAATCCAATTTTCCCATGCGCATTGGCTTGGCCCAGATCAATACCATCGTCGGCGATCTCGCTGGCAATCGCCGGCTCGTCGAGGCCGCCTACAAGACCCTCGTCGCCCAAGGCGCCGAGCTGGTCGTTTTTCCCGAGCTCGTCGTGAGCGGCTACCCGCCGCGCGACTTGTTGTTCAAAAAACGCTTCGTGTCCGACGTCGAACAGGCGACCCGCGAAATCGCGACTGTGATCGGCGCGGTGCCCGCCATCATCGGCTACACCGAAACCAACACGACCGGTCGGGGCCGCCCCTATTTCAATTCCGCTGCCTTTTGCCACGACGGCAAAATCCTCGCTTCCGCCCGCAAGTGCCTCCTGCCGACTTACGACGTCTTCGACGAAGACCGCTATTTCGAACCGGCCCCCAGCCCGACGGTGGTTGAATTCGGCGGACGCCGCATCGGCATCACCATCTGCGAGGATATCTGGACACACAGCATGATCTCCACGCGCCACCTTTACAATGGCGTGGATCCCGTGGCGCAGCTCGTGGGCAAATGCGACCTCATGGTCAACCTCTCCGCCAGCCCGTGGTATCATGGCAAGGGCGGCGTGCGCCACACGTTGGTGAGCGACACCGCTCGCCGCCTCGGTTGCCCGGTCGTTTACGTCAATGCCATCGGCGGCAACGACGAACTTATCTTCGACGGACGCAGCCTTGCAACCGACGCGCGAGGCGAAGTGATCGCCGGTCTTGCGGCCTTCCGCGATGACCTCGCCGTCATCGAACTCGGCCAGGTTACCGCGCACAGCCGGCCTCCGTTGGTGGCCAATCCCGCCGAATCCCCGGTCATCCATGCCACGTTCAGCCAGGAGGAACTCGCCGACATCTACGAAGCGCTCGTGCTCGGCGTGCACGACTACGCTCACAAAACCGGTTTCAAAAAGGCTCTGCTCGGTCTATCCGGCGGCATCGACTCCGCCCTCACGGCAGTCATCGCCGCCGAGGCCCTCGGCCCGCAGAACGTCATTGGCGTGAGCCTGCCCTCGGTCATTTCCAGCCAGCACTCCAAGGACGATGCGTCGGCGATGGCCAAGAATCTCGCGATCCCCTTCCACACATTGTCCATCGCCGATGTGGTGGCCGCCGCCGAAGGCACGCTGGCCCCGCTCTTCGTTGGACGCCCCCGGGACATCGCAGAGGAAAACATTCAGGCTCGCGCCCGCGGCTTGTTGCTCATGGCGATTTCGAACAAGTTCGGCGCGCTGCTCCTCACCACCGGCAACAAGAGCGAACTCGCCGTCGGCTACTGCACGCTTTACGGCGACATGTGCGGCGGCCTCGCCGTCATCAGCGACGTATTCAAGACCCAGGTCTATGCGTTGTCCCGCTGGATCAACCGCCACAAGGAAATCATCCCGGTCGGTTCCATCGAAAAACCTCCGAGTGCCGAGTTGCGTCCCGACCAGACCGATCAGGACAGTCTGCCGCCCTACGATGTGCTCGACGCCCTGCTCAAGGGCTACGTCGAGGAAGGCCTGTCGCGCGCCGACCTCATCGCGCAGGGTTTCGCCGAGGCCGTCGTCAACGATGTCGTCCGCAAGGTGGACCTCAACGAATACAAGCGTAAGCAGGCCGCGCCCGGCCTGAAGATTACTCCCCTCGCCTTCGGCGTCGGCCGCCGCATCCCGATCGTGCAGCGTTATGTGAGCTGAAATTTTTGGTCACCACTAATCCACACTAATGGAGACCAGCAAATGAGCGCGACGACAGGGCTGTTTCAGCAGGAGGGTTATGACTTCATGGCCGCAGTGTTCGATGTTCACAACGAACTGGGCAACGGCTTCCTCGAAGAGGTTTATCAGGAAAGCTTGGAAATGGAACTCGGTGACCGGGGCATTCCCTATGTCTCCAAGCCCCGGCTCACGCTTCACTATAAAGCGCGCCCCCTGCGGAAACACTACGAGGCCGATTTGATCGTTATCGGGGAGATTGTCGTGGAGCTGAAGGCGGCCAGAGCGCTCACAACTGAGCACGAGGCGCAGCTGATCAACTATCTAAAGGCAACTCGCAAGCGGGTTGGTTATCTCGTGAATTTCGGCTCGTTTCCCAAACTCGAATGGAAACGCTTGGTTCTCTGAATTAGTGTCTCATCAGTGTTTATTAGTGGTTCAAGAAAATGCCTTCCTCTTCCGAACAACTCTTCTCCCGTGCGCTGCAGCTCATGCCGGGCGGCGTCAATTCACCCGTCCGGGCGTTTCGCTCCGTGGGCGGCGCGCCGTTTTTCACCAAGTCTGCGCAGGATGCGACGCTCACCACGGCCGATGGCCGCGAGCTGATTGATTTTGTCTGCACGTGGGGGCCGGCGATTCACGGCCACAACCACCCCCGTATTAAAGCAGCCATCGCCGAGGCGCTGGAGCACGGCACCTCGTTCGGCACGCCGAATCCCTACGAGGTCGAGATGGCCGAGCTGATCGTCTCGTTCTTTCCATCGATCCAAAAGGTCCGGCTCTGCAGCAGCGGCACCGAGGCCACGATGTCCGCCATCCGGCTCGCGCGCGGTTTCACGAAACGCGACAAGATCATCAAGTTTGCCGGCTGCTACCACGGACACAGCGATTCTTTGCTCATCAAGGCTGGCTCTGGAGCGCTGACCCACGGCAATCCCGACAGTGCCGGCGTGCCGGCCTCGTTTGCGCGCGAGACGATTGTCCTGCCTTTCAACGATTCGGCCGCGCTCGATGCCGCCTTTGCCGCCAATCCCGGCCAGATCGCCTGCGTCATTTTGGAGCCTTACATCGGCAACACCGGATTCATTCCCGCGCTGCCGGGCTACCTGCGCCATGTGCGCAATCTTACGGCCGCCCACGGCACGGTGCTGATCTTTGACGAGGTCATGACGGGGTTCCGCATCAGTCGCGGCGGCGTGCAGGAGCTCGAACAAATCACTCCCGATCTCACCTGTCTCGGCAAGATTATCGGCGGTGGCCTGCCCGTCGGCGCTTTTGGTGGTCGCACCGAAATTATGGATCATCTGGCGCCGCTCGGACCGGTCTATCAGGCCGGCACCCTAAGCGGTAATCCCCTGGCCATGGCCGCTGGTATCGCACAGTTGCGTTTGCTCGACGAAGTGAAGCCCTACCAACGCCTCGATGCCATGGGACGGCAAATCTGCACCGCCGCCCTTGAAGCCGCAAAAACGAAGGGTTTGCCGCTCCAAGCCCCCCAAGTGGGCTCGATGTTCAGCCTGTTCTTCACGGCGATCCCGGTGCGCGACATGGAGTCGGCGCTGACCTCGGATGCCAAGCTCTTCGGGCGATTCTTCCACGCCTGTCTCAACGAGGGTATCTACCTGCCGCCCAGTGCCTACGAGGCGTGGTTCCTGAGCACAGCCCACCAAGGTCCGGCTATTGACCGCGCTTGCGAAGTCATCGCTTCCGCCATTAAGTCTCTCTAAGAACCACTTCGTCCCAGCCGTTATTGTGTTACATGAATCTTAAGCCGCCCAGCACCCTGCTTCGCTTCGCCTGCGCCGCCCTCTTTTCGCTTTTTTCGATCACGATTTCGACAGTGGTTTTGTCCGGCCGGGTTCTCGATGCACCGTTGATGCCCTTGGAAGATTTGCAGCCGGGGATGAAGGGCGAGGTTTGGACTGTTTTCAAGGGACAGGAACCCGAGCCTTTTTCGGTCCAGGTGACCGGTGTGCTGCACAACGCGCTGGGACCGGGCAAAAGCATGATCCTGTGCGAACTCATTGATCCGCGCGTCCAATCCATGGGAGCGGTCGCCGGCATGAGTGGGAGCCCGCTCTACATCGACGGCAAGCTCGTCGGCGTGCTCGCGTATCAGATCCAGCGTTTCGAAACCGTGCGGCACGCGGGGTTCACTCCGATCAAGGACATGATCGAAGTCACCGCGCTGCCCGCTCCGCGAGATACTTTTTCGCCCACGCCGATTCCCATCAAAGGCAGCCAGAACACCCGTTCCGCACTTGAGAATGATATCAAACCGCTGTCTCCGGCGTTCAGCGCGGGCGGTCTTTCACCGCTCGTGTCGGGACTGATTGCACCCGAGTTCGAATCGTTGGGACTCTCGTTCAATGCCTTGGGCGGCAGCGGCAATGCCAGTGCATCGCCGACCGGTGTTGCCGACCCGGTTGAATTGCAACCCGGCGGCGTGGTCGCCGTGGCGCTCGCCATGGGCGATATTACCATCGCGGGCACCGGCACGGTTTCCCACGTGGACGGCAATCATGTGCTGGCGTTCGGCCATCCCATGATGTCCCTCGGTGCCACCGAATTGCCCATGGCCTCGGCGGAGGTCGTCACGATCCTTCCGAGCCAGTTCAACTCCATCAAGGTTTCGAACACCGGACAGATCATCGGCGCTTTCAGCCAGGATCGACTTTCGGGCATCTACGGCGAAATCGGCCGCGAGCCCGCCATGGTGCCGGTGGAGATTACCTTCCCCACGCGCCAAAATCGCAAGAGCCTCAACTTCCGGGTCGTGCGCCATGAGCAGGTGCTGCCCATCATCGCCGCCTCGGGCCTGGCGCAAGCCGTCAACGGCTCCAACGAGTCGGGCTTCACCCGCGGATTCCGCGTCACGATAAGCGTGGACTTCCCCGGCTCCGATCCGGTCGAGCTTAATCAAATTTACCCGGGACCACAGGGCTTCAACCAAGGCCTCGCCGACCTCGTCGGCAATCTCTCCCTGTGGCTCTTCAATCCTTACGAGCGCATTTTCCCCGAACGCATCCGCTTCGCCGTCGAAGATACGCCGGTCAGCCCGCAGGGCATTGTCGAGAGGCTGCAGGTGTCCCGCACCAGCGTTGCGCCGGGCGAACACATCGATCTCGGACTCGGTTGGCGCGGTTACCAGCGTCCGCCGGCGACGGAATCGCTCGGTTTTGACGTTCCGCGCGAGTGGGCCGGCAAGGATCTCGAGGTCATCGTCACCACCGGTCCTTCGCTCGACGAACTCACGGGTCGCCCCCGCTCTGTCGCCGTTGCCCAGCTGCGGGGATTCCAGGAATATCTTTCCGCGCTGCGCGAGTTCCGTCGTTCGGACGGCCTCTACGTCGCCATCGTGGAAAAAACACGGCTGCTCACCGATCAACGCGACACGACGCCCGAGATGCCGGGCTCGCTCGAACGGATCGCGCGGGCCGCCGACGAAGCGCGCTTCCAGCGTCGTGACGTTTACGCGCCTCTCTGGGAGCAACACATTCTTCCCGGTTCCCTTTTCAACATCCAGCTCCGCAAGTCGCTCACGATCACGGATTGAACCTTCACCCGCCAATCCGGTCACTCTGAGAGGTGCACGGTCTCTCTCTGCTCGATGAGCACGGTTCCTCCGTTTCAACCGAGATAACCCGCCCATAAATTTCATGTCCCTCAGCCTCTCCACTTTTTTTCGGTATTTCGCCTGTTTCGCGGCGGCCGCTCTCAGCTTGCGAGCCGATCCGCTCACCAAGCAACAGGAACTCGACTTCGGCCGCGACGTCGCCAGTCGCAATCTGAAGGGCCTCGCTGCGCGTTCCGACGGACGCCTCCTGCCCGGCCCTGTCTTTACCGATCTCAACGGACCAAAGATCGGCGACATCCTCTGGAGCCTGAAGCCCGCCGGGAAAAATCGCTTTCTGATCGGCACCGGACCGGACGGCAAGGTGCAGGAAGTGACCTTCAACGCGAAGGACTCGACCTACACCGTGCGCGAAGTGGCTGACGTGGAAGAGACTCACGCCATTTCGCTGCTGCCTCTGCCCAAGGGCGCGTTGCTCGTGGGCACATCACCCACCGCGGCGCTTTACTTGGTGAAGGACGGCAAGACCACCGCTCGTGTGCCCCTGCCCGCCGACTCCGTGTTCGATCTGCTCTCACTGCCCGATGGCAGTGTGTTGGCGGCCACCGGCAATCCGGGCAAGATATACCGTATCGACCTGAAGAAGCTGGCCGCCGCGGGTGTGATCGAAGGCAAGGCGGAGAACGACGAGCAACTCGCCGAGCGCGGCCTCGAACTTTTCGGCGAGATTCGCGACCGCAACGTCCGGCGCATCGCACGGCTGACCGACGGCCGCATCGTCGCCGGATCGTCGCCCAAGGGAAATCTCTACAGCTTCGCCCCCTCCGGCGGCGCCCCGGTTTTTCTGCAGGAAAATCGCGACGCCGAGGTCGTGGACCTGCTGCCCGGTGAGGACGGAAGCTTTCATGCCGCGCTCGTTTTCACGCCTGGCGATGCACTCCGCATCGCCGCCAAGCCGAGCGACAACAAAGACGACAACCGCAGCAGCGATCGCGACTCCAAGCCTTCCTTTTCCGGCCGCAGCACGGTGGTGCGTGTTCCGGCCGACGGGTTTCCCGAGACCATCATGGGCAAGCCTAACATCTCGTTTTATCGTCTCGTGCGGCACGGTGAGTGGCTGTTGCTCACTGCGGGTGAACAGGGCGACACCTTCGGCTACGATCCCACCGCCCGCCGATCGCTCACTTTCGCCGGCAGCGCCTCGGCGCAGCTTAACGATCTCGCTCCGATCGGCGATGGACGTTATCTGTTCCTGCGCAACAATGCCCCCGGCCTCGCGCTTCTCTCCTTCAACGATGCGGCCGAACGCAGCTTGGAAACCAAGCGCGTGGATCTCGGCCAGCCCGCCGAACTCGGCGCCCTGCGTTTTCCCCGGCTGCGAGGCCTTGACGAATCTGCGTTGCGACTCGAAGCCAGCACCAATTTCGGCAACGATGAACTCGAGGGGTGGTCGCCTTGGACCAAGCTCAGCTTGCGCGACGGCGGCTTCGTTGCCGAGGGCCTGCGAGGTCGCTACGTGCGTTATCGCCTGACGCTGTCGGGTGCTGCGCAGGACTTCCAAGTGGACAAAGCGGTGCAATTCCATCGCCCACAGAACCGCCGGCCCTCGCTCAGCGATTTCCGCATCTTCCCGCCCAATCGCGGTATCGTGCCCGCCCCGGATCCGGCCCCGAATCTGGTCGCGACACTCGGCCAGCTCCTGTTCCCCAATCAGCGGGACAACAAGGATGAGCCGTCGTCCGGCCAGCGACGCGGCGCTTTCCTCAACAGCCAGATCATTCCACAGGCTGGTGTGCAGTTGGTGTATTGGAACGTGAGCGATCTGGATGGTGATACCCTGGCCTACACTTTCTCCATCCGCCCGGATACCGCGCAGGGCGAATGGACGGATCTCGCTGTCGAGATCCCTGACTCATTTGTCCAATTTGAAACCGGCGGTCTGTCCGAAGGGCTCTATCTCACGCGTCTCACCGTGGCCGAACAGGCGCCCCGTCCCGCAGCCCAGCGCATCAGTTACACCTTCGAAACCGACAGCCTGCTCGTGGACCGCACGCCGCCCGTCATCACCAGCACCCAGGTCACGCGTGCCGACGGCCGGCTGCAGGTCACCGTCTCGGGACGCGACGCGCTCACCTTGCTCGAAGGCGCTGAATTTATCCTGAACAACGGTGTGCGCGAAGCAGTCGAGCATCCGGTGGACGGCTTGCTCGACGGCCGGGAGGAGTCCTTCCGCGCCGAATTCCCCGAAGCCCGCGCCGCCGGCGCCACCTCCGTCGAAATCATCCTCTACGACGAAATTGGCAACGCCTCCTCCACCCGCGTGCCCGTGAAGTGAAACTTCGAAAACGAACACTAAGCAGCCAAGGAGCTCTCCACGCGGCAGTCGATCCGGAAGCCAAAATCGAGGCGGCTATTTCGATAAACAGCATTGGCACCTCGAACGTGCTCGCGATACCGCGGTTGTATGAATTCTTGTTTGAGACAGGCAGCGTAGACGCTTTCCAGCAGCTTTGGTCCCATCACCTCAGTCAGTTCGCCAAGCCTTAGCTGCTTCGCTGCTTCGTGTTCTCCGTCTCTTTACTCATGCCCGCGGGTGCGCTTTGGCATGGATTTCCTTTAGGCGCGCGACGCTTGTGTGGGTGTAGATTTGGGTCGTCGTCAGGCTGGCGTGTCCGAGCAGTTCCTGCACTGAGCGCAGATCGGCTCCGGCGTTGAGCAGATGCGTGGCGTAGGAATGACGCAGCTTGTGCGGCGTGATGTCCATCGGCAGGTCGGCCAGTGCGAGATACTTCTTCACCAGCTTCTGCACCTCGAAAGGCGTCATGCGCCCCTGCCGCTCGGTCACCAGCACCGGTGCCTCCCGCGCGGTGTCGCGCGCATGATAATCGCGAAACTGTTTTAGCACAGCCATCGCCGCGTCTCCGAGCGGACAAATGCGTTCCTTGCGACCCTTGCCCAAAACCCGGGCGCTGCCAGTGCCGAAATCCACATCGCCGTAGTTCAGCGCCACGGCCTCGCTCACGCGCAGACCGCCGCCATAAAGCACCTCCAGCACGAGCCGGTCGCGCAACGCCGTGAGCGAGCTGATGGCTTCGTTGGCCAGCAACTTCTCGGGTCCGGCCAGCAACTTCAGCATCTGCGACTCGGTCAGAAATTTCGGCAGAGCCTTTTCGAGCTTTGGCAACGGCACGCCGGTGAAGGGATTCCTTTTCAGCCGGCCTTCGCGCATCCAGTATCGGTAGAAAGTGCGCAGTCCCGATACATGATTGTGAAGCGTGCGCCGGCCGTAGCGCCGTTGCGCTTCGATGACAAAATCGCGCACGTCACGCGCTCCGAGCGAGGCGAGCGCATCCGGAGCGCGACCGGTTTGCTTCAGCCAGCGCACAAAATCCTCCACGGCCTGCCGGTAATTGCGGACGGTGTAAGCCGAGTAGCGCCTTTCCTTCGCCAGGAAGTCGAGGAACGGCTGCAACCACTCGCCGACCACGGCGGGTGGCAACGGTTCAGAAGCGGGACTGGACGCGGATTTCGACATCGCGCATCACGCGGTCACATTCCTTGCGCAGGGCCATTTCGGGATCAATCCCGGCCTGTCGGCAGGCCGCGGCCAGCTCAAACAGCCTCCGCCCGGCCTCCGATTCCGTGAGCCCGTTCGCGTGGCGGTCTATCGCCGCGGTGTCCACTGCACCCGCAGCCGGCAGCGACTTCTTCTCAATCTGCTTCATCACGGCCTCGGCAAACATCAACGCAGGCAGACGCGGGGGCATTTCCTTGAACAGACCTTTCTGCTCCGGTCCGTTCTTCTTTTCGGTGGCTTTGATCTGCTCCCATTTGGTGATGACCTCGCCAGCCGTGTCGAGTTTGCCGTGGTCGCCGAAGACGTGGGGATGCCGGCGCACGAGCTTGTCGTTGATTTCGCGGGCCACGTCGTCGAAGTCGAAATCGTCCCGCTCCGCGGCCAGCTGCGCATGAAAGACCACCTGGATCAGCACGTCGCCGAGTTCCTCGCGCATGTGCGGAATGTCGTTCCGGTCGATCGTGTCGAGCAGTTCGCTGCACTCGTCAATCAGGCAGCGCGCGAGCGTCTGGTGCGTCTGTTCCCGGTCCCACGGGCACCCATCCGGCGCCCGCAACCGGGCCATGGTCTGGCGAAGTTCATCAATCGGCGTCATGTCCTTGGGGTAACCACGAAACACGCGAAATACACCAAAAAAGCCCGGCATTTTCCTGTTCCTTTCGTGTCTTTGGTGTGTTTCGTGGTGACCCATTCATGGACAAGCTCACGGAAATCATGGCGCACAAACGCCGCGAGGTCGCCCCGCTCGTGCGGCCGGTTTATGCCGCGGAACTGGCGGAGTTGAATCGCAAGCTGCCTGCGCCGCCCTCATTCGCCGCCGCCCTGCGCCGCCCCGACGGAAAGCTGGCCATCATTTCCGAAATCAAGCGTCGCTCCCCTTCCGCCGGCGACATCAAGGCCGGGGCCTCCGCCCTCGACCAAGCCCGCAAATACCGGGCCGCCGGGGCCTCCGCCCTTTCCATCCTCACCGACACCGAGTTCTTCGGCGGCACGCTTGCCGACCTCATCGAGGTCACCGCCGATTTCGCCCAGAATCCCCCGGCTGTTCCGGCCCTGCGCAAGGATTTCATGGTCCACCCGGTGCAGGTCATTCAGGCCCGCGAAGCCGGTGCCAGCGCCATCCTCATCATCGTCCGCGCGCTCAACGACGACGAAATCACCGCCCTGCACACTGCCGCACAGGCGGCCGGACTCGATGCGCTTTTCGAAATCCACAACGAAGCTGAGCTAACGCGTGCGGTGAACCACGGGGCGAAGATCATCGGCGTCAACAACCGTGACCTCGCGATCTTTAAAACCGACATCGGCTTGTCCGAGCGACTGATTCCCCTTTTCCCCAAGGACGTGATCGCCGTCAGCGAAAGCGGTTTCACCAACGGCGCCGATGCCGCCCGTGCCCGCGCCTGTGGAGCCCACGCGCTCCTCGTCGGCGAGTCGCTGATGCGTGCGCCCGATCCCGGTGCGTTGATCCGGGAGTTTCAAGATGCGTGATTCCCCTTTGTGCGGGAGCCCGCAGATTGCCTCATGCCGCTGACCCCGTCATCCACGCGCGATCTGCTCGCAAAACTCGGGCATCAGCCGAAACGTTTTCTCGGCCAGAATTTCCTCGTGGATGGCAACATCGTCCGAAAGTCCCTCGAACTCGCTGAGATCAAATCCGGCGACACGGTCGTCGAGGTCGGCCCGGGGCTTGGCACACTGACCTCTGCGCTGCTCGAAGCCGGCGCGGATGTCTGGGCCGTCGAGAAGGACCGGCAGCTGCACGCACACCTTACCGAGACCCTCGTGCCTGCCCACCCGAACCTTCACCTGATGGAAGGCGACGCAATGGATCATCCCCTCGCGGGATTGGATGCAGCTGCAGCCAATGGAGACCACAAGCCGGGACCGTTCAAGATCGTCGCCAACCTGCCCTACGCCATCTCCACGCCTTGGATGGATGCCGTGCTGTCGGGTCCGCTTCCCGAGCGCATGGTGCTGATGCTGCAGCAGGAAGCGGCGCTGCGCTATATCGCCGAACCCGGCACAAAACTCTTCGGCTCCATCTCGATTTTCCTGCAGTCAGCCTTTGCCATCGAACCCGGCCATCGGGTGCCGGCCGCCTGTTTCCACCCCCGGCCCGATGTCGAATCGGTGCTGCTCAACCTCGCGCGTTTGCCGGAGCCGTTCGTTTTCCCCGCGGAAACCAAGGCACTCATTCGCGCCTGCTTCCAGCAACGTCGCAAGCAACTCGGCTCCATCTTGCGCGGCAAGCTGCCGGCCGAGTCGGCTGCCCGTTGGTTCGCTCGCCTGGAGGCTGCAGGCTTCGGTGCCCAGTCGCGCGCCGAGCAAATTCCCGTGGCACTGTGGCGCGAGTTCGTGGTCTGACCATCGCTTGCCAATTCCCCTGCGTGCGCTCAACTTTCCCGCTCATGCCCCGGTTCCTTCCCTCCCTGCTCTGCGGCCTGACGTTATCCGTCGCCACGGCCGTCGCCGCGCCACTCGCAGGGCGCATGGATGGGGAAAGTTACATCTCGCCGACCGGACAATTCCGAATCCGCGCTCCGGTGCTGTCCGAACTCGGCGGTGTCATCACCGACACGGACAACGTTGTCACCTTTCAGGATAATTTTGGCACGCATATCAGCGTCGCCTGCTTTCCGTTCGACGCCACCCAGCGATGGGAACACGACACCCGCGGTCGGCGCGACTACCTGTTGTATTTTTTCACCGACATCGTGATGGCCAACTTCAAGGCGCGGTTTCCTGAGTCCCGCGAGGAAAGCGCCCGCTACCTGCCTGATCTGTATGAAGGCGCGCTCATCGGCTACTCGCTGTTGCCCGGTGGTTCCGAGTTCGAGCACGTGAATCGCGTGACAGATGCGCCTCTGGGCGACCCGGTCGTCGCCAAGCGTGGCACCCTTCTCTTCGTGCGCGACCGCCACGTCTATGCCATCAGCACCGAGTTGGCTGAACGCGCCACGCTACGCAGCACCTACCGGCTGACCCGCGAGCAGGAAGACGAACAACTCTCCACCCGCCTCACGGCCATCCTCGAGCGCATCACGTTCACCAACGACCGTCCCCGTTCGCCCTGATCATGCCGAAAACCAAAATCCTCGCGCTCATTCTCGAACGTTTGCGTGCTGAACTCGACCTGCTCACCCGTGCCGCCCTGGCGACCCACGAGGAAGCCACGCATGAGGAAAACAAGGCCGAGGACAAATACGACACCCGCGGCCTTGAAGCCTCCTATCTGGCCCACGGTCAGTCTCGCGCCGCCGAAGAAGCGGCGGACGCGGTCGCGCAGTTCCAATCGCTGGTCCTGCGCAATTTCGCAGCCGGCGAGGCCATTGCGCTCGGCGCACTGGTGCGCCTCGACGACGGCGCGCGTTACTTCATCGGCCCCAAAGCCGGCGGCACGGAGGTCGAATCCGACGGCGATACCATCATGGTCATCACCCCCTCGTCCCCGCTTGGCCGTCAGTTGGTCGGTCGTCGCCAGGGCGATCGTATCGCGCTCGCGCTGGGTGGGAAAACCAGCGAGCGCATCATCAACGCCGTGGCCTGATCGCCGGATTGTCCATTGACGGCGGCAAGCGGAAGGTTTGCCATGCCTCATGGCCACCGACCAACTCATCGTTGAAAAGCTCAAGACCGGCACCGGCGCTTCTCCTCAGAAAGGCGATCTTGTGACCGTGCATTACACCGGCTGGCTCACTGACGGCTCCAAGTTCGACAGTTCCGTTGACCGCGACGAGCCGTTCCAATTCGGACTCGGCTTGGGCCAGGTCATCGGCGGTTGGGACCAAGGGGTGGCCACCATGTGCGTCGGCGACAAGGTGAAGCTCACCATTCCGCCTCATCTTGGTTACGGCGCAGGTGGGTATCCCGGCGCCATCCCGCCCAACGCCACGCTCATCTTCGAAGTCGAGTTGCTGGCCATCGGCTGAGCGGACACGGTTCGCCCACGGACACCCGGGTTCGCTTTGTCCGCTCCCGCCCAAAATTCGTCGCCGCTCGCGCCCCTGCCCGGCCGGCCCGATACCGGCGTTGCGCTCGACCGTTTTCTCGCGGCGATGTCCGAACGTGGCATCACGCTCTACCCCGAGCAGGAAGAGGCCATCCTCGCGCTGTTTGACGGACAAAACGTCATCCTCAACACGCCCACGGGTTCTGGCAAATCCCTCGTCGCCGCCGCGCTGCACTTCAAGGAACTCTGCGCGGGCCGCCAGTCCGTCTATACCTGCCCGATCAAGGCGCTGGTAAACGAAAAGTTCCTGAGCCTCTGCCGCGACTTCGGGCCGGAAAACGTCGGCATGATGACCGGCGATGCCTCGGTTAATCCGCAGGCTCCCGTGCTCTGCTGCACGGCCGAGATTCTCGCCAATATCGCCCTCGCCCGCGGCGACACCGCGCCGCTCGGGGCGGTCATCATGGACGAGTTTCATTACTACTCCGATGCCGAGCGCGGCTACGCCTGGCAGGTGCCGTTGCTCACGCTGCCGCAGGCGCGTTTTCTTCTCATGTCGGCCACGCTGGACTCGACCGAGTTCTTTGAGAAGGAAATGACGAAGCTCACCGACGCCCCCTCGGTGACCGTGCGCAGCGATCGCCGTCCCGTGCCGTTGAGCTTTGATTATTCCGAGACGCCGCTTCCGGAAAAACTCTCCGATCTGCTCCTGCTGAAACGCGCGCCGATCTACCTCGTGCATTTCACACAACGCGCCGCGTCCGAGGCCGCACAGGCGCTGATGAGCCTTAACGTTTGCACCAAGGAAGAGAAGGCCGCCCTCGCCGCCGAGCTGGAGCGCGTGAAGTTCAACAGCCCCTACGGTCGCGACATGAAGCGCTGGCTGCGCCACGGCATCGGCGTCCACCATGCGGGTCTGTTGCCGAAATACCGCATCCTCGTCGAACAGCTCGCACAGAAAGGCCTGCTCAAACTCATTTGCGGCACCGATACGCTCGGCGTCGGGATTAACGTGCCCATCCGCACCGTCGTCTTCACGCAGCTCTGGAAATACGACGGACAGAAAGCGGCGATCCTGAGCGTGCGCGATTTCCGCCAAGTGGCCGGACGCGCCGGACGGGCGGGTTATGACGACCAAGGTTATGTGGTCGTGCAGGCGCCGGAGCACGTCATCGCCAACAAACAGGCTGAAGCCAAGGCCGCCGCCGATCCGTCGAAAAAGAAGAAACTCGTCAAACAGAGCGCCCCCGAAGGCAGCGTCGGCTGGGACGCGAAGACCTTTGAGAAACTGATGACCGCACCCGCCGAGGAACTTGTTTCAAAGTTTACTATCTCGCACGGCTTGCTGCTCCTCATGCTGGGTCGTGACACCGATGGCTGTCGTGCCCTCCGAAATCTCATCCGCGATTGTCACGAGAAACCCGCGAAGAAGGCCGCGTTGCGTCGCCGCGCCTGGCAGCTCTTCCGCGCCCTCGTGGATCGAAAAATTGTGGAGATTCTTCCCCGCGAGTCGCGCCCGGCGTCCGGACGCAAGGTTCGCGTGAACGTCGCGTTGCAGGACGATTTTTCGCTGCACCAAGCGCTGTCGCTTTACCTCATTGATACGCTGCCGCAGCTGGATCGCGAGAGCCCGGACTACCCGTTTGATGTGCTCACGCTCTGCGAGGCCATCGTCGAGGACCCGGACCAGATCCTACGCAAGCAGGTCGACAAGCTGAAGCGCGAGAAGCTCAACGAGCTGAAGGCGGCGGGCGTGCCTTACGACGAGCGTATGGAAAAACTCGAGGAAATCACAGAGCACCCGAAGCCACGGCGTGAGTTTCTCTATGAGAGCTTCAATGCCTTCGCCGCGGCACATCCGTGGGTTGAGGGCGAAAACATCCGGCCGAAATCCATCGCCCGCGAAATGTTCGAGCGCTACATGTCGTTCGCCGACTATATCCGTGAATACGGTTTGGAGCGTGGCGAAGGGCTGTTGCTCCGTCATCTCATGCAGACCTTCAAGGTTCTGTCGCAGACCGTCCCGGAATCCTTCAAGAGCCCGGCCGTGGTTGAGATGGAGGACTACTTCCGCGAGCTGATTCGCGCCATCGATTCCAGCCTGCTCGAAGAATGGGAACGCCTGCGCAATCCCGAGTTCGTCGCCGCGGATGCCGTCGACAAACCCGCGAGGCCCTCGAGTTTCGACGTCACGCGCGACCAGGCCGCGTTCAAGCGGGCCGTGCGAATTGATCTCCTCGGGTTCCTGCAGGACGCCGCCTCCCGCGACTGGGAAGCTGCCACCGCCCGGCTCGCAGAACCGGAGGTCCCTGCCAACTCCTCGCCCGAAACCGCCCGGCTCGCCGAATCACGTCGGATCGAAAAGGCGTTCGCTGCCTACTTCGACGTCCGCGGACGTTACCGCCTCGATCCGGAAGGGCGTTCCACGCTCAACACCCATTTCTCTCAGGAAGGCGACATTCGGGAAGTCGCACAGGTGCTCGTTGACCTCGAAGGGCTCAACGATTGGGAAGCCCGTTTCACCGTCTCGCTCAGCGAATCGCGCCTCGCCGCCGCTCCGGTGCTGCGATTTGTGGACCTCGTCCCGGTTGGCACCCCGTAACCACAGCTACCGTTCACGCCCAAGAGGTCTCGCACAGCTTCCATGCACAAGTAACCTATTAGGTTATTTGTGCATGGAAGCGCCGAGGCACGGATTGAGGGGCGCGTGACTTGGTTTCGGGTGGGAATCGGACCGGTGGAGCCGTTGCTTGACCAAGCCGACGCGGCGCACTGGACTTACCACAATCCAATCCGCCGCCATGTCTTCTCCCACCTACGACCAGCTCCGCGCCGATATCATCACCGCCATGAAGGCCCGCGATGCGGCCACGACCACCGCGCTCCGCACCGCCGATGCGCAAATCAAACGCGCTGCCATGGATGCGAACAAGGACATCGACGAGGCGCTCGTCATTGCGACGATGCGCAAGGCCGTCAAAAACCTCACCGACGCCCGCACCGAGTTTGAAAAGGGTGGCCGCGCCGACCTCGTCGCCGCCAACTCCGCCGAGATTGCCATCCTCGAAAAATACCTGCCCAAGGGCTTGGATCAGGCAAAGCTCGAAGCCATCGTCGCCGAGGTCATCGCCGCCACCGGCGCCACCACCAAGAAGGAAATGGGCAAGGTCATCGGTGCGCTCAAACAGCGACCCGAAGCCGCGCTCATCGACTTCGGCGCCGTCAGCAAAATCGTGCAGTCGAAACTCGTATGATTTTGTCACCGGTCGGGAAACCACCGGCACGGTGACACTCGCTCCGCTCGTCATTCTGGGCGAGGCAGAGAAGCGGAAGTGACGGCGGGCGCGGTGGGGAGCTTGAGAAAATTATCGCGCCGGTGGCTGCGTTCGCCGCGGGATTTACGTCGCGTAGCCGGGTCGCTGTAGCGGTTTCGCCGATAGCCCGACCGGTTGGGATCGGCCGCGCACTCCATCTGGAACCGCTGCATCCGATCGAAAACCCCGAGCAGTTGATCGGGACGCTCGTAGCGGTCGAGTCCGCCCTGCTCCAACACCAGGAGCAATTCGTGCACGGCTTCCAGCGTGGAGAGACATCCCGGTTGCGGTTGCTGCTTGATGATGTAGCGGCTCGGCGCGGTGGGAGTGAACATGATGCGCGGCAGCGCCTGCAGGCTCGGGCTCAAACGCAACATTTTGCGCGCGAGAGGCCAGGTGGCATCGAGCAGGAAGACCACCAGCCGGCGATCGCCCAGCTCTGTTGCTGAGAATTCCCCCTTCGAAAGGTTGCGCGCTTCGCGACCGGGATAAAGCAGCACGCAAAAGTTCGCCTTATCGGCCAGCAATTGCTGCACAGACTCGTGGTCGTCGAAGCCCTTGCCCATGTGCAGTTCGCTGTTTGGCAGGCAGAGATGCGTGAGGCGTCCCGTGCCGGCTTTCTCCTCTTTGTATTCCTTCGGGTGCATCAGGAAGACGAAGCGCGTGCGCGTCGGCAGCGGGTGCAACGAACCGCACCAGCAGAGGGTCTGCGGCCAGAAGCAGCGATAACACATCACGCGCATGCGCCCAATTTGGGACACCGCCGCGCCGCGTGTCAGCCCTCATTTGACCGCCGGCGCTTCGCGCGATAGGATCCGGGCATGGACTACCCGTTTGTTTCCGGCACCTATCCCACTCCCGCGGAAGGTCTCCGCGCGGTCACCACCCTCAACAATGGCGTGCGGATGCCCTGGCTGGGCCTCGGCGTTTTTCAAGTGCCCGACGACGCTGATGCCGAACGTGCGGTGCGCGCGGCCATCGATATTGGTTACCGCCACATCGACACCGCCGCCCTCTACGGCAACGAGCGCGGCGTGGGCAAAGCCGTGAACGAATGCGGCCTGCCCCGCCACGAAGTCTTTGTGACCACCAAGGTCTGGAACGACGACATCCGCGCCGGCCGCATCGAGGCGGCATTCGACGCGAGTATGAAGCGACTCGGTCTGGAGCAACTCGACCTCTATCTGCTGCACTGGCCGATCGGGGGCCGGCATCAGGAGTCATGGCGCGCCATGGAACGGTTGCACCGCACGGGGCGCGTGCATGCCATCGGCGTGAGCAACTACATGATCCCGCATCTGGAAGAACTGCTGCAAGGCGCGGAGATTGTGCCCGCGGTCAACCAGATCGAGTTTCACCCCTATCTCCAGAGCAAACCGCTGCATCACTTCTGCCGCACACGTGACATCCGGTTGACGGCTTGGAGCCCGCTCATGCAGGCGGGACCGTTGCTGAACGATCCCGTGCTGAAGGCGATCGCCAAGCGACACGAGCGGACCGTTGCCCAGGTTGTGCTGCGCTGGGACTTGCAGGTCGGCGTGGTCACCATTCCCAAGTCGGTGCGACCGGCGCGCATGGCGGAGAACGCTGCGGTGTTCGACTTCGAACTCGATGCCGCCGAGATGGAGGCGATCGCAGAACTCGACGCCAACCGCCGCAACGGTGCCGACCCGCTCAATTTCAATTTTTAGCCAGTTCGCGTTGGGCCCGAGTCGGGAAATGACCCGGCATGTAGATGTCCTTCCAGCCGAGGGCCGTTTCCTTCTGCAGCGCCAGCACCTGCGTCCAATCGCTCCAGTTCGCTGCCGAGGTGCGCTCGCTGGAGCCGATGCTGAATTTCACGCCGGCTGCTTTGGCCTGGCGGATGAAATCCACCGTCAGCGCCGACTGTTGAGTGCCGATTTCGAAAGCCACGCCGTGCTTCGCCGCAGCAGTAATCAACCGCGCAACCTGGGCGGTATCGAGCGACGGACGGTTGGCATCGTCGGCGAAAACATCCACGGGTTCGTTTTCGATAATCTGCACTGCCTCGTCGGTCCACCGCGCAGCGTTCGTCGTGGGTGCGACCTGTCCGATGATGTAGTCGAAACAAGCGTGAGTCGCGGGTTGCAGTCGCGTGGTCCAGCCGCGCTCGTTGGCGAGCAGGCCCGCGTGCACCGGTAAATCCCGATGGACGGCGGTGAAAGCAACCACGGCGGCATCATCGGACAGCGCGCTGCTTTCAGCGACAATTCCAGCGCCGATGCCAGTCTCCAGCCGAAGCGAGAGCAGCTGTTCGAGGGTGAATCCGGCTCCGAGTTGCACGCGCAAGTTTACGATGGGGAAATTGTCCTTTCCTAGCGCCAGGCGGCGCAGGTCCTGTTCGCTGAACACCGGCTTCACCACGCTCGCATCCTCCCCGGGCGGCAGGCGGCGCACGCGGACGTTGCGATAGTAGGCGCGGCTGTCCTCGTCGTGGCATTGCAGCGCAAAGGTGCCTTTGCCGAGCAGATTGAGCTTCGGTCCGGGCGACGGCAGCACGGGATTGGCCGGCTCGGTGTAGGCGCTGACCAACTGGCCGTTGAGCCGGATCTCCACGCGCGGGCGCGCAACCTTGATGCTCATAGTGAACCATTCCCCGTCTTTCGCCATCGCCTTGTAGAGATTGCGAATGCCGTAGAGGCTGGCGGTCTTTTTGTTTTCACGGTAGTCCTGCTCCTTGAACGGCGGCTGCGTATTGTTCACCTGCGATTCGAAGCCCACCGCGGGCCAGCCGGAGTCCTGCCACTGGGTGTGGAAATACACACCGGAATTCGCGCCAGGCTCCGTCTTGATCTCCAGCTCCAGTTCGAAGTTCTCGAACTCAGCTCGACCGTCGTCGCCAACGTAGAATAAATGCGCCCGCTTGCCCTCGGCCACAATGGCGCCGTCGCGCATCTGCGGCGAATCAGGGTTCTCGGAAGCTTTCCAACCGCTCAGAGTCCGGCCATCGAAGAGCGAAACCCAGCCTTCGGAGGCCGTGGCAGGCATGGACGCGACAAGCGTGGCAATCAGGGAAAGCAGCAGACAGGGTGATTTCATGGGGTAAGAAAGGGGCGGATGGCACATCGCGCCAAGCGGCGCCCCCTTCTCTACCCACAAGCGGCGGCGTCGCAAATGTGGAGAACGTCATGCCGGATCAGCCGTCGAAATTCGGCTTCAAACCATTCCAAGATATCCCATGCTGCCTGCGTCCCTCTCAACCACCCCAAGGTTATGAATACCCTCTGCCTCTCACGGTCCGGCCACCGTTTGTTCTGGCCTGCCCTCGTTTTGTTGATGCTGGCACCGCTCTCCGCCAAGGAAGAAGTGCATCTCGATTTCAAAGAGATCAAACGCGACAGCCCGAGCAGCCCGATCATCAAGTGCTACCAATACACCTTTGGTGACTGGGGCGACGGCAAGGTGATCGACCTGAAAGGTCGCGGCGCCTTGGTGCAGGCTCCTACCGGCAAAGGCGGCTTGGGAGAAAACAGCACGATGCTGAGACTCGACAAAACCCCGCAGGTGGATCTCGAGGTCATCATCGGCAACGCCAATCACGCCACCGCCATCAGCTTCGGCCTGACCGACAAGGACGGCACCGAGCAAACCTGGCAGGTGCCGCTCGAAGGCCGGTCCCCGGGCATACCGCAACGCATCCGCCTCGATTTAACCAAACCCTCCAGCGAACAGAAGCCGGGCAAAACGCCGGGCATGGATCTGAAGAAGCTTTCGGTCTGGCAGGTGCGCGGCGACTACAGCGACCGGAGTGTCGAGGTGTTGCTCGTGCGACTGATCGGCCAGCGCTGATTTCTCGCTGCGCGCAAGACACCGGTGTGCGCGACAATCGTCCGCGCACCGGTGAAGCAGTCCTCACCCGCAGAACGAGTAATCGTAGGGCGCGCGCATTTCCCGCTTCAGGTAAGTGTTGGCCTCCTTGGCGTGGGAGCCGACGAAGACTTCGCGCTGGTAATCCCACTTCAGCTTGCGGCCAGTGCGCAGCGAGATGGCTCCGAGATGGCACATGTTGGCCGAACGATGACCGGTCTCGACGTCGCAAATGGGAAGTTCACGCGAGCGCACGCAATCGAAGAAATTCAGCATGTGGTCCTTGCTCGCGTAGAGGCGCACGGCACCTTCCGGCAACGGTGCGCGGAGCAGTTCGGGATCGCTGGCCTTGATCTCGTCGCGATTGACCCAGATCCAGCCGTCGGCGCCTTCGAAGCGAATGCCGTTGGGTTGGCCGTCCGGATTCTTGTGCTCGCCGTAGATGCTGTCGTCCTGCGTGGTGGCGATGTGCAGGCCGGTGCCGTCGGCGTAGGTGTATTTCACCTCGTAGTCGGCGATGGCGTTGTAGCCGCCGGCAACAGGCTCGGACAAGCGACGCGATTCCACGCGGTTCGGCGCGATCTGCCCGATCGCCCAGTAAGCAATGTCGTTATGGTGCGCGCCCCAGTCGGTCATCGTGCCGCCGGAGTATTCATACCAGAAGCGGAACGTGCCGTGGCAGCGCTCTTTCACGTAGCTGACGGCCGGAGCCTGGCCCAGCCAGTAATCCCAATTGAGACCCTCGGGCGCGGGCGACGCCTTGAAGGGGCCATCGCGCAAGCCGGCGGGCAGCCACACCTTGGCCTGCTTCAATTTACCGAGGCGGCCGTTGCGCACGAGTTCGCAAGCGAGACGGAAACGCTGCATGGAGCGCTGCTGCGTGCCGGTCTGCAACACCACGCCGTTTTCGCGAACGGCCGCGATGACGTGCCGGCCCTCGTCCACGGTGAGCGTAAGCGGCTTCTCGGCGTAGATATCCTTCTTCGCCTTGGCGGCGGCGATGTTGATGAGCGTGTGCCAGTGATCGGGGGTGGCATTGACGATCACGTGGATGTCGTCGCGCTCCAGGATGCGGCGAAAATCGGTGTAGGTTTGTGCGTTGTGGCCGAATTCCTTGTATTTTTCGGCCGCCGCTTCCGCTCGCTTGATGTCCACATCGCACACCGCAAGCACGTTGCCGTGGTTGCCGGCGTTCTGTCCGTCCCACGTGCCCATGCCGCCGCAGCCGACGAGGGCGATGCCGGGCTTCCCGTTGGCGGATTTGGCTTTCGCCATGGCCGCATCGGTCTCGGCCGCGATCAGTTGCTGGCGCTCGACAAACCATGCGGGCAGCCCGGTGAGAGCGGCGATCGCGCTGCAACGACGAAGGAACGCGCGGCGCGAAACGTTGAACATGTTCACCGGCGACGGAGCCGCCGATTGCTGGTTGGGGACGGTTGGCTTCATGGGGTAGCTTTCACCTTCCTCCACGCCCCCGCTCCGCGCAAGAACGAAGGCCGCCGACGCGCCGGTTTTTGCGGGGGAAAATCCACCGGAAGCAGACTGGACTTTGGTCGGGTGCACGGAGTTCATATCAAGGCACTCGCCAGCCCCGCGCCATGCGCCTCGACAAGGCTGGGCGTTTCCGCTTACTAGACCAGACCAACGTGAGAATCCTGATTGTTGATGACCTACCCTTGGGGCGCCAATTGATCTCGGACGTGATTACCCTGATGGGACACGAGCCGATCGAGGCGCCCGATGGCACTTCCGGGCTGGCCCGCGCCCGGCAGGAGCCCTACCCCGATCTCATCGTTCTCGACGTCAACATGCCCGGCATGGATGGCTTCGAGGTGTGCAAGACCCTCAAGGCCGATCCGCACACGCAACACATCCCGATCATCTTCCTCACCTCGCACAGCGAACCGGAGGACCGCATCCACGGCCTTAACATCGGCGCCGACGACTACCTCGCCAAACCCTTCGCCATCCGCGAACTCTCGGCGCGCATCGGCAAGCGCCTCCAAGCGCGCCAGGAAACCGAGATGCTCCTGCGCCAACAGGACGAAATCCGGCAGACCTTCGCCCGCTTCGTCGCCCCGCAGGTCGTCGAAATGCTCCTGCGCGATCCCTCGCACCTGAAGCTCGGTGGCGACATGCAGCCCGTTACGGTGATGTTCACCGATCTCGAAGGATTCACCAGCCTCTCCGAGGAAACCTCGCCCGATCAGCTGCTCAGCATTCTCAACCGCTATCATGAACTCGTTTCCGGCCTTGTCCAAAAGCACGGCGGCATCGTCAACAAGTTCATCGGTGACGGGGTGATGGCGCTCTTCAACACGCCGATCCTGCGCGAGGACCACGCCCGCTGCGCCGCCGATGCCGCCCTCGCCATCCGCGAGGCGCTGCCGACCCTACATGCCGAATTCGAACCGCGCTTCCGTCTGCCCATCAAATGCGGCATCAGCACGGGTCCCGCGATCGTCGGCAATGTCGGCGCCGCCCACTGCATGGACTTCACCGCGCTGGGCGACACGGTGAACCTCGCCGCCCGTCTCCAAGGCATCGCCACGGGCGGGCAGATCATCATCAGCGACACCACGCGCCGCGACCTCGGACCCGGTATCAAAGTCAGTCCGCTCGGGGAACTCTCCTTAAGAAATCGCTCCAAAACCGTCTCTGCGTTTACCGTGGACGGTCACGACTGAGCCTCCCTGGCGATTCCCTTCGTCCCGACACCGCAGGTTTTCGCTCACGATTTCGCCCGCTGTGCCGATAACCGGGAGGATGTCCCGCTTTTCGTCCACCTTCCGCGTCCTGCTACTCGCCGGCCTGTCGCTTCCGCTGACTGGCTCGGCCGACTGGACCTGTTTGCGCGAAGGCATCACGACTGCGGAAACCGCCGAAGCGTTGGGCCAGCCCTTGATTCGCACCTACGGGCGTGGATTTGAGGTCTGGATTTATGACAGTCGCGGGGAAGTCATTTTCGCCGGCGGCGATCGCGCGTTGGGTTGGAGCCTGCCGGTGCCCAACCCCGAATCAGCCGCCCGCCCCGTCGAGCGCGACGTGCTGCTCAAACCCTTGGTGCGGCTGCCGGCCTTGCGCCGGATCCCAGCCCGCCCCGCCACCACCAGCGTGCCTGTCGAAACCGAGGTCCGCTTCCGCTATCTGCGTCAGCGCTAAGGCCATCCGGCCCCGACAGGTATCAAACCCCTGTCAAAGACGGGTTTTCAATGTGTGAGCAGGCTTGAACCCGGCCGTCCCGGCTCCTACACCATGAGCGTGGCATTCTTCTCCAGCATCCTCGATTTCAAGAAGACCTTTCTATCCCGCCTGCGCGACAAGCGTGCCCAACCCCGCTTCAATGTCGGCCCCACCTTCCCCCTGAAGGCCACTTTGATCCTCACTGGCGAAAGCCGTTCGTCCAAAAAAGGCTCCGCGCCGGCCGGTTCCGGTCTCAGTTGGGGCGGCCGCGTGGGCAACATTTCCTGCAACGGTCTTAGCGTGCACCTGCCCCCCGCCGCCCTCACCACCCGCGGCGAAGAAACGACGGTGCGCCTCGCCATCGAAAAACACGAAATCGAGGTCGCCTGCGTGGTGGCGCATTTCCGTGTGTTCAGCACGCACTCTGTGTGCGGCGTGAAACTCAACTTCGACGACTACAACATCCAGAAGGCCTACCATCAACTGGTCGAGGCCGTGCGCGTGGGCACCTCTTTCGCCCCGGCCCAGCCCGCCAAGGCCAGCGGCGCCCAAATCAGCCAGCAGTGGCGTTCGGTCAACCGCGCCCATCTCACCGAGTGGCGCAACGCCACCACCCGCAAAATCGAGCGTTTCGAACTCGCCGTGGGTGAGCACCGCCTCGCCGGGCAGACCTCCCCCCGCGGCGTGAAGATTACGCCGCGTTCGACCGGTTCTCGCGCGCCGGTTCCGGTGTCCACGGCAACGGAAGTTCGCGATTTTATCCGCTGGGTCGCCGCCAACCTCCCCAAGCACGTGCCGGCCGACCTGCGCGACTTGATTGGCAGTCTCACCGGCGCCGACCAGCCCGCGCAAGGCGCGTGGGCTCCGCCGCCGCTGGCGCGCTGAGCTGCGCGTCGGCATAACGCGGGATTGCCGGAGGCCCTGCTTCCGCTAGCGTCCGACCATGTCGCAAAAGTCCCGTCGCCCCGTGGTCATCGCCATCATTGTGGCGATTTTGATTTTGCTCCTCTTCCTGCTGGTCCGTTGCCCGCGTCCCGATCCCGTCGCCACGCCGCCGCCCAGTTCCGCCGCTCCGACCGGCACCACGACCGCGCAATCATCCGCGCCCGTCCCCGGCGCCGCGGAACCCGCTGAAGTGCTCACGCCCGCCACCCTGCAGGCTGCGGCGCAGGTCGTCGCTGGCGCGGAGTTTTCCGTCACTTGGACCGGACCTGACAACCGCAGTGATTTCATCACCATCGTGCGCAAGGACGCGACTGACCGCGATTCCGGTGCTTATGCGCTCACACGTGATGGCAGTCCCGCTACCCTGACCGCGCCCATCGATACGGGCGAATGGGAACTGCGTTACGTCACCACGCGTTCGCGCACCGTGCTCGCGCGTTTGCCGATCACCGTCATGCCCGCCGGTGCGACGCTCGATGCTGCCGCCGAGATCACCCTCGACACGCCCATCAGCGTCACGTGGACCGGGCCCGCGAACCAAGGCGACTACATCACCATCATCGCGCAGGAGGAACCCGACGGAAAATTCGGCCCCTACACGCTCGTCAACCAAGGCTCTCCGCTCAACGTCACCGCTCCCGCCAAGACCGGCGACTTCGAATTGCGCTACATGACTGGCCAGGGCGGCAAAGTCCTCGCCCGGCGCGCGCTTCGCATCGTGATGCCCGACGTGTCGCTTTCCGCGCCGGCGCAAGCCGTCGCCGGTTCCCCGGTGGCTGTCACGTGGACCGGCCCGGCCAACCAAGGCGATTACATCACGGTCGTGAAAGCGACTACGCGTGACGGTCAATATGGCAACTACACCACCGTGAACCAGGGATCGCCGCTCGAAGTGACCATGCTGATGGATCCGGGCGATGCCGAACTGCGTTACATGACCGGACGCGGTGCGCAGGTTCTCGCGCGCCGGGCCATCCGTATTGTCGCCGCCGAGATCACACTCGACGCACCCGCCGATGCTCAGGTCGGGACGCCGGTTTCGATCACTTGGAAGGGCCCGAATAATCAAGGCGATTATCTGACCATCGTTCCGAAGGACACGCCTGACGGGCAATTTGGTCACTATACGACGACCAACCGTGGCTCGTCGCTGACCGTCAATGCACCCAAGACCGCCGGCGAAGCGGAAATTCGCTACATGTCCGGCCAAGGCGCCAAGGTCCTCGCCCGTCGCCCGATTGTGATCACCCCCTGAGCCGCATGAAACACGCTCGCCTCTCGCTTGCCTTTCTCGCCTGCACGCTGGCTGTTCTCGTCGAAGCAGCCAATCCGACGCCTCGGCCGCGTCCGACCGAATGGGCCGCACCGATGATCAACCTCTCGCTGGAGAACTGCTATCGCGTGAGCGACGAACTTTACCGTTGCGAGCAGCCGAAAAAGAAAGACATCGCCGATCTGCAGGCGCTCGGCATCCGCTCCATCCTCAATCTCCGGCGCTGGAATTCCGACCCCAAGGCCCTCGAGCAGGCGGGCTTCAAGCTCATCGTGGAACGCATGGAGGCGGACGACCTCACCATGGATAACCTTGTCGCCGCCCTACGGCAGATCAAAGCCGCACCCAAGCCCGTGTTGCTGCATTGCTGGCACGGCAGCGACCGCACCGGCTCGGTCGTCGCGGCCTACCGCATCGTGTTTCAGGATTGGACACCCGCTGCCGCCCTCGACGAATTGCGACATGGCGGCTTCGGCTACCATGAAAAATGGTTCCCGAACATCATCACCCTGTTCGAAACCCTCGACGCCGCCGAACTTCGTCGCCGCGTGTTCGCGGAATAGCGTGACCAAGCCGCCGACCGGGTCTCACGGACCTCGGTTGTTCAGGAGAAAGCTTCGGCAGCGGTGCCGATAATCCCTTTAGCAAGTTTGATCCATTCAGCCGGATGTGGGTCAGCGCGCTTGCGCGCCCTTTAGTCATGCGCCCGCAAGCGGGCTGCCCACAGGATCATCATGGAAATTCTCGCGACTATGTCGGGCATTCAGGTCTCGTTTTCAGCTTCGAGTCAGATGCCCATCTGGCTTCAAGGCATGATTAGGCCTGCTGAAACGCCCGCTTCGGACCCACATTGCTTTTGACCGGCTCTGCTTCGGGCACTTCACTCGCCCTCACATGTCCGCTCCTACGATCATCTACACCAAGACCGACGAAGCGCCCGCGCTCGCCACCTATTCCCTTCTGCCTATCGTGCAGGCCTTCACGAAGCACGCCGGCATCAACGTCGAGACGCGCGACATCTCGGTCGCCGGCCGCATTCTCGCCGCCTTCGCCGACAAGCTTCCGGCCAACCAGCAGCAGGCCGACCACCTCGCCGAGCTCGGCGCGCTTACGCTCAAGCCCGAGGCCAACATCATCAAGCTGCCCAATATCTCCGCGTCCGTTCCGCAGCTCAAGGAAGCCATCGCCGAGCTCCAGGCCCACGGTTACGCCGTCCCCGATTATCCCGAGTCGCCCAAGACCGACGCCGAAAAGGACATCAAGGCCCGCTACGACAAGGTGAAGGGTTCCGCGGTGAACCCGGTCCTCCGCGAGGGCAATTCCGACCGTCGCGCCCCGAAGGCCGTCAAGGACTACGCCCGCGCTCACCCGCATTCCATGGGCAAATGGGATCCCGCTTCCAAGACCTCCGTCGTCACGATGGGCAAGGATGACTTCTTCTCCAACGAGAAATCCGTCACGCTCCCCACCGCGACCACCGCGAAAATCGAGTTCGTCGGCGCCGATGGCGCCGTGAAGGTTCTCCTGCCCAAGCTCGCTCTCAAGGCCGGCGAAATCCTCGACGCCACCAAGATGAGCAAGGCCGCCCTCGTGGCCTTCTACGAGCAACAGATCGCCAAGGCCAAGGCCGACGGCGTGCTCTTCTCGCTCCACCTCAAGGCCACGATGATGAAGGTCTCCGACCCCGTTCTCTTCGGCCACGCGGTTCGCACCTTCTTCAAGGATCTGCTCGCCAAGCACACCGCAACCTTCGCCGAACTCGGCGTGGACCTGAACAACGGCTTCGGCGACCTCGTCGAAAAACTCGCCAAGCTCCCCGCCGACAAGAAGGCCGTGATCGAGGCCGACATCCAGGCCGCCTACGCCGCCGGCCCGCAGATCGCCATGGTCAACTCCGACCAAGGCATCACCAACCTTCACGTCCCGTCCGATGTCATCATCGACGCCTCCATGCCCGCGATGATCCGCGCCGGTGGCAAGATGTATGACCGCGCCGGCAAGACCGCCGACGCGCTCTGCGTCATCCCTGACAGCTCCTACGCCGGAGTTTACGCCGCCACGATTGAGTTCTGCAAAAAGAACGGCGCCTTCGATCCGAAGACCATGGGCACCGTCCCCAACGTCGGCCTCATGGCGCAGGCCGCCGAGGAATACGGTTCCCACAACAAGACCTTCGTCGCTCCCGCCGCCGGCACCATTCGTGTCGTCACCGAAGCCGGCCAGACGCTGCTGGAACACACCGTCGCCGAGGGCGATGTTTGGCGCGCCTGCCAGACCAAGGACGCCCCCGTGCAGGACTGGGTGAAACTCGCGGTCAACCGCGCCCGTCTCTCCAACACGCCCGCCATTTTCTGGCTCGATAAAAATCGCGCGCACGACGCGCAGATTATCGCCAAGGTCGAGAAATACCTGAAGGATCACGACACGACCGGCCTCGATATCAAGATTCTGGCCCCGGCCGCCGCCTGCGAAGCGACTCTCGTCCGCCTCAAAGCCGGCCAGGACACCATCAGCGTCACGGGCAACGTCCTGCGCGACTACCTCACCGACCTCTTCCCCATCCTCGAAGTCGGCACCAGCGCCAAGATGCTTTCGATCGTCCCGCTCATGAACGGCGGTGGCCTCTTCGAAACCGGCGCCGGCGGCTCCGCGCCGAAGCACGTCGAGCAGTTCCTGTCGGAAAACTACCTGCGCTGGGACAGTCTCGGCGAATTCTTCGCCCTCGCCGCCAGCTTCGAGCACCTCGCCATCACGCAGAAGCACGCGAAGGCCAAGGTGCTCGCCGACACGCTCGATGCCGCCAACGGCAAGTTCCTCGAGAACGACAAGTCGCCCGGCCGCAAACTCGGCACGATCGACAACCGCGGTTCGCACTTCTACCTCTGCCTCTATTGGGCCCAAGCTCTCGCCACCCAAAACGCCGACGCCGAGCTGAAGCGGGTCTTCACCCCCGTCGCCGCCCAGCTCGAAGCCAACGAGCAGCAGATCGTGCAGGAACTTCTCGCCGTGCAGGGCAAGCCCGCCGATATCGGCGGCTATTACCAGCCGAGCGACAAGCTCGCCTCCGCGGCCCTGCGCCCGAGCACAACGCTCAATCAGATCCTGGCGACGCTCTGATTTTAAGGCTCTATACGCAAATAGGGCTTATATCCCTTCGTGCCTTCCAAGCCCGGCTCTCTCGAGCCGGGCTTTTGTCATTCGCTTGCGAAGGCCGCTCCTCTTTGAGGAAATTTCGCTCCAGTTCTATGGCCGAAAATTCCTTCTACGCCCTCATGCCTCCTCGGTCTGTCGCCGATCGCATCCACCGGCGAACGATCAGAAGCCGGCCCGAATATAGCTTCACCGGCCCCGCCCGTCCGGCTGAGCTCTTGCATGTTTCCCTCCACGCAGTTCGTTTCCCCGGGCTTTCGCCTTCACCGGTGGAAATCGCGGCCGCTTGTGACGCGGTTTCGAAGTTTCGCTTCCCTTGCTTTGAGGTCACTTTCGACGAGGCCATGAGTTTCAACATTCGTGACTCCAAGTTGCCATATGTGCTCACCGGGGGTGCCGGACTCGATCGCCTGCGGGAGTTTCGCAAAGAGTTGGGATGGACATTGGCCGATCAACTCGGGCTGAAGATAATTACCTCATTTACTCCGCATCTGACCGTGCTGTATGACGCCAAATCCATTCCGAAACATCCAATCGCTCCGGTGAAATGGACGGCAACCGAGTTCGTCCTGATTCGCAGCTTTGTCCGCGAAAGCCGTTACGAAATTCAAGGACGCTGGGAGCTGTCGCATCAAGCCAGGAGTTAAGCAGGCGTCATTCGCCCAATGCCTCTATCTAATAAGTATCAGTGTTCAGCTGTGGTTAAAAACTTTGAATCGTGCGTTTACTGATTCGACGCGGAACCTCGGATCGGGGCGCAAAAAAACCTCAAGCCGGCGACGATGCCAGCTTGAGGTGTGAAGTTGATTACTCGCGAGAAAGCGGCGTTCGCCGCCAGTAAGCGTTTACTTCGATTCGATCTTGGCGAGTTGCTCGGCCGAAAGCACGGCGCGAGCCTTCTTGGCGGATTTCTCCAGTGCCTCGCGGACGAGCGCCTCGCGCTTGGCCGGCGAAATCATTCGCTTCTGACCGATCAAGCGGAGGTCGTTTTTCTCCCACTCCGAAATTTTGACCAGCTGGGCATCTTGCTTCGGCGTAAGCGCCAGCTCCTGGCGCAATTCGGGCTGCAGCAGTCTGTCGACAAGACTGCTGTTGGCAGCGTCAGCCTGAGCCAGAGTGACTCCGGCCAGCAAATTCAAGGTGATCAGCATAGTAACAATGCGTTTTTTAATCATAGCACATTGAACCTACTCATCATTTGACGAATCGCTAGGGAGGTTCCCAAAAAAATTAGATAAAAATAAAAAAGGCCGTTCGGCCCTACGCCAGATCACTCAACCGTTCGGAATATCCGGCTCGACGACGTTGGCCAGTTGGACGAGCGATTCCTGCCAGCCGAGATAGCACATTTCGGCGGGAATGATATCAGGCACACCACTCTGCTCGATAGTGACCTCGGTGCCGCAGACGACTTTGCGCAGCGTCACTGTGACGTTCATCTCACCGGGCAGGCTGGGATCGTCGAACTTGTCGTTGTAGCGCACGCGTTCGCCGGGAATCAGCTCGAGGTAGGTGCCGCCGAAACTGTGACTGTGACCAGTGCCAAAATTCGTGAACGACATCCGAAAGGTGCCGCCGACCTTGGGATCGAGGTGATGAACCTGGCAGGTAAAGCCGAAAGGCGGAAGCCACTTGGCGAGAGCGCCCGCGTCGAGGAAGGCTTTGTAGACTTTGTCGGACGTGGTGCGGAGAACACGATGGAGGCGGATGGTTTGGGGCATGGGAGGGATTCCTTCGAGGGTGATGACGATGGGTTTCAATGATCCAACGAATGAGACCGGACGGACCGGACAAGGTGTTTAATTTTCCTTTCACCCCGGGCTCACACGTCCCGAATCGACCCATCCCACGCCCGGTGTGCGCGGGCGGTGCCGCAGTCGGGACAGACCGTCAGCTCAAGTGAGGCGGCGCAATGCGGGCACCCCGCCTGCGTGGCGAAGGGATCGAAGGCCTGCCGACAGGCCGGACACAGCCAGAAGTTTCCCGTTGGCGGCGAAGCATGGCATTCGGGACAACGAAACTCCCGCCGCCGCGGCAGCTGTTCCAACCGGCGAAGTTCGCGGGCGTGTTTGAAGCTGCTCCAGCTGTTCGACAGGAGAAAGAACGCCATGATGCCAATCCACCATGACCGCCACCACACCGCGAGCGCCACGACGCCCGCGCCGCCGACCAAGCCGATACCCGTCGCCAGCAGCAGGCTGCGTCCGCGTCCGAGCGGATACCACAGCAACGAGCGCAGAATCTGTCCGCCATCGAGCGGGTAAACCGGCAGGAGGTTGAAGACGAGCAGGCTGAGATTCATGAAATTGATCGCGCGAACAAAAGGATACAGGTCGGGGTGCGCATCAAATTGACCGGTCGACGCCAGCGCCCAGCCGAGCACGTAGAACACGGGCACGAGCGCGACATTCACCAACGGTCCGGCCGCGATGGCCCAAAGCGTCGCACCCGGGCGCTGCGGCGGCGCCACGTAGGCCACGCCGCCGAGTGGCCAGAGCACGATCTGGTTGGCCGTGCCGCCCACCTGCCGCGTGGCGAGTGCGTGCCCGAACTCATGCATAGTGACCACCACGAACAGCATCAGGTATTCGGCCAGTGCCCAGACCGGCGCCGCGTAATTGGGCACACGGGTCGAGACCGAATACATCGCCACGATCAACCAGGTCCAGTGGAGATGCACATCGATACCCCACAGGCGAAACAGACGGAACGAGCCCTGGTTGGTCGGAAACATCACCGAGACCTACGGTCCTTCCGCCGCAGCGCAATCCCGGCTTTGGGCGTCAGCGCTATCCTCTCGGAAATCATGTCCCACGAAGCGGTCTTCGCCCAACGGTCGAGCTGCGCCGTTGTCATGCGGCGTCCATCGGCGATCATGCCTGCGAGGTATTGGGCGTCGCCGTTGCCGGTGGTGTAAAGTTCGAGCGCGAGTTCCTGCCGGCCTTTAAGCGGCTTCGCGAGCGGCTTCATGTAGCCGACTTTCACGCCGAAGAATGGCTCTTTCGCGCCGTGTTTAAGCAGCACGCGTTTGGTTGCCTCGCTGCCCTTGCTCTTTAGCGCCGCCATGACTTCGGAAAGTTTCATGCTGGGGGGGAATGCATGCGCCTGGCCTTCAGGGCGAGACTCCAGCGGGTGGCGAGATCAGGCATGTCGGAACAGTGTCTCAATCGAGCAACGTTGAAGGCGCGTGGCTGGGGCGCAACCAGTCGAAACTGGACAGCCCGCCGGAACAGAACATCAATGGATGCGTCCCATTGTGACGCCCGTCGCTCGATGATCGCCCTCATCCGCCAGTTGGCCGCCCGTGCTCTTCTCCTTGGTCTGCTCGGGAGCGCGGTCGCTCGCGGCGACGTGACGAATAAATACGGTCCGGCTGCCGCACTGGCCTTTTCCCGCAGTTATCGGGGTGATGTTCATAAACCAGACGAACTGACCTGCTACCCCGGCGCGGTGGGCGTGCCTTTCGCCGACTGCGAGAACATCATCCCGATGAACGCGAACTTGTGGACACCGCAGCAAATCAGCGCGGACTTCCGCCGGCGGATGGCTGCGCTTCCACTCAACGAGCGGAAGAAGGGAATCATCGTGCTGTTGAAGACGGAGCGCTGCGCGCCGAAGGCCGTGCGGTTTTGCTCGACGACCACGGCAGCCCTGGAGAAACGCGCCACGCCGCTGGCCGCGGAGTTTCTCATCTATGGCGTTCTCCTTAAGCCCCGCGACCGGGACATTCCGGCCGGCTCGCTCAAAATCGAAACCGGGCCGGACGCTTGGAAAAACGATGCCGCCGGCGAATACCAGTTCCGGCAAGGACCGGGCGCGACGCTCGCCTTTCTCGACCCCGCCGATGGTTCCAACCTCGATCAAACCAACGCCGCCGCGCTCAAACTCACCGAGATGAACTTCCACCAAAATGGCGGTCACACTCCCGAACTACACACGAAACTCGAAGGGGTTCTCGTCCGGCTTCTGAGAACGTCCGTTCCCGCCCTCCCCAACTGAATCGGCCGTCCGGCCGTTTCTCACCCGTTACTTCGCCCACGGTTGCGGCTTGGGCGGGTGAAAGTCGCTCGTCAGGTGGATGGCGCGACCTTCGCGAAGGGAACGCTGCACGGATTCCATGACCTCCACGACGTGCGCGGCATGCGCACCGCCCGTCGGATGCGGTTCACGACAACGCAGTCCTTGCCAGAGACCGACGACGCCCGCGGCCCAATCCACATACCAGCGACCGGTGCCGATCGGTTCGCGCAGCAGCGGGATGCGACGGTAACTGCCGCCATTGAGACAAAGACGCACCGGCGCCGTGGCCGTATACCACTCGGTGTTGATCGAGCCTTTGTCGCCGTGGAAATCGAGCGTCGCCTGCCATTGCGAGGCGTTCATCACGTAGAAATTTGCCGTGAGGCGCACCTGCAGCCCGCAGGCGAACTCGAGCACCGCCGCGGTCCAGTCTTCGGTCGTGATGCGGAAAGGCCGGCCATCTTTCGTCCAGCGGTCCGGAAACAACAACGCGCCGCCCGCCATGACTTTCCTCACCGGGCCGAACCAGGCCGTGAGCAGGGAAATCGGATAGACGGCCACGTCGAACACCGGTCCCGCCGCATAGAACGGCGCGGGATTCGGATGCCAGTTTTCGATCCGTCCCCAGTCCACCGCGGCGTAGGCCACGCGCGGCGTGCCGATGCGATCCTCGCGCAAGAGTTTCCACGTGGTTTGCTGTGCTTCGCCCAACCAGGTGACCGGCGCACAGCTCAGGCGCAGGCCCTGTGCCGTGGCGAGGTCCACGAGATTTCTCGCCTCGGCGTAGGTCGGCGCGAGCGGCTTTTCGGAGTGCACGTGCTTGCCGGCTTGCAACGCGCGGGTGACGACCTCGACGTGCGCCTGCTGGATGGTGAGATTGACGATCGCCTCCACCTGCGGATCGGCGAGCACTTCGTCGAGCGAATCGTAGGTGCGTCCACCGAATTTGTCCGCCCAATCCTGCGCACGCGACCAATCCAGGTCCTGCGCGCCGAGAATTTTGATCTCGGGCGAACGCTTGAGTGCTTCGCCATATTGTCCGGCGATGTTGCCGCAGCCGACCACGACCACGCGCAGCGGCGGTGCCGTTTCGCGCACCTGCATGTCGGCCCACCAGGACTCGACACGCTCGCGGCTCTCCAGGATTTCCTGACTCGGGTTGTAGATTTCGGGTTCGTGCTCGATGCCGATGGAACCGCGGAAGCCGATCGTGCGCAGGTAGCCGACGATGGCGCGAATGGGCACAATGCCATCGCCGAGCCGGCAGGTCTCGTGCCCCATGTCCACGAATTCGAGTCCGCTTCGTGAAACGCGCGGCGGCTTCACATCCTTGAGGTGGATGGCGAACATCCGCGGCGCGAGTTCGCGCACCGCGGCCAGCGCATCCCACTTCGCCGTGCCGCACCAACCGGTGTCGAGGCCAAGACCGACGACATCCTCGTCGCCTTTGCCCAGTCGCGCGAGCAGTTCGGCGGGTGATTTTTCCGGATGGTTCTCAATGGCGTAGCCCACGCCAAACTCGCGCAGGATGGCGACGGCCGCGGCGCGGTCTTCGGTGAAGAGCTGGCAGTTGCCCACGAAATACGGGATGTCGAGCGTCGCACACAACCGGCACGCCGCGCGCAGATCGGCGGCACCACCCATTACCCACGCCGGGTAACTCCGAATCACGAGGCCATGTTTCGAGAGAAGGGCCTTGGCCGTTTCGACATGATGCACCGTCGCCCAACGCCAGTGCAGGTGCGCGCACCAAAGATCGATGGAGCCGAAGCCGAGCGCTTTGATTTCGGCGAGCAGGGCGTCGAAGCGCTCCTCGAATGTTTCGAGCGGGGCGAACCAGTCGTTGGAGGCTTGGTCACCTTGCGCCCAGCCTTTGCTCATGCGATAGCCGAGCGGCCGGGCCACAAAGTTGGCGGTAACGAACGAAGGGGCGGGTAACATGGGGTGTGTGCAACGGAGACACCTTGAGCAGTTCGTAACGGAGACGCCAGCGCGAGTTTACGTCACCTTTCAGTCAACGATGAGCCCACACCGCTTCGTGCTCGACGACTCCCTGTGGGAAATGCCGTTACCGTGAAGCCGCCATGGAATTCGAAACCGTCCTGCGACTCGACCCGCACCATGCCGGCGCGCGACAGGCGTTGGAGAGCCTCAGGCAGCTTCGTTGAGCCGCGGGCGTTGCGTCAGGCGACGGGCGTGTTGGTGAGCTCGCCGTTCACGAGACGCCAAATGCCGAGCGGATTGGCATTTTGCAGGGACTGCGGCAGCGCGGCGTCCGCAAAACCCTGGTAGCATACCGGACGCACGAAACGATACAGCGCACGCGTGCCCACCGAGGTGCTGCGACCGTCGGCCGTCGAGGGAAACGGTCCACCGTGCACCATGGCATGGCTGACTTCTACGCCCGTGGGATAGCTGTTCATGATCACGCGGCCCGCGCGACCCGCAGTAAGTTGCACCAAATCATCCACGGCTTCGCCGGGTTCGGCGTGAATCGTAGCGGTGAGTTGGCCCTCGCCCGAACCGGCAATGGCCGCCATCTCCGCACGGTCGCGGCAGACAATGACCAGTGTGCTCGGTCCGAATATTTCTTCGGCCAGACCCGGCGACTTGAGGAAGTTCTCCGCCGTTGTGCTGAACAACACCGCTGCCGCGGTGCCGTCGGCTCCCGCCGGGGCTCGCGAAAGGATGCTCACGCCTGCGGCTTTCGCGCGTTCGTCCACCCCATGGCGATATGCCTGGCAGATGCCCTTCGTGAGCATGTAAGCCGGCGGAGTTGCGGCGAGCTTCGCGCCGAGCGCGGCAAGAAAGGCGTCGGTCTCGGCACCGGCCTGCACGACGAGCAGACCCGGGTTGGTGCAAAATTGTCCAACGCCCAATGTGATTGAAGCCGCAAAACCATCCACCAGCGCGGGCGTGCGCGCCTTGATGGCACCGGGCGTCACAAACACGGGATTCACACTGCTCATCTCGGCATACACCGGAATCGGCTGCGGACGTGCGGCAGCGACCGCCATGAGGGCGCAACCGCCTTTGCGCGAACCGGTGAAACCCACGGCTTGGATCGCGGGGTGCCGCGTGAGGGCCTGGCCGGTTTCAGTGCCAGAGCCGAAAATCAGGGAGAACGTGCCTTCGGGCAGACCGGACTCGCGCACGGCCTCGACGATCAGGCGGCCGACCATCTCCGACGTGCCGAGGTGGCCCGAATGCGCCTTCACGATCACTGGACAACCGCAGGCGAGCGCCGACGCGGTGTCGCCGCCGGCCACGGAAAACGCGAATGGAAAATTGCTCGCGCCGAAAACGAGCACGGGACCGAGCGGTTGGTAGAGCGAACGGTGGTCGGGCTTCGGCAGCGGCTTGCGATCGGGCTGGGCCGTTTCGATACGAGCGTCCACCCAGTCGCCCTTCTCGGCGACGGTCGCGAACAAACGGAGTTGGCCGACGGTGCGGCCGATCTCGGACTGGCAGCGCGCGAGCGGCAGGGCGGTTTCGGCATGGGCGCGAGGCGCGAGTTCGGCCGTGGCGGCCTCGATTTTTTGGGCGGCGAGGCGCAGGAAATCAGCGCGGACCTTGCCGCTGGTGCGGCCATAGACCGGGAAAGCCGCCGCGGCGAGTTGCGCGGCGCGCTCCACTTCGGCGGCGCTGGCCGATTGGAAGACCGGAGCGAGCTTCTCGCCCGTGGTCGCGTTGCTGGCATGGAGGGGCGCACCGCCGCTTACTCCCTCGTTAAATCCGATCAGAGACAGGCCTTTCAATTCCATCCAACGAACCTACGAACTGGTCTCCGCAAAGCAAAGGCGGATTTGGTCTAACAACCGACGCACGGCGTCATAGTTTCGCGTCGGTGAACCGGCCATCCACGAGCCGCAGGATTCCTCGCGGATTTGCGTCCTGTAGTTCCGGCGGAAGAAGCGGGGACGGAGAGTTCTGGTAGCACACCAGCCTTCCCCACCTTTGCAGCGCCCTCGTCCCTACGGAAGTCGAGCGCCCGCCATCGCTGGTGGACGGATAAGGTCCGCCGTGGACGATGGCATGGCTGACTTCCACCCCTGTCGGATAGCCATTGAAAACAAGGCGCCCCACTCGATCCACGAGCCGCTCGACGAGATCGGCCTGCGTGGCGATCTCCGCCGCACCGGCATGAATGGCCGCAGCCAGGGAACCCTCGAGGTGCGCGGCCACTTCCAATAGTTGGGCACGATCACGGCACCACACGACCAGGGCGCTGGGACCGAAAATCTCCTCCGAGAGTGCGCGATTGCCGAGGAAGCCGAGTGCATCGGTTTCGAACCACGTGGGCGCCGCGCCACCTTCGCCGGATGCGCCCGTCAGCAGCGGATTGACTCCGGCCTGCTTGGCGCGCGCGGAAGTGAGGGTGGCAAAGGCTTTCGCCATGCCGGGCGTGAGCATGGGCGCAGCCGGGATGGCGCGAAGTTTTTCGAGCAAGCCCTGTAGAAAGGCCTGCGCCTCCGGCGAACGAATCATCACGATCAGGCCCGGATTGGTGCAGAGTTGTCCGACTTCCTGGGTCGCCGATGCCACCAGTCCGGCGGCGATTTCGTCGGCGCGTTCCGCCAAAGCGCCCGGCAGGATGAACACCGGGTTGATGCTGCCCATCTCGGCATAAACCGGAATGGACTCCGGCCGCGCCGCGGCAATATCGACAAGCGCGCGTCCACCTTTCAGTGAGCCGGTGAAGCCCACGGCCTTCACGAGCGGATGCCGCACGAGCGCCTGGCCCACTGCAAAACCCACATCGAACAGCAGCGAAAACGTCCCCTCGGGAAAACCGCAATCGCGCACTGCGTGCAGGATCAGGCGCCCGACCATTTCGCTGGTCCCCGGGTGAGCGGGATGAGCCTTCACAATCACGGGGCAGCCCGCGGCCAGGGCCGAGGCGGTGTCGCCGCCGGCCACGGAATAAGCGAAGGGAAAATTACTGGAGCCGAACACCACCGCCGGACCGAGCGGCCGCAGCATCGAACGATGATCAGGCTTCGGCACCGGTTGGCGCGCGGGGTCGGCGGTCTCGATTCTGGCGTCCGCCCACCAGCCTTGCTCGGCGGCCTCGCCATACAACCTCAGTTGGTGCGCAGTGCGCGCGAGTTCGCCGCGTAGGCGTGGCTCGGCGAGCGGGGTCTCCTGCCTCGCGCGACTTACGAGATCGTCCGCCTTGGCTTCGAGGTTCGCGGCGATGGCTTGCAGGAATCGCCGACGCTCCGCTCCGGAAAATCGCGCCAAAACTGGTGCTGCGCTCGCGGCAAGTTCCGCCGCGCGGTCCACGTCCTCGGGTCCCGCGGAAATGAAAGTGGGCGCGAGCTCCGTCCGGTTGGCCGGATCGAAGGCCCGGAATTCCGCGCCGGCTCCGCCGCTTGAGCCAAAACCGATCAGTGATCCGCCGTCTGGTTTCATAAGGAGAAGGACAGCAAGTCAGGCGTAACGATCCGGATTTAGCAAAGTAAGATCCACCGAAGGACGGCGGCCACAAATGATATCCGTCACGAGCCGGCCCGTAATCGGCGCCAAGGTAACGCCCAGCATGGCATGGCCGCATGCCGCGGTGAGATTGTGGCAGCGACTGAACCGGCCGATGTAGGGCATTCCGTCGGGCGAAACCGGCCGATACCCGAACCACGGCTTAAGGCCGGCGAAGTCCGCCGGGGTGAACTCGGGCAGATACGCCAGCGCTCCCGAGATTATCTGCTCCACGCGTTCTGCGCGCGAGAGGCCGTCATGTCCGGAGATCTCCATCGTGCCGCCGAAACGCAGGGTATCTCCCATCGGTGTCACGGCGACGCGGCGTTCCTTCAGGATAAAGGGCTTCGTCACGCGGAAACGCGGGTTGGGCAACGTGAGGCTGTAGCCCTTGCCCGCTTGGAGCGGCAACCGCAGGCCGAGCTTGGACAAAATCCCCGCCGCCCATGAACCGGCGGCGAGCACAAATTCATCGGCCAGCAGGTCGCCCGCCGTGGTCTGCGCCACGGCGATGCGATCGCCCAAAGTTCGCCAGCCGTAGATTGTAGTATTCCAGCGAAAGCTGACGCCCATCTCTTCCAGCAATTGCGTGAGCACCGCGCAAAAGCGCGCAGGCGTGAGATGCGCGTCTATCGGGAAAAACACCGAGCCGGCGATGTCGAGTTTCACGCCGAGTCCCAAGGCCGCGGTCGCGCGGGCATCGAGCACGCGTGCCTCCACTCCCAGGTCGTTGGCGATGCGAGCGAGCCCGTTGGCTTCGTCGTCGAGGCTTTCTTGGGTGCGACAAACATTCAGCAGGCCGTCTTTGCGGAATTCCGAGCGATCGCCGGTGATATCGTCGAGTTCCTCGTAGAGCGCGCGGCTTTGCAAACAGAGATCGCGCAGAATGGGTGCGGCCCGCAGCACGCGGCGACGCGTGCTCGCTCGCCAGAAAAGCCAGCCCCAACGCATGAGGTCCGTGTCGAGCCGCGGCCGGATGTGAAACGGACTGCGCGAATCGAGCATCCATTTGAGCCCTTTCCACACCATGCCGGGCGCAGCCAGCGGCACGACATGGCTCGGCGAGACATAGCCCGCGCTGCCCAGGGCACAATGATCATGCGCCGGCCCCGCCTGCCGGTCCACAACCGTCACGGCGAGACCTTCGCGCGCCAAATAATAGGCGGTGCATAGGCCCACAATGCCGCCGCCGCAAACGATGGCCGATTTCGCGTGCCGCATCGCTCAGGAGATACCCCACGCAAACGGATCGGCGGGATCGAGCAGCAACATCGCGTCGGCAATTACATGGGCCGAACCCGTGATGGTGGACACGACCTTGTCGCCCTGCCGCCGGTATTTCGCGCGGAAGGTGCTGCCAACAATGCTCTCCTGCACCCACTCCGCGCCGGGTGCGAGCAGACCGTCGGCTGCGAGCGAGGCGAGTTTCGCGCTCGTGCCGGTGCCGCTCGGCGAGCGGTCGTAGGTCTTGCCGGGACAGAGCACGAAATTACGGCTGCTGGCGCCGGGCCGGGTGGCCGGGCCGAAGAGCGCGACATGATCGATTTCCGGAAACCCGGTGGCTGTCACCGCCTGCCGGATGCGCGCGCAGTAGTCGGTCAGATGCGCGGTGTTGTTCAATTCTAGCCGTTGGTCGTGCTTTTCGATCAAACAAAACCAGTTCCCACCCCAGGCGAGATCCACCGGCACGTCGCCAACGCCGGGCAGATAAACGGAGAGGTCCTTCTCGCGCCGGTAGGCCGGCACGTTGTCAAAAGTGACTTCCCCGTTCGCGCCGAGCACGGCCGCGATGTAGCCGGCGGGCGTGTCCATGCGCACGAGCCCGGGCTCGACCGCGCCGGCATGTGCCAACGCCACGATCGTGCCGATGAGCCCGTGCCCGCACATGCCGAGGGAACCGGTGCTGTTGAAAAAAATAACGCCGAACTGGCAGGTCTTGTCGTGCGGTTCGACAATCAGCGCACCAACCAGCGCGTCGGAACCCCGCGGCTCGCCAATGACGGCCCGGCAGAACCGACCGTGTTTTCCCTGAAGCAGTTTCGCGCGCTCCGTGAGCGGGCCGCCGCCAAGTTCCGGCCCGCCTTCCAGCACGACGCGCGTGGGCTCACCGCCGGTATGCGTATCGAGGACTTTGATCTGGGTGAAGGCGGCCATGGAGTTTCCAAGACATGAACCCCTCGCCTCCGGCATGAAAAGCAAAAAGCCGGCCGCCTGCGGGCGACCGGCTTTGAAACAGGGCTGAACGGGGCTCAGACGGCCGAAGAACCGTGTTCCTCGGTGCGGATGCGGATGACATCCTCCATCGGAACAACGAAGATCTTGCCGTCGCCAATCTTACCCGTCTTGGCGGCGGTCGTGATGGCCGTGACGGCGGGCTTGAGCAGCTCGTCGGTCACGGCGACCTCGATCTTCACCTTGGGCAGGAAGTCCACGGTGTATTCGCTGCCGCGGTAGATCTCGGTGTGGCCCTTCTGGCGGCCGAAGCCCTTGACCTCGGTGACGGTGAGTCCTTCGACGCCGGCCTTGGCGAGCGCCTCTTTGACTTCGTCGAGCTTGAAGGGCTTGATGATGGCGATGATGAGTTTCATGGGAATGGTTGGTTAAAGGTCAGCCGATGTAGCCTTCTTCGCCGTGCTCACTAAGGTCAAGCCCAGTGCGCTCCTGCTCGGGGGTTGCCCGCAGGCCGATGGTCGCCTTGACGATGTAGGCGATGATCACGGTGGCGACCACGCTCCAGACCGCGGTCACGACCACGGCCTTGATCTGTTCGACCACGAGGTTGACGCCTTCTGCTTTGAGTTCGGCCACCAGCGGGTTGATCGAACCGTCGGCAAACACACCGGTGAGAATGGCGCCCAGGAGGCCGCCCACACCGTGCACGCCGAACGTATCAAGGGCGTCGTCATAGCCGATGAGCTTCTTCAGGTAGGAGACCGCGAGGAACGGCACGAAGCCGCCCAGCAGACCGAAGATGATCGAGGAACCGACGCTCACGAAGCCCGCCGCCGGGGTGATGGCAACCAAGCCGCCGATCACACCGGAGCTGAAACCGAGCACGCTGGGTTTGCCCTTGAGGAACCATTCGGCGCAGCCCCAGGTCAGGCCGGCGATGGCCGCGGCAAACGTGGTGGTGGCGAAGGCATTGCCCGCGATGCCATCGGCGGCGCCGGCGGAACCCGCGTTGAAGCCATACCAACCCACCCAAAGCATGCCGGTGCCAACGGCGGTCAGCACCACGCTGTGCGGCGGCATCGGCTCGCGACCGTAACCGGTGCGCTTGCCGAGGATGATGCAGAGCACGAGGGCCGAGAAACCGGAGGTCATGTGGACCACCGTGCCGCCCGCGAAATCAATCGCCTTGATGGTGGTGGCAAGGAAGCCGCCGCCCCAGACCATGTGGGCAAAGGGGAAATAAACCGCAAACAGCCAGAGCGTGACGAAGGCGAGCACCGCCGCGAACTTCATGCGTTCGGCAATGGCGCCGATGATGAGCGCGGGCGTGATGATCGCAAAGGTGAGCTGGAAGATAGCGAAGACGTTCTGCGAAACGGTGCCCAGCGTGCCGGGATCACCACCGACACCCTTGAACATGGCCGCCGCCGTGCCACCGATGAACGCGTTGCCTTCGGAGAATGCGAAGCTGAAGCCGATCAACCACCAAGCGATGGCTGCGATGCCGGCGATGGCAAAAATCTGTGCGAAAACCGACAGCACGTTGCGCTTGCGCACGATGCCGCCGTAAAACAGCGCGAGGCCGGGCAATGACATGAAGAGCACGAGCGCGGAGCTCGTGAGCATCCAGGCGTTGTCACCGGAGTCGATGCCGCCGGCGTTGGCCGCCGCTTCGAGTGCGGCCAGCCGCTGTTCGAGGCTCAGAGCCTCGGCTGGTTCATTTGCAGACAGTGAAAAGCCCCAAGCCGAAACGAGGAGGGTTCCGGCCAGGGCGATTAGGCGTGGGAGTTTGAGTGCAGGTAGTGGATTCATGGACCCCGCCTAAAAAGCAGCTCAGATGCCATGAGTTTCAGTATTTGCGTCAAATAACCCAATTAATTGGCATAATGCGTCATTTCGTTGCTGGGGAGCGGCATGAAAATGCCTAAGGCCCCTCCTATATGACCATCGTATGCCTCGCCCGCCTCGTGCTGCATGGCATGCACTCTGATCTGAATTGCGCATAAGCGCAATAGGCCGCGCAGGCCAGTTAGGGTGACTGAATCGGTATGGGTAAGAGGCCCCGACTCGGCAACCTACTCAACAACACGCTCGGCGTGCGGCGCCTCGACGGCAGGCATTCATAGTCCTTTCTTCCGATTTCGCCTCCGCGGTGCAGGAGAGACCAGGCCGTCGCCGTCCCAATCGCTCAGCAGCGCCCGCAATTGCCACGCAGCGATCGCGACAAAGGCCAGACCCAGGCAACCAAGAATGACGGCCTTCGCCGGCAGGCCGGGCTCGAGCACGGATTGAGCCCCGTCGTTCGGATCCACGAACACCGTCAGCGCCGCGCCAGGCGCGTAGCGCGTTCGCAATTGCTCCTCCACATATGCGCGATCCGGCGTCGATGAACCGGCGAAGTCCACCCGCATGCCATGCTGGACGCGACCGTCCGCTTCATAACGGTAAACGACCTGCGCACGATAAGCGGAGTTGGTCGACCGTATCTGACGCGTCTCGACGAGCCGGCTTTCCACCACCGAGCCCGTGACCGCCATCCATTGCTCCGAGCGCCAGCCCAGCCACAACGCCCCGCTGTAAACGATGAGCAGGATCAACCCGAGCCAGCCGAGGCCGGTGAAGAGCAGCAGGCCGGACGTCGAGGCTTGGTTGGCCCAGCGCGAGCCGCGCGGCATCAGCCCCTGCCACGCCTTCTCCGGAAAGATAAACGCCAGCACACCCGCGAGCAGCAGCAGGACACCGATGAGCATCAGGACTTTTTATCCATATCAGCACACTGCCCGCGATGTCGCGAGTCCGCTCAGATCGCGGCGTCGCCGTGCTCGTCGGTGCGAATGCGGATGACATCGTCCACGGGGGAGACAAACACCTTGCCGTCGCCGATCTTGCCGGTCTTGGCGCCATTCACGATGGCGATCACGACCTTGTCCTTGATGTCATCGGCCACGACGATCTCGATTTTGATCTTCGGCAGGAAATCCACCGTGTATTCGCTGCCGCGATAGACTTCGGTGTGCCCCTTCTGGCGACCGAAGCCCTTCACTTCCGTAACGGTCATGCCTTCGACTCCGATGGCGGTCAGGGCTTCCTTAACGGACTCGAGTTTGAACGGCTTGATGATGGCGGTGATAAGCTTCATGGAGAGATTGTGTTGGTAAAAGTGTCTGCGATTGGAAGAAAGGCGCAACACTTGTTTGGCGTTTCCCTCGGTAATGAGCAGGCGTGCAAGGCCTCATCAGCGAAGATGAGCCCCTGCCCTGCGGCTGGTGACCGCAACAACGTTGCGAACGGAATCGGCTGACGTTTGACGGCAGCGCTTACTGCTGAGGGATCACCGTCTGAATGTGCAGTTCCTTGAGCTGCTTCGCGGTGACGGGCGTCGGGCTCTGGGCCATGAGGTCCTGCGCCTTCTGCGTCTTCGGGAACGCGATGACGTCACGAATGCTGGTCGTGCCGCACAGCAATGCGCAGATGCGATCGAGGCCGAAGGCAAAGCCACCGTGCGGCGGCGCGCCGTATTTGAAAGCCTTCAGCATGTAGCCGAAGCGGCTCTCGACGGTCTTATCCGGAATTTTGAGCACGTCCTTGAAGATTTTTTCCTGAAGTGCCGGCTGATGGATACGAATCGAGCCGCCGCCGAGTTCCGTGCCGTTGAGCACGCAATCGTAATGTTGGCCGCGCACCGCCTTGGGATCGCTGTCGAGCAGCGGAACATCCTCGGCGACCGGCGCCGTGAACGGATGATGCGTGGCCGCGTAGCCACCGCGCTCCTCGTCATAGCTCATGAGCGGGAAATCAACGACCCAGAGGAAATTCCACTGATCGGCGGGAATGCTGAGCTTGCCGCGCTTCACGAGCAGTTGCGCCGCTTCGAGGCGGATGCGTCCGAGAATCGCGCAAGCGCGCTCCCACGGAGCGGCGGCGAAAAACACCAGGTCGCCATCCTCGATGTTCAGCTTCTGGGTGAGCTCGGCCTTTTCGGCGTCGCTAAAGAATTTCACGATGGGTGACTTCCAACCGCCCGCCTCGGCCTTGATGTAGGCGAGACCCTTTGCGCCGAGGGTCTTGGCGATTTCCTCGAGCGCGCCAATCTCACCCTGCGTGATGTCGGCCAGGCCCTTCGCGTTGAAGGCCTTCACCGAGCCGTGCGCGACGACGGTGGACTGGAAGACCTTGAAGCCCGAGTTCTTGAACGTCTCGGAAAAATCAGCGATTTCGAAGCCAAAGCGCGTGTCGGGCTTGTCCACGCCGTAGCGATTCATCGCATCCTTGTAGGCCATGCGCGGGAACGGCGTGGGCAGGTCGTGGTTCAGCACGTCCTTCCAGATTTTCTTCAACAGGCCTTCGAGCAGCGCATACACGCCTTCGCGGTCGATGAAGGAAACCTCCAGGTCCACTTGCGTGAATTCCATCTGGCGGTCAGCGCGGAGATCCTCGTCGCGGAAGCAGCGGGCGATCTGGAAATACTTTTCCACGCCAGCCACCATGAGGATCTGCTTGAACTGCTGCGGCGACTGCGAGAGCGCGTAGAATTCGCCCGGGTGGATGCGCGAAGGCACGAGGTATTCGCGGGCGCCCTCGGGTGTGCTCTTGAAGAGCGCAGGCGTTTCAACCTCGTAGAAGCCTTGGGAGTCAAAGTAGTCGCGCACGGACTTGGCCGTGCGATGACGGACCGCGAGATTCCTGCGCATCTTCGGGCGGCGCAGATCGAGGTAACGATAGGTCAGGCGCAGGTCCTCGTTGACCTTGTCACCACCGGCATCGGTGAGCGGGAACGGTGGCGTTTCGGAAAGGTTGTGGATGACCAGTTCGGTGGCATCGATCTCGATCTCACCGGTCGGGAGATTCTTGTTCACCATCGCCTCGGGACGGTTCTCCACCTTGCCGGTGATGCCGATGACGGACTCGTCCTTGAGCTGCGCGGCCTGTTCGCGGAGCGCGGAGTCGAACTTGACCTGGGTCACGCCCTGGCGGTCGCGAAGGTCGACGAAGATGATGCCGCCGTGGTCGCGGACGGAATCAACCCAGCCGGCGAGAGACACGGTCGCGCCGAGGTTGGACTTGGTAAGTTGGCCACAATGATGGGTGCGAAGCATAGGGACGGAACGCCGAACAAAACGGGGCGCGCCCGCGGGGGGCAAACAGAATTTCCTATCGTATGACAGATGGCAGGGGATTGCCACCCTGCCCGCCCGACATGTCAGCCCACCCACTTTCTGGATCGGAAAAAAAACGCCGCGGGAGTTGACATAACAATTTGGTGCCAAAAGGTGAGCGCGGCTTCCGGTCATGGCGAGTCCCGTGCGTCAGTAGTCCGGCAGCCAGATGGCACCCGCATGGTTTTCCCTCTCCTTATTGCGACAGTCGCTCCTTTCCTGCTCATCCCGATCGTGCTGGCATCGGCCAGCCGCTTGCGGGCAAGCAGCGCATGGATTGCATTGGTCGCGCCCCTGGTCTCCTGCGCGCTGTTTGTCTGGCTGGCCGCGGAGATCCCGTCCGGTGAACGCCAAGTGGTGGAGTTTTCCTGGGTGCCCACGCTCGGGCTCAACCTGACCTTCCTCCTCGACGGTCTCTCGCTGTTTTACGCGATCGTCGTCAGCGGCATGGGCGCCCTCGTGGCGTTCTACGCGCGTTTCTACATTGATGACCACTACGAAGAGCACGGTCGCTTCTATGCCTACCTGTTGCTCTTCATGGGCGCGATGTTCGGCACGGTGCTCGCCGGCAACCTGCTGCTGCTGTTCATCTGCTGGGAAATCACCGGCGTCGCCTCGTTCCTGCTCATTGGCTTCCTTCACGAAAAGGAGAACTCCCGGCAGGGCGCGCAAATGGCCCTGCTCGTCACCGGCGGCACCGGCCTGGCCATGCTGGCAGGCGTTGTCATTCTCGGACACCAGACCGGCACCTATGATCTCGCGGCGTTGTTGTCCGGTCCGCTGACCACCGAATCGCGCACGCTGACCACCGTGGCCTTCCTGCTGACGGCCGCCGGGGCCATGGGCAAATCGGCCCAGTTCCCGTTCCACTTCTGGCTGCCCAACGCCATGGCCGCGCCGACGCCCGTCAGCGCCTACCTGCACTCGGCCACCATGGTGAAGCTCGGCATTTTCCTGGTCGCGCGAATTTTCCCGCTCTTCAACGGACTGGAAATGTGGACGCCGTTCCTAATCAGCATCGGCTTCTTCACCATGGCATCCGCCGCCCTGCTGGCGCTGATGTCACACGACCTCAAGGCCATCCTCGCGTATTCCACCATTACCACGCTGGGCATGCTGATCGGCTTCTACGGGCTGGGTCCGGCCGTCGGCGTGCAGGGGGACTTCCTGCACATCACCAGCCACGTCCTGTTCAAGGGTGCGCTGTTCATGATCGCCGGCATCATCGATCATTCGACCGGCTCGCGCGACATCCGGAAGCTCGGCGGCCTGCGCACCCGCCTGCCTTGGGTCACCGTGCTGATGGTCATCTGCGCGGCCTCGATGGCGGGATTCCCGGGCACGCTGGGTTTCGTCAGCAAGGAATATTACCTGCAGGCCGTGCTGGCCAACCTCTCGATTGGCGGCGATCTCGCGCGTGGGGCACTCGTCCTCGTCGTGGCGGCCCTTGTCTTCAAGGTCGCTTTTTCCGCCCGCCTCATCTTCCACGTTTTCTGGGGCGCGCCCCGGAAGGAATTGGACGAGCATTTTCATGCGCCCTCGCCCGGGCTGTTGATCCCGCCCACCCTGCTGGCCGGGTCCACGCTCGTGTTCGGCCTGCGCCCGCAATGGCTTTCGGCGTGGCTTAACGACATCCGCGTGACCGGCCTGCAAGCCGACGCGCCGCTCGTCTTCAAGGCCTTTCCCGACCACTGGGCACCCGAAGTCCTGTTGAGCGCCGGCATTCTTGCCACCGGGCTGGTGCTGTTTGCCATCATCGGTCGCGAACGCTGGGCGCGCTTCCGCATTCCGCCGGCGCTGCGCCTCGATTTGCTTTTTCTCCAAACCGTCCGGGAGCTGCCGCACACCGCGCACCGCGTCACCACCATTCTGCGGGTCGATCAACCGCTGGACCATCTCGCCATCGTGATGAGCTTCACCGTGCTGCTCGTCGGCACCGGGTTCGTCGTCGGTGCAGGCAACCTGCTGCCGGCTCCCCCGTCGCTGACCGACTTCCACCCGCTGCGCAGTTTCGTGGCGGTGCTGATCGCCGTCGCCGTCTTCATGGTCCTCGCGCTGCGCACCTGGGCGGCCCAATTGATTGCAATGTCGATCATCGGGTTTCTCGTCACGTTCTACTTCATCCTGTTCCGCGCGCCGGATCTCGCCATGACCCAGATCCTGGTGGAATCCGCCACCTTGCTCCTGGTGCTGCTCCTGCTTTCCCGCTTTCCCCGGACGGCGAATGCCAGCAACCACGAATCGCGCAGCACCCCGCGGCGCAACTTCGCACGCGTCATGATCTCCACCGGGCTCGGCCTGATGGCGACGCTGATCTCCCTTGCCGCCCTCTCGCCCAAGCACCCCGAGGCCGCCGGCTCATTCTACCTCGCCAACACGGTGCTGCTGGCGCACGGCACCAATGCCGTGAACACCCTGCTGGTCGATTTCCGCGGCTTCGACACCCTTTTTGAAATCTGCGTGCTCGTGATCGCCACGCTCGGCGCCATCGGGCTCTTCATGCGCCACCGGCGCTCGCAGGATGAGTATGAGGCCGGCTCGATGAGCCTGCCCGGCTACAGCACTCGCAAACGCCTCCGCGTGCTCCAGGAGGAATTTCCGGAGGATCGCCCGCAATGAAGCCCGACGACAGACTGATCCTCCGCTCGGTGGTGCCGTTGCTGTTCTACCTGATCAACGTGTTCAGCTTCTATCTCCTACTGCGCGGACACAACCTCCCCGGCGGCGGCTTCATCGCCGGTTTGGGTTCCGCGCTCTCGGTCATCCTGCTGAGCCTGGCCATGGGCATCGAGACCGCGCAACGCGTGCTGCGCGTCGATCCGCTCCGCCTCTCTTTCATCGGCCTGCTCATTTCGTTTACCACCGCGATCAGCCCTGCGCTCTTCGGCAAACCCTTCCTCAGCCACTATCACGTCAAGTTGAAGAACATCCCTCTCGTCGGCGAGATGCCGCTTGGCACCCCGCTGCTCTTCGACATCGGCGTGTTCTTCGTTGTCCTTGGCGTGAGCACCAAGCTGCTCTTCGTGCTCATTCGCGCGCTCTCCGGCTTCACCTCCCTCGGTGAGGATGAACACCGCCGCTACGCAGCCCCGCTCGAACGACCGATCGAGAGCGCGGGCTCCCGCCACGACGAACCCGCCGCGCCGGACAATCACAAGGAGGGCGAATCATGATCTGGGAAACTTCGATCCTGATCGGCGTGCTTTTTGGCGTCGCCTGCTACCTGATCCTCCGCTCGAGCTTCACCCGGATTCTCTTCGGCTTCCTGCTGCTCACGCATGCGGCCAATCTCTTTGTGCTGGCCATGTCCGGCAGCCCTGACGGCCGCGACGCCCCGGTAACCGTCAAAATCGGCGCGCAACATGTGGACCCCCTGCCCCAAGCCCTCGTCCTCACCGCCATCGTGATCGGCTTCGGTGTGGCCGCTTACCTCGTCGTGCTGCTCTACCGCATCTTTCTCGACCAGCGCACCACCAACCTGCGCGAACTCTTCGACCCGGCCCGCCGTCCGGACCGCACGGAGGACGACCAGTCATGACGACCAATCTCGTCATTCTTCCGCTGGTCCTGCCCGTGCTGACGGCCTTGATGCTGTTGCTGGTCGGGCGCTCCCGCTTCTGGCGCCGCTGGCTCGCGGGCGTGTCCATGTTGGTGCAACTGACCGTTGCGCTGGGTCTGGTTGCCGTCACCTACCAGCTGCCGCCATTGATGATGCCCGCATCCGGTTGGGCCGCTCCATTTGGCATCGTGCTGGTGATCGACCAACTGACGGCGCTCATGCTGGCACTCGGCGCCATGCTGGCGCTCGCGGCCATCAATTTCGGTTTCGCCGAAATGCCCACGCAGCGCACGCACCCGCTGCGCGCACCGCTGATCCAGTTCATGATGACGGGCATCAACCTCTCGTTCATCACCGGCGACCTGTTCAATCTCTTCGTCGGTTTCGAGGTGATGCTGATCGCCTCGTATGCGCTGCTCACGCTGGAGGCGGACGACTTCGACATCCGACAGGCCTTTCCCTACCTCGCCATCAATCTGTTCGGCAGCACGATCTTTCTCGTCGCGGCCGGCTTCGCCTACACGATCTTCGGTTCGCTCAACTTCGCGCAGATCGCACTGGTCGGCTCGCAAATGGCCGGCGACCCGCGCATCACCGTCCTGGGGTTGCTCCTGCTGCTGGTGTTCGGCCTCAAATCCGGCCTGTTCCCCCTCTACTACTGGCTGCCGAACAGTTATCCGATTCTGCCCGCGCCCGTCGCAGCTCTCTACGCAGGCCTGCTCACAAAAGTGGGCGTTTACGTTATGATCCGGGTCTTCGGCCAGGTGTTGCCGCCCGACCTGACGCTCGTTTATCAATGTCTCGGCTGGATGGCCGCCGCCACGATGATCTTCGGCGCACTGGGGGCGATTTCCCGCAACTCGATCCGGGGCATCCTGTCCTTCCAAGTCATCACCAGCATCGGCTCCATCGCCCTCGCCGTGTCGTTTTTCACCGAATACGCGTTCACGGCGGCAATCTTCTATGTCCTGCAGGACATCATGGTGAAATCCTCGCTCTTTCTCATCGGCGGCGCGGTCGGCGTGCTGAACGACACCGACAACATCGAGCGCACGGGCGGACTCTGGAAAGCCGCACCCCTGCTCGGCGTGTTGTTCCTTCTCCAAGCCTTCGCCCTCGCCGGCCTTCCGCCGCTGAGCGGGTTCTGGGGCAAATACATGATCGTCACCGAAGGCGCCCGACTCGGGCACTGGCTCTACATCGCCTGCGTGCTGATTGCCGGCCTCCTCACCACGTTCAGCATGCTCAGGATCTGGCTCACGACCTTCTGGCGCGACGAAGCCGAGGCCGGCGGCCACATCGATCATGACGACCTGCGCTGGAAGCCCATGACCATCATCATCGCCGTGATGACGTTTGTCTCCCTCGGCTTCGGTTTGGGCGCCGATCGCTTGCTGCAATTGTCCGCCGAGGCATCGCACCAGATATTTGATCGCGCCGCCTACATCCAACATATCCTGGAGGTGCGCCCATGAAGCATTTTGGCCTCAACCTCATGATCGCGGCCATCTGGCTGCTGCTGCAGGATCACCGGCCCACCTTTGCGACCTTCGTTGTCGGCTATCTCATCGGCTATGGTTTGATCCTGCTTTTCCGCGAGGTGCTGGACAGCCGCGATTACACGCGGCGTTTCACCGCGGCCATCGTGTTCGCCGGCGTCTTCATCCACGCCTTCGCCGTGGCCAGCGTCGGCTTGCTCCGTGTCGTGCTTGCCACGCCCCTCGCCCGCCTCAGCCCGCGGCTCATCACTTACAGCGTGGTCGGGATGAAGCCCTACGAAATCGTCATTCTCAGCTACCTCATCAACCTCACGCCCGGCTCGAGCGTGGTCGAAATATCGGGGGACCACCAGACGCTCCTGCTGCACATTCTCGACACGAAAAATCCTGACGCCGTGCGCGATGAAATCGATCACACCCTGAAGCGGGCCCTGCTCGCCCTCACCCGATGACCGAGCTCCTCATCCAAGCCTCCTTCTATATCCTGATTACCGCGACCCTCCTCGGTTTCTACCGGCTCGCGCAGGGGCCGACCGTGGTTGACCGGATTCTCGCGTTCGACTCCGTCGTGCTGTGCTGCGTCGGCCTGATCGCCCTGCTGTCGCGCATTTGGGAGACAGCGCTTTATCTCGAACTGATCCTGATCGTGTCCTCACTCGGGTTCTTCGGCACCATCGCGTTTGTTGCCTATCTTCGCCGCATGATGCCCGACAACCCGCAGGACGAGTCCGACGAACCCAATCCGGAAAAACGGCCATGAGCAGCGTCCTCAACTTTCTCACCGCACTGCTGGTTTTCCTCGGAGCCTGCACGATTCTGATCGCCATGATCGGCACCATCCGACTGCCCGATGTGTTCTGTCGTTCGCATTCGCTCGGCAAGGGCTTGACCCTCGGCCTGACGCTGCTGCTTACCGGCCTGTGGATTGATCTCGGCGCCGACGCCGCGGGCTTGAAGATCCCGGCCGCCATTTTCTTCCAATTCCTGACGCTTCCCGTATCGGCCCACCTCGTCGCCGGACTTTCCCGCAGCAAGGGCATCAAGCGTTACGGCGACCCGCGCATCGATCACGACCGTCGCAGCGCCAAGCGTGACCAGCCGCAGGCTTGATCGTCTGCCGGTGACGGCGTGACTTTGGTTTCGACTGCGCTCCGCGGGACTGGTTGATTGCGGTCCTCACCTCATCCATCCGCAAGCCCTGTCACCCCATGAATGGCACCCTGAACACGAAGCTTAGCATCATGATGTTCCTCCAGTTTTTCATCTGGGGGGCTTGGTATACCTCGATTGCGGTCTATATGACCGCGCAAGGCATGGGCAGCCTCACCCACTGGCCGTTCACGGTGAATCCCATCGCCGCCATCGCCGCGCCGTTCTTCCTCGGGCTGATCGCCGACCGGTTCTTCGCGACCGAAAAAGTGCTGGCTGTGCTCCACCTCGTCGGCGGTGTCGTGTTGCTGGCCGTGCCGTCGCTAAGCGGCAATTCCACCGCATTCATCCTCGGGTTGTTGCTCTATAATCTTTGCTTCATGCCGACGCTTGGCCTGGCCAACTCACTCGCGTTTCACCATCTCGACGATCAGGAGAAACAGTTTCCCCGCATCCGCGTGTTCGGCACATTGGGGTGGATTGTGGCGGGCCTCGCCGTTTCGTTCGTGCTCGGCAAATTCGTGGGCGGCAGTGCCGAGAGCACCTCGGCTCCGCTCATCACTGCGGGAGTCGCTTCACTCCTGCTTGGCGTCTTCTGCTTCACCCTGCCCCATACGCCGCCCTCGGCGAAGGGCAAGAAAGTGTCCATCGGGTCGATTCTGGGCGTGGACGCGTTTCGCCAGCTCGGCAGCGGACCGTTCTACGTTTTCCTCGCGAGTTCGTTCCTGATCTGCATCCCGCTGGCCGCCTACTATAACTTCACCCAGCTCTTCCTCGGCGCGGCGGGCGTCACGAACATTGCCGCCACGCAAACGCTCGGGCAGGCCTCCGAAGTAGGCTTCATGTTGCTCATGCCGTTCTTCTTCGCACGCCTCGGCGTCAAGTGGATGATGATTGTCGGCATGGGAGCGTGGGTGCTGCGTTACGCACTCTTCGCCCTCGGTGCGCCGGAACAGGTGCAGTGGATGGTGATCGGCGGCATCGCCCTGCATGGCATCTGCTACGACTTCTTCTTCGTCACCGGACAAATCTACGTGGACAAGAAGTCGTCGCCTGCCATCCGCGGACAAGCGCAGGGCATGTTGGTGCTCGTGACCTACGGCGTGGGCATGCTCATCGGCGCGCAAATCGCCGGCATGGTTTACAACAACTTCCTCGGCACCGCGTCCGCGCTCACTCCAGCGCAGTGGCAATCGTTCTGGTGGATTCCCTCTGCCTTCGCCGCAGGCGTGATGGTGTTCTTCGGCGTGCTGTTCCGCGACAAGGCGGTCGAATCGGACCGGAAAATGTAGGCGTCGGAAGCCTTGTCCAGTCCGGCGATCAGACTTTGAGGTGCGCCAGCAGCGCGCGCTCTTCCTCCGGTGGCAGCGGTTCGCCATTGGTTTCGAGGATGCGGCGCGCCAGTGGCTCCAACTGCTCGGCCGGCACCTCGACCACGCCGATGCCCTTGCGCCACTGGATGATGGGCAGACCCCAAGCCAGGTTTTCGAGAATGACATCGGCATAGGCCTTGCGCATGGCGCGTAATGCAGCCCGGGTTTCCGCTTCCGGGGTAAGGATTGCGGATTCCTCAAGGCGATCGGGCGGCATCTTTTCCATGAGCTGCAAGTTAGCCGACGATTCGATCTCCGCAAGCTTCGAGGCGTCCCACACCTGCAGCACCCCATTCTGTTCCTCGACCACCAGATGAGGGTTCTCGCCAACATTGTCGAAAAGACGCCAGTAATTCACCTGGGGGCGGTAGTGCGACCAGAGCAGGCGCAGCCCCTTGCCGAACCGCCGCTGCTGCACTTCGTCGGGAATGTCGTGGCCGCCCTTCCGAACGCGCTGTCTTACGCGATTGCGCGTGATGTCGAGATTCGGAATCCAGAGATAGTCCAACCTAATACGATAGCCCGCCGCCTGCATCTCCGCCAATAGGTGCGTATAGCCGAAGCCGGTAAGCGTGGTTTCAAACGAGAAGCTGGCCCGTTGCTCGAACAGTTCCCGCAGTCTTTTCAGCATGATTCGTCCGGCTTGAAATGCGACGTTCTGCGGCGCAAACGGCGAAAGTCCGGCGGCGATGAGGTCGGCATTCACGAACTCTCGGCAGCGCATTTCCTCCGGCAGGAAACGCTTCACATAGGTGGATTTTCCCGCCCCGTTCGGTCCGGCGATGATGAAGAGGTCCGGCATCAGCGTTATTTGGCGCCATGCCGGCGCGACGTCAACCAACGGGCTCAGCCTGAAATCAGGCTCTCGCCATACACTTCACCGGCCCATTCGCGTCAATTCCGCCCGTGCGAAATCATATTCAATAAACCTTGTTACCCCTGTCTCGATACAAGCCTCAAAGTTGACTTTTGCCTCAGCGGTTCGCCCGGCGAGTAAGTTAATCATCCCAACGTAGTAGTTTGCCTCGCAAAACATTTCCCGCTGACGCTCGGGGTCGGCCGCTTTACTTGCTTTGTCTAAGCGCTTGCCCGAAAAGTATCGGCTGGCAAACCAGCAGCAACAGCCCTGCCAAACGAAATCTAGTCGGACGCAGCAGCTGATGCCACATGGCGGGGTGAAATTCGGCCGGTTCTATTAGGCAATCAGACTTTGGCCCGTCATCTCCGCCGGCTTGGGCAGGCCCATGAGATGGAGGACGGTGGGCGCGATGTCGGCCAGACGGCCGCCGCTGCGCATCTGCGTTTTTCCCGCGACGAGCCCGTCGCCCACGGCGAAAACCTCGACGAGGTTCAGGGTGTGCGCGGTGTGCGGTCCGTTCACGGTCGGATCCCACATCTGCTCGGCATTGCCGTGGTCGGCACAAACGACGGCCTTGCCGCCCTTCTCGGCAAGCGCAGCGAGCAACTCGCCCACACCGGCATCGGTTGCCTCGACGGCCTTGACGGTGGCCGGCAACGAGCCCGTGTGCCCGACCATGTCGGGATTGGCGTAGTTCACGACGATGAGACCGTATTTGCCGGAGAGAATCGCTTCCTTCGCAGCCTTCGTCACCTCCACCGAGGACATTTCGGGCTGCATGTCGTAGGTCGGCACCTTGGGACTGGACGGACAGGCGCGGTCTTCACCCGGGAACGGATCCTTGCGGTAATTATTGAAGAAGAAAGTCACGTGAGGGTTCTTCTCCGTCTCGGCACAGCGGAACTGCGCGATGCCGGCGTTGGCGACGACTTCGCCGAGGATGTGTTTCAACTTCTCGGGTTTCGGCGACACGACGTGCACAGGCAGACCGGACTCGTATTCCGTCATCGTGGCGTAATAGAGATCGAGCTTCGCGCCGCGGTCGAACCCGCTGAAATCATCCAGCACAAACGCCTTCGTGATCTCGCGCGGACGATCGCCGCGGTAGTTGTAGAAGAGCACGGCGTCACCGTTGGCAATGGTGGCGACCGGCTTGCCGTCGCCGCCAACAATCCAGGTGGCGGGCACAAACTCGTCGCCGACCTGCGTCGGGCTCATCGGTTTGTCGTAGTAGGACTGCACCGCGGCCCCGGCGCTGACGGCCGTCGCGGCGGCCTTGCCGGTGAGCATGTCGTAGGCCTGCTGCACACGCTCCCAGCGGTTGTCGCGATCCATCGCCCAGAAACGCCCGCACACGGTCGCAATCCGGCCAACGCCGATGGCCTGCATCTGCGCCTCGACCTGCTTGATGTAGCCGAGGCCACTCGAGGGAGGTGTGTCGCGACCGTCGGTGAACGCATGCAGATAAACCTGTGTGATGCCGTCCTCTTTCGCCTGCTGCAGGATGCCGTAAAGGTGATCAAGCATGCCGTGCACGCCGGCATCGGAAACGATGCCGAAAAGATGCAGCTTGCCTCCACCCGACTTGACGCGAGCGACGAGATTTTTCCATACTGCGTTCGTGGCGAGACGCTTCTCGGAAAAAAGCTTGTTCAAGCGGACGAGTTCCTGGTCCACAATGCGCCCGGCGCCGATGTTTTCGTGGCCGACCTCGCTGTTCCCCATCACCCCGTCAGGCAACCCGACATCGAGGCCCGAAGCCTTCACCAACGTATGCGGGTATTTCGCGTGGAGGGCGTCGTCGCAGGCCTTCTTGGCGAGTGCGACGGCGTTGGTGACATCCTGCTTGGGGTCGGGATTCTTGCCCCAGCCATCACGGATGACCAGGAGGACGGGCGGACGGGCTGAACTCATATGAATTTGTGACGATTTGAAGGGATAAGTGAACCAGCCATGAACCACTAGGCCAGAGAAAATCACGGGCCGTCAAAAGACGGCACGCTTTCTGCAAAATAGGACTTCGCCATGACGCTCATCATTCGAGACCAGCTGACCTGTCCGCCCACCTGGTTTGCTTCCTACCGGGATCTGACGCTCTACTGCGCCGTGATTCTGAAAATGGACATCGTGCTGGAATCCGAAGATGCCGACGCTTACTACCGCTGGATCAAGCCGCGCGGTGGCATGGACTTCGTCGAAGATATTGTGCGCCCAGGGTCGGAACCCGGAGTGCATCTCGACATCACCCGACAGTTTCCTGCCACCATCATCACCGACCGGATCGCACCGGAAAACGTCCATCGCCTGATCGCCGCGATCCGCTCCGCCGCTTGAGAGTGTTCAGCGCGGCGGCAGCAATTCCCGCAGCACCCGGGATATCTCGCCCACTTCGTAGGGCTTGGCCACGACTGCGGCAAAACCATGCTCGCGATACCGCGCCAGCACCGGATCACTGGAATAGCCGCTCGAAACGACCGCTTTCACCTGAGGATCCAGCTCCCGCAGTTTTTCCAAGGCGGCCAAACCGCCCATACCGCCCGGCACGGTCAGGTCCATGATGACAAGGTCATAGCGCCGGCCCGCGGCCAGCGCCTCGCTGTAACGCGCCACTGCCTCGGCCCCGTCGGCAGTGCAATCCACGGTAAGACCAAAGCGGTGCAGAAGGGAGCGCGCCATTTCGCGAATGCTTTCCTCGTCATCCATGAACAGGACGCGGCCGCGGATCATGTCCCGCGGATCATTCGCCCAGGGCGTGCGTGTCTCCCTCGCCGGCGCTTGCTCGTCGAGAGCGGGCAACCAGAAACGGAACGTTGTCCCCTGGCCCGGTTGGGACTCCACCTCAATGTGGCCCCGATGTTTCTTGATGATTGAATACACCGCCGCCAACCCAAGGCCGGTGCCGGTCTGTTTGGTGGTGAAATAGGGATCGAAAATTCTCGCCACGTTTTCGGGACTGATGCCCTCACCCGTGTCGGTGATGGCGATCTGGAGATACTTGCCGGGAGCAAGTCCGGGCTGGTTCAGGCCTGCATGCGGATCGTTGCGCGCGGAAATATGCAGCGTGCCGCCGCGGGGCATCGCCTGCACCGCGTTGATCACGAGATTCTGCACCACCCGGCCGATTTGTCCCTTGTCGGCGTCTGCGGTCCACAGATCGGGCGACATCTCAAAATGCGCCTTCACCTGCGAACCGTGCAGAGCGAAGGTCGTCATCTCGCGCACCACCGATTCCAACTGGATGGCGGCACGGACCGGCTCGCCACCTTTCGCGAAGGTCAGCAACTGCTGCGTGAGATCGCGTGCGCGCAGCGCCGCTTTCTCTGCCGAACGCAGGCTGGCCGCGGCGCGGTTGTCGGGCGGAATGTCGAGTTGCGCGAGCGCCAGGTTGCCCATCACGGCTGTCAGGATGTTGTTGAAATCATGCGCAATGCCGCCGGCGAGCACGCCAACCGACTCCAGTCGTGTCGCTCGCACCAATTCCTGTTCCAGTCGCTCCTGTTCGGTCACGTCGCGCATGACGAGCACCGTGCCAGTCACCTTGCTCTCGGCGGAATGAACGGGCGCACAACAACCCTCCACCGAGCGACGCTTTCCCGAGGAGGTAACCAGCCGCGTATGACCGGGCAGGTCGATCATCACGTCGCCTTGGGATACGCGCTCGACCGGCATCGCGATGGGCGCGCCGGTGTGCATGTGTTCCAGTTGGCAGCTGCTTTGCACGGGGCGTCCTATGCAGTCTGTCGGCTCGCGCTCCAACAATCGCGCGGCGGCCGGATTCATGAACTGAACACGCCCGCCGACATCGGTGGTGATGACCGCCTCGGTCATCGCCCGCAGCGTGACCGCGAGTCGTTCCTTCTCCGCCGCCAGCGCCTCTTCGGCTCCGCGCTGCCGGGTAATATCCACGGCGACGCCGACCAGGGAAAACCGCGTCTGGTCGAGGCGACGTATCGTCACGTTTTCTCGAATCCAGATGGCGTTCTTGCCGGGCTGCACGATATGGAACACCTGCTCGTAGCTGGCCAGCCCTTCGCTCATCGCGCGACGGCAGCGCTGGTTCATTTCGGCGCGCTCGGGAATAGTGAACTTGCGCCAGAGCCCGTAGCTCGAGGGCGGTTTGGCTTCACCATAGAGGCGTTGGCAGAGCACCGAGGGCTGGATGTTGAACTGCCATTGCCAGTCGTCCGAACTGATTTCCGCCGTGGCCTCCCAAAGCAAGCAGTCGGCACGTGTCAGGATTTCCGCCAGCCGTTGTTCGCTCTCCTGTCGCGCGGCTTCAGAAAGACGTTGGGCCGTCACATCCACCGCCACTCCCACCAAGGACAGGCGGTTCTCGCCGGTCTGGCGGATGGTCACGTTTTCACTGATCCAGACGACCGTGCCGTCTTCCTTGATGTAGTGAAAAATCTGTTCGTAGCCCGCTCTGCGTGCTAGCAGGGCGTCGCGGCAAAGTTCGTCCATCTTGGCCCGATCGGGCACCCGGTCCGCCGGCCACACGGCTGCCTGCGGGGCGGGAGAAGATTTTCCACAGAGGCGCTGATAGAGCAGCGATGGCTGCGTGCGGACGCGCCATTTCCAACCAGTCAATACCTCGACACCGGGCACCACTTCGACATCGGCCTCCCATAGCAGGCACTCCGCGCGACCGAGCAGTTCCTGCAATCGTTGATCGCTCGCCTGGCGGGCTTCGTCGGAACGCTTCTGCGCGGTGATGTCAGTAATGATGCCGATGAGTTCCCAGCGGTCTGAACCTGCCGGTTTGATGCTGACTTTTTCATGCAGCCAAATGTCGCCGTCGGCATGCTGGTAGCGAAAAGTCTGCTCATACCCGTTTTGCCCTTCCACCAAGGCGCGTCGCGAACGGGCGCGCATCTCCTGAAACTCGGGCACATTGTTCTCGTTCCAATTGAAATGACATTCGCCGTCGGGCTCACGTCCAAAAATGCGTTGGAACAGATGCGAGCGCGGAGTGAATACACGCCAGTGAAAATCGTCCGGTGCCCGCAGTTGGCACTCACCCTGCCAGATCATGCAGTCCGCCTGTTCCAGCAGCGCCGTTAAACGCACCTCGCTCTGGCGCTGGGCCTCCTCGGCGCGACGCTGGGCGGTGATATCAGTGATGACCCCGACCATCCGAAAACGACCGTCCTCGAGCAGAATCATCGTCACAATCTCGCGCAGCCATATTTCTCCCTCCGGCTTTATCACCCGGAATTCCTGTTGGTAGCCCGGCGTGCGGGTCTTCACGGCCTGCAGCGTGCGCGCGACCATTTCGGAATATTCCGGCACGGTGAGTTCATCCCAACGCAATTGCGGTCCTTCGCTGCGCGGTTCGCCGAATATGCGGCGGTAAAGCGCGGAAGGCGGGATATATTGGTCCCACTCCAGGGTATCGTCTGCCCGCACTTTAACCGTGGCTTCCCAGACCATGCAGTCGGCCAGATCCAGGAGCTTGCCAAGGCGCAACTGGCTGGCGTGCCAGGCTTCCTCGGCCCGGCGTCGGGCGGTGATGTCGGTGAGCACGCCGACGAGATCCCAGCTGTCGGGTCCGGTCGGATCAATGGTCACCGATTCACTGAGCCAGATGTAATCCGAACCCATTGGCACCCGAAAAACCTGTTCGTAGCCGGGCTCGCCCTTGTTCAAAGCGGCCAGACAGCGCGCTTTCATTTCGTCGTCCTCCGGCACGCCGCGAGCTTTCCAATCGAACCCTCCGGATTGAACCGGATCCTCGGCGAAGAGCCGGCGGTAGAGCTGGGACGGCGGAATGAACATCGACCAATTCAACCATCCGTCAGCTCGACGCTCGGCCTTGGCCTGCCAGATGAGGGTGTCGGCGCGCTCCAGCAAATGCGCGAGCTGCCGCTCGCTCGATTTTCGCGCCAGCTCGGCCTCGGTCTGGGCCGTGACATCGGTCACCACACCTACGAGACTCCAGACTTTGTCTCCCGTTTGGGTGATGGAAACACGCTCGTTCACCCAGAAAATGCGACCGTTGCGACTGATAACCCGGAACTGCTGTTCGTAACCGGTCTCGCCGCCGCGAATAGCCCGGCTGCTCCGCAGATTCATCTCCGGCAGGTCGGGAACTTCCAGTTTATCCCAGAAACCGCTAATGTGGGAGAACAGCCACTTGTCGCCGAAAAGCTGCTGCGAAAGCTGCGAGTCCGGCATGTCGAAGTGCGGCCATTGAAGTTCGCCGTTCTCCTCCATCACCGTGGCGCGCCAGATCAGGCAGGGAGCGTGGGCGAGAATGCGCTCGACGGTCTGCTCGCTCTGTCGCCGGGCGGCCTCGGCTTCGCGCTGCGCCGTGATATCGGTCACCAATCCCACCAACCAGTAGCGATCGGTGCCGAGCTTGGTGATGGAAACGTTCTCATGCAGCCAATAGGTCCGACCCTCACGCGTCGCGCGAAACTCTTGTTCGTAGCCCGGACGACCTTCCTGAATCGCATCCCATGCGCGATCGTCCATGTCGGACCGCCGCTCCACCTCAAACTGAGCCCACATGTCCTCCTTCGGACCGGGAATCCGCCCCTCCATAAGCTGCCGGCAGAACGCTGAAGGATGCATGCGCACATGCCAGGCCCAGTCGTCGGTTTCCATCAGGACTTCGGCTTCCCAGAGCAGGCATTGGGCTTTTTCGATCAGCTCCGTCATCTGTCGGTTGCGCGCACTGAAACGTTGCTCGATTTCGCGTTTTACCCGCCGATGCCATAGCCACGCAATTACACCCGTCACCGACACGACCAAACCCGCCACGAGCATCAAGTCGCTCGTTCCATAAACAGCGGCCACGGACAGAGGCATCCTGTCGAGCCAGGCCACAACCATGCCGACGTCCCATCCCTGAGTGGCAGGTGGCAGGTTCATGAGTGCGGGGTATGCGATTGTGCGTTGATAGCAGCCTCTCTGGATAATCGGCCGTTAAAACCGGTTTATTTAGGGGATAAACACAGACCTGCCCAGCCCAGAGTGCGTCAGCCTCCGCGCCGCTACCTCGTCTGCCCCCGGCACGGATGCGGGATGCCGCCCGGTTGACTTTGGCCGCCGTTCCGGCACCTCTCTCTGTCACACCATGCCCAAGCCTGCCGTCCTGCTGCTCAATCTCGGCTCACCCGACTCCACCTCCGTTCCGGACGTCCGTCGCTATCTTGAGGAATTTCTCGGCGACGAGCGCGTGATCGATAAACCCGCCAACGCGTTCCTGCGTTCGCTGCTGGTCAAACAGATCATCTGCCGCACCCGCGCCCCGAAATCGGCCCACGCCTACGAGAGCATCTGGACGCCGGAAGGATCGCCGCTGATTCTCACCAGCAAGCAGGTGCAGGCCAAACTGCAGGCACGCACCTCGTTGCCCATCGAATTGGCGATGAATTACGGCAACCCGTCCATTCCCGATGTGTTGCACCGGCTCGTCAACGAAGGTGTGGATCGCCTCCTCCTCTTCCCGCAATACCCGCATTATGCCATGTCGAGCTGGGAGACCGTCGTCGTGAAGGTCCAGCGCGAAGCCGCGAAGATCGCCCCCGATTTAAAGATCGAATCCGTGCAGCCCTACTACGCTGACGCCGATTACATCGGCGCCCTCGTCGCCAGCGCGAAACCCTATCTCGCCGAGCCGCACGACCATCTGCTTTTCAGTTACCACGGGATTCCCGTGCGCCATCTCACGAAAGCTGACAGCTCCCGCGCGCATTGTCAGGTTGTGTCGGATTGCTGCAACACCTGCTCGCCCGCCCACGCCACCTGCTACAAGGCGCAGGTCACGCGCACCACGCAGCTGTTTGCCGAAAAGGCCGGACTCACTCCCGGCAAATGGTCGCAAACCTTCCAGTCGCGCCTCGTGGGCGAACCCTGGCTCGCGCCCTATACCGACCATACCCTCGAGGAAATGCCGGGGCGCGGCATCAAACGTCTGATCGTCATCACTCCCGCTTTCGTCACCGATTGCTTGGAAACGCTCGAAGAAATCCGCGTCGAAGGCGCGGAGGATTTCAAGAAGGCTGGAGGCGAGACATTCACCCACATTCCCTGCCTCAACGACCAGCCCGTGTGGATCGACTTCCTGGAACGACGCGTCCGCGCGTGGCAGGAAACGGGTGCAGTGGCGCTCAACTGAGCCAAGCCGGCGAAGTTTACCTGGCCGGGCCCCAGCGCTTGGTCAGCGGATAATAGATAAAAAGCGGTCGTCCCACCACGTCCTTTTCCGGGACGAATCCCCACATGCGGCTATCTTTGCTGCGAGGCGAATTGTCGCCCATGGCGAAGTAGGCGTGCTCCGGCACGGTCAGGACTTCGCCTTCGCCGAGAAACCCACCGGCGTTGGTATAGCCGGGATACTTGTCTTCGCGACGAGCATTCTTCTCGAAGGCGGGGGAGCCTTCGATTGGCTGGCCGTTGCGATAAAGCACCGGAGATTTGACCTCCAACGTATCGCCGGGCGCGCCGACCAAGCGCTTCACATAATACTGGCTGATCTGCTTTCCTGCGGTGTCCTGCATTTCAGGATGCGTGATGCGCTCCGTTTTAAACACGAAACCCGAACCGATCTTCGGCTGCACGAAGTTGTAGCTGAGGCGGTCCACAAAGAGCAGGTCACCGGTCAGGATATCGAACGACAGGATGTCCTCGCCTGCTTTGACTTTTTTTCCGGTGGGCACCCAAAACACACGCGCCTCAATCCTCCGGCCGCCGCTGGTCAGCTCCATCATCGACGATTCAAGGGGATTCGCGCCATTGGCTATCTGGGCCGCATGCTGCAAGCCGCTCCGCTTTCCGGCGAAAAGAGTTTTTTCCAACACATCGTCGTAGCCGAACTCCGATTGTGCCCAGTCGGCGGGCACAGTGAGCTTCACCGGTCGGCCCGACACCATCACCGTGTATTCACGCATCAGCGTGGGAAAGATAAACAGACTGCGCCCGGACTTCTCGGTGTAGGCCGGCGCGCCGCTGCGAAAAATCGGAACCATGACCTCGCCGTCAGCCGGCGCCGTCAGCGTGTAATTGACCGCGCCGAGTCCGACCATGCGCGCCACCTTGCGCAGCACGCCGGGTTCCTCGCCCTCGGGAAAAATTTCCGACGTCATGCCGTAATAACTCGGCCACATTGAATTTGTCGGAATCTTAAAGGGCTGCACGAAATACGCGCGCAGTCCGAGGATCACGATCGCAGCCACGAGGAAGAATTCCACGTTCTCGACAAACGAACTGGTCGGATAGAGCCGGCCTCCGCAGGTGCGCATCGCTCCCTCCAATCGCTCGATGGCCGGGCGCAGCGAGGCGGCGTCCGCCTTCTCCTTCACCAACGCCTTCAGGTCCGCCATGGCGGCGAGTAATTCGCTGCCCTGCTCGGCGCTAAGTTGGTCCCGCCGGTAGTCGTGGATCCGTTGCGCCATCTCCAGCCAATGGGCGGCGCTGCGACGCAGTTTGGAATCCTCGGAGCGCAGGAAGTCGAACATGGCGGGAGGGGTTAGCTGTTCGTCTTCAGCACCTGGATAAAGGCGTCCGGCGGAATCGAAACGCGGCCAATCTGCTTCATCTTCTTTTTGCCTTCCTTCTGCTTGTCGAGGAGCTTGCGCTTGCGGCTGATGTCGCCGCCATAGCATTTCGCGGTCACGTCTTTGCGCATCTCGCGAACGTTGTCGCGAGCGATAATCTTGCCGCCGATGGCAGCCTGCACGGCGATCTTGAACATTTGCGGCGGGATGATGTCGGCGAGTTTCTCGCAGAGCGCGCGACCCTGGCCCTCGGCCTTGGTGCGATGGACAATGCTCGCAAACGCGTCCACCGGGTCGGAGTTGACCAGGATGTCCATCCGGACGAGGTCCGACACGCGATACTCACCCAGTTCATAATCCATCGAGCCGTAGCCCCGCGTGATACTCTTCAGACGGTCGTTGAAATCGACGAGGATTTCATTGAGCGGCAGCGTGCAGGTGAGCATCACGCGACTGCCGTCGAGCGTGTCGGTGTGATCGCAGGTGCCGCGCTTCTCCATCACGAGGCTGAGGATGTCGCCCATGAATTCGTTGGGAATATGGATGGCGGACTTGATCGTCGGTTCGCTGATCTCGTCGATGCTGGCCGGGTCAGGCAGGTTGATCGGGTTGTCCACCTCGATGACGTCGCCGCCGTGTTTCTTCACCTTGTAAACCACGCTTGGGTAAGTGGAGATGATCTCGACGCCGTATTCGCGACGAATGCGCTCCTGGATGACCTCCATATGCAGCAGACCGAGGAAGCCGCAACGGAAGCCGAAACCGAGCGCGACCGAACTCTCCGAGGAATACACCAATGCCGAATCGTTCAGGCGCAGTTTGCCGAGGGCCACCTTGAGTTTCTCGTAGTCATCGGATTCGAGCGGATACAGACCGCAATACACCATCGGACGCACTTCCTTGTAACCGGGCAGCATCTCGGCGGCGGGCTTGTTGGCGTGGGTGATGGTGTCGCCGATCTTGATTTCGTCGGTGCTCTTGATGTTGCAGACGATGTAACCGACATCGCCCGGCCCGAGCAGGCCGATTTTCTCCATGCTCGGGCGAAACACGCCGACTTCCTTCACTTCGGAACGCTGGCCGTTGCTCATGAGGAGCATCATTTCGCCGGCTTTGACGGTGCCCGAGAACACACGGGCGTAGGAGATGACGCCGCGATAAGCGTCGTATTTCGAATCAAACACCAAGGCGCGCAGGGCCGGGTTGTCGGTCCAGCGCGGCGGCGGCACGCGCTTCACAACCGCCTCCAGGATGTCCTCAATGCCGATGCCGGACTTGCCGCTGGCGAGAATCGCCTCCTCCGCGGGGATGGTCAGGATGTCCTCCAGCTGCTTCATGCAGAGTTCGAGGTTGGCGCTGGGCAGGTCGATCTTGTTGATGACCGGGATCACCTTCAGACCCTGTTGGAAAGCCAGGTGGGCGTTGGCCACGGTCTGCGCCTCGACGCCCTGCGCGGCGTCAATGAGGAGCAACGCGCCTTCGCAGGCCGCGAGCGAACGCGAAACCTCGTAGGCGAAATCTACGTGGCCGGGCGTGTCGGTGAGGTGCAGCTTGTAGGTATTTCCGTCCTTGGCCGGATAATGCATCACCACCGGGTGCATCTTGATCGTGATGCCCCGCTCCTTCTCCAGGTCCATCGAGTCAAGATGCTGGTCGGTGAGCACGCGCTGCGAGACCGTGTTGGTGAACTGCAGCAGGCGGTCGGACAGCGTCGTCTTCCCGTGGTCGACGTGGGCGATAATACAGAAATTACGCGTAAGTGGCGCCAGAGACATGATGCTTCAGGCGGAAAGGTCCGCGAATTCGGAAAAGGATTTGACCACCCAAGCCTTGTCGGTGCGCTTGGCAAGGCCGGCCAGCACCGCGCCCGGGCCGCACTCCCAGAATTCCGTCGCACCAGCGGCGACCGCGCCGCGCATGCAGTCTTCCCAGAGAACGGAGGAGACGACCTGTTTCACGAGCGCTTCGCGGATCTGCGCGGGTTCGCTCACGGCCTGTCCGGTGGTGTTGGTGAACACAGTGAACTTCGGTGCCTTGAACTCGATGCCGCCGAGGAAACGAGCAAATTCCTCCCGGGCCGGTTCCATCAAACGGCTGTGATAAGCGCCAGCGACATTGAGCGCGATGATCCGCTTCAGGCCCTTGTCTTTGCCCGCGGCCACGAGGGCCTCCACCTTCGCTTTCTCGCCCGACACAATGATCTGGCCCGGGGCGTTGAAGTTGGCCGCCTGGATGTCGAACTCGCGGCAGAGTTCCTCGATTTTCGCGCGCTCCTCGCCGATGATCGCGGCCATGCCGCCCGTGGATTTTTCGCACGCCACCTGCATCAGGCGACCGCGTTCGGCCACCACCTTGAGCCCCGTGGCAAAATCAAACACGCCCGCGGACGTCAGCGCCGTGACTTCACCGAGACTGAGACCGAGCGCCATGCTGACCGTCGGCAGTTTGCCCTGCTCCTGCAAAGCCGCCAACAAGGCCAAGCCATGCACGTAAAGCGCGGGCTGGCACACCTTCGTCTGGGTGAGCTCGGCATCGGGCCCTTCAAAGCTAACCTTGGTCAGGCTCCAGCCCAGCACGCGGTCGGCCTCATCGTAAAGCGCCCGCGCTGCCGCGGAGCCTTCGTAAAGCGACTTGCCCATACCTACCTTCTGGGCGCCCTGACCTGCAAAAAGGAGTGCCAGTGACATAGATGAAAGGTCGGTTAAACCCACCCCGCTGGCAAAAACCAAGTCCTAAAATCTGTTCAGCTGCGGGAAATATTTCTTGTCGTCAGCCGAGGGCGGAGTCGGTGCTTTTCGCTCAGGTTGGCGCACTTCCGCGGGGGGAGCGGGAGCGATCATGACGGGCGGACTCAGGACGGGATTGGCGGCCGCAGGATTGAACGCGCCGGGAGAACCGAGCGATGCCGCCGGCTGAGGGCTCCGGACGGGGTTCAGGTCGGCGAGATAGGGATTGGGTGCGGATGCGAGCGGACGTTTTTCCGTTCCGGCAAGCACGGAAACGGGAGCCGCAGCGCTTTCGCGGGGCGCGCCCGCCGGGCCGACGATGGGCACGGCATTGCCCGGGGCGGCGTCGGGCTTCCGCGCAAACTCGTCGAAAAACTGTCCCCGTGCGGGTGAATTGCCGAGCCAGCCTTGGAGAAAGGGTGCCAATGGATCGGCGGCCGGAGCGCGCTCGACCTTGGTGTCCGCCTGCCGTTCCGTTTCGATTTTCTTCTGTTCGTTGTAAAGCTTGAGCAAGTATTGCGGATCGCGTCCCTCTTCCGTGTTGGCAGCGCCGGCGGACGGAAGCGGCTGCGCCTCGGGCTGTGACGCGCCCTCCTTGGTCTTGTCGGTTTTCTCCAACTGCTGGACGCCGTCCACAAGCCAGTTTTTCCGGGCCTCGCGCTCCTTCAGAAGTTTGCGCTCTTTCTCGAGTTTTTCGGGACTCAACAACTCGGGCGATGGCAGGGATTCCTGCCCGGGCGTGACCAGCGAAGGCAGGTTTGGGCGAAGTCCTTCCTTGGCGCTGGGCGCCTCGTTGGTCTTTTGCCCGCCCTGCAGTTTGCGCAGTTCCTGTCGGCTGCCCTCCAGCGGCGCGCCTCCTTCCGTGCCCTGCGCCACCGCGGCCAGCAGGATCGAACCGAGGAGCACGCGACGCACAACAACGCTCATCAGGATTTGAAGAAGATGCCCTTGAGGTTCATCTCGAGCGCCGCGGGATTCGGCGAGAAGCGCAGGCCGTCAGCCTTGCTGATTTTGCCTTCCTTGATGAGGCGGTAGAGATCCTTGTTGAAGGACTTCGACATGCCGTCGGAACCGGATTCGAGCAGTTGCTGAATTTTGTCGTTCTGGCCGTCGAGGATCAGGTTGCGGACGGTAGCGTCGGCCACGAGAATCTCGTGCGCCGCGAAGCGGCCGCCGCCTTCGAGGGCGGGGATGAGCTTTTGGCAGATGAAGCCGCGCAGCGAACCGGCGATCTGCCGGCGGGCCTGCGCCAGCTGCTCGGGCGGAAAGAACTCGAACAGGCGCGTGAGCGACTGCGCCACCGTGGCCGCGTGCATCGTCGAAAAGACCAAGTGACCCGTTTCGGCGGCGGAGATGGCAGTCTCGAAGGTCTCCTTGTCGCGCATTTCACCGATCAGAATGACGTCGGGGTTTTGGCGCAGCACCGATTTGATCGCCAACTCGAAGTTGGGCACATCGAGACCGATCTCGCGCTGCTGGAACAGGGATTTGTCGTCGCTGAAGGTGTATTCGATCGGGTCCTCGATGGTCACGATGTGTTTGTCCATGTTCTGGTTCACCCAGTTCAGCATGGCGGCCATCGTGGAGCTCTTGCCGGAACCGGTCGCACCGCAGACCAGCAGGATGCCGTCCTTGGCCTGCGACATCTTGATGAGCGTTTCGGATTCGATGTTAAGTTCGGCAAAAGTGGGCGGGCGACTCTTGATGTGACGGAAGACGATGCTCACGAGACCGCGCTGGTGGAAGGCGTTCACACGAAACCGGCCCACGTCGTCAGCGGCATAAGCAAAGTCCACCTGGCCATCCCGGTCCCACTTGTCCTTGAAAATGCGCGGCACTTTTTCGTCCACGAAAGCCTGGGCATGTTCGCACGTGATGGGGTCCATTTCCACGGAACGCAACCGGCCGCCGAGACGGAGATAGCCGGGCTTTTCAGACTTGATGACAATGTCGCTGGCCCCGCTCTCGACGGCGAGCTTGAGCAGATCGTTGATGATTTCGAGGTGGATTGTGTTGCTCATGGAATTTTATGCGTGAACCGCCCTTAAAGCTGTGCTTTGCCTACAGACTAACCCTGCTCCGTTCAAGGTAACTTTCCCATGAATCGCCCCCGCATTTTCACCGGCACCTACACCGCCATCGTCACGCCGTTCCGCGGCGGATCCGTAGCCTATGACGAGTTGAAGAAACTGGTGAACTTCCAGATCAAGGGCGGCATCAGCGGGCTGGTGCCTGTCGGCACCACCGGCGAATCGCCGACCGTTTCCCACGAGGAACATCTCGATGTCATCCGCTGCACCATCGAGACCGCCCGCGGACGGGTGCCGATCATCGCCGGCACCGGCTCCAATTCGACCCGCGAGGCGATCGACATGACCAAGGCCGCGGACGAAGCCGGCGCCGACGGATTCCTGCTCGTGGCGCCTTACTACAATCGCCCGACGCAGGAGGGCCTGTTCCGTCATTTTGCCGAGGTCGCCGAAGCGACTGACAAGCCGATCGTGCTTTACTCGATTCCCGGCCGTTGCGGCGTGGAGATCGGTGTAAAGGTCATCGAACGACTCCGCGCAAAGTATCCGCATGTCGCCCACATCAAGGAAGCCGGCGGCAGTGTGGACCGCGTGGATCAGATCGTATCCGCGCTGGGCGACTCGATGACGGTGCTCAGCGGCGATGACTCCCTCACCCTGCCCTTCATGGCGGTTGGGGCCAAGGGCGTCATCAGCGTGGCCAGCAATCTCTATCCCCGCGAGGTTGGCAAGCTGGTGTCGCATGCCCTCGCCGGTGATTACGCCAAGGCCCGTGCGCTGCACCGCCGGCTCTATCCCGTTTTCAAGACCATCTTCATCGAATCCAATCCCGCGCCCATCAAATTCGCCATGGCACGCGCCGGCATCATCGGCTCGGCAGATGTCCGCTCTCCGTTGTGTGAAATCACGCCTGCCAGCCGTGATGCGCTGGTCGCCGTGCTGAAGGCTTTCGATCGCTGATCCCATGAGCCTAAAAATTCTGCTCAACGGTTCCAAGGGACGCATGGGCCAGGCCATTGCCGCGGCCGCGACCGACATGCAGGCAACCATCAGCGCGGCGATCGACGCCGGTGATAACGCCGCATCCCATCTCGCGGGCTGCGATGTCATCATCGATTTCAGTTCGCATCACGCCACCGGCCCGCTGCTCGAACTCGCCGTCGCCCAACGCAAGCCGATCGTTATCGGGACGACTGGCCATGCACCCGCTGAGAAACAGCGCCTGCTCGCCCTGGCTTCGAAAGTGCCGTGCGTTTGGGCCGGTAATTTCTCCGTCGGTGTCAACCTGCTCTTCGCACTCACGCGCCGAGCGACCGCCGTGCTCGGTGCCGATTACGACACCGAGGTCATCGAGATGCACCACCGCTTCAAGAAGGACGCGCCGAGCGGCACCGCCGCGCGCCTGCTCGAAATCATTCTCGAGGAGCGCAAGCTCACCGCTGACGCGCTCCGACACGGTCGCTCCGGCATCACCGGCGAACGCCAGCCCACCGAAGTTGGCGTGCACGCCCTCCGCGGTGGCGATGTTGTCGGCGACCACACCGTTCTTTTCGCCGCCCTCGGCGAACGCGTGGAACTCACCCACAAGGCTTCCGATCGCGGCATCTTCGCCCGCGGAGCCGTGCGCGCCGCGCACTGGGTCGTCGGCCAGCCGGCCGGAGTTTACGACATGCAGGACGTGCTCGGGTTGAAATAAATGATCACGAGCGTTTCCGGCATCCTTGTTTCCGCCACGCCGCTGGCGGCGGTCATCGAGACCGGGGGCATCGGCTACGAGATCAACATTCCAGTCACGACCGCCGAGCGCCTCCCTCAACCCGGCCAAGCCGCCAAACTGCACACGCTCGCTGTTTATCGCGAGGACTCGCAGACACTCTACGGCTTTGCGACAATCGAAGAGCGCGACTTTTTTCGGCTGCTGGTCGAAAAGGTCACCGGCGTTGGACCGAAAATGGCGCTGAGCGTCATGAGCAAACTTTCTCTAAACACGCTCAAATCCGCCATTGCCTCGGGCGATGTCGGGCTGCTCGCCAAATGCCCCGGCATCGGCAAAAAGACCGCCGAGCGCCTGGTTATCGAGCTACGCGACAAGCTGAATCCCGCGGAACTCGGATCCATTGTCTCGGGCAAGGCAGCCGGCGAAACTTCGCCATCGGGCACCGACAGCCGCGTCAACGACGCCGTGCTGGCGCTCACTGCGCTCGGCTACAAGGCGGCCGATGCCGACAAGGCGGTGCGACAGGCTTGGATCGCCCTCGGTCCCACCGCGACCACCGAGGCCCTTATCAAAAAAGCGCTCGGTTGAGCGGGGTTCGCTGAGTGGACACAAAAAAGCCGCCCGGATGACGAGCGGCTGAGAATAGTTCGGTTCAGCTTTAGCGCTGAAATTGGAAAGCGGCGGCTTCGGTCTGCTGGGCGGAAGCCGGCTGAAAGCTGCGGAAGACGCGCTGTTCCTGGGTGGAGATCAGCCGGGCCGGCTCGAAGATATTATCGTCAAATAGCGGCTGGATGCGACCGATGCGCAGGCGTTCGTTGGAAAACGCACGCTCCTCATCCTGCTCACGCATCACCGTCAGCATCGCCATGTAGTCGGGTGAAAGCGTCGCGGTGTCGCGCAGGCTGATCATGGCCGGAGCGGTCTCCACCTTCACCGGAGCCGGAGCGGCGGCCACTTCCACGGGAGCCACGACCGCCGGCTTGGGCTGCACCGCGACCTGCGGTGCCTCAACCGTGGCGGTGGATTGGAAACGGAAGAACACGACCGCGAGGCAGGCGGCCGCAGCGGTGCCACCGACATAGTGAATCCAATTGGTGCGACGACGGCGGCTCTCGAAGAGTTCGATGACGCCGGTCTGGCCGGGCTCGTTAACCGGGTTGTCGGCCGAATTCGCGCGGAAGCTGGCGTAGACCTGCTTGGTGGCGGTGTGAATCTGGCAATACTGCCGGTAGACGGCCTGACGCTTCGGGTTGCTCTGCAACTCGGCCTCCAGCTCGGCGGTCTCAGCGGCCGTAATCTGTCGGTCAATGTAGAGATTCAACAATTCGATGAATCGATTTTCTTTCATGGCTGGAATTCCTCCCCAAGTTTTTCGCGCAGGCTTTCACGGGCCCGGGCGATGCGGCTTTTGACCGTGCCCACGCTGATGCCGAGGATTTCGGCAATCTCCTCGTAGGCGAGATTCTGGACATTGCGCAGGATCAGTATCTCGCGGTGCTTTTCATTGAGCTCTTCCATGCACTCGGAAACGCGGCCGACAAACTCCTGCGTGACCGTCGCGTCTTCAGGCGTCTCCTGTTCGGCCGGGATGAGCTCGGCGAGCGTCGTCTCGCTTTCGTTGCCAAGGGGAGCATCGAAGGAAACCGACTTGTCGCGCTTGCGGCGCCACCAATACCAGTAGCGATTGCGCGCGAGATTGGTGGCGATCTGGTAAAGCCAGGTCGAAAAAGCGGAGTCGCCGCGGAAGTTCGCCAAGCCGCGGTGGGCACGAATGAAGGCATCCTGCGTGACTTCCTCGGCATCCTGCTGATTGCGCAGGAGCTGGTTGGTCATCGCATAGATGCGGTCCCAATAACGGGTTACCAGTTGGTCAAACGCCGAGTTGTCGCCGCTTTTGAAGCGGTCGACCAAAAGACGATCTAGGGCAACTTCCTGGGCCTTGGCACTCATATGCTCAGGCTCGTTTTGATTCGGAAATTTGAGAATTGTTCCCACGGGCGTCTGAAAGATAGGCGGAGCTTGCAGGGGGAATGACGTCGTGGTCAATGCCGCGGTTGCGCTTGTCCATCTCATGCAATTAATTCTTGCCATGCGGGGGCGACGAAAAACTATCCTGCCTCTCTTGGTCGGAACGGGTCGATAGCTCAATGGTAGAGCAGCGTCCTTTTAAGTCGTTGGTTCTGGGTTCGAATCCCAGTCGACCCACCAGCCTGACCACTTTCGGAAGATTCACCCAATCTTGAGGTTGTAATTCTCCTCAGATTCTGGAGAGTGCGGGCTTCATCCTGCTTAGGGGCAAGTCCCCAAGTCCTGCCGCCGTGTCCCCCGCCGCCACAACCGCTAAACGGATCGTCATTGTCGAAGATCATACCGCGATTCGCGAGATGCTTGCCGAAATCTTGCGCGTGGATCCCGCCTACAAGATCGTTGGCGAAAGCGGCGAAGGCCACCAAGCCTGCCAGCTCTGTCTCGACCTCAAGCCTGACCTCATCGTGCTCGACGCGCGCCTGCCCGGTCTGAGCGGCGTGGACATCCTTCGCCGCATCAGCAAGCAGCTCAAGTCCACGCGCGTGATGGTTTTCTCGGCCTATGAAACTCCGGCCCTCGTGCGCGAGATGCTGGAGGCCGGCGCCCATGGTTTCGTGGAAAAGACTGCAGGCCTCGGTGAATTCAAGAAAGGCCTCGAAACCATTTCCCGCGGCGGCACCTATTTCGGGCCGGGCGTCGCCGCCCTCCTCCGCACCGTCGTGGCCAACAAGAGCCCCAGCTCGGGCATTGAAACGCTCACCGACCGTGAGCGTGAGATTCTCAAGCTCGTGGCCGAAAGCCACAGCACCAAGGAAATCGCCCAGAAGCTCGGCATCAGCGTCAAGACTGTGGACAACCACCGCACCAATCTGATGCGGAAACTCGATCTTCACGACGTCGCCAGCCTCACGCGCTACTCGCTCGAGATTGGCTTGATCGATCATCGCGCCCAAGGCTGAGCCCGACCGTTGGCTCGCAACTGTTTAATTCTTGCGCGGCCAAGGGCTTTGTCCAATAACCACGCCACTCCTTTTAGCGTCCAAAATGAAGCACCTTTCCAAACTCATCGGCCTCTCGTTCGCCGCCGTCGCCCTGCTCCTCAGCGCTTGCGCCAAAAAGCCCATTCGTCCCGATCCGTCGACGACCGCCATGGGACCACAGACCAACAACATGGTCGATCCCGAGGCCTTCGCCCTTCCCGGCGAGAACATCAATCTCGAGAGCCGTGACGGCGGCACGCTGGACGCTGCCAACCAGAGCGTCGTTGAACCCATCTATTTCGCCCTCGACCGTTTTGCCGTCGCTCCTGCCGAGCGCCCGAAGCTACAGAACGTGCTGAAGTGGCTGCAGGACAATCCCGGCAAGAACCTTGTGCTCGTCGGCCACTGCGACTGGCGCGGCACCGCCGAATACAATCTCGGCCTCGGTGAAAATCGTTCCAATTCGGTGAAGCGTTATCTCGTATCGCTTGGCGTCGACGTCACCCGTCTTGAAACCCTCTCAAAGGGGTCAACCGAGGCCAAGCAGTCCGGCGGCGAAGCCGACTGGGCCAAAGACCGCCGCGTGGACTTCATCGAACTGGTGAAGTAACCAGCCAATCAATTCGTTTTCAAAAACAAAGGCCGCGGATTTCTCCGCGGCCTTTTTGTTTGCCGGGCGACCGGCCCGGACAAACACCGGGCTGGCAGCAGCCAGCAACGGTGTCGTATGCGCACTACCCCTTCGCCAACTCCGCGAGCGTGCGTTCGGACATTTCGATGCCCTTTTTCATCACGCCGAGATGAAAGCTCTCGTTGGGCGCATGCAGATTATCTTCCGGCAGGAAAAGACCCGGCATCACCGCATCGATGCCCAGCACCTCCTTCAAGTCGGCGATAAGACCGACACTGCCACCCTCGCGCAAAAACAGCGCGGGCCGGCCCCACGTCTCGGCCACCGCTTTCTCCAGCGCGCGAAAACCGCGCGCCAGCACCGGTGACTGGTCTTTCGGGGTATTCGAGCGATCCGGCGGAATCGCCACGTAGGGCGTGGCATGGTGCTGCTCGGTGATCGTCATCGTCAGGCCTTTCGGGCACCGTGCGCGGATGGCGTCGAAAATGACTTTCTTCATGTTGTCCGGCGTCTGGTTGGGCACGAGGCGGCAGGTGATCTTCACCTTTGCCTTGCTCGGGATGACGGTCTTCGTGCCCTCGCCCTGGTAACCGCCGATGAAGCCGTTGAATTCCAGCGTCGGCAGAAAACGAATCGCCTCAAATGGTGTGTAACCGGGCGGTGCGTGAAACTCTTTGATTCCGAGAAACCCGGCATAGTCCTTTTCCTTCAGACCAAGTTTGGCTAGTTGCTCGCGTTCCCACGGCTCCGGCTCGACCACGCTGTCGTAGAATCCGGGGATGTTTACGCGTCCATCCGGTGTGTGCAGCGAGGCGCAAAGTTCCGCGAGACCCTGCAATGGGTTCATCAGCACGCCACCGTGCAAGCCCGAGTGCAGGTCGCTGTTCGGACCGGTCAATTCGACTTCGAAAGCCAGTAGGCCACGCAGACCGACGGTGATCACCATTTGCTCGGCGTTCGGGATTGCCGTATCGGAGAGATACACGAAGTCCGCGCGAAGCTTCTCCTTGTTCGCCAGCAGGAAGGTTTTGAAGTTCTGGCTGCCAATCTCCTCCTCGCCTTCGACGACAAAAGTAATGCGCAGCGGCAGATTGGGATTCTTCTCCAGCAAGCGCGCCACGGCGGCGAAATGCACCATGAGCGGGCCTTTGTTATCCGCGGTGCCGCGACCATACATGCGCTCGCCCCGGATAGTCGGCTCGAATGGCGGAGTCTGCCACTTGTCGAGCGGGTCCGGCGGCTGCACGTCGTAGTGACCGTAAATGATGACATGCGGCCAGGCGGGATTGTCGCCGCGCTTCGCGAGGATCACCGGATGCAGCGCGGTCGGCACCACCTCGACGGCGAAGCCCATTTCTTTGAGCAGACCCGCGACGAATTGCTGCGCGCCGACCATGCCGGCCTTGAACTGCGGATCAGCCGAGACGCTGGCGTGCCGCACGTATTCCTTCAATTTTTCAATGGGATCAAACATGCCGCCAACGTGGCCGCTTTCGGGGCGGTCCGCTAGTCGGAAATCGAGCGCCGCACGTCGGCGCGGTTGAGCCTACCTGCCGATCTCGCGCTGCTCGGCCCCGATCTCGCGTTGCTCCGCGCCGATTACGCTGTCCCCGGAATACCGGGTCCGGCTCGACTCATAAAGCGGCAATACCTCCGGTATCTGCTTCTGGAGGTCGGCGATGCGCTGCGCATCCGATGGATGCGTGCTGAGAAACGCAGGCATCGCGCCGCCGCCGCTCTGCTGTTTCTGCTGCGCCATTTTCTGCCAGAACGTGATCGCCGCGCGCGGGTCGTAACCGGCCTTGGCCGCGTAACGCAGGCCGATGTAATCCGCTTCGCTTTCACCGCGACGTGAGTGAGGCAACGCCACCAATGCGGTGGCGCCCAATCCGTAGGCCATCAGGAACGCATCTTTGTGATCTTTCGCATACTTGTCAGCGGCCACGCCCGCTAAGGCTCCGCCGGCTGCAATAGCCAGGGCCTCCGTCATGCGTTCGGCACCATGTCGCGCCGTGACATGCGCAATCTCGTGGCCCATGACAGTGGCGAGTTCATCATCGGATTCCATCAGGCGCAGCAAACCGGTATAGACACCCACCTTGCCGCCGGGCAGGGCGAATGCGTTCAAATCCTCGGACTCAAACACGACAAACTCCCATTGGGCGCCGGGCAGCGCATCACCCACCGCGGCCGCAATCCGACGGCCCACCCGCTGCACCCGCTCGTTGCTCCGAGCATCAATCGAGACTGGCTCGCTTTGCCTCATTTCTGCAAACGACTGTGCTCCCATCGCGATCTCCTGCGCCGGAGGAATCAGTATGAACGATTTTCGACCGGTCTCCGGCACGGTGTAACAGCCCGTCAAAAATGACAGGATCACGAGCAGACTCAAACCAAGCGCGTTCACTTTCATGACACTGATCATAGCTGAATCGACCGCCGAGCCAAGGTAAGGTTTCGCTCCTCAATCGGGAAGGTTCCTACCGGCACGACAGGGAAAATACTCAGTGCTTAAAATGCCGCACGCCGGTGAAGACCATCGCCATGCCGCGTTCATCGGCCGCTTTGATGACCTCCTCGTCGCGCACGGATCCGCCGGGCTGGATGGCACAGGTGGCGCCCGCATCGGCCGCGGCGATAAGGCCGTCGGCAAAGGGAAACAGCGCCTCACTGGCAACGATGGAGCCTTTCAGATCGAGCTTGGCCTCGCCCGCCTTCCATACGGCGATGCGCGAACTGTCCACGCGTGCCATCTGACCGGCGCCGATACCGAGCGTCTGTTCGCCGCGGCAATAGACAATCGCGTTCGACTTCACGTGCTTGCCGACCTTCCAGCCGAAAAGCATTGAGGCCCATTCTTCGGGCGTGGGCTCGCGCTTGGTCACGACCTTGCAGGCGGCCAGCTTCTCCATCGAACGATCACGATCCTGCACCAGCACGCCGCCGACCACCGAGCGCACTTCCTGCAACGCATCGGCGCCGATGCCCTCCTTGGCGATCATCAGGCGCAGGTTCTTCTTCTTGCTGAAAATTGCCAGCGCTTCCTCGGAGAATCGCGGCGCTATGATGACTTCGGTGAAGATGTCCTTGATCTGCTCGGCCACGTCTACGCCGAGCGTCTGGTTAACGACAATGATGCCGCCGAACGGTGCCTGCCGGTCCGTCGCATAGGCCTTGTGCCAGGCGTCGATCAGCGTATCGGCGCTCGCGACACCACAGGGATTCGTGTGCTTGAGAATCGCCACCGTGGGCCGCTCAAACTCCCCGATCAAGTAGGTGGCTGACGTGATGTCCAAAATGTTGTTATAGCTGAGCTCCTTGCCCTGCAGTTGCTGGAAGTGTTCGTGAAACGTGCCGTAGAGCGCGGCCTTCTGGTGCGGATTCTCGCCGTAGCGCAGGCTCTGCGCCTTCTTCAGCGTCAGCGTGTAAGTCGCGGGGAAACCGCTGAGCGCCTCTATATCCGGCTCGGCCTGCTGCCCTTCGAGATATTTCGCGATGGCGGTATCGTAGGCTCCCGTGCGTTGAAAAACCTTCAGGGCCAGCTTGCGGCGCAGGGCGCTCATGCCGGCGGGATTCGCCAACCCGGCGATGACCGCGGCATAGTCGTCCGGATCACACACCACGGTTACGCTCTCGTGATTCTTGGCCGCGCTGCGCAGCATGGACGGACCGCCGATGTCGATGTTTTCAATAGCCTCTTCGAACTCAACATGCGGTTTCGCCACCGTTTGCTCGAACGGATAAAGATTCACGACCACGAGATCGATCAGGCCGATGCCGTGCGCTTTCGCGGCGGCGAGGTGGTCTTCCTTGTCGCGCCGACACAGCAGGCCGCCGTGGATCTTCGGATGCAGCGTCTTCACGCGTCCTTCCATCATCTCGGGAAACCCGGTGTGTTCGCTCACCTCGGTCACCGGCAGGCCGGCGCCGGCGAGCAGCTTGGCGGTGCCGCCGGTCGAGAGCAGGCGGTAGCCATGCTGTTTCACGAGGGCCGTGGCGAAGTCCACGAGGCCGCGTTTGTCACTGACCGAGAGCAGCGCGAGCTTTTCCATAGGGATGGTCTTTGTGCGCCCCGGCCAATTTCGCCGCAAGCCGAAAGCCGGGACAAAGTATGACTTAAGAATGAGGAATGAAGGAACACCTCCGGCTGCCCGGTTTCAGGGGGAATTCTGTCTTCTTAATTTCTCATTCTTCCTTCTTACTTTTGCCATGCCCGCTTCGCTCGAACTGCCCGGCCTGAAGGTTCACCTCGACAACCTGGTCTATCGCCACGGCGGTTCGCAGCTCCCGCCGGACAAACCGCACGCGTTCATCTACTTTCTCACCATCCGCAACGACTCCGACCGCACCATCACCTTGCTCGGTCGCAAATGGGTGGTCGAACACGCCGACGGCACCCAGTTGGTCGTCGAGGGTGACAAAATCGTCGGCGAGACACCCACCCTCGCTCCCGGCGAGCATTTTTCCTACAACAGCTACCATGTCGGCCACTGCGATGCCCGCGCCCATGGCAGCTTTCACGGCGTGGATGAGGACGGACAGCGCATCTTCGTGCGTATTCCGGCGTTTGACATGACCATTCCGCGCGACTGACTCGATTCGCCCCATGAAGCTCATTGACCTCAACGGCGAAGGTGGCATCGGCGCCAATTCGCTCTACCTCCAGATCGGCGACTTCCACCTCGTCATCGACAGCGGCCTCAACCCCAAGCTCTCCGGCCGCCAGGCTGCTCCGAATTTGCGCCCGCTCGAAGGCGTGAAACTCGATCTCGTCATCATCACGCACTGTCACCTCGATCACATCGGTTCGTTGCCCCTGCTGCTGCGCCACCAGCCCGATGTGCCGGTCATCATGACCCAGCCCAGCCGCATGCTCATCGAGCGCATGCTGCACAATTCCGTCAACGTGATGGTTCGCGAGCGCGAGGAGAAAGGCACGGCCGACTACCCGCTCTTCACACACGAGGAGATCGACCGCGTCGCTCCGCGTTTCTACGGCCATCCCTTCAACCACGCCAAGAAATTCTCCGGCGCGCGCGACGACATCGAGTTCGTCCTCCATCCCGCCGGTCACATCCCCGGCGCCGCGGGCGTCGAGATTCACCACAAGAACCGCAAGCTCTTCGTCACGGGTGACGTGCTCTTCAACACCCAGCGGATCCTCGCCGGCGCCATGTTTCCCAAGGGGAAATTCGACACGCTCATCATGGAGACCACGCGCGGCGTCACCGAACGCACCCCGGAGAAGACCCGCTCGGCCGAAATGCTCCGCCTCGTCGAGACCATCAACGCCACCATCGCGCGCGGCGGCTCGGTGCTCATCCCGGTGTTCGCCCTCGGTCGCATGCAGGAAATCATGGCTATTCTCCATGATGCGCGAAAATTCAACAAGCTGGTTGACGCGCCCATCTTCGCTTCAGGCCTCGGCATGGACATCTCCGACCTCTTCGATCAGATCGCCAAGAAGACCGGCGCCGTCCACTTCACGCGCACCATCCTCAAGGATCTGCAAGTGCGCAAAACGCCCCGCGACCTGAAGCCCGGCAAGGAGCCCTCCCAACAGGGCATCTACGTCGTCAGCTCGGGCATGATGGTCGAAAACACGCCGTCCTACACCCTCGCCTCCTGCCTCATCGCACAACCAAAGCATAGCATTTGCTTCGTCGGCTACTGCGACCCCGACACCCCCGGCGGCCATCTCCTCGCTGCCGAAAAAGGCGAGCCCTTCCTCTTCGACGCCGTCAACGTGAAGGTGAAGCTCCGTTGCCAAATCGAGCGGTTCGAACTCTCAGGCCACGCCGACCGCGACGAATTGCTCGACTTCGCCGTCCAGTGCCACCCGCGCTCGCTCGTCGTCACCCACGGCGATCCGCCCGCCCGCGCCTGGTTTATGGAGCAACTCGCCGCCAAGCTCCCCAAGACCAAGCTCCTCGACCCGGTGCCGCTGCAAACGTATGCGATATAGTCCGCGTTGGAGCCTCTGCACATTGCGGTGAATCAGGCTGACTCCGATTGACAGAATGACTTGCGCGGCAATCTTGGAGCACACCTCATGAAGCATTCACCCCTCCTGCCCCGGCGTGAGTTCCTCAAGAACTCCGCGCTCGCTGCCTCCGGTCTCATTATTCTGCCGTCTCTGTTCACGGCCTGCGCCTCGCCGACGCGCGCCCGCGTGCGCCGGCCGGGCCCGTCCGACCGGATTAATCTGGGTGTGATCGGCTTCGGCACCCAGGCGCATGCGTGCGTGCCCACTTTCCTCGGCGATCCCCGCCTGCAAATCGTGGCCGTGGCCGATCCGGTGAGCGATTTGGGAAATTACGGCTACCGCGGCGAAAAGCGTGGCGGACGCCTCGTCGGCCAGCAGATGGTCGAGGCGCACTACGCCGAGTGGAAGGACTCCGGCACCTTCAAGGGCTGCCGCGTGTATGAGGATTTCCGCGACATGCTCGATCGCGAGGACCTCGACGCCGTTTATGTGAGCACGCCTGACCACTGGCATTGCGCGGCGGCGCTCCATGCCATCAAGCGCGGCCTGCACGTCTATGGCCAAAAGCCGCTCACCCTGACCGTGGACGAAGGACGTCGCATGGCGCAGGCCGTCGCCAAATCCGGCATCACCTTCCAAACGGGTTCGCAGCAACGCAGCTCCGTTCACTTCCGCACCGCCTGCGAATTCATCCGCAACGGTCGCATCGGCCGCGTGCAAAGCGTCAAGATCGGCTTCAGCGGCGGACACACCAACTGGTCTGGCCTCGCCGCGCGCAACCAGCCCGAGGCCGTGCCGGCCGAACTCAATTATGACCTCTGGCTCGGGCCGGCGCCCGAACGCCCCTACGTGCCCGCGCTGCTCCAGCTCAACTGGCGCCACAACTGGGATTACTCCGGCGGTTTCGTGACCGACTGGGGCGCGCACCACCTCGACATCCTGCAATGGGCCATGGGCGAGGACGCCGGCGGCCCCGTGCGGATCGAAAACGTCAAGGCCACCCTGCCCGCGCAGACCGACGTCTACAACACGCCCACCGCGTTCTCGTTCGATGTCGTCTATGCCAACGGCGTTCGCGCCAATGTCTCCGACTCGCACCGCAACGGCCTTCACTTCGAAGGCGAGGACGGCAAGTCGATCTTCGTCGGCCGCGGCGTGCTGGAGATGACCCCGAAAGAGCTGGCCCGCCAGAAAATCGAGCCCGGCGAGACGCACCTGACCGTGAGCAATCTTCACGAGAAGGATTTCGTGGATCGCATTTACGACGGCGGCACGCCGATTGCGTCGATTGAGATCGGCCACCGTTCCATCACCATCGCCCACATCGCCAACATCGCCATCCGTCTGGGTCGCGAAAGCATCCAGTGGGACCCGGTGAAGGAGCAGTTCGTCGGCGATCCCGCTGCCAACGCAATGCTCTCGCGTCCCTCCCGCAAGGGATTCGAGGCGTAAGAAGCATCACGCATCATTCGATTGTAGGGCGGGGTCTCCGAACCCCGCCATGATCGTTACGCCGTTTTCGTAGGCGGGGTTCAGAGACCCCGCCCTGCTATGAGGCCGAAGTTGTCGATAGGAAAATAGCTCCGCCGT
>JBIQJF010000095.1:0-3649 GCA_044507675.1 Opitutales bacterium | reverse complement strand
GCACGCGGACCGGGCTCGAGGTCGCCGGCCCAGTGCTCGAGATAGGAGGCGTCGGCGAAGAGCCGGCTGACGGCGGAGCGGCGCCACTTCGGGTTGGCCGTGACGAAGGCGAGGAAATCCGCATTGGTCACGGGCACGGTATCGAGCCGGAAGGCGGCGACGTCCACCTGCTCGGGATCCTTGGTCGAGCGTTGCAAGGGCACATAGACCCCCGACGGGATGATTTGCATCCCGACGGGGGCGGTTGTGTCTGTGCTTTCACACCAGCCCGCCATCGCGCTGACGAGAGCCAGGGCGAGGAGAGAGCGGCGGACGGTGGAAGTCATGATGAGTGAGGTTGGTTGTGGCCGCGGCGGAGCCGGCCGCTCCGCCCTGCCTTTTAATGCACTTCGTTCTTCACGCGGCGGACATCGTCCACGGTGGTGGCGGGAGCTTCGTTGCCCCAGCTGTTGGTGACGTAGGTCATGACATCGGCGACCTGCTCGTCGGTGAGCGGTTGCGGCGGCATGGCGCTGTTGTAGTTCACGCCGTTGACGGTGACCGGGCCGGTGAGGCCCTTGAGGATGATGCGAATCGCGCGATCACGATCAGCCATGAGATAGTCGGCGGCGGCGAGCGGCGGGAAGACGTTGGCCATGCCCTTGCCGTCGGGCAGATGGCACGCGAAGCAGCTCTGCATGTAAACCTGTTTGCCGCGCTCGAGCTGCACTTCCTTGGTGAGGCTGGCGATGGCGGGGTTGGATTTGATCTCCGCTTCGATCCTGGCCTTCAGCTCGGCCTCGCGCTTGGCGGAAGCAGAACCCTCGTCGGCGGCTGAACCGAAATAGACGGCGTCGATTTCCTTGCCGGAGTAGATGACGCGATCCTCGGGACCGGAGGCTTTGAGCATGCCGAGGGCGCCCTTGTTGAAGGCGCGGCTGAGCGAGTGGTCCACGAGCACGTAGGTGCCGGGGACATCCACCTTGAACTCGACGATGGCCGCGCCACCGGACGGGACCAAGGTGGTCTGCACGTGCTCCTGCACGTATTTCATGCCGCCCTCGGGCCAGACCCTGTCAAAGATCTCGCCGATGACATGGAAGGACGACGTGAGATTCGGGCCGCCGACGCCGAAGTAGAGGCGCACGGTCTCGCCGACTTCCGCCTGGAGGGCTTTGTCGCCGACAAGCGCGCCGACGGAGCCGTTGAAGAGCACGTAGGTGGGGTGTTCGTCAATGGACTTGGCCATGTCGAAAGTCTGCAGACCCGTGGCCCCGTAGCCGCCCTGGGTGTAGAAATCGCCCTGCATCACATAGAACTCCTTGTCCACGGGCGGCATGCCGTCCTTGGGCTCGACGAGGATGAGGCCATACATGCCGTTGCCGATGTGCATGGGCACGGGCGCGGTTGCGCAGTGATAGACGTAGAGGCCGGGGTTGAGGGCCTTGAAGGTGAACTTCGATCCATGACCCGGGGCCGTGAACGTCGAGGACGCGCCACCGCCGGGGCCGTTGACGGCGTGAAGGTCGATGTTGTGCGGCAGCTTCGAGGAGGGGTGATTGTTGAGCGTGAACTCGACCACGTCGCCCTCGCGGATGCGGATGAACGAGCCCGGCACGGTGCCACCGTAAGTCCAGAACGTGTAGTCGGCGCCGTCCGCGATCTTCATGACGACCTCGCGCACCTCGAGTTCGACGACGACGCGCGCAGGGTGTTTGCGCTTAATGGGCGGCGGCACATGCGGCGGCGCGGTGAGGATGGCCTGCTCGACGGGCATGGCCTGCACATCGGGGGGCAGCACGACCGGGCCCTGGGCGGCGGTCGGACCCTCGGCAGCAAAGACCGGGGCGGCGAGCGCCAGCGCGAGCATGGCGGCGGGGATGGCGTGGATTGTTTTCATGGCGGATGTCATTCTGGGGTTGAGGTTAACAGTTTGATCGGGCCGGGACCTTGACATGCATCAAGCCTTGGTAAAATCCGGCTCAGGGCGAAGCCCAAAAGGCGGCGAGAAATCCGACGTAAGACAGGCCGAGCGCGGCCTCCATCATGCCGATGCGCTTCGCCGACCAACCCGGACGGCGCGGTCCAAGCAGCCAGACCGCGCGGACCAGCAACAACACGAGTAGGAAAACGGCGGCCCATGGCGCGAGCCCGTTCACCGCGAGCACGACTGCAGCAACCCAAGCGGCAACCGAAACCAGCAGGGGCACGGCTGGAGACACGAAGTTGCCCTTAGCCCGCCGCAAACAGGTGCGCACGACGAGCACCGTCGGCACACTGCGCGCCAGCGCGAGCACCGCGAGCGCAAGGGCGCTGACGGTCGGCAAACCGGCGAGCGCAACCAAGGCCGCGGGCACGAATGCGAAAGCCGCGCTGCCTGCCAACTCGGCGGCAGCCGCACGCGACTCACCCTGCGCATCAAACCACGCAAACACCGCCCCCAATCCCGCGGCCGGCAACAGCGGCCACAGGGTCGTCCACGATGCGAGCAGGACAACTTCAATCATCCCGACGACCGCAAATGCGACCAGTGCAGCCAACGCCAGGCGGGCATGCTTGCGCTTGATGGAAGGTGTCGCCTCGAACGCCGCTTTCAACGGACGCCGTGCGAAAAAACCCGCGAGCGCCGCCGTCGCGAGCGCCCCACCCGCCCATGACGGCGCGATCAACAGACCAAGCGCGAGCGGCTCCAGCGCCAACGACCAGGAACCGTGCTCCTTCGGGAGGAACACGGAGGTCGCGCGACGGAGGGATGCCGCCGGTTGCGCGGGAACGGCGCGGGACGACAGGTTGAGTTCGGCGGTGGCGGACATGCCCCAGTATCGGCCAACCGGCATCGGAAAGCCTTGATGCGCATCAAGCCCCGGCGGGGTTGCCCGGGGTCTCCGCACGGAGCATGTTTCGCTGTAGCGGCGATCTGTGACCGCCGGCGATCAGCATGACGCGTTCGCCCCGGCGGTCACAGACCGCCGCTCCAAAACCGGCTTGCTCCGGGTGTAACAGGAAATGATGTCAGAGGTTGTAGGGGCGCGCCTTGTGCGCGCCCGGTTCGGATTCATCTGACACAACTTCCTGTTACACCGCTTGCTCCGCCCGTCCAAGTTTCGGTTGGACAAAGCTCCGGCGGCTCCTTGAGTTGCGCGCATGTCATCGTCCGAGAAAAAGCCCTTCAACGTCGTCAGCCTGGTCATCGATCTGGTGCTCACCGGCATCGCCTTCGCGATCTTCTACCGGCTCGTGCACTCGCATGTGCCATCCAGCGACCCGGCGATGATCAAGCTCTGGGGCGGCCTCACCGCCGGCTGCATGGCGGGCGTCTTCTGGATCGCGTGGAACATGCTGAAGGTCGTCTTCAAGTTCCAGCGCGAGTCGCGGAAGTAAGATGCGAAACAAACATTCAGTTTTCCAAGGCCCGGTCGCGACCGGGCCTTTTGCTTTTCCACAAGACGGAGCCCGCGCTCGTATCTGTTTAGCGCGGAGCGCGGGCTCCACCCAAGGTTGCGTGGGTGCTCGAGGTGGAGCCTGCGCTCCGCGCAGGCTTATCGGGGTGTCAGCGGTTCCTCGGGCTGCCACACCCACGGCCAATCCTCTTCCCGCTGACACAGTCCTTTCACGACCGGGTTGCGCCTGATGTAAGCGTGTTTCTCAGCGAGACCCGGGGCGTTGCGAA
>JBIQJF010000052.1:15902-25472 GCA_044507675.1 Opitutales bacterium | reverse complement strand
AGCCGCGCGGGCGGCGGAAACAGATGCCATCGTGTTAGCGGAATACATTTAATAGCCGCGATCAGCGGCTGTCTCGCCGCGCGTTTCTATTTTGAAGCGAACAGCTCCTTCATCCGGGCAGTCAGGGCGGCGGGAGGACGAACAGGTTCGCCGGACTTGTTGATGAAAGCGTGCGTGGTGAAACCGGTGACGAGCAGTTCCTCGCCGCGGCGCACTTCGTATTCGAGATGGATGCGCAATGCGGGGCGTTCCTTGAGCCGGGTGATGATGGTGAGCAAGTCATCGTAGCGCGCCGGACGCTGGTATTTTACGCCGACTTCGATAACGGGCAGCAGATAGCCTTGCGATTCGAGTTCGCGGTAGGGGAAGCCGCATTCCTTGAGTAGAGTGGTGCGACCGACTTCGAACCACGGCAGGTAATTGCCGTGATAGACGATGCCCATCATGTCGGTCTCGGCGTAGCGGACGGTGATTTGCGTGCGGGATTCGATCATGGAATCAAACTGGAGGCGGGACGGGAGGTTGTCCAAACAAGGCGAGGGCGGAATCGCGCCAAGTGCGACTGAGGGCGCGGGCACGACCAGTTTCACCGAGCCGGCGGCGCAGCGCCGGGTCGGCGAGGAGGCGGGAAAATGCCCGGGTGAGGGCGACGGTATCGCCGGGGCGGACCAAAAGGCCGGTTTCGCCGTCCACAACGGCCTCGGGCACGCCACCGATGGCGTTGGCGATGATGGGCAGTCCGTGTGCGCCGGCTTCGAGATAAACGAGACCGAAACCTTCTACGCTATGGCCGTGAGGCATGCTGGTCATCGCGAAAATGTCCGCCTGCGCATAAATCTCGCCGAGGCGTTCGTCGGGAATGTCGCCGAGAAATTTCACCGGAAAATCGGCGCTGGCGGCCGCCTCGGCGAGCAGCCGGTCGTAGTTTTCCTTTCCGTGGGACCCGACCAACCAGTATTCAAGCGAGGAGCGCTCCGCCGGCGAAAGTGCCTTCAAGGCGTTGATAACTTCGAGCTGGCCTTTGCGGGGATTGAGCCGGGCGACCGTGAGGATGATGGTCTTGGCGCCGGGTAGCGCGACCGGAGCGGATTGCTTGAGACGCAGATCGGGGCGGAGCGCGCCGGGCGTGACGACGACCTTGGCGACGGCCTTTGGGAAAAGGGTTTCCAGCAACTGCCGGGCGTATTCGCTGACCACGCTGATGCGGTCGGTGCGGACCAGCAGGTGGTTGGTGCTCCAGCGCAATATTTGCCGCGAGCCCAACCGTTGAATTTCGGAACCATGAAAGGTGAGCATCAGCCGAGCCGGCCGGATGGAATCGGAATACTGGAGCAGCAACATGGCCAGCAGCGGCCCGGGTTCGGGAATGTAGAGGGTCGCGTTGGTCAGACGGCGGGCCTGACGAAGGAGTTCGCGGACCATGCGCCATTGGCTGAGAAGGCTGTGGTTACCGGCCAAGGCAAGGCGTCGCACCAGAAACGGCCAAGCCGGTTCGGGGCAATTTGGGGGCAGGGCGGGTGCCCAAACTTCGACCTTGTAGCCCAATTCGTGGGCGGCCCGGGCCATTTCAGCACAGTAGACCGCAATGCCGCCTCGATGGGGGTGATACTCGTGCGTGAGCAGGATGATCGAGGCGGCGTTTCCCGGAGACGGCATGTGTGTCAAAGGATGATAAACGGGGGCTCGCGGCCGGCGGGTGTGGCATGTCGCAATGCATCTTGCGCCGAGTCAATCAGCTAAATCCTCCGGGGATGATGCGTAGATTTACGCAGGACAGGGGAGGGTTTTTGAGGTTTACATGTCATTGGGATATAACATACCTGATCCCCCCAATGGCACAGTCCGTTACCAACCATTCCGGCGTCGTTCTTAAACCGTTCACCGCCGAAGATGATGCAAATCTGCGCGAGGCACTGAAGCGCTGTTCCGCAGCCACTTACGAGGCAGCTGCCCAATTTCGCAAAACCGGCAACACCGAGCACCTTCCGGCCATTGTGCTCGGCATTATCGAGCGTTACGTAGAACCCGATCTACGCGCCAAACTCAAGGATGCCGACGATGACCTGCGTATCATCGAGGATCTGGGCATCGACTCCCTGACCATGATGGAAATCGTCATCCTCGTGGAGGATGTGCTCCAGATGACGATCAACAATGAAGAGCTCCGCCATCTGCGGACGTTGGGCGACGTCAAGACCTTCATTGAGAGCAAGGTGCGCGGTTTGCCGCTGCCCAAGCCCACGAAATTCATCCCGATCGAGCAGATCGTGTCCGTCATGCCCATCCAGCCGCCCTTCCTGTTCCTCGGCGAAGCCTCGGTTAACGCGCATGGCGCCAACGCCAAATACAAGATCAGCGGGCAGGAGTTCTTCCTCCAAGGGCATTTCAAGGATAACCCCGTGCTGCCGGCTTCCATCATGTTGGAAGCGCTCGGCCAGCTGGCTGTGCTTTTTTTGCTCGAAGGCCAGGTCGGTGAAGCCGGCAAGACCGTCGATCACCGCACGATTTTCTTCACCTCTTGCGAAGGCGTCCGCTGCCACCGCGTTTGCCGTCCGGGTGACGTGCTCAGCCTGTCGATCAAGCCCAAACGCCTGAAGTCCCCGCTCGCGACGTTCGAAGGACAGATCCGTGTCGGCCAGGAAAAGGCCGCCATCGCCGAGGAAATCACCCTGACTTTTGCCTACGCCGAGGAAGTGGCCCAGCCGCCGCTTACCCCACAGGTTGCTCCGGCGGAGCAGCCCGTCGCCGTCAGCCCGGTCAAGACGAAGGTCAAATCAGCGGTCAACGCCTGAGCGCGGACGCCCGCTGCGGTGATTGACCGAGGGCGCGAAAGCGCTTTGATGCGGGAATGCCCGGCTGCGAGGATCGCTTAGGTTCCCGCCGCCTGACTCATTAATGCGGAAAGTATACATCACCGGAGTCGGATTCATCACCAGCATCGGCAACGATGTTGTCTCGGTGTCAGAGAGCCTGCGCGAATTGCGGCATGGCATGGTGCAGTATCCGCCATTTCAAAAACCCGACGTGCCAGTGAAGGTAGCGGCGCCGATCCGGGATTTTCAGACCGACTCAACTGATCAGGAAGACTGGGTTTTCCCGGCGCGCTATCGCATCAAACGCGAACTGCTGCGCGGCATGGCTCCGCATGGCGTGTATTCCTACTGCGCCATGCAACAGGCGATCGAGGACGCAAAGCTGGCCGAGGAGGATATCTCGAATATCGATACCGGCCTATATGCGGCATCCGCCGGGTCGCCCTTTCTGCTCGGGTTTCATCTCGAACGCATGCGCAAGATCGGCGTGATGCGCTGCCCGCCACTTGGTATCGTGGCCTCCATTTCGGGCACGGTTAATTTCAATCTGGTTTCACACTTCAAGATTCGGGGCGCCTCAACTGGGTTTTCCTCTGCGTGCGCTTCCTCGGCCCACGCTCTGGCCTTCGCTTACGATGAAATCGCGTTGGGCCGGCAGAAACGCATGTTCGTGATCGGTGCCGAGGACGGCAATGTGGAGAGCATTCTGCCCTTCGCCGGCATGCGTGCGCTCTCGTTGCAGAGCGATCCGTCCATCGCCTCGCGTCCGTTCGATGTCGCTCGAGATGGATTCGTCGGCACGGGTGGAGCCACAGTGCTTACGCTGGAAAGCGAAGACGAAGTCGCCCGTCGCGGCGTTCAGGCTTATTGCGAGTTGGCCGGCTGGGGCCAGGCATCCGACGGCTACAATGTTGCCATCTCGCATCCCGATGGCGAAGGCCTGCGCATCGCGATCGAGAACGCGTTGCGGCAAACGGATGTGGCGCCCGAAGACGTGGACTATGTCAACGCTCACGCGACCTCGACTCCGATCGGCGACATTTCCGAAGCGAAGGCCTTGAAGGCGATTTTCAAAGGTAATCCCTCGCGTCCTGCGGTCAGCAGCACGAAGGCGTTGACCGGCCATGGCCTGTCGCTCGCTGGTGCGATGGAGGCGGGCTTTTGCGCTGTGGCCATGAAGGAAGGTTTCATTCCCGGCTCGGCCCACATTAGCAATCTCGACCCCGCCTGTGCCGGCCTGAACATCATTCGCGCCACGCTGCCCCAACAGCCCAATATCGTGATCAGCAACAGCAGCGGCTTTGGCGGTGCCAACGTCTGTCTTGTGTTCAAGGCCGTCTGACACGCATGAGTGCAGGCGCACTTTCCTCCCGATACCGCACCGCTTTTATCACCGGTGCCAGCACGGGGCTAGGGCTGGCCTTTGCGGAAATGCTGTTGCGAGAGGGCGTCAAAGTGTGGGGCACGGCTCGCGATCCCGGCCGGCTGCCTGCACGCGCGGGATTTTCCCCTGTGCGATTGGATCTGACCGATGGCGATCGGACGGAAGCGGCGTTTCGCGAGGCCGAGCGAGCCGCAGGGGGCTTCGATTTGGTCGTGAACAATGCCGGTTTCGGGGTCTTTGGTGCTTATGCTCCGACCGAGTTCGAAGTTTGGGAGGAACAGTTTCGGGTAATGTTTGTTAACACGGCCCGGCTGGCGCACCTGGCGTTGCGCGGCATGTTCCTCCGGAAGCGCGGAGCGCTGGTCAATATTTCCTCCATCGCCGGCGAGTTCAGTCTGCCGTATCAACCGGCCTACAACGCGGCGAAGGCCGGCCTCTCCGCACTCAGCGAAAGCCTGATGTATGAGGTCAAGGGAACGGGCATCATCGTGATCGATTTTCGACCGGGAGATTACCGCACGGATTTCGAGAGCTCGGTCCGTCGGCCCGATCAGTCGGCGCTCGACGCGCTCAACGCCGGTCGCATGGCCCGGGCGTGGACTGCTTTCGAAAAAATGATGCGCAGCGGTCCGCCTCCGGCGCATGCGGCGGAAACCCTGCGGAAAGCGCTGCTGCGCGGACGTAGCGACACGGTGCGCACTGGTCGGTTTTTCCAAGCCATGTTCGCGCCTTTTCTGGCACGCTTCGGTTCGCTAGCGCTCAAGCGCCGGGTCCAAGAGGGCTACTTCGGTCTTTGAACATGGCACGCGTCCGCATCCTTGTCCTTACTTCCAGCACCGGCGCGGGCCATGATGCCCGCGCGCAGGCTTTCGCGGAATGGTGCTTCGAGCTTTACCGGCACAATGTGGACGTTCGCATCGAGCAGATGCTGGAGAAATCATCCGGCTTTTATCGCCTGGGCGTGCGTTTCTACAACTGGATCCAGACGAAGTGGCCCTGGCTGCACAAAGCCTACTTCATGTGCGTGGAAGGCTTGAGCATTCTGAATCGCCGCTCCGTGGCCTTCGGCCGGATCTACTACGAGTCGGTGTTGCGCGAGTATCAGCCCCATCTCGTGTTCAGTGTTCACGACTGCCTCAACCGCGGTTATTTCCAGACGGCGCGTCGCATTCTCGGTGCTAACAAAGTGCGCTGTGCGACGTTTTGCGGCGAGTTCTCCGGAGGTTTTGGTTACAGTGTCAATTGGGTGGAGCCCACGGCCGATCTCTACATTTCGCGCACGGCGACCGCCCGCGATTATGCGGTCAAGCTCGGCATGCCGCCGGCGCGCACCCGGGTGCGGGGGCATCTGATGCAGCCGCGGCAGCACATGGGATTCATGAACGCGGCGCAGCGCCGGGATTATCTGGAGCATGAACTCGAGCTGCGGCCGGATCTGTTCACGGTTTTTCTCGCCACCGGTGGCAACGGCGCGAACAACCACCTCGATCTGCTGCCGGTGCTCTTGCCGTATGCCGATCGTATCCAAGCGGTGGTCATCTGCGGGCGCAACCGCGAGATTTACAACCAAGTGCTGCACTGGCGCGCGGAGAACCCGGCCTTCAATTGTTTCATCGATGGCTTTTCTGAAGAGGTTCACCTGCTGATGCAGGTTAGCAACGTGATCGTCACGCGCGGCGGGACGACGTCCTGCGCCAAGGCTCTGCATTTTCGTTGTCCCATTCTTTTCAATGCGATCGGCGGCATCATGCCGCAGGAGTCGCTCACCGTGAAATTTTTTAGCCACGGCGCCGGCACTGAGCTGATCGAAAACGCGGAGGCGCTCCGCCGGATTGTGGATGGTTGGATGGTTTATCCAGCGGCCTACGAGAAATACCGCACCGATTTCCTGAAGTTGCGTTACGAGGAGGATCCGACGCTGGTGATCACCGAATTGGTGAACCTTGCGCAGGAGGTCGCGCACACCTCGTATCAGCCCGGTCCGTTTCCGCCCAAGCCGCGCAAGAGCGACGAGAGCACCGGTCCGTTCATCTGAATTGAATCAGTCGGCAAACGGATCGAGGCGATAGGGACGTTCGCGGTATTCGAACCAGTCGAAGTCGGCGGGTTTCGCCGTTCCGGCCATGTCCTGACAAGCCATGCCGACGAAATTGCCGGTGAAGTTGGGAAGCCCGGGCATCGTGGCCTCGTCGGAAAGGATGCTGGCGTCGAACACCTGGGGAATCTGCTGCCAGGCATTATTCGCGCCCTCGATGCGCCAGGCGAAGAGCAGGCGTTCTTCATCCACTTCGACCCGCAATTCGATGCGCTTGTTGGCGGGAACCGGGATTGGTGTGGTGAAGGCGTCGGCCATGACGCCATCAGGGAGGGCCGTCATCACGCGCAGATGTTTGCCGAGGGATTCGTCGTGAGAGAGGTAGAGATAGTGAAGCTTGGCCTGCCCATAGTAGCAGATGAGACCGGCCATCTGCTGGAAGTGCTCAGGTTCGAAGTCGATGACGGTTGAGGCGCTGTAGCAGTGTGCTTGTTGGCGACGCGCAACGAGCGCTTGTTTGAACAAGCTGCCGACGGTCTCGCGACCGTAGAGACGCAGATGACCCGGCCGCGCGGTGAGGCTGAACAATTCCTCCGGCCACGGGCTGCGCAGCCATTGGAATTCGATCGGGAGTTCCTTCTCGTCGAAGTCTCGACGCGCGGGGGGCGCTGGAAACGGGTGGGCCGGGAGCTTGGGCGCCGGCGGATTGAGTTCGGGTGTGCCCCGTCCGTCAGTCGTGCGCGGCCAATCGTCCTTGCCCCAGACCAGTGGTTGGATGGCGGTCTCACGACCGAGGGTGCAACGTCCGCGATTCTTGAGCGGACGGCCGCAAAGATAGGCGATCCACGTTTCGCCGGCCTGCGTTTCCACGAGGTCGGCGTGGCCGGCGCGTTGCAGCGGCGCGTCGGGCCGGTTGCGAGCAGTCACGACGTAGGTATCGGGGTGCAATTCGTAAGGACCGGTGAGATTGCGTGAGCGACAGAGCGTAACCGCATGTCCCCAACTCGTGCCGCCCTCAGCGGTGATGAGGTAATACCAGCCGTTGCGCTTGTAGAGGTGTGGCGCCTCGGTGAAGCCGATGGCCGTGCCCTTGAAGATATTGACGCGTTCGCCGACGAGTTTGCGCTCCTTGACGGAATATTCCTGCAGCACGATACCGGCGAAACGATTGTGTCCCGGACGGAAGTCCCAGAGCTGGTTGACGAACCATTTGCGTCCGTCGTCATCGTGGAAGAGCGACGGGTCGAACCCGCTGCTGTTCACATAGACCGGGTCGGACCATTCGCCGTCGATCTTGTCGGCCGTGACGAGATAGTTGTGGAAATCGCGGAACGAGGCGCCCCCGGCGCCGCCGGCCGAGGTGCGGCCGTAGCGCTTCACATCGGTGTAGATGAGCCAGAATTTTCCATCGGCGTGCGAAAGGCAGGGCGCCCAGATGCCGCAGGAGTCGGGATCGCCGAGCATATTGAGCTGGCTGGGACGCGACAACGGGCGGCACAGCAAGCGCCAGTTCACCAGGTCGCGCGAATGGTGGATCTGCACACCTGGATACCACTCGAAGGTGGAAGTCGCGATGTAGTAGTCATCGCCGACGCGGAGGATGGAAGGATCGGGATTGAAGCCCGGGAGAACAGGATTGCGAATCGTCGGGGTAGGGGCGCTCAAGATGGGAAAGGATTTGCGGGCTCCGCCGTCGTCGCAAGCGCTGATACGGCTATACCATTAGCGCAAGGACGCATGCCGGCGGTGAACGAAACCGCACGCAAAAACCGGCAAACTGGCATGGACGCCAAGGCTGCCGGTTTTCTGGAGGGGATGACGGTTTATTTCCTGACCCGGTTGAGTTCCCGGCGGAGCGCCGCCAAAGCGGCGTTGGCTCCAGTGGCGCCGGCCGGTTGCCCGTCATGCAGGGCTTGGCCGTCGGCAGTGAGCACCATCAGGTGTGGCGTGCCGGGGCCGGCCATGGCGAGCAGGCCCATGACGTCCTTGCGTTGGTCGAAAGCCACCGCCGGCCAGGTCATGTTGGAATTCGCAAAATTCTTTTGCATCTCCTCGAGTGAGCGGTCGCTGCTGAGATAGACCACCTGCACCTCGGGATACTTGGCCTTCATTTCCTCGTGGAATTTGGTGAGGGTCGGCGTGAACTTTTTGCACCAGCCACACCAGTCGGCGGCATAGTAAACAACATAGTAGTTGGGCTTGGTTTCCGTGGCCGCCAGCGCTTCGCCGCTTGCGTTGACGAGTTTGCCATCGAGGCTGGCGAGAGCACGGAGCTTGCGATCGGCGGGTGCTTTCTTGGCCTCCTTACGCATCCGGGCGAGGACATCGGTAAACTCGGCGTTGAAGGCGAGGCGGTCGACGCCGCCGTGCTGGTTGAAGCTGGCGTTTTTTTCGACCAGGACGACGCCAAGGCTGCCATTGGTCAGCTGCAGGCGTCCGGGGATGAGTTCGGTGCCGGTGGGAAGCACGCGTCCGTCGCCCAAGGTAACTTCAGTTACCAGCGAGACAAAATCGGGAAGCAAGTCTGTGCGCTTGATCAGGTCGTTCAGGGTCAGGTTTCGGACATCCTCCGGCAGTTCCTGCTGAACCTTGGCCGCGCGAGCACCGAGGTCGGTCCAGTTGGCGGGAAGCATCATCGGTTCGCCGCCGCCGGGCAGCTGGACAACGACACCGTCACGCAGCACGTCTTGCAGAACCAGCTCCGTGCCGGCCACGAAGTCCTTGTTGCCGTCGGAGAAGCCCGCCGTCGTGGTGACCTTGTCGGGCCAGATCAGGGGCAGCTGAATTACGCGGGAAAGCGATAGCGGGGCGGGATTGTTCGTTGCGGCCGGAGCGACACCGGAAAGCAACAGACCGACGGTGATGCTGGCCAACACCTGAAGCCGACGGGGGATGAGGGTGAGGGTTTCGTGGATCATGGCTCCAGAAAAGCAAATGACCGATAGAGAGGAAGCCGATTTCGAGTCAGTGGTCAGATCGTCACAGGGACGTGCCCGGTGCTTGAAGGCGTGCTGGCGGCGACAATGACGAAGATGATGAGCGTTATGACAAATACCGCGGACCGGTAATATTTCAGCGTGTAAAAAAGGCGCGGCTGAATGCCGCGCCTTGAGTGCAAGGAGGCAGGACTCGGAGATCCTGCCCTATGGGAAAAATCAGGCGCTCGCGAGATAGGGGAGCTTGGTGGCGGTTTCCTTCACGGCGGGGACGCCGTCGAGGAGCTCGCCGATGGCGTCCCAGCGGCCGTTGATCAGGGCGTCGCGAGCGGTCTCGCGCTGCGTGATTTTCACGCTCTGGCCGGCGAAGCGGGCCTCAAGCTTCTCGAGGTCGATGACGAC
>JBIQJF010000052.1:0-15892 GCA_044507675.1 Opitutales bacterium | reverse complement strand
CTTGTCGACGAACTCGTAACCCTTGCCGATCTCGTTCGGCTCGAGGTCGATGACGACCTCGGTCTGTGGATCCTTTTCCACGGCGGCGGCGATCTTGGCGATGTCCTCGCGGCTGGCGCTCACGCAAGGCATACCGAGCGTGGTGCTGTTGCCGAAGAATATCTCGGCGAAGTTCTCGGCGATGACGGCTTTGAAGCCATATTTTTGGATGGCCTGCGGAGCGTGCTCACGCGAGGAACCACAACCAAAATTGGCGCCGGAGAGCAGGATCGTCGCGCCTTGATAACGCGGCTGATTCAACGGGTGGTCGGTCGTCTGGCCGGTGTTGGGATCCTTGCGGACGTCGTAGAAGAGAAATTCGCCGAGTCCGTCGAAGGTCACGCACTTCATAAAGCGCGCAGGGATGATGCGGTCGGTGTCGATATCGTTGCCGAGCACGGGAACAGCGCGGCCGGAAACAGAGGTGATTTTAGCTAAGGCCATGGGGGAAGATTTTTGAACCACAAAGGCACGAAGGCGCAAAGGGTCGAAAGGATGGTTGGTATTAACGGAGTGTCTCGGTGTCTTTGTGGTAAACAAACGGTTCAATTCACCGCGAAGACCTCGCGGGCGTCGGCGACGGTGCCGGTGACGGCAGCGGCGGCGACCATGACCGGGCTCATGAGCACGGTGCGGCCGGTGGGCGAGCCTTGGCGGCCCTTGAAGTTGCGGTTTGAGGAACTCGCGCAGAGTTGGTCGCCGACGAGTTTGTCGGGGTTCATCGCGAGGCACATGGAGCAGCCCGCGCCGCGCCATTCGAAGCCGGCCTCGGCGAGCACCTTGTCGATGCCTTCCTTTTCACACTGGAGCGCGACGATCTGCGAACCGGGCACGGCGATGGCCTTCACGCCGGCGGCGACCTTGCGTCCCTTGATGTATTTGGCGACTTCGCGGAAATCGGAGAGGCGGCCGTTGGTGCAGGAACCGAGGAAGGCGACGTTGATCTTCGTGCCCTTGATCGGTGCGCCGGCGGGCAACTTCATATAGGCGAGGGCCTCGATGATGCCGGCCTTGTCGTCGGCCGAGGTGGCGGTTTCGGGGCTCGGGATGTTTTCGACGATGGAAATGCCCTGGCCGGGATTGATGCCCCAGGTGACAGTCGGCGCGATGTCGGCGGCGTCGATCTTCACGACGTCGTCGTAGTGGCAGCCAGCGTCGGAAGCGAAGGACTTCCAACGAGCGACGGCCGCGTCCCAAGCGGCACCTTGCGGTGAGTAGGGGCGGCCCTTGAGATAGGCGAAGGTGGTTTCGTCGGGATTGACGTAGCCCACGCGCGCGCCGCCTTCGATGGACATGTTACAAACAGTCATGCGCTCCTCCATGGTGAAGCCGTCGAAGACGGAGCCGGCATATTCGTAAGCGTAGCCGGTGCCGCCGTTGACGCCGAGGATGCGGATGATGTGGAGAATAACGTCCTTCGCGTAAACGCCGGGGCGGAGTTTTCCGTTCACCTCGATGCGGCGGACCTTGAGCTGGCCGAGGGCCATGGTCTGGGTGGCGAGCACGTCGCGCACCTGGCTGGTGCCGATGCCGAACGCGATCGCGCCGAACGCGCCGTGGGTCGAAGTATGCGAGTCGCCGCAAGCGATGGTGGTGCCAGGCTGCGTGATGCCCTGCTCGGGGCCGACGATGTGCACGATGCCCTGCTTGCCGGTGGCGCGGTCGAAGAAAGTGATGCCGAACTCCTTGGTGTTCTTGCGGAGCTCATCCATCATGGCCTGGGCGAGATCGTCCTTGTAGGGTTCGACGAGCTGATCGGTCGGGACGATGTGGTCCACCGTCGCGAAGGTGCGGTGGGGCATGAGGACCTTGAGACCGAGATCGCGCAACATGCCGAAGGCCTGCGGCGAGGTGACCTCGTGAATGAGGTGCGTGCCGATGAGCAACTGGGTCTGGCCATTGGCGAGTTTGCGGACGGTGTGCGCGTCCCAGACTTTCTGGAAGAGGGATTTGGGTGAGGGCATGAAGTAAGGAGAGGGAAGTAAGCTACGGAAGATACTGCACGTTTTCGGATTCGCGAAGGCAGAGAGTAGCAGATTCTTGCCATAACAGGAAATACTTGTTTCGTGGTCTGTGATGCCTCGCGAGTATCAATATCCCTTTGAGCTTCGTCACCTGGTTTACTTCCGCGAGGTGGCCCGGCAGTTGCACTATCGCAAGGCCGCCGAGTCGCTTGCGGTGGCGCAGCCGGCGTTGTCGCGCAGCATCGCGCAACTGGAACGAGAGATGGGCGTGGACTTGCTCAACCGCACGCGACGCAAGGTCGAGCTGACCACAGCGGGTCGGGCTTTCCTGGAGCGGATCGAGCCGCTGCTGCGTGCGCTGGCAGCGGTGCCGGGCGATATCCAAGCGCTGGCGGGCGGGCAGGCCGGGCACGTGCGGGTGGCCTTTACCGGTCTCGCGATGGCGACGGTGTTGCCGGGGATTTTGCGCGAGTTCAACCGTCGCTACCCGGGCATCAAAGTCGAGCTGAACGAGTCGCCAACCTCGGCCCAGTTGGAATCGCTGAAGAATGGCGAAATCGCCTGCGGCTTCTTTCATCCGGACGCCACATCGCCGACGGGATTGTCCACTAAGTTGCTGCTGCAGGAAAAAAATGGCGTGTTGCTGCCGGTCGAGCACTCGCTCGCGAAGGCAAAAAAACTCCGCCTGCGCGATCTCGCCGACACGCCGTTCGTGATGTTCCCGCGGGCGCATAATCCGGGTTTCTACGATCGAGTGCTCGCGGCGTTTCAGGCCGCCGGCGTCACGCCGCGCATTGCTGATGAAGTCTGGCCGCGGGCCAATGCGATCGGCCTCGTGCGCGCCGGGCTCGGGGCGACCTTCATGGCTCCTTCGGAGGCGCGGCAGCTGCCTGAGGAAGTGACATTCCGTCCGCTGGATGGACCGGCGCCGGAAAGCCGGCTCGTCCTCGGTTGGCGCAAAGACGCTCCGCCCGAGCCTGCGTTGGGCGCGTTTCTTGTCGTCGCAGGGGCGGCGACGGTGTGATGGCAGAGAAAAATGTGTCGTGCATGAACGTATTCGCACCTTTCCTGAAAACCGACGCTTTCGTCATTCTGAGCGCAGCGAAGGATCCCAGTATGAGAAGTTGTCCTTTTTCTAGGTTTTTTCGCTGCGCTTAGAATGACACGTTGAAAAATTTGAATCCCAACCGCCCGATCATCCTGCTGTTTACCACGTTTCCGAAAATATCGGAGACGTTCCTCCAGCGCGACGTCGCGGCGCTGCAGGCGAAAGGATTGAACCTGAAGCTCTATTCGCTTTGGGGCGGTGGCGGTGAGTTCCGCGGTCTACCGGTGCGGAGCTTCAATAAATGGAAACTCCTGCCCTTGTTTCTGTTTGAGATTCCGTGGCAGTGCGTGCGGCGTCCGCGATTGATCCGCGATCTGTTCGAGGGTGTGTTCACGCGGGCGGCTCCGTCGTTTCTCAATTTCTGGGAGAACATGCTCGGGGCGGGTTTCGCCGGGTGCTTCTATCGCGAACTGCTCCGCGATCCGCCGGCGCTGGTGCATGGAGCCTGGGCCGGGGCGCCGGCGACGGCCAGTTGGGTGCTTTGGCGGATGTTTGGCTGGAATTACAGCTGCGGCGCACATGCCTACGACATCTACGAACATGGTGGCGACTGGTGGTTACTGGAGAAGTTGCAACACGCGCGCTTCATCCATACCTCGACCGAAGCCGCGAAACGCGAACTCGTCGAACGGGGTGTGTTATCGGAAAAAATTCACGTGATCCGACGTGGGCTTGGGACGTTTCCGCCGCTCAAGCCGTTGCGCCGGCCTCGCTCACCGTTGCGGCTGATTTGCGTGGCGCGGCTCGTTCCCAAGAAGGGGCTCGATCACCAGCTGCGAATCTACGCTGCGTTGAAGAAGGCGGGTTTTGCATTTGAGGCACGCATCGTCGGTGATGGCCCACTCGATAACGAACTGACCGCCTTGGCCGCGGCCTTGGACGTCGCGCAGGAGGTGAAGTTTCTCGGCCGGCTCGAACAGCCGCAGGTTTGGGAGCAACTGGCGTGGGCTGACGTGCTGCTGCACACGGGCGTGATTGCGCCGAGCGGCGATCGCGACGGGTTGCCCAATGTCATTCCCGAAGCGATGGCGGCGGGAGTGCTGGTGGTGACTTCGCCGGTTTCGGCGACGACAGAAGCCGTGCAACAGGAGCGCACCGGATTAGTGTGCGACGTGGATCTGCCGCTGGCCTGGCAGGTGGCCTTGCAAAGACTGCGCGACGATGATCCTTTGGCTGAGCGCCTGCGCATCGCGGCGCGCCATTGGGTGGAGGAAAATTACGATGCGCACCGCAATACCGACCGGCTCGTCGCGTGCTTCGAGGAGGCGATGTAGTCATGATTTACTACGACACGACGAAGATGGGTGCGGCGAAGCATCGCTCGGGACTGATGCGCCTCAGCTCTCGCATTCGGGAGGAACTCGGCTCGGTCGTGACCGAAGTGGCTTGGGATGGGCGGCGGCGGGGTTTCGTCAGCGGAAAACCTGCGGCACCGGTGGAGTTCAAGGCCGACGACTGGCTGCTGACCGTCGAGCAATTCTGTGAAGCCGACCGGCCGGGCTTTCGGGACTTCGTGGCGAAGCCGCCGTGCCGGCTGGCTGCGATGTTTCACGATGCGATTCCCGTGCGCTGGCCTCACATCACGTGGCCACAGAGCGTGCAGCGGCATCCGGAGTATATGAAGCTGCTCGCCTCGTTCGATCGCACTTGGGCGATCTCCGACGCAACGCGGCGCGATTTCGCGGAGTTCTGGCGTTGGCATGGTGTCAGTCCGAAATCGGTGACGGAGGTCATCGCGCTCGGGGCGGATTTCGACGGTGGCAATCGCGTAGTGCGCGATCCGGTGATCCCGCGTGGGCGTCCGACATTGTTGTGTGTCGGTATTGTGGAACCGCGCAAGAACCAGACCTTCCTGCTGGATGTCGCCGAAGGACTGTGGAGCGCTGGCATGGATTTTGAGCTGCATATCGTGGGTCGCGTGAATCCGCATTTTGGGAAACCCATCGAAGCGCGGATGAAATCACTCGCGAAGCGCGAATCACGGTTTCGCTTTCACGCAGCGGTGGCCGACAAGGAGCTGGCGCGACTCTACGCGGCGGCGCGGGTCGTGGTGTTTCCGACGATCGCAGAGGGCAACGGCCTGCCTATCTTGGAATCCTTGTGGCGCGGCGTGCCCTGCGTATGCAGCGACCTGTCTGTGCTGCGGGAAAATACCGCGGCAGGTGGATGTCTGCTCGCGCAGGTGAACGATACCGCCGATTGGGCGGCCAAGCTGCGCACGGTGTTGACCGACGAGGCGGAGTGCCGGCGCTTACAGAGCGAGGCGATGAGCCGTCCGCTGCCGCGTTGGAGCCAGACGGCACGGACGCTGATTGACGGGCTGCGCTAGGAAATTCCAGGCAGCCTCTTACAGCTGCTTCACAGCATAGGACATCGCGCCGGCGATCTTCTCGAGATCTTCCTCGCTGTGCAGTGCCGAAACGGCGGTGCGAATGAGATCCTTGCCGGGGGGCACGGCGGGCGCGATCGACATGACGGTGAACACACCTTTGTCGAGGAGAGCATTCCAGAAGCGGTAAACGAGCTCCTTCGAGCCGAGCACGATTGGCACGGCAGGCGTTTCGCTGTCCCAAGTGTCGAGGCCAAGTCCCTTGAGCATCTCGCGGTAACGCCGGGTGTTTTTCCAAAGGCGTTCCAAGTGCTGCGGCTCGCTTTGCATGATGTCGAGCGAGGCTGAGGCGGTGGCGGCCATCGCGGGACTGATCGCAGCGCTGAAGAGGGTCTGCTTAGAATTGGTGCGCAAATACTCGATGAGCGAGCGCGAGCCGGCGACGAAGCCTCCGGTGCTGGCGAGGGATTTTGAGAGCGAGCCGCAGATGAGATCTACTTGGTCGTTGAGTTTGAAATGATCCACGGTGCCGCGGCCCTGCCGGCCGAGGACGCCAAAGCCATGGGCATCATCGAGCACGGTAAAGCAGCCAAATTCCTCGCCGATCTGCGCCAGCTCGGGCAGACGGCAAATGTGACCCTCCATCGAATACACGCCTTCGACGGCGAGCATTTTGGGCGTGCTGTGAGGCATGCTCTTGAGGATCTGCCGGAGATCCTCGGGATTGTTGTGGCTGAAACGCTCGACCGTGGCCATCGAGAGACGCGTGGCGTCCACGAGGCAGGAATGGATGTTTTTGTCGGCGAGGATGAGGTCGCCTTTCTGTGCGAATGCCGCGACCGCCGAGCAGCACGAGATGTAGCCGGCGACGCTGACATGGCAGGCTTCGCGTCCGAGAAAAGTGGCGATTTTTTCCTCGAGGGCGACGTGGTAGGCGCGCGAACCGTTGGAGATACGGGCGCCGGTCGTGCTGGTGCCCCAGGTCTTGGCGGCGTTGCCACACGCTTCGATGACCTTGGGGTGGAAGGAAAGCCCCAGGTAATCGTTACTTGAAAGCATGACCATATCGCGGCCGTTGAGGCGGATACGCGTTCCCTGCTGCGCCTCCATGGCATGGTAGTAGGGCTTGTATTTCAGCCGCATTTTGGTCGCGTAGTCGTCCTGCGCGCGCTCCACGATGGCTTTCTTGGTCTTGGAAAAAAGGGACAGGGCCATGGATTCAGGTGGGGCCGACTAGAGGTCAGATGCCTAGCCTTAGCAACAGCCTTCTTTCTCCCGCACGGTCAGTTGCGGCGGGGCAATGACCGCATCCAGGCGGTAAACTCAGAAGTATATTCGGACCACGTCTTGAGGTGTCGCTCGCGCGCTGCCGTGGCAAGGGCGGCGAGCGTGTCCGGCTGGCGCAAGAGCTGGCGCATGGCTTCGGCCAGGGTGCGCGCATCGACTGAATCGAGCGGCACACAACCGCCGCCGTGGGCGGATTCGCCCAGAGCACCGCGACCGGAACAGATGCAGGGCTTGCCGTGCTGAAGGCTCTCCAAGACGGGCATACCGAACCCCTCGATGATCGAAGGATAAACGGTGAACACGCAGCGACGATAGGCGTCGTGCAGTTCGGCCTCGGATACGGAACCTTTGAAAAGCAGCGGACATCCCGCCTGTTGCAGCGCACTTATGCGGGCCAGGGCGGCGCTGGCAGTGTCGGGCCGCGCCATGCCGACGAGTTGTAGTTCAAATCGCAGGCCCTCTTTCCACAGCGATTCGCAAGCCTCCAGCAGAGCCAAATGATTTTTGCGGCCCTCAATAGTGCACACGCACAGCACGCGTGCGGGACCGACAGTCGGGGTGAGTGGATTTGCGTCCGTATGTGCGTGGTCGATGGCCAGCGGGATGGCGTGCACGGGTGGCGGATTGGTCGCACCGAGCCATTTCCAAAAATCGCGCAAAGCGGCGGCGGAGTCCTCCGAGATGGCGGCCACGCCGTCGAACACGAGCAGTTCGCGCAGATAGGCGGGGAATCGTGCAACGGTGGCGGCAGGGGTCAGTTCGGGATATTTAAGGGGAATCGCGTCGTAGAAGATGGCGACGCGCGGTCCGGCCACGACACTCAAAAGGCCGGGAAGATGTGCGCCGACTTTCGCGGAAAACAATTCGGGGCAGATGAGACCTGAGGCTTCAGGCAATGCCGGTTTGCGGCCGAGCCAACGGGCCCCGGCGCCGGAAATCTTCTGTTTGAGTGTCCACTTGGCGCCGCGAGACTTGCCGGCACCGCCGGTCTGGTCGCGCAGCACGGCGGTTTCGTCGGCTCGCAAGCTTCGCCAGCCGATGAGATGTGGATCGTAACAGATCGGAGTGACCGGCCCGGCTGCGCTGAGTTGGTTGAAGAAGGTGCGGCAAACGCGCTGGATGCCGGTCTGCGCCGAGGTATGGCTGGTATGCGTGGCGTCGAAAAGAAGCGGAGGCGTGCTCATGGCGCGTCCTCGATGCGCAGTCCGTTGAAATCAAAAATGCGCGCACCGCCTTCCTCCGTGCTCGCGAAGGAAATGGTGAGCCGGTTGGCTTGCCGAGCTACGAGGGGCAGACTGAATCGCCAGGGCGGCGGGCCGGAAACCACTGCGGTGAACTCAGGTGTGTCGGGCGCATGTCGGCTCAATTTCCACTCTCCCACGGGCGCGACGGTGTTTCGACGCGGGGTGAGTTCGAACACCAAGTTACCGTTGGCGTGAGGGATGATTTCAAAAGAAAATGCCCGCGCCGCCTGAATCGGAGGTCCGTTGGTCGGGGTGACCCCGGTCATGGAAAGGAGCCGGTTGCTTTTCTGCAGCAGGGTATATTCCCGGCCGGTGAGTATTCGTGGCGAGTTGGCGTCAAAGGTGTCGGCCCAGAGCCGGCTCACCAACACGGCAGCGGGCATCGGGATGGTATGTTTTTCCTCATTCACGACCCAGGCACGCAGATAGCCGCCGCTCTCTTCACCGCGGGCACCAAAGTAGAGATGACTTTCGGGAAGAAAATACGCCGCCCACATGCCGTGGAAGAAGGCCATGCGAAAGGTGGCGGCTTCGACCAGCACCGGCGCGTCCAGCAGGGTGGTGCGGGAGAGATCGCGCAGGTCGAACCAGTCGGCGGAAATGACCTTGCGGTCGCTCCATTTGTAGGTGTCGCGACAGTTCATGAATGTCGCATAGACCATGAAGACGAGAATTGCCGCCAACGCCGCGTTGATCGCGCGCCGGTTGCGACCCGGCTCGGCGGGACGCACGCGAGCAAGCAGATCAATGACCGCGACGGGAAAAAGCAGCACGACGAAGATGCCTGAAAATTGAACCGTCTTCTGCCAGCCATAGCTGAAATCGTTCACCACCGTGTAAGTGAGCAGCACCGCGCTGCCGGCGAGTCCCGCGCATAAGCCAAACGGATCGCGGCTGCGCCGGATGACTGCGCCAATCAAGACGACAATGAGCAGGCTGAGCGGCCATCCGAACCACCAGCCCAGTTCCTTGCTGCCGGAGATGCTGAGCGTGAAAAGCGCGGGAATGTATTCGGAATGTTCAAGCGGTTGAAACAAGTTGGCCCAATTGGCGTCGGCCCGGGCCATCCCATAGGAAGTGAAGAAGCCGCGCACCGCACGCACGATGGTGGCCGGATTCAGCAGCGCACCAGCCACGAGCGCAGCCGTCAAAAGGAGACCGGAGCGCCAGTAGGCGTTGAAGCCCTTTGTAAACCACGGGCGCAGCCACAGCAGCGCGCAGGGCAGGAGGGCGAACGGCACCATCTCGGGATAGCTGCAGAGCAATCCGTGCAGGGACAACGCGGCCAGCGTGGCCCAGGCGGTGAATGTCGGAAGCGAGCCGCTCGCGGCGCGGATGGCTCGCTCGACCGCAATAATCAGCGCCGTGCCGGTCAGGGTGCCGAGCAAATTGGGGAGGTTGGCGTTACCGTGGAAAAAGACGAAGACCGGTTGAAGAGCGACGACAACAGCGCCTGTTAGCCGGGCCGGTGCATCGGTCACGAACGTGCGCAATGCGAGCCACACGAGCGCAAACCACACGGCTGCCAGACAGGCGGTGGCGTAGAGGTAGAGCTTGAGCGGCGAGACGTTGATGACCGAGGACGCGAGCGCGAGCAGCGCTTCGCCACCGATGCGGCCCCAAGGCGGATCCCAGCCGATGAGCGCCGAGGTGGTGTTGGTTAGCGGCTGAACCGTGCCCATCACCGGAAATTCCATGTAGGTGTGGCGCTTGAGATGCTCCGCGCCGGTGACCCAAAAGAAACTGTCGTGATTGCTCGTGCCGTCGTAAAAGAGAGACGAGGGTGTTTGCAGCACCGGCCAGAGCAGTAACACGAAGAAAAAGACAACCCCGCCGATTACGATTCGCGGGGCCGCGCGCCAAGCCGCGATCAGGTCGCGGAACAAGCCGGTGCGGCTGCGCGGAAGTAGCAGCGTGAGCAGTATCGGGGCCAGGCAGCCGTAGGCCCAGACGCCACGCAGTGGTTGGAAGAAATTCACCGCGGCGGCGGCGGCCATCAGCAAAGCCAAGCCGCAGGGCAAGGCGAAGGCCAGACGTTCGACTGGATCGGCATCGTCGAGAAGCGCGGCCAGCCAATACCCGGTGAGCAGGAAGCTCAGCGGCAACGCCGTCAGGATGAGAAAACCTTCGAGCTGATTCATCGCGCGGTCACCAAGAGGCTATGGCTTCGAGCCGACGGCGGTAGCGGGCGCCGACGACCGCCGGAGCCAAGTCAGCTTCGATCGCCGCCCGGGCTGCCTCGCCGATGCGTCGCACGAGTGCCGCGTCGCCGTGCAGTTGTTGCATCCACCACGCGGCGTGGTCCATGTCGGGTTCGGCCCAAATCTGGCCCTTGGTGTAGGGACCGTGATTACGATCAAGCGTGACCAGAGAGCAGCGCACAGGGCAGGCGCGGTCGGGGCCGACAAAATCGGTTGTGCCTGACCAATCGGTGGCGATCACGGGTTTGCCCAGATACATGCTTTCGGCCACGGCGAGGCCGAATCCTTCCGCGCGGTGCAACGATACGAAACAGTCGCACGCGGACTCGAGTTCGTAGACTTCGCTGCGTGAAAGGGTCTGGGTGATGAGCGTGGTGCCGGGCAGCGACGCGACTGCTTCCCGAAGGCGGGCAAAATCGTCGGGATTGGTCGGCACGTTGTGGACTTTGATGACAAGGGCGGCGCCACGACCCGCGAGACCGGAACGACGAAAAGCTTCGATGACGGCGGAGGGATTCTTGCGCTCCGAGTAGGAGTTGAGGTCGTAGAGAAACAAGAAGAGAAACTTGTCGGTGGGCAGGCCGTATTTGCGCCGGAATTCGCCCTGTGGCCGGGCGAAGGATATCGCGTGCGGCATCGTGAGCACCGGCAGGGGCACTTTCTGCGCGATGGCTTCCGTGGTGAACCGCGAAGGCGTCCAGATTTCGTCGAAATAATTGGCCTGATGGGCCCAGACATCAGGAAACTCGGGTAGCTCCCAAGCCCAGTAGGCGATGTTGTAGCGACCGCGTCGGAAGTTAGGACCGTGATGGTGGTCGATGTCGCGCGAGACGGGAGCGTCGAGGTGAAACACGTTCACCGGGTGCGGATTGTCTTCCTGCAGGCGCGCGGTGAAGGACTCGTCGGTCTGCGGGTTGATGCAGTGGAGCTTGAGATTGATGAGGGCCGCGGGCAACCCGGCGGCGTCGGCGGCTCGGGCCATGCAGCGCACGGATTCGCCCACGCCGAGATCCGCTTTGAAAAAGCCGGCGATATTCAGACCGAGACGAAGGAAGCGACGGGCAAAAGAAGCATTCCAAGGTGAGGCGCGGTTGGCGAAATCGAACAGCACTTCGTTGCCTGCTTCGATGCGGTGGATGCGCAGCCGGCGGTTGCGCGGTTGCCGGCGCCACGGTTGGAGGAAGCCAAGCCCGGTCACGCGGGCGAGCCAGGCCAGAAGATTGCTGCCGCCGACGCCGCGGAGCCGCAACGCGAGCACGTGCCCGGGTGAAGGATGCGTGGCGGTTAGCGGAATCGTTACCCGAAACGGACCTTCCGGCAGGGTGGGGTGTGACGAGGCCAGAGCCCCATCCAGCCTGACGTCGAGGCCGAGATTGCCTTTCGAAGCTGGTTCCGATGCGGGGGCAGGGAGAACTTCTCCGATCACCGTCAACTGGTTCACCCCCGTGAGGGAAGGCAGGGACAACCGGCCTTCTTCACGAATCCAAAACGAATCGGTCACAACATCGTCGTGAAAGAGACCGGTGAACTTGGGACGGAGGCGGAAAGACATGCCAATCACCGCATTTAGGGAACAGACACCGATAGATTTTCAACCATGAATCCCAATTCACGGGGATCGTGATCGCCGGGCTGGAAGGTGTGGCCTTCCAGACGCCATTCGAACTCGGTAAGGCCGATGGAAAAAGGCAGTTGCACGGTGCGCATTTCGGAGCCGGGAGACCAGCGGCCGATTTCCCGGCCAGCTCGCAGCAGGACAACCACCGATTGAGCCGGTCCACCCAATCGGAAGTGCAAGCTGGCGGTTGGGGCGGGCGTATCCGACCAGATGCCGAGGGTGGCGCCTCGCGCGGCCCAGCGCCAGCGGTTGCGATCATCGTTTTCCAGCGCATACCATCCACGCGTGGCCAACAGGGCAGGCTGACCGGCGGTTTCATCCCACGGTTCTTGCGAGCGTGGATCGTTGAAATCGGGGAGTTGTGGTGTTGATGCGGGTTTAAGGTGGAAAACACGAACGAACTCCGGATGATTGTCGGCAAGGAACTCGGTGGTCCCCGAGTTCAGTAGATCGGTGACCAGTGCGCTTCCCTCATCGCGATAGGCGCGGGTATCGATCCACAAGGCGGCGAATCCAGCTCTTTCAAGCGAGGCGACCAGATCGGCGGCAGGCAAACGAGCCACGTATTGAGTCCAACGCAACGCGGCCGAACCGCGCAGATTACCGTAAGAAAAGCGCAGTTTTTCGGAGGTCAGATACGGCATCAGATGTTCGTAGTCGGGCATGGCTCCCGTGAGACCAGCCTCAGGAAATGCGATGGTGGGCAGTTGGAAGACCATGGCTCCATCTGGCAACGTGCGTCCCAGTTTTTCGGTGAGAGCCGTGTAATTCTGCCAACGAACGAAATTTTGCTCGCGAGGCACGGAGTCGCCGAGCGGCGGTGTTTGCTCCCAGGTGGCGAAGGCGGCGATGAAAGACGCCACACAAAATGAAACAGCTCTGAGGCGAACGTGCCGCGTCAGCCAGCCGCCAACGAAGAGCAGCGTCCATACTTGGGCATAGATACCAACGCGGGCGCCCGCGCGAAAAAGATCCAAGCCAGCCACTCCGAGCCAGTAGTTGATACCGCTTGTTATGCCAAAACCCGTGATCCACGCCAATCCCAGCAAGGCGTCTCCGTGACGCCAGTCCTTGCGCATGAGCTGGCGGACGCCAACGAAGATCAGACCGACAAGGCCGGCGACGCCGAGCAAACCGAGGTAGTTGTAGTAAAGCTCGCCGCGTCCCTGCACGTGATCGTGATATTTCCGACCGAGATTTCCCAGAAGCGGCAAGCGATGGTCGGCGGGCGGGACCAGCCACTCGATGGGTCGCAGGGCAAAGGTGCGCATATCGTCCACGCCACGCGATAGAGTGGCGGTTTCAGGTCCGGCAAGCACGCTGCGGATTTGCACGGCATTGAGCAGAAGAAATCCAGCGGTGAGCACGCCAAGAAAGAGACCCAGCGGCACAAGGCGCGAACCGCGAACCCGCCGGAGCAAGGCAACGATCAAGGTGCCACCGGCAATCACACCCGCGAAATACGCGAAGTAGGGATTCCCTTGGGCGAACCAGAGGCCGAGCGCGGCCGCGAGCACTTTCCAAGCGCGGGTGGGTATGGCTCCATGTCGGGTCGCGCGGGCGCATAACAAAAGTAGTGGCGGCAGGGTAAAGGTCTGGCTGAAACTCAGCGTGATTCCCCAGCGAATGTTGTAAGTGCAAAACGCGAACGCCAGGCCGAGTGCCACCGCCCATTCCCAGCGCCAGCGCAGCCATCGCGCACACAGGTAAAAACTGACGGCGTTCAGTCCCAGCAGGCAGGCACTCATCAGTTGGACGGCGGCAATCAGTCCGATTCCGTGGGACAACCAGCCGGTCAGCACAAACACCAGCCGGTCAGGCGCCGGATAACCCGTCCAATCGGCCCTGAGTGGGGCACCCAAGGCATTCACTTCGATCAGGCCGGTGAGCACGGCGCCGGGCTGATCGGCTGCGAGCTTCACCCGGGCATAAACTTCCACCGGGTCTCCCGTCAGCCAGTGCGGTTCCGTCCAGTCGCTCCACGTTGACCGTTGAAACAGCAGCGCCGTGCAGGCGATGGTTGCGAGGAAGACCAAAAGGGCCTGAAGCCAGCAGGGCAGCCGGGCTGGAGAAGGGGTGGACATGCGCCGTGCCGTTGATGGTCGAATTGTCCGAGCCCGCCAATCCCAATACTGCGCACTTCCTTGCTGACGCGGGGCGCGAAATCATAAATGTGTCGGCGTCACCCCTCGCATGCCCCCGGCCCTGAGCTTTGTTGTGCCGCTGTATTACAGCGCCGATACGATCGTGTCCCTCGTCCGGGAGATCGAGAAACTGGAGGTCGAGGGCGGACACGAACTCGTGCTGGTGAACGACGGCAGCCGGGACGACACCGCTGCACGCTGTCGCGAACTAATGCGCGAGGCCCGAATCCCCATCACCTTCGTCAACCACGCGCGCAATTTCGGCGAGCACAACGCCGTGATCACCGGCTATCGCCATGCGCGCGGTGGGCATATCGTCAATCTCGACGACGACGGTCAAAATCCACCCGCGGAGGCACTGCGTTTGTGGCAACACGCGAAGAGCCAGGGACTCGATGTCGTTTATGGCCACTATGCCGACAAGCGGCATTCCGCGTGGCGCAATTTAGGCAGCTGGTTCACCAACCGACTCACCGACTGGGTGCTCGACAAACCGCGAGGGTTCTACCTGTCGAGTTTTCGCTGCGTCAGCGCTTTCGTCGCCAAGGAAGTGGCGGAGCATCAGGGACCGTTTCCCTATATTGACGGATTGATTCTCCAGGTGACGCAGGAAATCGGCGCGATCGAAGTTCGCCACGCCGCGCGTTCCGCGGGACAGAGCGGTTACAACCTGCGGCGACTCGTGCGTCTTTGGATAAGCACGTTTGTGAACTTCTCGATCATGCCGCTGCGGCTAGCCACGTTGCTGGGTATGGTGATGGCGCTCGGTGGACTGCTCGGTCTTGCGATGGTGTTCTATCTTCGCTTCGCCGGCAAGGGACCTGATTATGGCTGGGGCACGCTCATGGGCGCGCTGCTGGTGTTTTCCGGCACACAGCTGGTGATGCTCGGTTTGATTGGTGAGTATCTCGGGCGGATGTTCCTCGCCGTTAATCGCCGGCCGCAATCCGTCGTGCGCTCAGTCGAACGCGGTGGCGTCTAAAGCACCGGCGGATCCTCGGGGATGATCGGAAAAAACTGCCACGCGATTTCCCTCGCTGGTCGGAGTGGAGCACCGTCCAGCAAGTGGGTCCAACGGTGATGCTCCAACTCGAGTGAGGCGCGCGCAGCGACAGTCAATTTGGCGGTGCCCGGAATAAGACCGGCGCAATGCATCAGCGCGGCGACCACTAGCGAGCGATCGGGATAATTGCGCGGTTCATCCCAGGAGGCTTGCAGGCACGCGAGGCTACACCGTCGCACGATGCGGAGCAGGATGAAATCGCGCCATCGTTGATGCAGGCGCGCGGTGTTGTGCTCGTCGCGCAGTTTGCGTCCAACGGAAGCGCTCACGTGGTGTCTGACCACGCTGCGCAGGGCGACGTAGTTGGTGAGCCCGGTCTCGATCGCCCGAAGCGAAAGATCCACGTCTTCGCCGCCGTTCACGTAGCCTTCATCAAAACCGCCCAATTTTTCCCAGGTCGCGCGACGGATGCCGAAACAAGCGCCGGTGACGGCGACCGCTTCGCGCCACGCAGTCCAACCGCGTCGGGTGAGGTGGGTCGGCTTGCCCTTGTGGTCAAAAAATACTCCCGCGTGATCCACCGCACCTGTGGCGAAATTGCGCTGCACATTACCCACCAGCCCTGCGCTGGGGAAGCGATCGAAGGCGGCCAGCATCGGTTCGAGCCAGCCCGGCAGCATCACGAGGTCGTTATTGAGGAAGAAGAGGAACCCGCCGGTGGCCGCGCTCGCGCCGCGGTTGCAGGTGGCGGCGAAGCCGAGGTTGCGATCATTCAGCAGCACGCGAGCGAACGAGCCGACACTTTTCAACCATTCGCGAGTGCCGTCGCTGCTGCCATCGTCCACGAGGATAATCTCGTGCGCCACGTCCGCTGATATGGTCGCCCGCAGGCTTTCCAACATCGCCTGCGTAAGCGGCAGGCCATTGAAGAGAGGAATGATGAAGGAAACCTTCA
>JBIQJF010000094.1:0-3687 GCA_044507675.1 Opitutales bacterium | reverse complement strand
CTTCGAGGAATTCGACGCCTTCGTGCAGCACCGCGCCACCGACTTCGGCATGGAGGCGCAAAAAATCCCCGGCGACGGCGTGGTGACCGGCTGGGGCACGGTGAACGGGCGGCAGGTGTTCGTGTTCGCGAAAGATTTCACCGTGTTCGGCGGCTCGCTCTCGGAAGCGCACGCGCAGAAGATCATGAAGATCCAGGACATGGCGCTCCGCACCCGCGCGCCCATCGTCGGCCTCTATGACGCGGGCGGCGCGCGCATCCAGGAGGGCGTGGCCGCGCTTGGCGGCTACGGCGAGGTGTTCAAGCGCAACGTCATCGCGTCCGGCGTCATCCCGCAGATTTCCGTCATCATGGGCCCGTGCGCGGGCGGCGACGTCTATTCGCCGGCCATGACCGACTTCATCTTCATGGTGAAAGACACGAGCTACATGTTCGTGACCGGCCCCGACGTCGTGAAGACCGTGACCAACGAGACGGTGACGGCGGAAGAGCTCGGCGGCGCGCGCGTGCACACGACGCGCTCTTCGGTGGCGGACGGGGCGTGGGACAACGACGTCGAGACGCTGCTGCAAGTCCGCCGGCTGCTCGATTTTTTGCCTGCGAGCTACGAGGCGGGCGTGCCGGAATGGCCGTCGATGGACGATATCGAGCGCATCGAGCCCTCGCTCGACAGCCTGGTTCCTGACAGCGCCAACAAGCCCTACGACATCAAGGAGCTGATCCTGAAGGTCGCGGATGAAGGCGACTTCTTCGAGATCGGCGAGGCGTTCGCGAAGAATATCGTGGTCGGCTTCGGCCGCGTCGCGGGGCGCACGGTGGGCTTTGTCGCGAACCAGCCCATGGTGCTCGCGGGCGTGCTCGACAGCGACGCCTCACGCAAGGCCGCGCGCTTCGTGCGCTTCTGCGACGCCTTCAACATTCCGCTCGTCACCTTCGTGGACGTGCCGGGCTTTTTGCCGGGCACGGCGCAGGAATATGGCGGGCTCATCAAGCACGGAGCGAAGCTCCTGTTCGCCTACAGCCAGTGCACGGTGCCGCTCGTCACCGTCATCACGCGCAAGGCTTACGGCGGCGCCTATGACGTGATGGCCTCAAAGCACATCGGCGGCGACGTGAACTATGCCTGGCCGACGGCGCAGATCGCGGTTATGGGAGCGAAAGGTGCGGTGGAGATCATCTTCCGGCAGGACGCGGGCGACCCCGAGAAGCTCGCCGCGCGCACGCGCGAATATGAGGAGCGGTTCCTGTCGCCGTTCGTGGCGGCCGAGCGCGGCTATATCGACGACGTGATCGAGCCGCACGAGACGCGGCGGCGCGTGGCGCGGGCTTTAGCCATGTTGCGGACGAAGCACGCGGAGCGCCCGCGGAAGAAGCACGATAATTTGCCGGTGTGAGGAAGGATTATCGATGCCTGGAATTGTCTATGTACTTACAAACCCTGAAATGCCCGGCCTGATTAAGATCGGGATTACCGCTGCAAATGTTGAGGACCGAATTCGCACGTTGGACAACACAAGCGTTCCGGTATCCTTTGTTTGCTTTTATGCAGCTGAAGTGACTGATCCAAAAAGAGTTGAGCGGGCGCTTCATGAAGCATTTGGTGATCACCGCGTGCGCCCAAACCGTGAGTTTTTCCGCCTTTCTCCTGACAAGGCTGTAGCAATAGTCCGATTGCTCGAAGTGCGCGATGTTACTCCTCGAGGCGATATTGTAAGCGAACCAGGTGATCAAGAGGCGCTCGATCAGTCGCGGAAAAGACGGTCGGCCTTTCGATTTGGTGTGGTAGGAATAAAGAGGGGCTCTATTCTACATTCTGTCTTTGACGATGAGGTTACTTGTGTAGTCAAAGATGACCGATGGGTAATCTTTCGAGGCGAAGAGGACAGTCTGTCGAATTCGGCGCTAACGGTTGCTAAGGAGAAGGGATATAATTGGTCAACCATCGCTGGTCCGGCGTATTGGAAATATGAGGGTCGAACCTTGAGCGAGATCAGAGAGGAGATTTCTCCCGAACTGGAGGAGATGCTTTCCTAGCAGCCTCACTTGAGTGTTTTTGTAAGGTTTCTGGCGGCGAGAAATGCCACTAAATTGACGGCTACACTTTCTTAGAATCGGCGCTATATACTTAGCCAATAGCGAAGTGATGAATGGACCAATGCCGATGCCCCGCGCCCTGAATACCCTGATTGAAGCCGCCAAAAAGGTGAAAACCACCCCCGAACAGCGGGAGGCGCAGCGGCGCAGCTTTGCCTATGGCAATACGGCCTTTGAAAATGAACTGATCACCCGCGAAATGGTGGACCGCCAAGCCGAGAAGCTCGAAAAGGGCGGCGATGACAAGCCGGGATCGTGAAGAGCGACACAGCCGGGCTCTCGAACCAGAACTGATCACCGATCCGCAAAAGAAGGCTGAGGCGGAGGCTCTCAATGGTCTCCGCCAATACGACTTTGCTGTTCAGGCAATCCAAGAGGCGATTGATCGAAAGTCGTTTAAGCTGCGACTTTCGCTGGTTCTCGGCTTGCATCGCCAAGCGTTGCAGGGGATCAGCAGCTATGCGGGCAATTTTCGACCTGCAGAAGTGAGAATCGAAGGTAGCCGCCACGAGCCGCCGGGTGCCCATCTGGTTCCGGAACTGGTCGAATCCTTGTGCGACCATGTCAACGACAACTGGGAGAAAGAGTCCGCGCTGCATCTGACATCATATGTCATGTGGAGGCTTAACTGGATTCATCCGTTCGCCGATGGAAATGGGCGTACTTCGCGAGTTCTTTCTTTTGTCGTGCTGTCGGTCAAAAACGGTATGGTGTTGCCGGGAACGCCGACCTTTCCGGAGTTGATCGTCGATCATCGGCGTGAATACGAAGACGCACTCGATGCTGCCGACGATGCTTGGAAAGAGGGCCGCGTCGATGTCTCGAAAATGGAAAGCCTCGTAGGCGGCTTGTTGGCGCAGCAACTGGCGGAAATTTATGAGCGGGCAGGCGGCAAGATCGAGAAGGCCGAGTAGCTCTCATCCCCACACTCCACACCCACCTCTCACTCTCCGCTGGCGCGCGGGAAAATCCGGGCGTAGCGTTATTGCATCGTGGAAGTGCGACGGGTCGGTGCCCTGACGCGACAGGCCCGACTAGCAGCGGTCCCCGAGTTGCCGCGACCTCGGAATAAGGCATCCGAGGGAGGCGCCGGCGACAATCGCCCGAGCCAATGTGGGACCCCGCGATAACGGAGGCCGCCGGAAACGGCGGCCTCTCGTTTTTCTGACTGCCTCGTTCTTGTCATGGCCGGGCTTGTCCCGGCCATCTCGATTCATGGGGCAGGGCTGTGCCAAGTGAGATCACCGGGTCTCGCCGCGCCAAGGCCGCGCGCTTTCAGCGCGCGGGGCGCGGCGGCCCGGTGATGACGGGGTAGGGGCCCGAGTCTCGGCAACGGCCGTGGGGCGCTGGACCTACTGATTAAGAGTCAGCTGCTCTACCAACTGGGCGGACGGTGGCACGGCGCGGCCAGTCAGCCCCTGCGTGACCTCCAGATTCGTAGTCTGGCGCTCTCGATGGCCCTGGGTCCCCGCTTTCGCGGGGACGAGCGGCCAAACAAATTTTCCTTGACACGATTTCCGATATAGGAATATAGTCTCCATCAATCCCGCTCGCCGGCCTTGCGGGAACGCAAGGCCGGGTTGGATTGCCGAAG
>JBIQJF010000093.1:0-3696 GCA_044507675.1 Opitutales bacterium | reverse complement strand
TGATAACATTGAGCAGTGTCGACTTGCCGGCGCCGTTGGGGCCGATAATCGCGTGAGTCTCGCCTTCCGCGACGTCCAGGTCGATGTCGGTCAGCGCGTGCAGGCCACCGAAATTCTTGCACACGTCGCTGACGTGAAGGACGACATTACGTTCGCTCGTTGCCATTTGGCTACTCCGCGGGCTGGGCGCTGACCGCGCCGGAATCGGGCCGGCGCGGCCGGTTGAACAGCGTGCTGACGCGCCGCACGCCTTCCATGATGCCGCCCGGCAGGAATACCACGATCAGCACGAACAGCAGTCCGAGTGTGAGCTGCCAGCCGTCACCGACGAATTTGCCGGTGACGGCGACAACCCACTCACGGACTCCCTCGGGCACGAAGCTGAAGAAGCGGTCGAGTACGCTGTCGTTGAAGGCCGAGAAGATGTTCTCGAAATATTTGAGCAGCCAGGCGCCGACGACCGGACCGATAAGCGTGCCCACGCCACCAAGGATGGTCATCAGCACGACCTCGCCCGAGGAGGTCCACTGCATGCGGTCGGTCCCCGCCAGGGGATCGGCAATGGCGAGCAGGCCGCCGGCGAGACCGGCATACATGCCTGAAATCACGAAGGCCGTAAGCGCATAGGGGCGGGTGTTGAAGCCGGTATAGTTCATGCGCGTCTGGTTGGATTTGATAGCGCGAAGCATCATGCCGAAAGGGGACGCAAAAATCTTTTGCGCGATGTAGAAGGCAACCAGCAGGATGATGGCGCAGAAATAAAAGCCTTCGAGCCCGGTAAAGGTGTGGCCGAACAGGCCGACCGAGGGCAGTCCGGCGGGACGAGAACCCAGCGCGGCGTCGAGCACGCGCGGGTCGTTGAGCGTAAGCTGGAGCGAGGTCTCGCCGCCGGTCACCGGTGTGAATACCGAGTGCGCGAGATTGTAGCTCATCTGCGCGAAAGCGAGCGTCAGGATGGAGAAGTAGATACCCGAGCGCCGGAGGCAGAGCAAACCGATGAGGAGAGAGAATAGACCCGAGACGAGCACTGCGACGATCAAGGCGGGAATCGCATCCATGGTCAGCAGCTTGAACGACCAGACGGCAGCATAGGAGCCGGCACCGAGGAAGGCGGCATGGCCGAAGCTCAGATAGCCGGTGAGGCCGAAGAGGATGTTGAAACCGATGGCGAACACCGCGTAGATCACGAGGCTCTGCATGAGCCCGGGATAGGCCGCGCCGAGCGGCTGCAGCCAAAGCGGCATGGCCAGCACGACCGCTGCGAAGATGACGAACGTCAGCAAGTCGCGCCGGGGAATGGAGAACAGTTCCATTTCAGGTCTCCATAAATCCGCGTTTGCCGAGCAACCCGCGGGGGCGAACCAGCAGAATAATAACGGCGACGAGGTAGACGATCACTTGGTCGATGCCAGGAATGATCTGCTTGATTTCGTTCATCGAGGCGAAGCTCTGCAGAATGCCGAGCAGGAAGCCTGCCGCGACCGCGCCGGGTAACGAGCCCATGCCGCCAACGACAACAACCACGAAGCTCAGCACCAGAAAATCCATGCCCATGTGATAGTTGGGCGACAGGAGCGGCGTGTACATCACGCCGGCAAGGCCCGCTACCACGGCGGCGATGCCGAACATGATGGTGAAGCGGCGATCGATGTTGATGCCGAGCAATCCAACCGTCTCGCGGTCGGCCATGCCGGCCCGCACCACCATGCCGAACGTGGTAAAGCGGAGAAATGCAAAGATGGCTCCGATCACGCCGATCGAGAAGAGGAGATAGACGAGCCGCCACCATGGATATGTGAGAAGCCCGGGGGCGATGCCGAGCCAGACGCCGACGTCGGCGGCGCCGCGCAGCGCGACAGGCATGGGCTGGCTGATGGGATTGGGTCCAAAGATCGCCTTGACGATCTCCTGCAGCACGATGGCCAGGCCGAAGGTCACCAGAATCTGCTCTGCATGCGGGCGCTTATAAAAATGCTTGATCAGCCCGCGCTCCATGACGATGCCGATGACCAGCATCACCGGGATCGCGAGCAAGATCGATAGCGGAACCGAATAGTCGATCAGCACTTGGCCCCAGTCGCCGAACCAGATCTGCGCCATGGGCGTGCGAATTTCGACGGGGGTTCCCCATGCAGTCAGTTGGGTGGGATCCTGGGTCACCGATTCCATGCTGATGAGCAGGCGGAAGGTGATGGCGCAGAAGGCGCCCAGCATGAACAGCGCGCCATGCGCGAAGTTGACGACACCGAGAGTGCCGAAGACCAGAGTCAGGCCGAGGGCGATCAGCGCATAGGCGCCACCCTTGTCGAGGCCGTTTAGTATCTGCGCGAGGATTGCTTCCATCCGATCTGCCGCGTCTTAAGAGAGTCCCGGCCGCGCCGGGCGGCCGGGACAGGGAGGGCCGATCGACTCAGCACATGGCTGCGTCGTACGGGCCGAGTTCGCCACCGAAGATCGCCGGATCGTAGGTCACTTCTTCGCGCGAGGTACTGCCCACCACTTCGAGCAGGTCGAACGGGTTTGACGGCGCTTCCTGGCCCTTCACGACCAGCACGTCCTTGAAACACTGGTGGTCGGAGCCACGGTAGAGCGTGGGTCCATTGCCCAGGCCGTCAAATTCGTAGTCCTCGAGGGCCTTGATGACTTCCGGCGGATAAAAAGTGCCCGCACGCTCGACGGCATCTGCGTAGAGCAGCATCTGCACGTAGGAGGTATGGGCGATCTGGCTCGGCGGCTGGCCGTACTTGGCGCCGAAGGACTTGGTGAAGGCCTGCGAGGCCGGGTCACTCAACTGCCAAGCCCAGTTCGAAGTGCCATAGATACCCTTGACCGCCTCGCCGGCGCCCTTGGCCATGAGGTCGGAAATCAGCGGCGTCACGATCTCGAAGTTCTTGCCGTTGACTTGCTTGTCGCGCAGGCCGAACTGCACCGCCTGCGGCAGCGAGTTCACCATGTCGAAGCCGTAGTGGTTGAGGATCAGCACGTCGGCGCCGGAGTTGAGCACCGGCGTGATGTACTGGCTGAAGTCACCCGCACCCACCGGGGTGCGAACGGTCTGGATCGTCTTCCAGCCCATGGCCTCGGTCGCGGCCTTGATCGATTCTTCCTGCGTCCAGCCCCACGAATAGTCCGCCGTGAGGTGATAGGCGACGCGGTCCTTGCCGTAAGCTTCAGCGAGTACCGGCGCTAGCGCCACACCTGACTGGTAGGCATTGAAGAAGTGACGGAAGCCGTAGCGCTTCTTGTCCTTTCCGGTGGTGTCGTTCGAGTGGGTCAGGCCCGCCATGAAGATCACGCCCTTTTCCTGGCAGAGCGCCTGCTCGGCGATCGCGACCGAGGAGTTCGAGCCGCCTGAGATCACTAGAACGCCGTCGCGCTCGATCATGCGGCGGGCCGACTCGCGGCCGGCGTCGACGTTGGTCTGGTCGTCGCCGGTGACGTAGGCGACCTTCTTGCCCAGAATGCCGGTGCCCTTGAGGGTCTTGGACGAGAAGGTCGGGATGAGTCCGCCATCTCCTTCGCCGTTGAGGTGCTCAACGGCGAGCAGAAAGGCGCGCTGCTGGTCGGCGCCTTCATCCGCATAGGCGCCGGTGAGCGGCATGTTGAAGCCCAGCGTGACAGTGTCGCCGGTGGGCGCGTTACAATATTCCTGCGCCCACGCTGTCTTCGAGAAAATCAGCGGCGAAACACCGGTTG
>JBIQJF010000092.1:0-3712 GCA_044507675.1 Opitutales bacterium | reverse complement strand
CATGACTCCCGAGGTTTCGGGAGAAGGGGCAAGTGACAAGTATCAAGTGGCGGGGTGGCCACGGACGAGCGACCCCGAATGGGAGCCCGCCGGCTCACCAAGCAGGCAGCAACTCACGCCCGTGCAAGACGGACCCGGGCTCCGGACGGCGGTGTCGCGGGGGCAATGGAACGCCACGTGCGAAGTCGGCGGGTAGGCGGCGGTAAAGATCAGGGCGTTCCTCGTGGAAACGGGCCGCCAACCAGTGCCGCATGAAAAGGTAGAGCGTATCACGGCCGCGGTCGTCGGGTCGGCGGAGCTTGGCGCGGAACGACGCCGAGTGGACGTAGATGCGGTGGGCCTGAAAGGCCAGGCGCACGGCGTAGCGGCCGTGGAGCGGCACACCGAGCCAGAGGGAAACCTCCTCAATCACCTGCCGGGCGGCGGCGGTGGGCACAAGCCCGGTATCGCGCTCGATCTGCGGGGCGCGGTTGCGACGGCAGGTGGTGCCGATTGCGGGCATGGCTCAGCTTTCCTTGGGTTGGTCCTCGGCGACGTAGATATGAGCAGCGTCGAGGTCGGCCTGCGTATAGCCGCCGGTTGGTTCGGCGGCGGCTTCGTTATCCGATTTCTTTGCTGCGATGGGTGCGGTGGCCTGTTCGACGATTTTGATTTCGGCCTCCGTCAGGTCGTAGAGGCGATAAACGAGCTGATCGATCGCGCGGTCGGTGGCGGCGATTTCACGTGCAAGCCGCGTTTGTGCATCAGGCGACTTTACTGCGGCGAGTTCCCCGTGGAGTTTCAACATGCGTTCGACGTGGGCGACGATGGCGAGGCGTTGCTTGTCTGTTTCGCCTAACCGGCGAATCGGCACCTTCTCCATATATTGGTAGAAAAGCCGGTAGCGGTATTCGCCCGCCCTCATGCCAAACGGGATCGCGATGTTGCTGATGGCAAACCAGCACAGGCGACTGTTGAGGATGCCGACGAGGTAAAGATCGCCTGTGCCAAGGCAGTAAGCTGTATTTCCGATGTAGGTTCCCGAAATGTCCGGAAAGAATCGCGGAAACTTACATATATCGGGAAAAATTATCTTCAGTTTATCAAAGGTCTCAAAATAGGCGACGTCATCTTGAATTTCGAACCACTGATACCGACCAGGCTTTCGACCGATTTTGTCAGATGAAGAGCGTTTCGGAGTTAGCTGCTGCTTGAATTGGCTTAAGTGCTCTTTGATCGCTGGGTAGTTATCAATGTTTGTTCCTCTTCGGACAAATAGCAGCCATTGGTCACTTCGAGTAATATGCCAACGACGAATATCTTCTCCCGTTGTCCAAGGTTTAATTAGTTCTGCTGATCGTTTGTCCGCTGCCATTAGTTTCTGCCTTACTTCCTCTGAAATGACGAAGGCCTCGTTCATTCCAGTGACAACACCACGGAAGAAGTTCCCCTCGACAACGTCGCCTAGCATATCGCCTTGGCTGCAGATCTTCTCGAAGACGGCGATCTCGGCATTCGAGCGGATGGACCAGGATTCCGCGGTGACACGCGAGGAGGGAATTTCATAGCTCTCCTTGGCAGCTACTTCGGCGAGGTTATCGAACCGGAGCGAGTGCACACGACAAACGGTGATCTTTTTCGGTTGGGGGATTTTGGCCAGCACTGGCACGCAGACGTAAGTATCCTTGGCGTCGGCGAAGACGGCGAGCCCACCGAAATCCACCACTTGGAGGACCGCCGCCTGTTTGCCAATGTGGGCGCGCAAGGCCTCGGCATAAGCCGCCCGCAGCAGGCTGCTCGACACGATGATGGAATACCGTCCTCCCTCGCGCAGAAGTTTCACGCCTTTCTCAATGAAGTAGATGAACAGATCGGCCGTGCCATCATAGCTGGCATAGTGCTGTTCGTAATAACCCTTCTGTTCCTTGAGTGATTCCTGCCGCACATACGGCGGATTGCCGATGACGGCATCAAAGCCGCCGGCGTCCATGATGGATTTGAACTCGTGGTCCCAGTCGAAGGCATTGAGTTTGTAGCGGGCTTCTTCGTCGAAATCGGGGAGGCTGGGTTGCTGATAGAAATCCGAACCGATGAGGCTGTTGCCGCACTTGATGTTGTTGCCGAGGTCGGGGAGCACGCGGTGGAAGTCGAGTTGCTTGCCCTGCAACTCACGGGCCTCGCCTTCGAGGACTTTGAGGAGGAGCGAGAGCTTGGTGACTTCGACGGCTTGGGCATCAATGTCCACGCCGTAGAGATTGTTCACGAGGATGCGCTTTCGTTCGACGGTGGTGAGCTGCCAATTGCCGGAGCCCTGGCCGATGCCGTGGGCGTTAGGCGCGGTTTCGTAGATCGGCGGGTTTTTCTTTTTCGCCCAAGCGGCCGGATCGTTGGCGAGGTAATAGCGCAGGTGCCAGTCGAGGAGAAATTCATAAGCGCCGAGCAGGAAGGAGCCGGAACCGCAGGCAGGATCGAGGATGCGGAGTTTCTCCACCTGCTTCGGGATCTTGCCTGCGACGAGAGGGCCCACCGTCTGCGCGACGATGTAGTTAACGATGTAAGTGGGCGTGTAATAGACGCCGCCGGCCTTCCGCACGTCGGGTTTCTCCTCGATTTTCGCGCGGTGTCCTTCGGTCAGGTGGATGACCTTGCCAAGAAATTGTTCGTAAACGTGGCCAAGGGTGTCGGCGGGTATGACAGCGAAGGCGTAGGGGCTCTTCGGGTAATAGAGCGCCGAGATGATGTCCTTGAGGACGGCATCGTCGAGCGAGAGGGAGAGCGTGAGTCGATCGGGTGATTCCTCCCGGCCCTTTTCGGAGGTGAAGTGGAAGAGGCCGGAGTTGTAGCGGTAATCGGCGCGCTCGAAAATTTCGCAGAGGCGGGGATAGATATTCGGTCCGGCGGTCAGGGCTTGGAGCTGGCCGAGTTTCTCGATGCCGCGATCCTCGGCGATGCGGAGGAAGATGATGCGGTCGAGGATGCGCTGGACGGCGAAGTTGAGGTCGCGTTGGGTGAGCGAGCCGTTGCGAAGCGCGAGGTTTTCAGCGAGGCGTTTTCGCCAAGCCTCCATGTCGGCGAGGAAGTCATCGTCGAACTCGGCGGTGCCGCGCTTGCCGCGGTTGGTGGCCGCGTATTTGTCGAACGAGCCGTTGAGCACCGAGGTCTTCGCGAAGATGGCGGCGATCTCGTCCCATCGGGCCGGATACTCCTCGAAGGTGCAGTAGAAGATGCGGGCGGTGGAGGCCTTGTCGTTTTCCTTTGGCCGCACGCGCGTGTCGTAGATGGCGAGCTCGTGGAAATCGGTGACGATGCCGAGGGGAAGTTTGGCGGACCACGAGTAGCGGCGAAGCTGCTTGGCGGGCTCGGGATCGTCCTTGATGCGGACGGAGGGTTTCTTGGCCTCGACGAAAAATTTGCGGGTGCCGCCGATGCGGAAGGAGTAGTCGGGCGCCGACGTCAGCCCGCCGATCTTCAGGGTGTCCTCGTGGACGACGTCCTTGTAAGCCTCGGCGTAACCGGCGCGGTTGAAGACATCCCAGCCGAGAGCGTCGAAGAAAGGGTCGAGGAATTCGCGGCGCAGTTCGGTTTCCTTGTAGTCTGGCGCGACGTAAGAATCGAGGTTGCGACGGAAGGTTTCGACGCGCTCAAGGATGCTCTGGGGAATCGGCATGAAGCAGAGGCGCCAAACTGCCGGCCGGCCCGTTGATTGCCAAGCGGTTTAGCGTGTGGAACCTAG
>JBIQJF010000091.1:0-3712 GCA_044507675.1 Opitutales bacterium | reverse complement strand
GCGGGGATGGTCTTGGCGAGGATCTTGATGTCCAGCCAGAGCGACCAGTTGTCGATATAGTGTTTGTCCATCTCCATCCACTGCTTGAAGGTGATCTCGTTGCGACCGCTGATCTGCCAGAGGCAGGTGATGCCGGGCTTGATGGAGAGCCGACGGCGGTAGAGCCAGTCGTATTGGTTCACTTCGGAGAGGAGCGGAGGACGGGGACCGACGAGACTCATCTGGCCGCGAAGCACATTCACGAGCTGCGGCAACTCATCGAGGCTGGTTTTGCGAATGAAGCGGCCGATGGGCGTGATGCGGGGGTCGTTCTTAATCTTGAAGACGGGGCCGTCCATCTCGTTGAGATGCTCGAGTTCGCGGCGGCGTTTCTCGGCATCCACATACATCGAGCGGAACTTGTAGAGCTTGAACAGGCGCTTGTTCATGCCGACGCGCTCCTGAGCGAAAAGCACCGGACCGGGACTGGTGAACCGGATGGCCAGGGCGACCGCGATCAGCAGGGGACTGAGCAGGACCAGGCCGAGCAGCGAAAGCACCACGTCCATAAGGCGTTTGCCCAGAAGCTGCATGAGCATCTGTTCGCGGAAAAGGGTGATGACGTAGTCGCCTTCGAAGCGCTCTACGTGCAGGCGGGCCAGCAGTTTGGAACTCGCTTCGTCGGGAAAAAGCCGGACGACAATGCCGAGTTCCTGCGCGAGCCGGACGGCATCGCCGATTGCGGCGATGTGCTGCATGAAAGGGACACAGAGGACGATCTCGTCCACGGGGCCCTTTTCGAGAATGGCCTGCAGGTCCTTGAGCGAGCCGATGACGGGATGGGTGGATTGGAGCAGCGGGCGCGCGGCCGGGTCATCGTGTTCTGAAATGAAACCGTGGATCTTGTAGCCAAGCACCTGGGCGGCGTCGATGCGTCGCGCCATCTGCACGGCCTGCTCGTTGAAGCCGAGGATGAGCAGGTGCCGGAAGTTGTAGCCCGAGCGCCGGACTTCCATCAAAAACCAACGGATGGCCAGCCGGTTCAGCACGCAGAGGCAGGTCGTGATGATCCAGAAAATGACGACCGCTTCGCGGCTGATGCGAGAGAACCCGAAGGCTGCGGCCGCAACCATGAGCAGGAAGGCTGAGGCGGTGGTGGCTTTGACGACGTCGAGCACTTGGGAGCGCAGCGACTTCAAGCGGTTGGTTTCGTAGTGGACGATGTTGTTGAAGAGAGTCAGCCAGCCGAAGCCGAGCACCAGCAGGCCAACCAGGTCGTTGGCGCCATGCTGGCCGCGCAGGAGCTGCTGAATACGCTCGGTGCCGGCGTCGCCGGTGAAGACAATCACTCCGCCGAGCGTCGCGAAGAGCAAAGTCTGATCCAGGACGCGCAGGGCGTAGATGAACAATTTATGGCGCAGGCGGATCATGAAGAAAGGGAGGCGAGGTCGGGTTGACCGAACTGCCACCGATGCACAAAGGCTGCCACCTGGCGCGGTAACGCATGCCAGTAAGCGCCGGCGTGACGGCGGTTGATGTAATTGAGCAAATCGAAATAGTGGTCGGCGACGGTGCGGGCACCAAGTTTCGTGTCTCCGCCGAAATGCAGATAGTCAGGGTGAACGTTTAACAGGACCATGCCGCCGTGGCTGGCAATCCAGTCGAGCTTGTCACGCCAGATATCATTGGTGGATTCCTGATGGAGCAGGTAGAGCGTGGAATCCTGCGGCAGGGTGTAGGGCAGCTCGACGTAGCCTTTCGTCGCCAGACTCGGTGGAGTCGAGCCGTTGCTCTCAGGAACTCTCCAAAACGGAAAAATGGTGCCGGCCGCCTCGGGCTGTGGTTCGAACGGGTCGGTGTCGAAGGTGGAGCAATCGTAGCGAATGTCGAGTTGGTGGAGCCACTCGAGATTGCGCAGCATGAATCCGGCGCGAAATCCCTCGGCCTCCCACTCGTGAAGATAGTGATTGATGCGCCCGGCCTTGCGGCTGAAGTCGGATTTCGAGATGAACAAACGTCCGTCGTGTTGCAGGTCATGCACGCCGACCTCGAAACCTTGAGACGTGAGCCAGGCCCGCAGATCGGCGCCCACACTGTAGCCACCCTCGGGAATGAAATTGAAACTGGAGCAAAAGCCGAGTGCTTGCTCGCGTCCGGCGAGTTCGCGGCAGCGTGCCAGTCCTTCAGGCCCCTCAACGTCGTGGGTGAGGACGACGGCGAATTTTTTCCCCTCGGGCCAGCCGGGCCATCCATGGGGGGCGCGTGACGTAGTGGGATCGATGGGCCAGATGTCGGCCGTGGTGCGCCGCAATCTCCGGGCCAGTATGCGGCGCATCCCCATCCGCAGGCGCCACGGCAGATAGGGCTTCAGGGTATAATAGAAACGGCGGAGCAACATGGCGGGGCCGACGGGGTCACTACATCAAGCCAGACCGCAGCAGAAAAACAAGAATGCTTCGCCCCGTCGCTTCCAAGCAGGAAGACGACCAAGGAATGGTTGGGGGGCCTTTTTCACGGGAGGTGATTTCCGTTGAGAAGGGGCGCGCGTTTCTCGCTACTCAGCAGGGCGTTTGCAACATTTGAGCCGGAATATTTGTGCAATAATCCGTTCGTGCGGACGCCTAGACGCCGGCGCCATGGGCGCAGGCTACATACCGAGGAGGAATTCGCGATCTTGCTGCAAGGCGGTCGGAACGTAGGGCTTGTTTTTGTTCAGCACGACACCGACGTTGGTCTTGGATTGGGACAGCAGTTCGGTGGCGCGTTGGGCGACGTGGCGGTCGGTCTTCTCGGATTCAACGACCAGCAGCGTCATGTCCATGAAGCCGGCGAGGCGCGGCGTGATGCTGATCTGGTTCACCGGAGGCATGTCGAAGATGATGTAGTCGAAGTCGCTGGCCTTGAGTTTCGGCACGAGCTGATTGAAGCGCTGGGGCAGCCCTTTGGCGAGGCGCTCGCCACCGGAGTGCTCGCTGACGACGTAGAGATTATCGCGAACGAACGCGGAATTGCGGGTGTCGAGCAATTGGTCGAGGCCGATCTGGGTGCCGCGTTGAAAGTGCTGGGCTGAACCCTGCCCCTGAGTCATGTCCACGAGCAGGACGTTGCCTTCGCCGGTTTCGGAAAGCGAGCGGGCCAGGCCAGAAGCAGTGGTGGTCACACCGGTGCCGCGGCCCAAGCCGGTTACGGCGATGAGCTTGGGTTTGTGACGGAGATTGATGCTTTCGAAATAGCTGATGAGGCGGTCACGCAGCGTTTGGTGGAAGGGTTCGATTTCGGCCAGAGCTTGGGAAGAATCCTGTGTGTTCGCGGCGGGCAGCGCCGAGGCTGGAGGCGATTCGGTGCCGGCAAACGGCGCCGTCGGCACAGGGGTGCCGGCGGCCGCAGGGGAGGGAGCCGGCAAGGCCTTTTGCTTGCGGGGTGGGCGGCCGTTCAGACGGAGCTTCGGGATGGAGATGAAGAGAGGGGTTCCCAGCGTGCGCTCAACCTCACCGGGCCGCCGCAGGGAATGGTCGAGAAACATTTCGATCAGGAAGGCCCAGGCGATTCCGAGCACAATGCCGCCGCCGGCGATACCAGCGACGATCTTTCGAACGGGCATCCAGTCCTGACTTGCGGGGGTCGGCGACTGCACGACGCTGATGTTAGAGACCTTGCCGTCGCCCATGGCCTCCTTAATGCGGGACTGTTCGAGGCTGGCGGCGTAGCGGCGGTAGTTCGCTTCCTCGAGTTC
>JBIQJF010000051.1:0-26706 GCA_044507675.1 Opitutales bacterium | reverse complement strand
TCCCTCGGCGTCATTTTCCTGACGCTCTACATCGACCTGATCGGGTTCTCGATCTTCTTCCCGGTCGGACCGGCCATGCTGGAGTGGTATGTGAACAAGGAAAGTCAGGGCGGCCTGCTGGCCCACCTCGTAAGCCACCTCCAGGCGCTCGCCTCGGCCGCCCACGCCTCCGACCTGGCCACTGGCGCACTCTTTGCCGGCGCCCTTGGTTCGGTGTATTCGCTGATGCAGTTCCTCTTCTCCCCGGTCTGGGGCGCCCGCTCCGACCGCGTCGGCCGCCGCCCGGTGCTGCTGCTCACCATCGCGGGCAACGCCCTCAGCTACCTGTTGCTGTTTTTTAGCGGTTCCTTCCTCCTGTTTTTCGCCGGTCGCATCCTCGGCGGCATCATGGGTGGCAACATCGCGGTCGCCATCGCCGCCGTCTCCGATGTCACCACTCGCGAGAATCGCTCGAAGGGCATGGGTATAGTCGGCGTCGCCTTCGGTCTGGGCTTCCTTACCGGTCCGTTGCTCGGCCTCCTGACCGCTCACATCAATCTTCTCGAACACTGGCCCAAGCTTGCCTCTTTGGGCATCCACCCCTTCAGCCTGCTGGCCGCGATCGCCTTTGCCCTCTGTCTCGTCAATCTCGTCTGGGTCTGGACCCGTTTCCGTGAGACGTTGCCCGTTGAGGCCCGGAAGGCCACGTCATCCACCTTTCGCGAACGCAATCCGCTGCATTCACTTTTCCAGCAGCCCGACGCCGCCATCCGCCGCGTCAACGTCGTGGGCTTCGTCGTCACATTCGGCTTCAGCTTCTTCGAGACCGTCATTAGTTTCTTCACGGCCGACGCCCTCGGCTACACACCCCGCGAGCTCGGGTTGATCTTTCTTAACATAGGTTTGGTCTCCATCGTTACCCAAGGACTGCTCGCCCGACGTCTCGTGCCGAAGCTTGGTGAGAAATTTTCTGCTGTCGCCGGCATGGCGCTCATCGGCGTGGCTTTCGCCGGACTGGGCTACGCTATCGGCGTCGCCAAATCCGCCCCGTTGATGTATCTGATGCTCACGCTCAGCACCATCGGCTCGGGCTTTGCCAACATCGCCCTCTCTTCGCTCGTTTCCCTCTACGCCGGGCCCGAGGAACAGGGCAAGGTGCTCGGCATCTACCGCTCGCTGGGCTTTCTCGCGCGGGCGCTGAGCCCGGCCGTTGCCGGCTGGCTTTTCTTCAATTCGGGCGGCACCCTCACCTTCGTGATCGCCAGCCTCATCCTGCTCGTCTCCGCCGCGCTGGGCACCGGCCTGCCGCGCCCGCACAAATGACCTCGGACCCCGCAACCCAGGTTTCGGTTCGCACTGTCGGCGTCGGACAGCGACGGCTGCCGCTCTTCCTTCTTACCTCGGCCTTCGTCCTTTTCTTCGCCACCGGCTGTGTCTCGCGCGGTCGCGCGCCCGCCACCACGCGAGTCGAGCCGCAACCCGTCCGCCTGCCCGCGCGTATTCTTTCCAACTTCTTCCTCGTCGAAGCCGAGCAGGACGATGGCAAGACCTACCGGTTCATGATCGACACGGGCTCGTCGGTGACGCTCGTGTCGCCCGCCCTCGGCGAAGTCCTGAAACGCAAGGAGCGCAAAGGCTCACCGCCCCGCACCTTGCCGGTGCGTGGAGCCAACGGCCGCGAGGTCGAACTTCCCGCCATCATCCTGCGGCACTTCCAACTCGGGGAGGCGCATTTCGAGCGCGTGCCGGCCATCGTTTACGATTTCTCCGATCTCTCGGCCCACCTTGGCCTGACCATCGACGGCGTAATCGGTTTCCCGCTCTTCCGCGACACGCTGCTCACGCTCGACTACCCGGCCTCGCAACTGGAGATCGCACCCAATCCCGTGGTGGCACCGCTGCCCGTAGCCACCCCGCGCAGCACGGTGCTCTCCTACAATCGCGAACAGCCCACGCCGCTCATCCCGGTGCAGATGGGCAACGAGTCCTTCTTCGCGTTGATCGACACCGGCAACGACGGCGGCCTCGCTCTCAATCCCACCGGTCTGAATCCGCGATTCGTGCACGGCCCGCGCGTCGGCCTGATCGTTTCCTCCCTGCACGGCGACAACCGCCAGTTGGTTGGCCGGCTCGCGCAAAACATCACCATCGGCTCCCAGACCGTGCATCAGCCGGTCGTGGATCTCACCGACCAACTCTCCTCGCTCGGCGGCGAATTGCTCCGACACTTCCGTCTCACGTTCGACCAGCAACGGCATGTGGTGACGTTGGTGCGCAGCACCGACGGCCCGGTCGAGATGCCCGGCCGGCGCAACACCGGCCTGTCGTTCCGTCGTTTTCCGAATTACTGGCGGTTGCTCGCCGTCGTGCCCGACACACCCAACAGCAATGTGCCTGTCCAACCCGGCGACCTCTGCGTGCGCATCAACGGCGAACTCGTCGAACACTGGACCTTCGAACGCTACGCCGAACTCGTGCGCACCGCTTCGAAGATCACCTATACGTTTCTCTCCGGTTCCAAGGAATCCGACCACGAAGTCGCGGTCTTCGAACTGGTGCCTTAGCTCATGTGGAACAGAAACGCCCCGGCGCCGTCGTGGCCGTCGGTCCACGGAAAGGCCTGCACGCGGCGCGCCAGTTTCGCGCGGCTGCCCACGCGGCTGGCGAGGAAGGCCTTGATCACGCCGTCGTTCTCGTCCGCGTCGATGCTGCAAGTGCTGTAAACCAGCCGGCCGCCGGAGCGCACCAGGCGGGCCGCGGCATGCAGCAGGCCGAGTTGCTGCTGCTGGTGGCGCACAAAATCACCGTCCTGCAACCGCCACTTCACGTCGATGCGGTGGCGCATGACTCCCGTGTTCGAGCACGGGGCGTCGAGCAGCACGGCATCGTAACTCTCCGGCAGGTTCAGGTTGCGGTAGAACACGGTGTTCACCGCGGCGAGGTCGGCCTCGATCATCGCGACATCCACCCCGGCCGGGGCGCGGGCGAGATTTTCCTTCAGTCGCACTAGGCGGATGTCGGTTTTGCCGGGCGCAGCGGGCTCGTCGAGCGCGACGACCTTGCCCGACTTCATGGTATCGGCGATGAACAGGCTCTTGCCGCCGGGCGCGGCGCAGGCGTCGAGGATCGTCTCACCGGGTTGCGGGGCGAGCAATTCGATGCACAGGCGTGTGGATGGATCCTGCAGATAAAGCGCACCTTCGGTCGCGAGACGACGGATCTCGTCCCAGTGGCCCGACTTCACCTCGTAGAACCCGGCCCATTTGCTCGGAGCCAGAAAATCCGGGACCGACGCCTCAGTCCGCCAGCGCGCATAAACCGGCGCGGGTTGCTGGTTCCACGCCAGCAGCTGCTGGGTCGTCTCGGCGCCGAACTGCCGCGTCCAACGTGCCACCAGCCACTCGGGATGGGCAAATTCCGTGGCCGCATCCGCGGGCGGCTCGGCCAGCCGCGCAGCCATCTTGCGGGCGACGGCGTTGACCAGCCGCGCCTCCTTGGGGCTGGCGACGGATTTGGCGCGTTCGACCGCATGGTGAATGACCTTGGCCATCAGGTCCGGGCCACCCTCCAACAGCTCGAAGCCCGCGATCATGAGCACCGCCTTTACCTTGGTCCGCGGTTGATGCGCCATCAGCCCGGCCAACGCCGCCTCCAGCCGGCTGGCCCAGCGCACGACGCCGTAGAAAAGCTGTTGCGCCCGAGCCCGCTCCTGCGCGCTCAGGTTTGTTGCAAGTCCTTCCAGCAGCGTATCCACACGCTCGGAGCGAGCCAGCCAGCGCTCGACGAGACCCGCCGCCGCGACCCAGCCGCTGGGTTGGGGATTAGACGCTTCCGGGCCTTTTTCTAAACCCTGTTTGACATCACGCATCATTGTCGCCTGAACTAATCGGTTCACCGACTCGATACGCAAATATGAATTCCGAAGCCATTTCCGCGACCATCAGCAAGCATCCCGCCCTCAAGGCGTCCAAAGCCAAGCTGGAGGCCATGGAACCCGGCGCCTACGTCGTCCACCGCAGCTGGGGTTTCGGCCAGATCAAGGACTACGACGAGTCCGACCACAAGCTGGTCATCGATTTCAAGGGCAAGAAGGGCCACCGCATGGACCCCGCCTTCTGCGTGGGCAGCATGGACGTGCTCTCCCCAAAACACATCCTCGCCCGCAAGGAGACCGAACCAGCCAAGGTGAAGCAGCTCGTCGAGGATGATCCCGTCCAGCTGGTCATCGACACCCTTTCCGCCTACCCGAACAACGCTGCCAGCGCCATCGAGCTGGAAATCGTCCTCGCCCAGGTCGTCGGTGACGAAAAGTTCAAGAAGTGGTTCTCCAGTGTTAAGAAGCAGCTCATCAAGGATCCCCGTGTGGGCGTCCCCGCCAAGAAGACCGAGCTCTACGTGCTCCGCGAGGAACCCGTCTCCGCCGAGTCGGAGATCATGGAGGAATTCTCCAACACCCGCTCCGCCCGCCGCCGCATCGCCCTCGCCGAGGACCTCCTCGCCGCCTCCATCAAGGAGGAAGCCAAGCAGTCCCTCTCGCAGGTGCTCAATGGCATCACCGAAGCCGTGCGCGACAGCAACCAGCTCGACGCCGCCGAGCGCCTCTACGGCGCGTTTGTGCGCGACGAACTCGCCAAGATCCTCGGCCACGAAGTCGGCGCCAGCTCGCCCAACCAATCCGAGCTGATTAAGGAAGTCCGCGGACTGCCCGCCATCGCCGAGAAAATTCCCGTCCACTTCCAGTCGCGCTTCCTCGACCTCGTGAAGGAGACGCACCCGCTCGAGTGGCGCGAGATCGTGTTCGCCCTCCTCAAGACCTCGCAGGGCAAGTTCACCACCGAGTGCATCAATTTCCTCATCGAGAATGGCCAGGCCGACGAACTCGCCAACGTGCTCAAGCGCTGGAAGACCGAGCAAAACCTTCGCGCCCCCGTCCTCCTCTGGATCATCAAGAACCGGCACTCAAAGAAGTTCTCGAAGCTCCTGCACGACCTCATCAACCCCCGTCTGCTCGGCGCCATTTTCTTCGCCATTGATTACGAGGCCCTGCAATCCGCCGGCACCCGCCGCATCCCGCTGGCCGAGGCCCTCAGCGACGACAGCGATCTCATTTCCGACCTCCTCGCCACCGCCGACACCGAGACGGCCCGCGACCTCGGCAACAGCCTGCTCCTCAACCAGGGTTTTGAGGAACTCACCAAGAAGTCCCTCCTCGCCCGCTTCATCAAGCTGTTCCCCTCCCTCCAGTCGCTTGTTTCCGGCGAAGTGGACGCCAAGGAGGACCAGCTCCTCGTCTCCCGCGAGAGCTACGAGAAGAAGCGCACCGAATACGAGGAAATCGTCTCCAAGCGCATCCCCGACAATTCCAAGGCCATCGCCGTCGCCCGCGAACACGGCGATCTCCGCGAAAACTCCGAGTTCAAGATGGCCAAGCAGGACCAGAGCGTGCTCATGGCCCAGAAGGCCCAGCTCGAGCGCGACCTCGCCCGCGCGCGCATCACCGACTTCACCGAAGCCACCACCGATCAGGTCTCCGTCGGCACCGTCGTGGATCTCCGCGACGTCGCCAGCGGCAAGGCCGTGCGCTACTCGTTGCTCGGGGCTTGGGACAGCGATCCGGACAACCACAAGATCGCCTACAAGACCCCGCTCGGCGCCGCCCTCCTCGGCCGCAAGATCGGCGAGCACGTGAAGCTCAAGATCGGTGGCGTGCAGCACGAATACCAGATCGCCGGCATCGTCCGCTTCGTGGACGCCAAACTCTGAACGGGACTGTTATAGGGCATCATCCCGCCTCCCTTTCGGCCGCGCCTAAAAGCGCGGCCTTTTTGTTTTGTGGAAGCGTGCTTGCACGCGACTGTCGCAGCCGAAGGCCGCTTCCCCAGCACCCCACCCCGGCGCTTGTCATGCGGCCTCTTTATCCCCATAGGTCTGAGGCCGCATGACCGACTCCTGGGACAGCCTTAAGATTCTCTCCGATCCCACCCGGCTGCGCCTGCTTGCCCTGTTGCTCAAGGAGGAGCTCGCCGTCACCGAGTTGCAGGAGATCCTTGGCATGGGCCAGTCGCGCATTTCCTCCCAGCTCGGCCTGCTCCGCCAGGCTGGTTTCGTGAGCGACCGGCGCGACGGCAAGAAGGCCTTTTATTCGCTGCGCGCCGATCTCAGCCCGAAGCTCCTCGCCGTGCTCCGTGCCGCCTGCGACTCCGTCGCCGACCTGCCGGAAAGCGCCGAAGACCGTGGCAACCTCGATCGCACGATTCAGAAGCGCCGCCAGCACTCCGAACAGTATTTCAACCTCATCGCCGGCCGCCTCGGAAAGGGCTATTGCCCCGGTCGTTCATGGGAGGCCCTCGGTCATCTCGCCCTCCGTCTCGTGCCCGCCATCACCGTGGCCGACCTCGGCGCCGGCGAAGGACTTGTCTCACAGCTGCTCGCCCGCCGCGCCGAGCGCGTCTGGTGCATCGACAGCTCTCCGAAGATGGTCGAGGTCGGCACCGAACTGGCGAAGAAAAACGGGCTGGCCAATCTCGCCTACAAGCTCGGCGACATCGAGCGGGTCCCGCTGCCGGACAAATCCGTGGACCTCGCCATCCTTTCGCAGGCTCTGCACCACGCCACGCACCCGCAGACCGCCGTCAACGAGGCCTTCCGCATTCTCAAGCCCGGCGGCCAGCTGCTCGTGCTCGATCTCAAGGACCACGCCTTCGAAAAGGCCCGCGACCTCTACGGCGACCTCTGGCTCGGCTTCAAGGAGAGCACCCTGCACGGCTTCCTTAAGGCCGCCGGCTTCACGAAGGTCGAGGTCACCACCGTCGCCCGCGAAGAGCAGGAACCGCATTTCGAAACCCTCCTCGCCAGCGGCATCAAGAAATAGGTCCGCAACGCGGGCCTTTCGCCCTCACTCGCCGTTCTTCATGCGTTCGTTGTAGAACGCTTCGACAAGCGCAAAGGTCTTCTTCGCGTCAACCTGCTTGAGTGCTTCGGCGGCCAGCTCCTTCGCCTCGCTCATCTTCATCGCGCGAACGAGATAACGCACCGAGGGCACGAGCGTGGGCGTCATGCTCAATTCGTCCACGCCAAGACCGAGCAGCAAGGGGGCATACAACGCGTCGCCGGCCATTTCACCGCACACGCTGACTTTCAGGCCCTGGGCATGACCGGTGTCCACGATCTGTTTGATCATGCGGATCACCGCGGGATGCGTGGGGTCGTAGAGATGTGCGATCCGGCTGTTGCCGCGATCAATGGCGAGCAGGTATTGGATGAGATCGTTGGTGCCGATGCTGAAGAAGCCGCATCGTTGGGCGAGAATGTCACCGGCGATGGCCGCACTGGGAATCTCGATCATGGTGCCCACGTTGAGCTTTTCGTCGTAGGCCACGCCGCGCTTTTTGAGCTCCGCCTTGGCCTCGGCGAGCAGCGCGTTGGCCCGGTCGAGTTCCTCGGCGCCGCTGATCATCGGATACATCAACTCCACCTTGCCGTGCACGCTGGCCCGCAGGATGGCGCGGAGCTGGTCCTTGAACAGTTCCGGATTTTCCAGGCACATGCGGATGGCGCGGAAACCCAGAAACGGATTGGCCTCCGGCCCGATGAGCGTCGGGTCGCCCGGCAGGGGTTTGTCGCCGCCGAGGTCGAGCGAGCGGATCGTCACCGGCAGCGGCGCCAGTCCGGCCACGATTTCCTTGTAGGCCGCATACTGCTGCTCCTCGTTCGGCACCTTGATTGAGGAAAGGAACAGATACTCGGTGCGGTAGAGCCCCACGCCGGCCGCGCGGTATTGCTGCACCAGCGCGATCTCGTCGGGCTTTTCGATATTGGCGCGCAAGGTGACCGCGACGCCGTCGAGCGTTTCGGTCGGCAGTTCGTTGGCGGCGAGCAGTTGCGATTCGAACGTCTGCTTCGCCTTCTGAATCTTGCCGTAACGGAAAAGCGTCTGCTCCGAGGGATTGATGATGACCAATCCCTCGTATCCGTCCACCAACAGCCAGTCGCCGTCCTTGAGACGGCTGGTGAGCGCGGTCGCACCGACCACCGCAGGAATCTTCATCGAACGCGCCACAATCACCGCATGGCTTGTGCGACTGCCGGCGTCGGTCACAATGCCAAGGGCGGCGCTGCGATCGATACCTGCGGCCTCGGACGGCGAAATGTCGTTCGCCACGATGATCCGCTTGTCCACCAATTCGGTCAGGCTGCCGGCAGTCTGGCCGAGGAGGACATGTAGCACGCGCCGCGTGACATCCTTGAGGTCAGCCGCGCGTTCCCGCAGGTATTCGTCGTCAATCTCGGCAAAGGCCTGGATGTAGCGCTGGGCGACGGCGTTGAAACAGGTCTCGATATTCAGGCCGGATTTCTGGAAATCGCGAATCGTCTCCCCGATCAAAGCCTGGTCCTCCAACACCATCTGGTGGGCATCGAAGATGAGGGCCTCCTCTTCGCTCAGGTTTCGGGAAACCTGGTCGCGGATCTTGGCGATCTGCTGCCGCGTCGCGATGAGCGCCTGGTCGAAACGCGCGATCTCGGCCACGCGCTTGTCGGGATCGACAGTGTAGCGTGGAATTTCCAGCTCGCTCTGCAGGTAGAGAAACACCTGTCCGTAGGCAATGCCCTTGGAAGCGGCGAGGCCTTGGACGATGGTTTCGCTTTTGGCGGGAGTCGGCATATCGGCGCGCTGCGCAATTAACGAACCCGGGCGTGGGCCGGTCAATGCGGAACTGGGCAACCGAATCGCAAACCGTGCGCAACGCGTAGAAATTCGGGAACCGGCCCTCGCCGCCTATGACAATCGCGCTTCCTGCACGAAGACGGCGCCCCCCCAGCTTTCGCGAATCCGGGCCCGCATCGCCTCCACCGGGCTGTCGTCGCGCAGCAAGGCAAAGCAAGCACTGCCACTACCGCTCATGGCGGCGGCGACACCAAACTCCCTGCGCAACCGCTCGATCAACACCGGCAGGGCGATGTATTTCCCAAACGCCGCCGGCTGCATGTTGTTGAATAAAATCTCCTCGGCGGGCGCACTGCCACCGAGCCAGCCGGCCAACTTTGCCTCGGCCGCGGCTGCCTCCAAATAATCCGTGCGACGGGCCACCATACGCCCGTATGCCCACGGAGTGCTGATGCCGAAACCCGGCTTGAACAGCAGCACGCGCCGCCCATGCAACCGGGCAGTCGCGGTTTCCGGCAAACGCTCCACCCGCTCGCCGCGTCCGCGCATCACCACGGCCGTGTTTTGCAGGAACAATGCGCAATCCGAACCCAAGGACGCCGCAATCGACTCCAGTCGCTCCTCAGCCAGCAGACCGCCCGCCAGCCGGTTCAACGCCCGCAACGCGGCCACCGCATTGCTGCTCCCGCCGCCGAGACCGGCACCCATCGGGATGTTCTTTTTCAGACGGAAACGCCCACGCTGCTTCCATCCGGTGGCCGCAACAAAAGCCCCGGCTGCCTTGAGCACGAGATTGCTGGCGTCCACCGGCACCTCGGATTGATCGCAGGTGAGTGTGAACTGCGCACCACTCCCCGATGCTTCGAGCTCGGCCACGAGTTCATCACCGAAATCCAGTGGCGCCGCCACCGACACGAGATCGTGAAAACCATCCGCCCGCCGGCCCGTCACGGCCAGAAACAGATTGATCTTCGCGGGACTGAAAACGCTCACCATGCCCAAGCCCTAGTCACGATCGGATGCGAATAAACACAATTCCCCGTCTCGATCCGGGTTTGTTTTTCTCTTCTATTCGTGTCACTTCGTGTTCATTCGTGGTTCTGAAATGCCCTGCGACCTGATCCTCGCCCTCGACGTTCCCACGCGCGAAGAAGCCGCGCCAATCCTCCGCCAGTTGCGCGGACACCTTCGCTGGGTGAAACTCGGGCTCCAAATGTTCACGGCCTACGGCCCGAACTACGTGCGCGAGGTCGCCGGCATGGGTTTCGATATTTTTCTCGATCTCAAGCTGCACGATATCCCCAACACGGTCGCCAAGGCCGTCGAGTCGCTCGGCCCGCTGCCGATCAAGATGCTCACGCTGCACACCTCCGGCGGCGGCGAGATGATGCGCGCCGCGGCCGCCGCCCAGCAAAAAACCAATCCCAACCTCCTGCTCCTCGGTGTGACCGTGCTGACCTCGACTGACGCCGCCGGTCTTAACGAAATCGGCGTCACCGCCTCACCCGCCGATCAGGTTGCCCGCCTGGGCAAACTTGCCACCGACTCCGGCCTGCGCGGGCTGGTTTGCTCGCCGCTCGAAGTGGAACTGCTCCGCCGCACGCTGCCCGCCTCCACCCAGCTCGTCACTCCCGGCATCCGTCCCGCTGGCGAAGCCGGCAGCGACGACCAGAAGCGCGTGATGTCGCCCGCCGATGCGGCCCGCGCCGGCTCCAGTTTCATCGTCGTCGGCCGCCCCATTCTCAAAGCCACCGATCCCGCCGCGGCCGCACGCGCCATTCTCGCCGAGCTCAACAGCGCCTGACTCCATCGCAAGGCCTGCGCTCAAACTTAAACCTCAACCCAAACTCCGCCTATGAGCCGCACCGCCGCCATTCTTCTCGCCGCTGGAAGCAGTCGCCGCATGGACGGAGCCGTCGCCGACAAGATTCTCGCCCCGCTCGGCGGCAAGCCGGTCTTCGCCCACGCCGCCGCCACCTTCGTGCGCAGCGGCGTCGTGGATTTCTTCGTCGTCACCTACCGTGATCAGGCGCAGATGGTCGGGCTTTCCGCCTACGCGCCGACGCCGGCCATCTTCGTGCGCGGCGGAGCCGAGCGTCAGGATTCCGTCGCCGCCGCCCTCGCCGAATTACCCGACGACATCAGCCATGTCTTCATCCACGATTGCGCCCGCCCTCTCGTGCGACCGGAGCAGCTGGTCGCGCTCTACAAGATTGTCCGCCGCGAGCACGCCGTCGTTCTCGCGCATCGCGTGACCGACACCATCAAGGATCATCGCGGTGAAGGCCGTTTGCGCACGCTCGACCGCAAGCACCTCTGGGCGATGGAAACCCCACAGGTATTCGCCCGCGAACTCATTTGCCGCGCCTACGCCAAGGTCGCCGACCGCGGCCTCTCGATCACTGACGACGCCGCCGCGGTGGAATTGCTCAAGCACCCCGTCGCCCTGCTGGAGAATCCCTACCCCAATCCCAAGCTCACCGCCCCCGCCGATCTCGCCTACTTGGAATTCCTGCTCACGCAGAACATTGGTTCGCGTGCGCCTTTCGCCGCCTACTGAATCCGGTTTTTTCGTGTCTTTCGTTTGTTTCGTGGTGACCCTCCTCCCATGAATTTTCGCATCGGTCACGGATACGACATTCACCGCACCATCGCCGGCCGGCCGCTTGTGCTCGGTGGGGTGAAGTTCGACGCGCCCTTCGGTCTCGACGGTCACTCCGATGCCGATGCCCTGACGCACGCCGTCTGTGACGCCCTGCTCGGAGCCGCCGGCCTGCCCGACATCGGCCATTTTTTCCCGAACACCGATCCGCAATGGAAGAACGCTGACTCGCAAGTGTTGCTCCAAGGTGTCATCGCCGCCCTGCGCGAACGCGGTTGGACTCCGGTCAACGTGGACGCCTCACTCATCGCGGAGAAACCTAAAATCGCCCCGCGTCTCGCTGAAATGAAAGCCACCCTCGCCGCCTCCACCGGCCTGCCGGTGGAGGCCATTGGCCTCAAGGCCACGACCAACGAAGGCAACGACGACATCGGCCGCGGCCTCGCCATCGCCGCCCACGCGGTAGCGCTGATCCAAAAACTGTAGGAGCGGCTTCATGCCGCGACCCATGATGCGCCGCTCTGTTCTCTGTCTTCTGACCTCCGCTCTCTGCGTTGCTGCGGCCATTCAATCGGGCTGCAAAAAACGCGAGACCGACGTCGAACGCGGCATTCGCGAACAGGTGCTGCACCGCGGTATTGCCGCCGACCTTTCCAGCCTCGATCCGCACATCATCACGGGCCTGCCCGAGATCAACGTCGCGTCAGCCCTCTTTGAAGGCCTCGTGGGCGAGCACCCTGAAACCGGTGCACCAGTGCCCGCGGTCGCCGAGCGCTGGGAAACCTCCGCCGACGGTCTCGTGTGGACGTTCCACCTGCGCGCGAACGCCCGCTGGTCCAATGGCGAAGCCGTCACTGCCCACGACTTCGTGGCCTCGATCCGGCGCGTGCTCACCAAGTCCCTTGCCGCCGACAACGCCGCGATGCTCTTCGTGCTCGCGAATGCCGAGGCTTGGTATCAAGGCGGCCTCACCGATTTCGCCCAAGTCGGCGCGCAGGCCCTCGACGACCGCACGCTCCGGCTCACGCTCGCCCACCCGGCGCCCTATTTGCTCACGCTGCTCTCCCATCCAATCTGGTATCCGGTGCACCTGCCGACCCTCGAGAAAACCGGCGGCATTGCGCAACGCGACACCCGGTGGACCGACGTGGAGAACTTTGTCGGCAACGGCCCGTTCGCACTCAAAGTGAATCAGCGCGGCCAGGTCATCATCGCCGATAAATCGCCGACCTACTGGGATGCCGCCAACGTGCGGTTGAATTCCATCCACTTTCATCCCGCCGAAGACCGCGAAGGCGAAGAGCGCGCCTTCCGTGCCGGTCAGTTGCACATCACCGAAGCCATGCCCGTGGGCAAAGTGGACACCTACCGCCGCGAGCACCCGAATGAACTGCGCATCTCACCCTTCCTCGACACCTATTTCTACCGGCTCAACACCACCCGCCCCGGACTCGACAATCCGCTCGTGCGACGCGCCCTCAGTCTCGCGATCGACCGCCATGCCATTACGGAAAAAATTACGCGCGGCGACCAACAGCCCGCCACAGCCTTCATCCCGCCGGGCATCGAAGGCTATGCGCCTCCATCCGTTCTCCGCACCGATCTCGCCGAGGCCAGACGCCTGCTGGCCGAGGCCGGTCATCCCGAGGGCAAAGGCCTTCCCACAATCGAGATCATGATCAACAGCTCGGGCAACCATCGCATCATCGCCGAAGCCGTGCAGCACATGTGGCGGCAACTCGGCGTGCAGGTGGAGCTCAATAACATGGAGCAGGCTACGCTCTTCGCGAAACGTCGCGCCCTCGATTATTCGGTCATGCGCGCCGAGTGGGTCGCCGATTTCGCGGACGCGAAGAGCTTCCTCGATGTTTTCCGCGGCGGGTCCAACAACAACCACACCGGCTGGAACAACCTCGCCTACGACGCCGCGCTCCACGCCGCCGACCGCACCGCCGATCCCGCGGCCCGTCGCGATCTGCTGAAGCAGGCCGAGGTCATCCTGCTCGAAGAACTGCCCATCATCCCCATCTATCATTTCACCACGGTGCGGCTCGTGCATCCCGCTGTGCGTGGCTGGCACCCGCTGCCCCTCGACCGCCATCCCTACAAGCATGTCTGGCTGGAAAAATAGATTCCGTCTTCATTGCATCAGCCCATGGGCCCTAGGCGTGCTAGGGATCACATTGGGCCTGTGGAGCGGTTGCTCGAAACGCGAAACCCCCTCACCCGGCGAGGTCCTCCGTATTTCCCAGCGCAATGAACCGGCGACGCTCGACCCGCAGCTCGCCACGCTGCCCGACGAATATTTCACCGCGCGCGCCTTGTTCGAAGGTCTCGTCACACCCAATCCCGACGGCGGCGCGCCGTTGCCGGGCGTCGCCGAGCGCTGGACCACTTCCGCCGATGGCCTCGTGTGGACTTTCCACCTGCGCGCCGAGGCGCGTTGGTCCAATGGCGATCCGATCACCGCGCAGGATTTCGTGTGGTCTTTCCGCCGCATCCTCACGCCCTCGTTGGGTGCAGCGAAGGCGCCGTTGTTCTTCGCCGTGAAAAACGCCCGCGCTTATGTGCGCGGCGAGCTCGCGGATTTCTCCGCTGTGGGTTTCGCCGCTCCGAATGCCCGCACGTTCGTCGTCACGCTGGAGTATCCGACCCCGCATCTGCTCGCACTCGCCGCCACTGGCGCCTGGCTGCCGGTTCATCCGGCGACGGTTGAGCGCTACGGCCTCGGCCGCGACAGCCGCTGGTCCGAACCGGGCAACCTCGTCGGCAACGGCCCCTACACGCTGGCCGCTTGGACGCGCGCTCAGCAGATCGAACTCTTGAAAAACCCGCGCTATTACGACGCGGCCTCCCTGCATGTGCCGGTCATTCACTTGGTAATGTTCGACAACAACGACGCCGAGGAACGCGCGTTCCGCGCCGGCCAGATTGACATCACGATGACCGTGCCCGCCGCGCGGCTGGAGCATTATCAAAAAAACGAGCCCGCGCTGCTTCACCAGCAACCGCTGTTTGAAACCCGCTATCTCGCCCTCAACACACAGCGCGGCCCGCTGGCCGATCCGCGTGTTCGTCGCGCGCTCGCGCTCGGCCTCGACCGGCTCGCGCTGGTCAACCGCGTGCTCAAGGGCGGCCAGCAGGCGGCCTGGTCGCTCATCCCGCCCGGTCTCGGCGGCTACACCCCGGGCGCTTCAATCGCAGCCGACGCCGGTGGATCGACTGACGTGCTGGAACAAGCCCGGCGCCTGCTTGCCGAAGCCGGTTATCCGGAAGGCCGTGGTTTTCCGCAGCTGGAGTTTTCCACCTGGACCAATACGCCCGTGCTTGAGGCACTCCAACAGATGTGGAAACAGAACCTCGGCATCGACACCGCCATCACGCTGCGCGAGGGCCGCGTCCACATGGGCGCCATGGCCACCGGCGATTTCGACCTCGCGCTCATGCCGCTCATCCCCGACTTCGACGATCCCGCCGATGCCTTCGCCGATCTTCTCAGCGACGCTCCTGCCAATTACAGCAAGTGGTCACAACCCCGCTACGACGCCATCGTGACTACCGCCGGCCGCAACCCGGATCCCGCCGCCCGGTTGGAGGGTTATCGCGCCGCCGAACAAATCCTGCTGGAGGAGATACCCGTCATCCCGCTCTATTTCTCCAGCCAGAATTATCTCATGTCGCGTCGCGTGCAAGGCTGGCAATCAGACCGTCTTTGGACCCGTTTCTATCGCCACGTGCGCCTCTCTTCCAAGTAGGGCGGCGGAGCTTGCGCTGGCGCGCCTGCTGCTTTCTGTCGCCTCATGCTTAAATCCGCCCTCTGGTCAGTCCTCCTGTGCGCCCTGCTGGCGTCCACCGCATGCAGCCGCAAGGAGGGCGCCTCCGATTCCACCGGTTCGTCTCAGAAAATCCTCCTCTTCGGCAACGGTGCGGAACCGCTGGACCTCGATCCGCAAATCGTCACCGGCGTGCCGGAAAACAAACTCATCAACGCCTTCTTCGAAGGCCTCGTTTCCTACGGCCCCGAGGAGGAAGGCACCGTGGGCGGCGTCGCAGAGCGCTGGGACATCTCGGCCGACGGCTTGGTTTATACCTTTCATCTACGCCCCGCCGCGATGTGGTCCAACGGCGACCCGGTCACTGCGCACGACTTTGTCCGCTCCTACCAACGCATCCTCACGCCGGCACTCGCGGCGGAATACGCCTACAAGTTCAACGCCGTGATCGGCGCCGAGGAATATCGGGCAGGCACGCTCAAGGATTTCAGCCAGGTCGGTCTCAAGGCGCTTAATGACCACACGCTCGAGGTCCGGCTCAAATACCGCGTGCCCTACCTGCTCGAAGCCATGAAGCACTACGCGTGGTTTCCCGTGCACATCCCAACGATTGAAAAACACGGCGGCCTCACCACCCGCGGCACCGCGTGGACCCGCCAGGAAAATATCGTGGGCAACGGTCCTTACGTGCTGAAGAGCTGGCGGCCCAACCAGATGATCGTCGCGACCCGCTCGCCCACCTACTGGGACCGCGATGCCGTGAAGATCGACGAAATCCGCTTTTTCCCCACGGAAAACCTGGAGACCGAGGAACGCATGTTCCGCACGGGACAACTGCACAAAACCTACGAGCTGCCCGCCGCAAAGATCGACGTTTATGAGCGCGACCACCCCGAGTCCTACCGCTCCGACACCTACTACGGCTCGTATTACTTCCGTTTCAACGTCACCCGCAAACCGCTCGACGACGTGCGCGTGCGCCGCGCGCTCTCCATCTCCATCGATCGCGAAAGCCTCGCTCGCAACGTAGTGCGCGGCGGCCAGCAGCCGTCCTATAATCTCACGCCACCCACGGCCAAGTTTACCGCCCGCGCCAAGCTCACCAGCGACGTTGCCGAAGCGCGACGCCTGCTCGCGGAAGCCGGTTATCCCGAGGGCCGCGGTTTCCCGCGCATCGAACTGCTCTACAACACGCAGGACAATCACCGCCGCATCTGCGAGGCCCTGCAGGAAATGTGGCGCCAGAACCTCGGCATCGAGGTCGGCCTCGTGAATCAGGAATGGAAAGTTTACATGCGCAGCATGGATCAACTCGACTACGACATGGCCCGCGGCGGCTGGATCGGCGACTATAACGACCCGAACACCTTCTACGACACTTTCATCACCGGCGGCGGCAACAACCGCACCGGCTGGTCCAACGCCCGCTACGATCAATTGCTGCGCGACACCGGCACCGCGCCAGACGAAGCCGCCCGCATGGAACTCTACCAGCAGATGGAGGAAATCCTCATGCAGGAGCTGCCCATTATGCCGGTCTATTTCTACCGCAAGGTTTACGCGCTGTCGCCGAAGGTTCATTGGCCGGCCAACCCGCTCGACAATCAGAACTGGAAGTTCGTCTATTTTAAGGAATAGGTGGATCACGGCCCCCGCCACCTATCATCCTGAGTGCAACGAAGGATCCAGTATCACAATCGCTAACGTTCGTTTTGCCGGTTTCTTCACTTCGTTCAGAATGACAGATTGAAGAATCCTTGGGTTTTTCCTTCTGGCCTCGGTCTTTCGTCCGCTGTCTGCTGGCCCTGATCACCTTTCAACGTCCTCATGTTTCGTTTCGTTCTCCGTCGCCTCCTCCAGACCCTGCCGGTCCTGTTCGTGATCGTCACGGCGACGTTCTTCATGGTGCGTTTCGTGCCCGGCGGACCGTTCACCGCCGAGAAAGCCATTCCGCCCGAAATCATGCGCAACCTCGAGGCGCACTACGGCCTCGATAAACCGCTCTGGCAGCAATACCTCTCCTACCTCGGCCGGGTTGTGCGCGGCGACCTCGGGCCTTCGTTCAAATACGCCAATCGCACCGTCAACGAAATCATCGCCGACAAGCTGCCCGTGTCGCTCGAACTCGGCGGCCTCGCGCTTGGCGTGGCGTTGCTGATCGGCCTGCCGCTCGGCGTGCTGGCCGCGGTGCGTCGCAACACCTGGTCCGACTATCTCGCCAGTTCCGTCGGTATGCTCGGCATCTGCGTGCCCACTTTCGTGCTCGGACCATTGCTCGTGTTGTTCTTCGCCATCCATCTTGGCTGGTTCAACGCCTCAGGCTGGTATGGCCCGGCTGATCGCGTGCTCCCGGCCACGGTGCTCGGATTCGTCTATGCCGCCTACATCATGCGACTCACCCGCGGCGGCATGCTGGAAGTGCTCAACCAGGATTTCATCCGCACCGCACGCGCCAAGGGCGCCTCGGAATCGCGCATCATTTTCCGCCACGCCCTGCGCGGCGGCCTGCTACCGGTCGTCGCTTTTCTCGGGCCGGGCATCGCAGGCATCCTCACCGGCTCGTTTGTCATTGAGACGATCTTCCAGATTCCCGGCCTCGGTCGCGAATTCGTAAACAGCGCCTTCAACCGCGACTACACCCTCGTTCTCGGCACGGTCATCCTTTACGCGAGCCTGATCGTCGTCTGCAACCTGGTGGTGGACGTCGTGCAGGTGTGGCTCAATCCGCGATTGAAATTCGAATGAGCGCGCCGGCTTCATCTCCTCCGGAAACCGAGCACGGCTCGTCGCCTTGGCACGACGCCTGGCTCCGCCTGCGCCGCAACCGTCTGGCCGTGACTGGCGGCGTGATGCTCATCGTGCTGTCCCTCGCGTGCATCGTCGGCCCTTGGCTGAGCCCTTACGACTACGCGGAGCAGGATCTCGAAAACACTTTTGCCGCACCCGGTGGCGCGCATTGGCTCGGCACCGACCAACTCGGGCGCGATCTTCTCGTGCGCGTGCTCTACGGCGGACGCATCTCGCTCGGCGTCGGCCTTTGCGCGACCTTCGTCGCGCTCACGATCGGCGTCTTTTACGGCGCCGTTGCCGGCTGGGTCGGTGGACGCACCGATGCCGTGATGATGCGCATTGTGGACATCATCTACGCCCTGCCCTTCACGATTTTCGTCATCCTGCTGATGGTATTCTTCGGCCGGAACATCGTGCTGCTCTTCGTGGCCATCGGCGCGGTGGAGTGGCTCACCATGGCGCGCATCGTGCGCGGCCAGATCATGTCGCTCAAGAAAATGGAATTCATCGAGGCCGCCCGCTCGCTGGGCTTCGGCAATCGTCGCATCATTTTCCGCCACCTCCTGCCCAACGCCCTCGGCCCGATCATCGTCTATGCCACGCTCACCATCCCGGCCGTCATGCTGCTCGAGGCCTTCCTCAGCTTCCTCGGCCTCGGCGTGCAGCCGCCCATGAGTTCGTGGGGCACGCTCATCAAGGACGGTGCCGAGAAGATGGAGGAATACTGGTGGCTGCTCGTGTTCCCCGGCGCGCTGTTCTCGCTCACGCTCTTTTCGCTCAACTTCCTCGGCGACGGCCTCCGCGACGCGTTGGACGTAAGGGCCGCGAAGGACTGAGCCTCATCATGGAGGGCCCAGCTCCCGCTGGGCCGCGGCCGATCGGGAGGTCGGCCCTGCACCTTCGTAGCAACTTTTCCGTCTGGCCACGGTCCTCTGCCTGCCGCGCCGTAGCCTTGCGCGAAGGCGGGTCATCTGCCTTCTATTGTCGCTGCCCTCATGTTCCGCCGTTTCCGCCCCTATTTCCACCACCTGCGTGAGCACCGATCGTTGCTGATCATCGCGATCCTGTGCGGCATGATCGCCGGCGTGGCCACCGGAGCCGGCCTGCCGCTGATGGTGAAATTCGTCTTTCCGGTGGTCTTCGGGGAAAACGCCGTCCCCCTCACCAACTGGGAACTCGCCGGCGTCGTGCTCTGGCTGCCGTTGGTCTTCATCATCCGCGGCGTCGCCGGCTACCTTAACACCTACCTCATGCAGATGGCCGGCACCCGCGTGCTCGAGTCCATCCGCCGGGACTTTTTCCGCAAGCTCCAGCTGCTACCCCTCTCGTTCTTCGGCCGCCACTCCTCGGGCGACCTGATCTCGCGCGGCCTCGCCGACACCAATCAGCTGCAGGTGGCGCTGACCAGCGTCGCCAACGAACTGGTCAAAAGTCCGGCCACGTTGATCGGCGGCGTCAGCATCATCGCCTGGCAGGCCTGGCAGATCGAGGGCCTGCCGCTGGTGCTGGTCTCCCTCGCCGCCGTGCCGCTGACCGTCCTGCCCATCCGACATATCGGCAAGAAACTCGCCCGCCGCTCCGGCGGCATCCAGAAGGAGCTCGGCGCCGTCACCAGCCGGTTCAACGAGAACCTCGCCGCCGCCCGCGAAATCCGCGCCTTCGGGCTGGAGGAACGCGAAACCGAGCGCTTCGGCCTCGTCACCCGCGCGCTGGTCATCGCGCAGATGAAGTTCGTGAAATACGAGAAGGCCCTCGGCCCGCTCATCGAGATCATCTCGGCCGCCGGTATCGCCTTCACCCTGCTCTACGCCTACAAGATCCAGCTCGACCAGACGACCTTCGTGTCGCTCATCACCGCGCTCTACGCCAGCTACGACCCGGTGAAACGCCTCGGCGCGCTGAACAACGAGCTGAAGCGCGGCCTCGGCGCCCTCGACCGCCTCGAGGCCGTGCTCCACGAACCCGTCACGATCCAGGACCCCGCGCAACCGGTCGCCATCGGACGGCTGCAAGGTCATATCGCCTTCGACGGCGTCACCTTCGCCTATGGCGACACCCCCGCACTGCGCAACATCTCCGCCACGATCCCTGCGGGCACCGTTTGCGCGCTCGTCGGCCCGAGCGGCGCGGGCAAGAGCACCTTCGCCAATCTCGTGCCGCGCTTCTACGAGGTCGCCACCGGCCGCGTGACCATCGACGGCACCGACGTGCGCCAGATGAAGCTGACCGACCTTCGCCGCAACATCGCCCTCGTTTCGCAGGAACCGGTCCTCTTCAACGACACCATCTACCACAACCTCCTGCTCGGCCGCGAAGACGCCACGCGCGACGAAATCATGGCCGCCGCCGTGGACGCCCACGCCGACGAGTTCATCCGCCAGCTGCCGCAAGGCTACGACACCATCGTCGGCGAACGCGGTTCACTGCTCTCCGGCGGACAGAAACAGCGCATCGCCATTGCCCGCGCGTTCCTGCGCAACGCGCCGATTCTCATTCTCGACGAAGCCACCAGCGCGCTTGACTCCGATAGCGAAGCCGCCGTGCAGGATGCCCTGCGCCAGCTCGTTCGCGGCAAGACCGTGCTCATCATCGCCCACCGTTTCAGCACGATCCGCGACGCCTCGCAGATCCTCGTTTTCGACAAGGGCGAACTCACCGCCCAAGGCGACCACGCTTCGCTCTACGCCAGCAACGCCCTCTACAAATCACTCTACGATCGGCAGGCTGCGGGACCGCAGGCATGAGTGAAGAACCCAAGGAATTCTCCCGTGAGGTGGAAAACCTCATCGCCGGCTTCCGCGAACTGCCGGTGGACCGCGATCGCTCGAAACGGCGGAAAACACAGGAACTCGGACCACTGATCGACGAACTGCTCGTCAAATACCGCATCAGCCACGACTCGCTTGAGCATAGTATTCGCGAGAAATGGCCCGAACTGGTCGGCGTGGCCAACGCGACCTACTCGCATCCGCTCGTCGTCGAACGCAACCTGCTCGTCGTGCTCGTCTCCCACGCCGTCGTCCGCAACGAAATCTTTCACCACCGCGCCAGCATTCTCGAAAAGCTGAAGAAACTCCCCGGCTGCGAAAGCATCAAGGGCTTGGCGCTGAAAACCGGAGGATGAAATCCATCCACCAGCTCGCGCTTTCACTGGGACAATCAGTCTCAGGCACCCTCTGCAAATTAGCGCTTGCGCGGCATGGGGCCGGCTTGGTTAATTGCGGCTTACGTTAGTTGAATCCCGCTGGTCGCGGGGTTCGACCACGGTCAGTCCGGGCAACCGGACACTAACGGTGTCGCCGGCCCTCCACAAGCGGGCGACACGGGGCGAAAGTCCCACCAAAGACCGCGCCATCAACCACATAAACCATGTCACAACCTGTTAAATCCGAAGTTATCGCCCAGTATAAAACCCACGAGAAGGACACCGGCTCCAGCGACGTCCAGATCGCGCTGCTCACCGCCCGGATCAATCACTTGACCGAGCATCTCCGCACGCATCGCAAGGACTTCCACAGCCGCCGCGGCCTCCTCCAGATGGCGAGCCGTCGTCGCAAGCTCCTTGACTACGTCAAGAGCGAGGACCTCGCCAAATACAACGAACTGCTGCAGAAGCTTAACCTGCGCAAGTAACCCGTTTTCACGAAAGGCGGCCCACCGACGGGCCGCCTTTTGTTCACCTTCAAGGACCAGATCACCGGGACATTTCCGCTTACTTCTCTCGTCATCATCTACTGTAGGAGGGGCTTTATGCCCCGACCCGAAGCAGATCGCGGCGTAAAGCCGCTCCTACAGCCAGCAGACGGGAGCCGTAATCCGAAATTTCTCGGGAGCTGATTCAGAAGGGAACCGAAGCGGATAAATCCGAACCCCCGCGCTCGGCACCGGCAATCCGGCCGGCCGTTGCGCACCCTGTTAGAAAACCCGATCATGAATCAGAAACACAATGTCACCGTGCCCGGTTTGGGCATCACGTTCTCCACCGGCACCTACGCCTCCCTCGCCAACGGCGCGGTCAACGTCAATGTCGGCGAAACCAACGTCTTCGTCACCGCCTGCGTCGCGCAGAACATGCGCCCCGGCCAGGATTTCTTCCCGCTCACCGTTGATTACCGCGACAAATACGCCGCGGCCGGCCGCTTCCCCGGCGGTTACTTCAAGCGCGAAGGTCGTCCCTCCGAGAAGGAAATCCTCACCTCCCGCCTCTGCGATCGTCCCTGCCGCCCGCTCTTCCCCGAGGGCTTCCTGAACGAGGTGCAGATCATCGGCCAGCTCATGTCGGCCGACCAGCTCAACGATTCCGACATCCCGATGGTCAACGGCGCCAGCGCCGCGCTCGCCATCTCCGACATTCCGTGGAACGGCCCCATCGGCGCGGTCCGCGTCGGCCTCATTGACGGCCAGTTCGTCGCCAACCCGAATCTCGACCAGATGCAGTCCTCGTCGCTCGACCTGATCTACGTCGGCAACAAGAAGGACATGCTGATGATCGAGGGATCCGCCGACCAGATCCCCGAGGAGCAGTTCATCGACGCGCTCGCCTTCGGCCATCAGGCCATTCAGCCCATCATCGCCGCCATCGAGGAACTTCAGAAACTCGCCGGCAAGCCCAAGGCCACGTTCGCCCTCGTCGGCGCCACGCCCGAAGCCCGCGCGATCATCGAGCGCGTCGTTCCGACCGAGCGTATCGTCGCCGCCATCTTCGGCCACGAAAAGGCCGTCCGCTCCGCCAACGTCAAGGCCCTCAAGGAGGAAGCCAAGGCCGCCCTCACCGCCGAGCTCGGCGCCGACAAGTTCACCGACGTGGACCTGAACGTCGTGTTCGAGGATCTCCAATACAAGGCCTACCGCCAGAACGTCCTCGCCAAGGGCGTGCGCGCCGACGGCCGCGGTGAAAAGGATCTCCGCCCGCTGCATGCCGAGGTCGGCGTTCTTCCCCGCGTGCACGGTTCCGCCACCTTCCAGCGCGGTGACACCCAGAACATCGCCATCACCACCCTCGGGCCGACCAAGGAGGCCCAGGAGATGGACGGCCTCACCGGCGGCGCGACCTCCAAGTCGTTCATCCTTCACTACAACTTCCCCCCGTTCTCCGTGGGCGAAACCGGCCGCTTCACCGGCCCGGGCCGCCGCGAGATCGGCCACGGCGCGCTCGCCGAACGCTCCCTCGTTCCCGTGCTCCCGCCCGAGGACGTCTTCCCCTACTCCATCCGCGTCGTCTCCGAGATCATGGCCTCCAACGGCTCGACCTCGATGGCCTCGATTTGCGGCGGCTGTCTCTCCCTCATGGACGCCGGCGTGCCGATCATCGCCCCCGTCGCCGGCATCTCCTGCGGCCTCATGACCGAGAACGCTCCCGACGGCTCCATCGCGAAGTGGAAAACCATCACCGACATTCTCGGTGAGGAAGATCACTTCGGCGACATGGACTTCAAGCTCGCCGGCACCACCAAGGGCATCACCGGCTTCCAACTCGACCTTAAGATCAACGGCCTGCCCTTCGAGATCGCCAAGGTCGCCATCCTGCAGGCCCGCGACGCCCGCATTGAGATCCTCAAGGTCATGCTCGCCTCGCTGCCGGCCCCGCGCAAGGACCTCAGCAAATACGCCCCGCGCATCCAGACGATCCAGATCGATCCCGAGAAGATCGGCCTGCTCATCGGACCCGGCGGCAAGACCATCCGTCGCATCACCGAGACGACCGGCGCGCAGATCGACATCGCCGAGGACGACTCCGGCAAGGTGTTCATCTACTCCAACAATGCCGACGCGATGAACCGTGCCGTGCAGGAGATCGACGCCCTTTGCGGCGGCGGCGCCCAGATCGAGATCGGCAAGATCTACACCGGCCGCGTCACCGGCACCAAGGAGTTCGGCGCCTTCGTCGAGTGCCTCCCGGGCAAGGAAGGCCTCGTGCACATCTCGGAGCTCGCGGACTTCCGCGTGCGCCGCACCGAGGATGTCGTCAAAGTCGGCGACTCCATCACGGTGAAGTGCGTCGGCATCGACGAGCGCTCGGGCAAGGTGCGCCTCAGCCGCAAGGCCGCGATGAAGGAACTCGAGGAGCAGAAACAGGCCGCTGGCGGCGAAGCCGCCCCGGCCGAGCCCGCTCCCGAAGCTCCCGCCGCCCAATAAGGTGAAGCCCGCGCTCCGCGCGGATTTGCTCCTCTCACAAGCCGCGACTCACGTCGCGGCTTTTTCTTTGTCCGAATCCAACCACCTTTCCCGTCGCCGATGGTTGCAGGGCGGGAGTCTCCGAACCCCGCCTCTGGGGGGCCCAGCTCCCGCTGGGCCGAGCCACGAAACGGTAGAATCCTGATTTGTCATTGCGAGGAGTCGCGCAAAGCGCGCGACGAAGCAATCCAGCCAGATGGATCGCCACGGCTGGCTCCGCCTGCCTCGCGATGACAAATCAAATGAGGAATCTGTCTACGTCCCGGCCCAGCGGGAGCTGGGCCCTCCACCCAAAGAGCGCGAAAAAAAGGCGGGGTTCGGAGACCCCGCCCTACAAGCCGTTTCCATCCGACGAGCCAGATCGGCTAAGTTACTCCGAACCGGACCTCCGCGGTTCCTCGCCCGGATTCTTCCATTCCGGCGCCATGCCGAGGAAGCGCACGTCCTCGAGGTTCACTTTGTATTGCGGATAGAGTTTGCGCTCCAGTCCGTCGGTATTCTGTCCGAAACGGGAGGCGGAATACGCGATCATGGAAGCGGCCTTCTCGGCAAAACTGTTGCCGGGGGCGCGCATGCTCATGCGCGTCACCCAACGGACCTTGGGCTTCTTGCCGTGCACCGTGCTCTGAAAATCATAGGCCGTGAGAATGATGTAGTAACGAGCCTCCTCGATGTCGGCGACCAAGTCGTTGTAGAGATTGCCGCCTGCATAACGCTGCGGACCGTCGGCCTTGTTGAGGTCGCCCATGTAACCCAGCAGGTGAGCCGTGCGGGCGTTGGATTGGTTGCGCGAGCGATTCAACATGTCCTGAATGATCATGTCGTTTTCCAGGTAGCTTTCGGCCGCCTGGGCTTCCATCTCTTCCACCGAGCCGGTGAGATTCTTGAGACCGCTATCGGGACTGGCAGAGGCCCGTTCGCGTGCGGCCTGCGCGAGGGCGTCCTTCGATCCGAACTGGTTCATGGAAGCCATCACATTGTCCACGTTCTCACGATAGACGTTGTCGCTGAAGGGCATCGTCTGCCCCCAGTTGACGACCAGCAACAGGTCCACCTGATCGGGATCGGTGGCAGGCAGGTAGCGTTGCCGGGCAAGATGCTGGGCCATCACGGTGGCAACGGCCACGAAGGGCACGCGGCTCTGGGCGTTGTCGCGGATGGTGCCATCCACCGGGCCGCCGTTGACCATGGCGTAATATTCGCGCTCCCACTTTCCGTCGGCCGCCTTCACTCGTTTATAGTCTTTCGCAGTCTTCGCATAGACCGAGGTGAGCACGGAGTTTTCATCATCAGCACGAGTCACGGTCGCCAGCACGAGGAGGCCGGCAACGAATCGGAGAAACAAACGAGGCAGAGGCGTGGCATTCATGGAGGTGGAGCGTGGCAGGGGTAGGATAGTCAGGGACGACAAAAAGTGAAGCGTCGAAGGATTAACACCGCCCCGCATCGTTCTCCGTCAATTTTTGTGAACCTTTTCCGATCAGCGTCGGGTGGTGCCGCATCGCAGGACTCCAGCTCATTCGCTCCGCCCTGTCCTTCACTTTCTATTGAACTTTATCCAAAGAAGTTACGCTCCTCCCGGCTGACCACAGGAACGATTTATTCCACGTTGTTTGACACAACCAAACCATGCCGTGGTCGAAGCGGTCCGTGCGCCCCGAGCGTCTTTACTTTTTTCCCGCCGGCTTGGCTTCTCCCTTCGCCTCGCCGAGGAACTTCAGGTCGCCAAGCTCCACCGTGCCCTTGGACTCCTCGCGGCGAACGAGCTTACCACTTTCCCGGCCGAAGTAAGGCGCGGCAGTCTTGAGCATCGCTGCAAAGCTGTCATCAAAAGTGTTGCCTGGCGAACGCACGCTCACGCGTGTTTGCCACAGCAGCTTTTGTTTATTCGTCTTCAGCAGCTCCTGAAAATCATACGCCGACACGACGATGTAGTAACGCGATTCCTCCACGTCGGTGATCAGGTCGCTGTAACGATCACCCCCGCCTGCCCACCGACGGATATCGTTCGAGTCGGCCAGATCATCCAGATAACCGAGCACCCGCGCGTTTCGCTGGTTCAGTTCGTCCCTCACCCGGTTATCCGCCAGCGTGCGCAACATCTGACTCTCGACCGTGTTTACGGCCGCAGCTACCACCGCATGCTCGTTTCTAAAAGCCGGATCGGTGATGCTCGGCGCAAATCCGGCGGTCGTATTCTTGGCCTCGCCCTCGGCGGCGGAGACGGTAAGCGTAGGATTTGCGGTCCGAAGGGCGTTCTCGAGATCTGTCTGCATCGACGAAAGCGTGTCCATGGCCGCCCGGGCCGACGCCACATTCATCTGTTTGTGCGATCCATCGGGCGCGAGCGTGTTGCCCCACTGAAGCACCACGAGGAGTTTCGCCTGCTCCTTGGTCTGGGCGTAATGGTAGTTTTGCTGGGCTAGCAGGCGCATGGCGATATCGGCCACCTGCTGATAGGTCACCCGGTCCACGGTGTAGTCGCTCACCGTGCCATAGATACGACCGCCATTGCTGAGGGCATAATACTCGGGCTTGAAGTTCCCGTCCTTCGCCTTCTCCCGTTTGTAGCCCTTCTCGATCTTGGCATAAACCGCCGTGGCCACCTTGTCGTCCGCCTGACCGGCGACCGCCAAGGCCAGGATCGTAAACATCGCTATTCCGTATTTCATGGGGTTCTTGCGTCCTTCTTAGCTGAAGATTTGTCCGGTTCCTCGACCTTG
>JBIQJF010000050.1:0-27725 GCA_044507675.1 Opitutales bacterium | reverse complement strand
CTTGTTAGGATGAAACGTCTTCTGGTCGGAGCATATACGTAGCCTGTGCCGGCACTAATGCCGATTGGAGGACTGGCTGCCCACCACCATTCCTTCCAGAAATGAGCAAAGTCTATGATGGTTTGCGTGAGTGTTGGCAGTCTCGCGCCGAAGTCGGCAAACATTGCTGCAAAAACGGGCACGACGAGGAAGAGAATCGCTTGGATGACGCTGAGAAGAAGAAAAACATAGATAAGCGGACGCCTAAAGAATTCCACCGGAGTTTCGCTCGGCAAAGGTGGGGGATCGTGTGGCAAGGAAAACTGGAATCCGAAGGGACTAACGACTTTACTCAATCTACAACGACGAGGCCGCCGGCTTTGCAGCTCTATATTGTATTGCTCATGTGCGGTTCCGGAGCGTTTCGGATCACTTCGCCGCCAGCACGGCGTAGCTCTTCTTGCCTTTGCGGAGGAGGAGATGCTTTTCGAACAGCAGGTCGGCGGTGGTGACGGCGCGCGTGTGATCGGGGACGCGGACGTTGTTCAAGTAAACGCCGCCGGCCTCTAAGGATTTGCGCGCCGCGCCCTTGGAGTTTTCCAAGCCGGCGAGAACGACGAGATCCACGATGGAGGCGCCGGGGCCTTCGAGCTTCGTCTTTTCAAGGTCCTTGGTCGGGACTTCGCCGACGACGTCGTTGAAAATGGCTTCGGTCACGCCGTCGAGCGAGCCGCCGAAGAGAATTTCGGATGCCTTGAGCGCGCCGCTCAGCGCCTCCTGGCCGTGGACGAGTTTGGTGACTTCACGCGCGAGCGCCTTGTGCGCTTCGCGGGCGCCGGGGTTGGCGGCATGCGCGGCTTCGAGCGGTTCGATTTCGGCGCGCGAGAGGAAGGTGAATTTGCGGAGGTATTCGCAGGCTTTCGCGTCCTCGGTGTTCACGAAGAATTGGTAGAGGCGGTAGGGACTCGTTTTCTGCGGGTCGAGCCACACGGCGCCGCTGGCCGTCTTGCCGAACTTCGTGCCGTCGCTCTTGGTGATGAGCGGGAAGGTCCAGCCCCAAGCAGTGGCTTCGTGGCCGAGTTTTTTGCGGATGAGGTCGGTGCCGGCGGTGAGGTTGCCCCACTGGTCGGAGCCGCCGATCTGCAGTTCGCAGTCGAAGGTTTTCTTCAGGTGGTAGAAATCGTAGGCCTGCAGGAGCTGGTAGCTGAACTCGGTGTAGCTGATGCCGCCGTCGCCTTCCATGCGGGACTTCACGGAGTCCTTGGCGAGCATGACGTTCAGCGTGAAATGTTTTCCGACGTCGCGCAGGAACTCGAGAAAGCTGAACGGCGCGATCCAGTCGGCGTTGTCCACGAGGCGGGCCGGGTTGGCCGTGGCGGTGAAGTCGAGCAGGTGTGAGAGCTGGGCCTTGATGCAGGCGATGTTGTGGGCGAGCTGTTCGCGCGTGAGCAGGTTGCGCTCGGCGGAACGGCCCGAGGGGTCGCCGACCATGCCGGTGGCGCCGCCGGCGAGGGCGATGACGTGGTGGCCGGCACGCTGAAAACGGGCGAGCGTGAGCTGGCCCATGAGGTGGCCGACGTGGAGCGAGTCGCCGGTCGGGTCGAAGCCGCAATAGACCGTGATGGGCGAGCCGGTCGCCAGCCGCTTGCGCAGGCCGTCGAGATCGGTGCAGTCGGCCAGCAGGCCGCGCCATTGCAGGTCTTCGATTATGTCGGTCATGGGATGGGAAAGCTAACGCGGGCGGGAGCGGGGTGGGCAAGCGTTCATTGCCGAGGGGAAACTCCAAATGCCAAAGAGCCAAACTCCAGATAAACCGCAAAAACACGGCGCCGTGACAGTTTCTGGTCCTTGGGTCTTGAGATTTTCCTGCTTGTTTGGCGTTTGGAGTTTTTCGTCGCCGGGCAGCAAAACTTATAGCGATCACGACGGATTTAGTAAGCCCCATCATACCCGCGCAAAATGGTTTGCCGGGCTGGCGTCGGAGGTTCTAATTGTCGGACTCCACGCGACGAAAGACCGTCGCCCTAATCACGAACCATCATCCTTCATCACCATGCCCCTCGCCGTAGGCTCCAAAGCCCCTGATTTCACCCTCAAGACCAAGGTCGCGGACGGCCTTAAGGACGTCAAACTGAGCGATTACGCCGGCAAGCAGCTCGTGATCCTGTTCTTCCCACTGGCTTACACGGGTGTCTGCACGCAGGAGATGTGCGACCAGACCGCCGGCCTTGGCGAATACGAGAAACTCGGCGCCAGCGTGCTCGCGATCAGCGTGGACAGCCCGTTCGCGCAGGAAGCTTGGGCGAAGGCCAACAACATCAAGGTCACCCTCGCCAGCGACTTGAACAAGACCGTCATCAAGGCCTACGACGTGGTATTCCCAATGCTGGCCGGTGTTGGTGACACGGCAGCCCGCGCTGCGTTCGTGGTCGGTAAGGATGGCGTCATCAAATACGCCGAGCAGACCCCGACTCCGAAGGACCTGCCGAACTTTGCGGCCATCAAATCAGCCCTGGCGGGCTGACTTATCGCCGCAAAGTAGTAACAAGTGACCAGTATCACATAACAAGACTGACGCTTCGTGCTACAGCTCTTCATCCCGATACTTGGTCACCTGATACTTGATACTTTGAATTTCCCATGAGCAACCTCCCGAATCCCTTCAATACCCTCCAGTCTTTCGAAGGCGGCAAAAAGTTTTACTCGCTGCCCGCCCTCGAACAGGCCGGTTTCAACGTCTCGCGCTTGCCGGTGAGCATCCGCCTCGTGCTCGAAGCCGTGCTCCGCAATTGCGACGGCAAGCGCGTGCTCGAGTCCAACGTCCGGGATCTGGCTTCGTGGAAGCCGACCGAGGCCCGCACGGCGGAGATCCCGTTCGTGGTCGCGCGCATCGTGTTGCAGGACTTCACGGGGGTGCCGCTGCTCGTTGACCTCGCGGCAATGCGCTCCGCGGTGGCCAAGATGGGCAAGAACCCGAAGATCATCGAGCCGCTCGTGCCGGTGGATCTCGTGGTGGACCACTCGGTGCAGGTGGATTTCGCGGGTTCCGCCGAGGCCATGCAGCGCAACCTCGACCTCGAGTTTTCGCGCAATCGCGAACGCTATCAGTTCCTCAAGTGGGGCATGCAGGCCTTCGACACCTTCAAGGTCGTGCCTCCCGGCATCGGTATCGTTCACCAGGTCAATCTCGAGTATCTCGCCAAGGGCGTGTTGAACCAGGGCGATGTCTGGTATCCTGACACGCTCGTCGGCACCGACTCGCACACGACGATGATCAACGGTATCGGCATCGTGGGTTGGGGCGTGGGCGGAATCGAGGCCGAGGCCGGCATGCTCGGCCAACCCGTGTATTTCCTTACGCCCGATGTGGTCGGCGTGCATATCACCGGCGCCTTGCGCGAAGGTGTGACCGCCACCGATCTCGCGCTGACCGTGACTCAGCTCATGCGCAAAACGAAGGTCGTGGGCAAGTTCGTCGAATTCTTCGGCCCCGGCGCCGCCGCGCTGCCGGTGGTGGATCGTGCCACCATCGCCAACATGGCGCCCGAGTATGGCGCGACCATGGGCTTCTTCCCGATTGATGGCGAATGCTCCAACTATCTCCGCGCCACTGGGCGCGACGAGAAGCAGGTCGCCACCTATGAGGCTTACTACAAGGCCCAGGGCCTGTGGGGCATCCCGCAGAAGGGGCAGATCGACTATTCGCAGGTTGTCGAGCTCGACCTCGGCAGCGTAGTGCCGAGCGTGGCCGGCCCGAAGCGTCCGCAGGATCGCATCGAACTGCAGAACCTGAAGCGCGAGTTTGTGTCGTCGTTCTCGAAGCCCGTCACCGAGGCCGGCTTTGGTAAGTCCGCTGCCGACTTCGGCAAAGCGGTCGAAATCGTCGCGGCCGCCGGAGCTGGTTTCCATCCGGGCGGTGGCAGCAACGAACCTGCGTCGCCCACGAAAGCGGCGATTGCCGACACGAATGTCACCACCGAGCGCGAAATGGCCAACAATCGTCCCGTTGGAGGCGAGACGCCCGCCGGCGACGCCCTGCCGACGGCCCCGCGCCTGAGCGGCGCCGTGAGCAATGGCAGCGTCCTGATTGCCGCGATCACGAGTTGCACCAACACCTCCAACCCGAGCGTGATGCTCGCCGCCGGCTTGCTCGCCAAGAAAGCGGTGGGGAAGGGCCTGAAGGTGAATCCCATCGTGAAGTCCTCCCTCGCTCCGGGTTCACGCGTGGTCACCGATTATCTCAACAAGACCGGTCTCACACCGTATCTGGATCATCTCGGATTCCAGACGGTGGGCTACGGTTGCACGACGTGCATCGGCAACTCCGGTCCGTTGCACCCGGCGATCGAAGAAGCCGTCGTTAAGAACGACCTCGTTGCCGCTTCCGTGCTCTCGGGTAATCGCAATTTCGAGGCCCGCGTGCATCAGAACATCAAGGCGAACTTCCTGATGTCGCCTCCGCTGGTGGTCGCTTTCGCGCTGGCCGGCCGGGTGGATATCGATCTCTCGACCGAACCGCTGGGCACGGGCAGCGATGGGAAGCCGGTTTATCTGAAGGACATCTGGCCGACGTTGCAGGAAGTGCGCGACCAGATGGCTGCCGCGCTCAAGCCCGACGTGTTCCGCAAACTCTACACCGACTTCGCCGCGCAGAATCCGAAGTGGAACGAGATTCCGTCTTCGACGGGCAACGTTTACTCGTTCGACGCCCGCTCCACCTACATTCAGGAGCCGCCCTTCTTCACCAACTTCGGCCTCCAGCCCGGCTCCATCGCGGAAATCAAGGGTGCCAAGGCGCTCGGCATTTTCGGCGATTCGGTGACCACCGACCACATCTCGCCCGCTGGTGCCATCAAGAAGACTTCGCCCGCCGGCAAGTTCCTGCTCGATAACGGCGTCGCCTTCGAGGATTTCAACTCCTACGGTTCGCGCCGCGGCAACGACCGCATCATGACCCGTGGCACATTCGCCAACGTCCGCATCAAGAACCTGATGCTCGGCGGTAAGGAAGGCGGCAACACGCTCGGGCCCGATGGCGCCGAAACGTCTATCTACGACGCTTCGATGGCCTGGCAGGCACGGGGCGTGCCGCTGATCGTGATCGCCGGCCAGGAATACGGCACCGGCTCATCCCGCGATTGGGCCGCCAAGGGCACCAACCTTCTCGGCGTGAAGGTCGTCGTCGCGCAGAGCTTCGAGCGCATCCACCGTTCCAACCTCGTCGGCATGGGCGTGCTGCCGCTCCAGTTCAAGGAAGGCACCACCGCCCAGACCTTGAAACTTGATGGCAGCGAGACCTACGACGTCGTTGGCCTTTCGTCCGCGGTGAAACCGCAGCAGGATATCACCCTGCGCATCACCCGAAAGGATGGCTCGGTTGAAAACGTGTCCGTCCGCTGCCGCATCGATACACCCATCGAGATCGAATATTACCAGCACGGCGGCATTCTGCCCTACGTGTTGCGGCAGATCGTGGCGGCGAATTGAGTATTCGCGGCAAACTCCAAACGCCAAAGGTCCAAACGCCAAAACAACAATCCCAAACAGCTAATGCCGAAGCACGCGACTTCCTGCGTGGTGAATTTCGGAAATTGAGATTTATTTGGCGTTTGTGATTTGGCGTTTGGATTTTTCTCCATGAGCGATCCCACCAAGCCCGTCTTCCTGGTCGATGCCTACGCCGATCCGGTGGTCGTGTGCATTGACGGCCGGGCTTCTTTTCTGAACAGCGCGGCCCTGAAGGATTTTTTCACGGCCATGATCGGGCAGGGGAAGTCGCGTTTCATCGTGGATTTCAAATCCTGCGCGAGCATGGACAGCACCTTCCTGGGTGTGCTGGCAGGCACGGCAATTCAACTGCGTCGTCTCAATCCGCCTGGCGTGCTGACGCTCGTGCGGGTGGGGGAGCGCAATCTCGAACTCATCCGCAATCTCGGTTTGCACCGGCTGGCCACCGTGGATCCCGGCGGCGAGATTGCGGGCGGTGCCGTGACCGGGCTTGACCCGAAGTCGCTGGGCGAAGTCGAGAGTGCGCGGCTGGTCTTGGAGGCACACGAGAATCTCGTCGCAGCGGATCCTGACAATGCGACAAAATTTCAGGACGTGCTGGCGTTTCTACGCAACCAGTTGGGAAATCGCTGAAGCGGTGGGCTGCGAGATTCGACGATCCGGACCCGGTGCTTGATACTTGCCCCCGGTCGCTTCACTTTGGAGCCCATGTCCCTGTTCCTTCTCGGAGCATTCTTCAGCGCCGCCATTGTCTATGCCTTTTATTGGCGGGCGCAGCGTGAGGCAGCGCGATTGGAGGAGGAGAAGCAGGCGTTGCTCGAGGAACGCCAGATCGTGCTGGATTACATGCACACGATGGTCGATGCCGTTGGAGAGCGACTGTCGCGCGACGAATTGTTCCAGCGTATTGTGCACGCGGCCATTCTGAGCACGGGCGCGTTGAGCGCGTGCATTTTCGAAAAGGGCTCGGATGAACAGATGCATGGCGTGGCCGTCGAAGGTCTTTTCCCTCCGCACCGGCCCATCCCTGACACGCAGCGCATGAAGATGGGCACGCGCGCCAAGTTCATCGAGCAGGTGCTCAAATCCGAGACGTTTCCCGTGGGCGAAGGCTTGGTCGGCCGCGTGGCCGCCACCGGGCGAGGTGAACTGATCGCCGATGCGGCGGTCGATCCCCGCATGGTGAAACACGACGACATCGCGCTGGCCGTGCGCTCGGTAATCGCCGCGCCCATCCTCGTCCGCAAGCGCCTCATTGGCGTCCTGTGCGTATGCAATCCGTCCGACGGCCTGCCTTTCAGCGAAACGGACTACTCCCTCGTCGAGGCGTTGGCCGAACAGGCAGGCCTCGCGGTGCACAACGCCGACTTTCTTTCGCTTCAGGTTGAGAAACAGCGACTGGACCTCGATCTCGGGTTGGCCAGCGATATCCAACAGATGCTGTTGCCGCGCACGATGCCAGTCGTGCCCGGACTCGATCTCGATGCGCGTTACCTGGCTGCGCAAAAGGTCAGCGGTGATCTCTACGATGTGTTTGAGTTGGGCTACGGCCGGCTTGGCGTGGCGGTCGCGGATGTGTCGGGCAAGGGCGTGTCGGCTTCGTTGCTCATGGCGAGTTGCCGCATGGCCTTGCGGCAGATTGCTCCGGCGCATTTTTCTCCGGCAAAGGTGCTGACAGAACTCAACCGCGCGCTGGCCGGCGACATGCGCGAAGGCACTTTCATTACGATGATCTATGCCGTGGTGGATGTTGCGCGTAACAGCCTGATCTTTGCGCGGGCCGGGCATGAGCGTCCGCTGCTGTCGCGTCGAAGCGCGAGCGCGGGCGGCTACGTGAGCGAATTTGTAGCCGGCGAGGGCATGCCGCTCGGCTTGGTGGAGTCCGCGCTGTTCGAGTCGGTGATCGAGGATCAGGCCGTCGAATTTCTGCCGGGATCGACGATGCTGTTATACACCGACGGCCTTACCGAGGCGCCCAATGCCGAGGACAAGGAGTTCGGTGGCGCCCGGCTGGCCGACGCGCTCCGCGCCAACCACGCTGGATCCGCCCGGCAGATCAACGACGGTATCTTGCAGTCGGTGCAAAATTTCACCGGTGCAGCCGGACTGCGCGACGACTACACGATGCTCACCATCAAACGGGTATGACGCTGCTCCGGACGGACGGAGCAAATCCCGTTTGCTTTCGCCTCCCTGCCGCCTAGAGCTGTCGGAGCACTATGACTGCCGCCATTCAGATATCTCCCACGGAACTGCCCGACTCCTCCGGCCACTTCGGCCCCTATGGCGGAATATATGTGCCCGAGACCTTGATGACGGCGCTCGCCGAACTGACGGCTGCCTACGAAAAGGCACGTCAGGAGCAGGGTTTTCTAAGCGAGTTGCGGCATCATTTGAAGGAATTTGCCGGCCGGCCCACCGAATTGTATTTTGCGGAGCGCCTGACGGAGCACTGCGGCGGCGCGAAAATCTATTTCAAGCGTGAGGATCTGCTCCACACCGGCGCGCACAAGATCAACAACGCCATCGGTCAGGCCCTCCTCGCCAAACGCATGGGCAAGCAGCGCATCATCGCCGAAACGGGCGCCGGACAGCACGGCGTGGCGACCGCCGCGGTCTGCGCGAAGTTCGGGTTGGATTGCACCGTTTATATGGGCGCGGTGGACATGGAACGGCAGGCGTTGAACGTTTTCCGTATGCGACTCATGGGCGCCAAGGTCGTCGCGGTCGAAGCCGGCCAGAAGACGCTCAAGGACGCGGTGAACGAGGCGATGCGCGACTGGGTGACCAACGTGCGCGACACGCACTACATCCTCGGCTCCGCGCTCGGCGCGCACCCGTATCCGATGATGGTGCGCGATTTTCACCGCGTCATCGGCCAGGAACTGCGCGAGCAAATCATGGCGCGCGAAAAGCGCCTGCCCGACGAGATCGTCGCCTGCGTGGGTGGCGGCAGCAACGCCATCGGTGCATTCTTCGAATTCCTCAACGATCGTTCGGTGAAACTCATCGGCGTGGAGGCCGGTGGCCATGGCATTCGCCGCGGCGAGCATGCGGCCCGCTTCGAGGGTGGGAAACTCGGTGTGCTGCAGGGCAGCAAGACCTACATTCTCCAGAATCCCGACGGCCAGATCGAGTTGACCCACTCCGTGTCGGCCGGTCTCGACTACGCCGCGATTGGACCCGAGCACGCCTACTATCGCGACCAAGCCCGCATTGATTACGCCTATGCAACGGACGATGAGGTGCTGGAGACTTTCCAGCTCTGCTCGCGTTTGGAAGGCATCATCCCCGCGCTCGAGTCCACCCACGCGCTGGTGCACGGCGTGAAGCGCGCCAAAGCCCTCGGGAAGGACAAGATCGTTGTCGTCAACCTCTCCGGCCGCGGTGACAAGGACGTGCAGCAAGTGCAACGCCTTCTAGAGCAGAAGGCGTAAACTCCAAACACCAGAGCTCCAAACGCCAAATAAATTTCAAATACAATGGGCCAAAAACATCACAAGCCATGTCAGGCAAACCCATTGATTTGGAGGAGCGCACCACGGCTTTTGCCGAGCAGGTGCGCGCGTTCATTCGCTTAATCCCAAGGACGATTGCGAACATCGAAGATGGGAAGCAACTGATCCGGGCGTCCGGTTCGGTGCCGGCCAATTGCATCGAAGCAAACGAGGCTTTGGGAGGAAAAGACCGGATTATGAGGTTCAGGATTGCCCGCAAAGAAGCCAAGGAATGTCAGCTTTGGCTGCGACTTCTGAATGTGGGCGCGGATGCACAGTTGGCGGATAAGCGGGATCGACTCAGGCAGGAGGCATTCGAGCTAAAGCTGATTTTTACGAGCATCATCAAGAAGCTGGAATGATGAACTGTCCTTAGGATTTGTTTGGCGTTTGGCCGTTTGGCGTTTGGAGTTTCCGGTATGAACAGCATGACCGGTTACGGGCGGGCGACCGCCGCTTTGGGGGAATTGACGCTCACCGTGCAGGTGAACTCGGTGAATCGCAAAACACTCGATCTGACGCTGTCGCTGCCGGACGAGTGGGAAAGTTTCGAGGCCGCCGTCGGCGAGGCGGTGCGCAAGGTTGCCCTGCGCGGCAAGGTTCATGTGGCCGTCGAAGTGACCGGCAAGGTATCAGGCGCCGCGACTTGGGACGAGGAGGCGGTCGCGGAAACCTTGGAGCAGCTCGCGGCGCTGGCCAAGCGGAAGGGACTCAAATTCGAACCCAGCGCCGAGTTGCTCTGGCAGATCGCCAACAGCCAGCGTGCTGGCGGCGGGTTGCCAGCCGACGAGACCGCGGCGGGCGTGTTGCTCAAGGCGCTGGATGAGGCGTTGCGCGGACTGGCGGCCATGCGGGCGCGCGAGGGCGAAGCGCTGCTGATTGATTTCCTCGGGCGTTGGGAAAAATTGCACGCGGCCACCGAGGCCATCGCGCAGCGGGCGCCGCAGATCAGCAGCGGCTATCGCGAACAACTGATGCAGCGCCTGCGTCAGGCCGGACTCGAACTCGACCCGAACGACGAACGCGTGCTGAAAGAGGTGGCGCTCTTTGCCGACCGCTGCGACATCACCGAGGAAATCACGCGCCTGCGCAGCCACCTTGGACAACTGAAAGAACTGCTCCGCGCCAAGGGCGAGATCGGCCGAAAGGCGGAATTTATTCTCCAGGAAATCGGCCGCGAGATCCACACCATCGGCAGCAAGGCCAACGACCTCCAGATTTCCCAACGGGTGATCGAGTTTAAGAACGAGCTCGAACGCGTGCGCGAGCAGATGGCGAACGTGGAATGAGCGAAGCTCAGTCCACAAAGGATCAAGTGGCGAAGTAACCAGGATCAGGGGGCCTGCTTCGGGCCTTCCTGATACTTGGAAACTTGATCCCTATTACTTTCCGGCAGCCGGCTCCGCCGGTTGCCGAAGGGACCAGAGCACATACCAGAACACGCCGACGCAGATGCCGCTGTCGGCCACGTTGAAGGTCGGGAAAACGTAGTCACCGAAGTGGAAATCGAGGAAGTCGATGACGTGGCCGTGCATGAGCCGGTCCACGAGATTGCCGATGACGCCTCCCACCAGCAGGCCAAAGGCCGGTTGCGCGGCGGTGTGATGCAGGCCCAGCGTGCGACGCCACCAAAACATGGCGACGAGGGTGATGACCGCGAGCAGGGCGAGCCACACGCTCTGGCCCGTGAACATGCTCCAAGCCGCCCCGGTGTTGCCGACGTGCACGAGATTGAAGAATCCGGGAATGACTTCGATGTGCACGGGCTTGCCGTAGCTGCCAAAGGGCAGGCGGCCCGCGATCATTTCCTTGGTGATCTGGTCGGCTGCAAATACGAGCGCGGCAACGATCCAAAGCCGGTGATAGGCCCAGAAGCGTTGGATTTTCGATTTTGGATTCTCGATTCTCGACTGGCCGGAAGGCGTTCCTCCGGTCGTGGGGCCCGTTAACTGGGGCTCAGGATTCAATCGAAAACCGAGGATCGCGAATCGAAAATTTCACTTACTCGTCGTCACCGCTGTCGTCGGCGATTTTGCCGCCTTCTTCGTCGGTGCCGTCGCCGAACAGGCCGCCGCGCTGGACGGCGCGGTGCGAGTGGCGTTCGACTTCCCGCTTGGCCTCGGTGGAGTAGCGGGTGAAAGGCACGGCGAGCAGGCGCTCCTTGGCGATGGGCTTTTGCGTGGCTTCGCAGACGCCGTAGGTGCCGTTGTGGATGCGCTTGATGGCGGCTTCGATTTCGGCGAGCGCTTCCTGCTCGCTGGAAACGAGGCTCAGCGCGAAGTCGCGATCAAAGGTGTCGGTGCCCGCATCGGCCATGTGCTGGCCATAGCCGGAGAGATCGCCGGAGTCATCCTTCGAGGACTTGAGCAGGGTTTCCTCCGTGTGTTCGCCGAGCTGCTGCAGCACGTGGCTGCGGAGCTCGAGGAGCAGGCGGTAGTAGCGGCGGAATTTCTCGGGCACCTCGGACTCGTCAACCATGGCAGCCGGCGCCTTTTTGCCCTTGGCGGGGTTGAAGCCGAGAATGTCGGCCAGCGAGGCCGTCTTCACATGGTGCGGCTTGTGGGGCCGGTCGAGATGCGCGACGTCGTGGGCCTTGTGATTGGTCGTGGTCTTGCCGGTCTTGCCGGTTTTGACGGAAGCTTCGAGCTGCTTTTCGTTTTTCTTGGCGATTTCGCGGACCTCATCGAGGGAGAAAGCGATAGCGCGCGTGGTGGTGGCGGGTTTGCGTTCGAGCAACTTGCGTTTGATGTCAGCGGCGGACATGGATGGTTTAGGCGTGGATTTGGCGGGAGCGGGAGCAGGCGCGGGGGCCTTGGCGGGAGCATGCTTCGCAGGAGCGTGCTTGGCCGGAGTGTGTTTGGCCGGCATGGCTTTGGCGGCCGGCTTCTTGGCCGGGGCCGACTTGGCTGCAGCTGGCTTCTTCTTGGCGATGGGTTTCTTGCTCTTGGCCATAATCGGTTAAACGGGTCAGGAGTTAAGGGCTTCCGCACAGCGAGGGCAAACATCTCCGTGCGGGGTGTAGACGATTTTCGGAACCCAACGCCAGCAACGCGGGCATCGGGTAAGAGCGGCCTCCTTAGCATGACGGGACGTGATACTGACGTCGGCGGAAGCAGACGGTTCCAAGGAGATGTGGGATACGATGAAAAATTCTGCGAGGGAGTCGCGGTGTTTGTGCAGGGCGTTGTCGGCTGGCGCCGCGAGCGTGAGCACGGCGTCGAGTGATTTGCCGATGGTCCCGGCCTGGCGAAGAGGTTCCAACGTTTCTGTGACCCTGGCCCGAAGTTTGAGCAGTTGATCGAATTCCGCGGCGAGGGCGGCGTTGGTCCACTCGGCGGGGGCGACCGGCCAGTCCTGCAGGTGGATGGAATCCTCGGAGTATTCCTTGCCCGTCTTGGCGAAGCTCCAGGCTTCGTCGGTGGTGAAGGTGAGGACGGGAGCGAGCAGCTTCACCAGCGAGTCGAAGATCGCGGCGATGGCCGTTTGCGACGAGCGGCGGAGCGGGTGGGAAGCGCCGAGCGTGTAGAGGCGGTCCTTCAGAATATCGTGATAGATCGCTGACAGCGTGACCGAGCAGAACTGGTTGCAGAGCTGGTAAACACGGTGGAACTCGTAGGCGTCGTAGGCCTTCGTGCATTCGGCGATGAGTTGCGCGGTCTGGTGCAAGGCCCAGCGATCAAGCGCGTCCATCTCGGCGACCGGCACGGCGTGCTTGGCGGCGTCGAAGTCGAAGAGATTGGAGAGCTGGAAACGGAAGGTGTTGCGGAAAAGACGATAGGCTTCGCCGACATTTTTCAGAATCTCGTCATCCACCGGAATGTCGTCGCGGAAATCCTGCGAGGCGATCCAGAGGCGGATGACGTCGGCGCCGTGCTGGGCGATGTAGGCATCAGCGGTCTGCGGTTTCTGGTAGGTCGAGCTCTTGGAGATCTTCTGGCGGTTCTTGTCCACGATGAACCCGTGGGTGAGAACGGCCTTGTAGGGCGCCGCGCCGGAAGCGATGACACTGTTCCAGAGCGAGGATTGGAACCAACCGCGGTGCTGGTCGCTGCCCTCGAGATAAAGATCGGCGGGCCACGAGGTGCCGCCCTGGCCGCGCTTGAGCACGGCGGCCTGCGTGGAACCGGAGTCGATCCACACGTCGAGGGTGTCACGGCCGCAGGCGAGTTCGGTCGCGGCGGGCCAGCCGGCGGGCAGTGTCACGCCGGCGAGGATCTCGGCGGCGGTGGAGTCATACCAGAAGTTGGTGCCCTTCGTGGCGATTTTGTCAGCCACCGCGCGAATGACCCCGGCGTCGAGGTAGGCCTGTTTGTTGGGGCCGTAGAAAGCGATGATCGGCACGCCCCATGAACGCTGGCGGCTGATGCACCAGTCCGGACGTGATTCGACGGCGCTGCGGATGCGAGCTTCGCCCCAAGCGGGAATCCAACCCTGATTCTGCGCGATCTTGGTGATTTCGCCGAGCGCGACCTGACGGTGGCCGGCTTTGTCGAGTGAGACGAACCACTGATCCACCGCGCGGAAGATGATCGGGGTCTTCGAGCGCCAGCAATGCGGGTAGCTGTGCTGGTATTTGGCCTTGGCGAGCAGGGCGTTGGCTTCGGCGAGTTTCTTGAGGACCGCGAGATTGGCCGGCGATGGTTTCTTGGCCGCGAGATCCTCGACGGTTTCGAGGGTGCTCAGGCCAACGAGGTCGGCGGGCACGCGACCGTCGTCGAGGTATTTGCCGTCGTCGCCGACGGGGCAGTAAACCTCGAGGCCGTTCTTGAGGCCCGTCTGATAGTCTTCCGCGCCATGGCCGGGCGCGGTGTGCACGGCACCGGTGCCGCTGTCGGTCGTGACGTAGTCGGCGAGCACGACCGGCGAGGCGCGATCAATGAAAGGATGGCGGGCGGCGAGCTTCTCGAGCTTCGCTCCAGCGATCGTCTGCACGACGGACGGTTGCGGTTCGATCTTCGCGGCGGAAGCGACGGAACCCAGCAACGCCGAGGCCACGATGATGCGTTCGGCGCCGAGGTCGGCGACGGCGTATTCCACTTCGGGATGCAGCGCGATCGCGAGGTTGGCGGGAATCGTCCACGGCGTGGTCGTCCAGATGACGATGGAAAGTGGCTTGTCGGTCGGGAGGCCGAACTTGGCGGCTTCTTCGGTCGGCACGGCGAACTTCACCCAGATGGCGACGGAGGTGTGTTCCTTGTATTCGATCTCAGCCTCGGCGAGGGCGGTCTCGAAGGGGATGGACCAATAAACGGGCTTCTTGCTGCGATAGACGAGACCCTGTTCGACGAACGCGGCGAAGGTGCGAAGGATGTCGGCTTCGAAGGCCGGGGCCTTGGTCTTGTATTCGTTCGGCCAGTCGGCGAGCACGCCGATGCGCTTGAACTGGCTCTTCTGCTTTGCGATCCAGGTCTCGGAAAACTCGTCGCACTTGGCGCGAAGTTCGGCGGTGGTGAGGTTCAGCTTCTTTTCCTGAATCTCGCGGCTGACCTTCTGCTCGATCGGCAGGCCGTGGCAGTCCCAACCCGGCACGTAGGGCGTGCGGAAACCGCGCATGGATTTATAGCGGTTGACGAAATCCTTGAGCGATTTGTTGAGCGCGGTGCCGATGTGGACGTCGCCGTTGGTGAAAGGCGGACCATCGTGCAGGACAAAGGCGGATTTTCCGGCGCGTTTGGCCTGGATTTTGTCGTAAAGGCCCAGCTTTTCCCAGTGGGCAACCCGTCCCGGCTCGCGTTTGACGAGATCCGCCCGCATGGGGAAATCCGTCTTCGGAAGCAGCAGGGAATTTTTCAGGTCTTGAGCCATGGAACGAAAAGCGCCGGACGCTACTCCGGCGGGGCCAAGTATCAAGTGCCAAGTCGCACCACCTCAAAGGGTGGGAAAAGCCAAACTCCAAAGGTCCAAACGCCAAATAAAGGAAGGAGTTCCCAAGACCCTCCGAGTTTTGGGTCTTTTTGCGATTTGGCTCCTGGAATTTGGCGTTTTTGCGAGCCGGAATCAGTTTATCGTTAGCCTCTCAAGCACCTGTCCGGCGAGCTTCTGTCCTGACTTCACACAATCGGGCACGGAGATGCCGTCGCGGGAGTTGCCGCCGATAAAGAGACGGGGGTGACGCTTCTCCAAGGCGGTGAATTGCTCCTGCCAGCGTTCATACCCGAGCACGTATTGCGGGATGGCCCTGGGCCAGAAGCTATGACGCACAAACGCGGGCGCGCCGCTGATGCCGACCAAGTCGCGCAAATCCTGGTCGATGCGAGCCAGCAATTCCGTGGTGGTCAGGCGGGCCAGATCGGGTTGACGCATGCCGCCCACAAAAACGGTGAGCGCGACGTGTCCCTCGGGAGCACGTCCGGGGAAAAGCGTCGAGGAGAAGAGGATGCCGAGGATATTCCGGCGTTCGAGCGCGGGCACGAGTACGCCGAAGCCATCGAGCGGATGCGCAACCTGGTCGCGACGAAAGCCGAGGAAAAGCGAGCTGACGGGCGGGTGGGGGATGTTTTCCAGCGAAGCGAGCGGTCGCTCGCCGAGCGTGCCGACCGTGAGTTGGGCCAGTGCCCCGGCGGGAGCCGCCAGCACGACGGCATCGAACTCGCCGGAGTGGGTTTGATCATCCTGCCGCCAGACGAGACGGTGCGGTTGGCCGGGCAAAAGGGTTTCGACGGTGGCGTTGAGCTTGAGCGAACCGGCGGGGAGTTTGGCGGCGAGCGTGTCGGTGAGGGTTTGGAGACCGCCCGTGAAGGAAATGATCGGTGGGATGCCGCCCTCGCCGGCGGCCTTGCGGGCCTTCGCGCCGGCCATCATGCCGCGGATGAGCGAACCGTGCGAACGCTCTGCCTCCCAGAGCATGCGGAAAGAGTGGCGCACGGACAGTTTTTCGGGGTCGCCGGCGTAGATGCCGGCGACGAGCGGGTTGACCGCGTAGTCCACGAGTTCCTGCGTGAAGTGCGAACGGACGAGCTCGGCGAGACTGAGGTCGGTGGTGCGCACGCGCGGGCGGCTGAACATTTCCAGCGGCAGCGAAAGTTTGGTGCGCAGGCCGAACAGTGAGGTCTTCAGGAAAGCCGGCGGCGAGGACGGCACCTGCACGAGCTTGCCGCCGCGGACGACAAAACGGCGCTTGGCCAGCGGAGCGGCCGGCACGACCGAGGATTCGAGTCCGAGGTCGGCGACGAGCTGTTTGATATCCTTGCCGAACTGCAGTGAGTTGGGGCCCGCTTCGTATAACCAACCCTCCTCGGCGGTTGAGCGGATGGACCCGCCCGGCTGCGCGCCTTTTTCGAAGACGGTGACGCGGCAGCCGCGTCGGGCGAGTTGGAACGCCGTCGTGAGGCCGGTGATACCGGCCCCGACAATGGCAACATGCGTGGAAGGCGTGTCGGGCATCGGATTAATTCCGAGGATAACCAAAGCATGACCACTGGACTGCGCAAATCTTGGCCATGGTTGCGCTAATACAAGTATTCCGCACTTTGAATCGAAACGACACACCGCGCCCTGTCGGGCACCCCTCTTGATAGAGGGGATTTCGGCTGGGAGGAATGGGATTCCCTTCTATGAAGAGGGGTGGCGCAAAGCGCGCGACGAAACAATCCATCTGGCTGGATCGCCACGCCCGGCTGTGCCGGGCTCGCGCTGACAAAGCAGGGATTGCCGTCATCCGTCATTTCCAGCCGGTGACGGTGTTCACGAGGGCTTCCATGCACTCGATCTTTGCCTCGGGCATAATGCCGTGGCCGAGATTCAGGATGTGACCGGGGGCGCCGCGCAGCGATTCGAGCAGGCGCGAGGCCTCGCGGCGGACGATCTCGGGCGTGGTGTTCATCAGCACCGGGTCGAGATTGCCTTGAAGCGCGACGTTGGCCGGCACGAGGCGGCGCACGACGGCGAGATCCACGGTCCAGTCCACGCCGAGCACGCGCGCGCCGCTGAAGGCGAGGTCGGTGAGTTGGGAGTTGACGCCCTTGGCGTAGAGAATGACGGGAAAATCCTTCGGCAACGCGGCGATGATCGTGCGCATCCAGCGCAGCGAAGCCGCCTCATAATCGGGACCGGCGATGATGCCGCCCCACGAATCGAAAAGCTGGATGGCGTCGGCGCCGGCGCGAATCTGCATCAGGAAATACTCGATGAGCGCGGCGGTGATCTTCTCCATCAGCGCGTCGAAGAAAGGCCGGTCGGTGTAGAACAGTTGCTTGATGCGCGTGTAGTCGTCGGAGCTGCCGCCCTCGACCATGTAGGTGGCGAGGGTCCACGGCGAACCGCCAAAACCGAGAAGCGCGCGCTCGCCTTTGAGTTCGGTCTTCACGCGTTCGAGCGCCTTGCCCACGTAATCGAGGCGGAACTGCACGCCAACCGGATCGAGGCGGTCGAGCTGCGCGCGCGTGTCGAGGCGGTATTCCATCTGGATGCCGCCGCCTTCGCGAAACTGGTAGCGCTGGCCGAGGGCCTCGGGGATGACGAGGATGTCGGAGAAGACGATCGCCGCATCGAGCGCGAAGCGGCGCAGCGGTTGGAGCGTGACCTCGGCGGCGAGTTCGGGCGTGCGCACCATCTCGACGAAGGAGTGCTTCGCCTTCAGGGCGCGGTATTCGGGCAGGTAGCGTCCGGCTTGGCGCATCACCCAGACCGGCGGGCGGTCGAGCGGCTGGCAGGCGGTGGCGGCGAGGAAACGTTCGCGACTGGTCATGAGGTTATTGGCCACAAAAAGGCGCAAAAAGCCACGAAAAGGAATGGCCCATGCTCGTGTATTCTCGTGCCTTTTCGGGACTATTCATCCGCCCAGTTGCGCGGTTTAAGGAACACGTCGTGGAGCTGCGCTTCGGGTGTGCCGGGATCAGGTTTCCAATCGTAGCGCCAGGCGACCAGTGGCGGCAGGGACATGAGGATGGATTCCGTGCGACCGCCGCTTTGCAGGCCGAAGTGTGTGCCGCGGTCCCACACGAGATTGAACTCCACGTAGCGACCGCGCCGGTAGAGTTGGAAGTCGCGCTCGCGTTCGCCGTGGGCCGTGCCTTTGCGCTTCTGCACGATGGGCAGATAGGCCGGCACGAATGCGTCGCCAACCGCACGCATGAGGGCAAAGCTCTGCTCGAAGCCCGGTGCGTTGAAATCATCGAAGAACACGCCACCGACGCCGCGCGGTTCGGCGCGGTGTTTCAGGTAGAAGTAGTCGTCGCACCACTTTTTGAAGCGCGGGTAATGCTCCGCGGTCGCCGCTTTGGCCGTGCGGTGCCAATGGATGCAGTCTTCTTCGAAGCCGTAATAAGGGGTCAGGTCGAAGCCGCCGCCGAACCACCAGATCGGCGCGTCGGTCGCTCCGGCGCAGAAGAAGCGCACGTTCATGTGCGACGTCGGCACGTAGGGATTGCGCGGATGGATGACCAGCGACACGCCGAGGGCATGGAAGGGTTTGCCCGCGAGTTCGGGACGGCTGGCGGTGGCCGAAGGGGGCAGGGTGGCGCCGGAAACATGCGAGAATCCGACGCCGGCTTTTTCGAAAACGGTGCCTTCGCTCAGCACACGCGAACGGCCGCCACCGCCCTCAACACGGGTCCACGTGTCCTCTTTGAAGCGTCCGGTGCCGTCTTCGCGCTCCAAGGCGGCGCAGATGGAGTCTTGCAGAGCGAGCAGGTAGGAGCGGACGGCGTTCAGATCGGGCGTCATGGTCGGCAAAGGCTCCAATCAGCCACAAAGCGCTTGGAAAATACATGCCAAATCTACGTTGCGCCGGAACCCGTCTCGGAGCATCCTGTCCCACTGCTGGAAGCTCCGATCCCGCACCCCTATGAAAACCTGCTTCCGCACCGGATGGTTGGTCATCGTCCTCAGCCTTATCTGGCTGTTGGCTGGGTGTGTCAGTCAATCTTCGGCCTATCGCCGGCAGCCGCTTCACGACTTTGAAGTGGTTGAGACCTCCACGAAGCGCGAACTCACGACGCGGGAGATGGCCTATCTGCGAGCAAAAGTGGCTGATTACCTCGTGCAGCAGGGCGAGATCGGCAGCGGCGACTACTACGTGAAAATTTACCTCGGCGAGGAGGATGGCGTGCAGGAGGGCGACTGGGTGGTCGTGCGTTTCACGCGTTACCCCTCGGCCCAGTTGACCGTGGTGGATGCGTATCCCGGGAGCACCTATCCGAGTTACCTGCACTATAACTACGATTACCTGCCTTTCGGTTGGTTTGGTTTCAGCGCCCTCTCATTCCGGTATTTCGACGACCCTTACTATTACGGTCACGGATTTCCCAGCTACTATCCGCGCTGGCCTCACGCGCGCTATACCGGTTACTGGCGCGATCATAACCACGATCACAAGAACAAGCCTCACTATCGTCCCGATCGCGATCGGGATCACGGCAAGGACAAGGACCGTCGTCGCGATCATGATCGTTCCGGCCATAAATACAGCAATCGGTCCCCGGCGACTCCGCCTCCTTCCTATGTGCCTCCGCAAACGGATCGCACTCGTTGGAACAATCAGGATCGGACCAATGGCAATCGCCCGACCTTCGACCGGCAGCGCCGCGACAATCGCGGAAACGGTGAAAACCGCGATGTAGCGTCGCCGCGTAGTGAGGATCGCCCGCGTTGGCGCGATCGTCAGGCGAACAATCCGTCCAGCACCGGCACGTCTGCCCCCGTCAATCGTTTCGCTCCAGGCTCCAATCCCGCGTCCACCGTCGCCACACCAGCGAGCCGGCCCGTCGCTCGTCCGGATTACAACCGTCAGCGGGGCCCGTCGGAATCGGGTCGGATCGTGCGCCCGCAGAATAACACCAATACCAGCACCGCCGGCCAGCGCATCGTCGGTAGAGAGCGGAGTTCTGCGCCCGGCACGGCATCGGCTCCGAGTTCGATTCGTCCGAACCGCACGTCTGAAGGCCCGCGGACGCAGCCCGCTTACACGCCGCCGCCTCCACGCGCGGAATCACGTTCGGAATCCCGTTCCGACGACAACGGCTCTCGCACGAACACGCACGTCAGCGACGGCGGCCGTCGGGCGCGCGAGCGTTGAGCGGGCGTTTGGTCCGGTCTTATAGAGAGACTTTCTTTGCGTGGGTATGGGATCCCCCTGTCAGAGGGGTCGCGCGAAGCGCCGGGGTGTGTCGGCCCATCACACGGTTCGCTCTAGCGGATTGATCGCGTTGATTTCTTCCGCTTCCGCGCGGAAGGCGTGACGCCCAGACGAGGGTCGCGACGTTTCGCGAGAGTGACGAGCTTGGCGGCCACGCTTTCGAAGCGATCGGCCGACTCAGGCAGATAAAGCCACTTGGGCAGAATGGAATGAGGTGAGAGCTCGGAGAAATCCGCCTGCAAAGCGGCGTGGTGCTCGTGGCTGGTGCAAGCCAGCACGCCGCGCCAGGGTTCTTCGCCGGCGCAGAAACAAAGCATGAGCTTGCCGTCGAGATAGGCCGCCTTGGCCCCGAACATGGAGCGGATCACGAAAGTCGCATCGTCGGCCAGCGGTTCCCACAGCCATTCGTAACGGTGCGGTTGGCGGGCGCGAGTGGCGGCGAGATCGAGACGGCGCGGCATGAATTCGAGATTGCGGGCGGTCGCCGGCTGTTCAGGGCTGCGCTGCGCCGTTGTTACGCAGGTGCGCCCGGTATAATTCTTCGACTTCCTGCCGCGCCCATGGGGTGCGTCGCAGGAACTTCAGGCTCGAACTGATGCTGGGCTCGAAGTTGAAGCAGCGAATGCGCACGCGCCGGCCCAGCTCCGGCCAGCCGTAGGCGGACACGAGTTGCGTGAGCATCGTCTCGAGGGTGACGCCGTGCAACGGGTCCTTGGATTTTCGCGGCTCGGTGGACATGCCATCAGCGATGTTCAGCGCAGGCCGCCGCTTATTTGATACTGAGCAGAATCTCGGCGGTCGCCTCGGGCTTGCGCCACTGCGGCACGTGGTCGGCTTCCATCACGATCACCGGCCAGCCGCGCGCACGGGCGCGTTCGGAAGCGTTGAAGAAGCTGTCTTCCTCGGGCTTTTTGCCGGGGTCCACGGTGAGGATGTAGGTCGCGGAGATTCTGGCCGCGGCGGGATTCTTGAGCGAGACGGGTTCGGTGAAGGCTTTGAGCGGATGGGGCACGTCCTTGGGCAGCGGACGGTCGGGTTGCACCCAGAAAGGGATGACAAATCCGTCCTTGGTCATTTTATCCAGATCGAGTCCGCCCCCGCCGGACGGGACCAGGCTCTTGAGGCTTTCGCCGTCAGTCGGCACAAAGGCGTCAAGGTAGACGAGACGCGCGATGCGTTCCGGGATGCGGTCGGCCACGCCCGTGATGACCATGCCGCCGTAGCTGTGGCCGAGCAGGATGATGTCGTGCAGATCTTCGAAGAGAATATAGTTCACGATGTCCTCGATGTGGGCCGACAGGCCGATGTCGGGCGTGGCGAGGTGGTGATGTTCGCCGAGGCCGGGCAGGGTGGGGCGGTGAACTTGCCAACCCTGCGCTTCGAGCAACGGCGCGACCTTCTTCATTTGCCAGCCGCCGGCCCACGCGCCGTGGACGCTGACGAGGATCGGACGTTTCGGGGCTGCGGGTTCGGCGGCATGCAGCGCCGCGGCGCATAGCACCGCCAGCAGAATGGGGAGGAAGCGGGGGCTCATGCCGCCATTGCGGCACGACCGGGCGCGGATGTGAAGCCGCTTTCCGCTAATTCATCTGCCCGCTGATGAGCCGCGTGCGGTCTGGGCTGACTGGTTGGCCGGCTTGTTGTCGCGAGCGAGCAAGGTGGATTCCTCGGCCAGGCCGAGGCATTGGCGTGGATTAGGACTGTCCGGCAGGATGAGCAAAGTTGACGCCGTGCGCGCGGGCCTCCTATCTCCAGCCAGAATTTACCCCCACGCATGACCAAGCTGCTTGTTGCCAATCGGAGCGAGATCGCCATCCGCGTTTTCCGCGCCGCCACTGAACTCGGTATCCCGACCGTTGCCATCTATGCGCAGGAGGATCGCCTCGGCGTGCATCGCTTCAAGGCCGACGAAGCCTACCTCGTCGGCGCCGGCAAGGGACCCGTTGCGGCCTATCTCGACATCCCCGGCATCGTCGCCCTCGCGCGCGCCAAGGGCGTCACGCACATCCATCCGGGTTACGGTTTTCTGTCAGAAAACGCGGCCTTTGCCCGCGCCTGCGCCTACGCCGGCATCACTTTCATCGGCCCGCGCCCCGAATTGCTCGACATGATGGGCGACAAGACCGCGGCCCGCGCCCTCGCGCAGAAACTCAACGTCCCCGTGCTCCCCGGCACGGAGGAACCCGTGAGCGATCCGGCCGAGGCCATGAAGCTCGCGCGCAAGATTGGGTTTCCGCTCATCATCAAGGCGGCCTTCGGTGGCGGCGGTCGCGGCATGCGCGTTGTGCACAAGGAGGACGAACTGCGCGCCCGCCTCGACGAGGCCCAAGGCGAGGCGGCCACGGCTTTCGGCAACCCGGCCGTCTTCCTCGAAAAATTCCTGCCGCGCGCCAAGCACATCGAGGTGCAGGTGATCGGTGACCGGCACGGCAACGTCCTGCATCTCCACGAGCGCGACTGCTCCGTCCAGCGTCGTCACCAAAAAGTCATCGAAATCGCGCCGTCGGTCGGCCTGCCCGAAGAAGTTCGGCGCGGCTTGTGCGAGTCGGCTGTGCGGCTGGCGAAGGAAATTCGTTACGACAACGCCGGCACGCTCGAATACCTCGTCAACGCCGACAATCCCGCGGAGTGGTATTTCATCGAGATGAACCCGCGCATCCAGGTGGAGCATACCGTGACGGAGATCGTCACCGGCGTGGACATCGTGCGTTCGCAGATTCTCATTTCGCAGGGTGCAACCCTGCACGGTCCGGAACTCGATCTGCCGCAGCAGGCCGACGTGCCGCGCATCGGCTACGCGGTGCAGGCGCGCATCACAACCGAGGACCCCGCCAACAAGTTTACGCCCGATTACGGCAAGATTGTCAGCTATCGCAGCGCGGCCGGTCTCGGCATCCGTCTCGATGGCGCCATGGGCGACACGGGCAGCGTCATCACGCCTTTCTACGATTCGCTCCTGGTTAAACTCACGGCCTTCGGTCCGAAGTTCGGCATCGCCCTCCAGCGCATGGATCGTGCGTTGAAGGAATTCCGCATTCGTGGCGTGAAGACCAATATTCCGTTCCTCGAGAACGTCGTCACGCATCCGGATTTCCGTTCCGGCGCGGTCACCACGGGTTTCATCGATCACAGTCCGGGCCTCTTCGAATTCAAACACCGCCGCGACCGCGCGACGAAGCTTCTGGCCTTCCTCGGCGACATCATCGTCAACGGCAACCCGCACGTGAAGGGCCGCCGCCCGGCCAAGATTCCTCCGCAGCCGTCCGTGCCGTCGTTTCCGCCCGAGCTGCCGCCGCCGGCCGGTTCGCGTCAGTTGCTGCAGAAGCTCGGTCCGAAGAAGTTCGCCCAGTGGGTGCGCACGCGGAAGCCGCTGCTGGTTACTGACACGACGATGCGCGACGCGCACCAGTCGCTCATGGCGGCGCGCGTGCGCACTTACGACATGCTGCGCGTGGCCGACGCCGTTGCCCGGCGCACGCCAAACCTCTTCAGCCTCGAATGCTGGGGGGGCGCGACTTACGACACGGCAATGCGCTTCCTGCGCGAGGATCCCTACGAACGTCTCGCCGCACTCCGGGCGCGTGTGCCCAACATCTGTTTCCAGATGCTCCTGCGCGGCGCCAACGCCGTCGGCTACAGCTTCTATCCCGACAACGTCGTGCGGGGCTACGTGAAGCACGCCGCCGCGGCCGGCATCGATATTTTCCGCGTTTTCGATTCGCTCAACTACCTGCCCAATCTCTACGTCGCGCTCGATGCCGTGCTCGAGACCGACGCCATTGCCGAGGCCGCGGTTTGCTACACCGGCGACCTGCTCGATCCGAAGCGCGACAAATACTCGCTCAAATACTACGTGCAGATGGCGAAGGACCTTGAGAAACGCGGCGCGCACATGCTCGCGATTAAAGACATGGCCGGCCTTTGCCGTCCCTACGCCGCCGCGAAACTCGTGAAGACCCTGCGCGAGGAGGTCGGCCTGCCGATCCATTTCCACACGCACGACACCAGCGGCATCGCCGCTTCTTCCGTGCTCGCCGCGGTGGACGCGGGCGTGGACGTCGTTGACCTCGCGCTCGCCTCGATGTCGGGCTCGACCAGTCAGCCCAATCTCAATTCCGTCGTCGCCGCGCTCGCGCACACCAAGCGCGACACCGGTCTAAACCTCGACACGCTCAACGAATTTTCCGGTTACTGGGAACAGGTGCGCGATCTCTACGCACCGTTCGACTCCGCCCCGCGCGCGGGTAGCGCCGAGGTTTACCAGCACGAGATGCCCGGCGGCCAATACACGAACCTCAAGGAGCAGGCCGCCGCCATGGGGCTCGGCGCCCGCTGGCCCGAGGTCGTGCGCACCTACGCCGAAGTCAACCTGCTCTTTGGCGACATCGTGAAGGTGACGCCGTCGTCCAAGGTTGTCGGCGACATGGCCCTGTTTCTTGTTTCACGCGGCATCAAGACCGCCGACGTGCTCAATCTCGAGCCGGGCTCGATGCCGTTCCCGGCTTCCGTCGTGGACATGCTGGCCGGCGAACTCGGCCAGCCTCCCGGTGGCTGGCCGAAGAAGCTGCAGAAAATCGTGCTCGGCGATCGCGCGCCGCGTCGTGGCCGCCCCGGCGCGCACCTGCCGCCCGTGGACTTGGAGAAGGAAAAGGATGCCTTGCACAAGAAGCTGAAGATCGAGGTGTCCGACGCCGCACTCTACAGCCACCTGATGTATCCCGAGGTGTTCGCCGATTTCGCCAAATTCCAAGGCACCTACGGCGATGTCAGTGCCGTGCCCACGCGCGCTTTCCTCTACGGCCTTGCCGCCGGCGAGGAAATTTCCGTCGAGATCGAGGAGGGGAAAACGCTCTTCATCAAACTCATCAACGTCAGCGAAGCCGATCGTGACGGCCTGCGCACGCTCACCTTTGAGCTCAACGGTCGCCCGCGCGAAACGCGCATTCCCGACAAATCCGTCGCCGCACCCGCCAAGGCCCGGCCCAAGGCCGACCCGGCTGACGCGCTGCAAATCGGCGCGCCCATCCCCGGCCTCATCACCGCGCTCGCCGTGAGCGTCGGTGCCAAGGTGGCCAAGGGCGACAAGCTCCTCACGCTCGAAGCGATGAAGATGCAGACCACGCTCTACGCCACCGCTCCCGGTATGGTGAAGGAAGTCCTCGTCTCCGTCGGTGACACCGTCGAGAGCAAGGACCTCCTCCTGCGCCTGGCGTGAGTGGCCCGCGCGGTTGTTTCAGCGTTTCATCGAGAACACCGAACCTACGTTGCCGGAATTCCCTTCTATCAAGAGGGGTGCCCGGGAGGGCGGGGTGTGTGCTCGATTGTCGAATGCGGTGAAGCTTTCGCCGTCACGCTGAATGGCGAGCCTCGCTGATGTCATTCGGCCAGTTCACCCGTGACGATTTCGCACCACGGAGCGAAGCCGGACCGGGCCAGGGTGGCGCGGGAAGCGGTGTTGTCGGGGTGGCACCGCGCGCAGGGAATGCCGCCGTCGGCGCGGCAGACGCGTTTCAGCTCCTGCAACAGCCAGCTGCCAATTCCGCGCCGGCGGAATGGTCCATGTAAAGGTCGCGGTGAGGCGGATTGTAGTGCGACAACCAACCGCCAGTGGCGACGATTTCGCCGCCGAGTTCCACGAGATAATCTCCGACGGGCTCGACGTGATGTGTGAAGATGCGCGGTGAGTCGGCAGCGGTGGATTTGCGAAGAATTGCGCCCAGTGGCGCGCTCCGGCTGGTCGTTTGTTCGTCGCGAAAGACGATCCGGTCCGTGGTCCACGTTTTCACGTATTTGTCGGCGAGCGTGCGCAGCAGAGGCGGATCCGTCTGGATTTCGAAATGCGTGGCTTCGCTGAAACGGATGAATTCCTCAAAAAAATCCGCGGCTTGTGCCTGGTGCGTAGGTGTCAGGTAAAACTCGAAAACCGTGCGTGTTCCCTGCCACGGGCCACTGATGGCCACGGCGCCGTAGCCGACCGCGGAGCCGCCGGCGTTCAGGATGAACGACTGCGTCCAGCCTGATCGCCCGTGCAGTGAATCATGCACGATTTGTCCGGAAACTTGTCGCCGGAACTGCTCGCGCCACGAAACGAGTTCCAAGGCGGAGGCGGCGACAATGGAGCACATGTGGACTTTCTGACAGACGCCGAATCGGGACGGGATCCCAAACTGGGAGCGCGGCTAAATAGGCGAGTCAGAAAAAGTCGGGCTAAAATTGCACATGGCGCAGCTTGTCCGGGTTGCGCACGAGATAGAGCGTGGCGATTGCGCCATTGCGGATTTCAAAGGCCAGCGTTTGCGTGAGTCCAGTGGCGTCTTGCATGACGAGTCCGGGCAGGCCGTTGATGCGCGCGGCTTCGGCGCGGCGGGCAGGACCGAACTTCCGTGTGAGAATGGCAAACAACCGGGCGATGCGGTCCGCACCGACGATGTGGCGGCGGGCGGCGCGGACTTTGCCACCGCTGTCGGAATGAAGCACGGCATCGGGCGCGAGCACGCGGGTGAGTCCGGCGAGATCGCCGCTTTGCGCGGCACGCAGGAAGGCCTCGGCCAGACGTTCGCCTTCGCCGGCCGGCACGGTGAATCGGGGACGTGCGGCGCGCAGGTGCTGGCGCGCACGCGTGGCCAGTTGTCGGCAGGTTGCAGGCGTGCGGTCCAGTGCGGTGGCGACTTCCTCGAAGGTCTGGCCGAAGACATCGTGCAGCACGAAGGCCGCGCGTTCCAACGGACTGAGCCGTTCGAGCGCCAGCATCAGGGCCACGGAAATATCGTCGGCTTGGGGACCTGTGCTCTCGGTAGCGTAGCCGACGGCCTCGACGAGCGGTTCGGGCAGCCAGGGACCAACATAGCGTTCGCGACGGACGCGGGCCGATTTCAACTGGTCGAGACTCAGGCGCGCGGCGATGCGGGTGAGCCAGGCTCGTGGTTCGTTGATTGCGGCGAGATCTGCTTGGGTCCAGCGCAACCAGGTTTCCTGCACGATGTCCTCCGCGTCGGCCACGGAGCCGAGGAAGCGGTAGGCGACATCGCGCAGGTGTCGGCGATGCGGCTCGAAGGCGGCGGCGTGGGCGGACTGGCGGGACTGGACCATGGAAACGGGCTCGAAGGACGTGACTACACAAGACACAAAAAGCGCAAAAGGTCAGGCCGGTTGATTGAAAGGGCTTTGCGCTCTCTGTGCTGCGAAATTGAAACGGGCTCACGTCAGCCCGCTTTGGGCAGTGGGTGAACGGCGCGGAAGCTCACGGCGAGGCGGTTCCACGTGTTGATGACGCCGATGGCGAGCGTGAGGTTGACCAGTTCGGTTTCGTTGAAATGCGCCCGAGCCTCCGCATAGACGTCGTCGGGCACGCGGGAAGTGGCGACGAGCGTCACGGCCTCGGTCCACGCGAGGGCCGCGCGTTCACGGTCGGTGAAGAGCGGCGACTCGCGCCAGGCGGCAATCAGATTGAGACGCGGTGCGGTCTCGCCTTGGGCGGCGGCCTCACGCGTGTGCATCTCGAGGCAGAAGGCGCAGCCGTTGATCTGCGACGCGCGAATTTTGACGAGTTCCCAGAGGGAGGGTTCGAGGCCGCACTGGTCCACGAATTGGGTCAGCGCGAGCTGGGCTTGGAACGCCTTGGGAGCGGCGGTGAAGTAGTTGAAGCGAGGTTTCATGGGAAGTGGCCC
>JBIQJF010000049.1:12930-27744 GCA_044507675.1 Opitutales bacterium | reverse complement strand
CGCTCCATGGGCTACACGCGGGAGGATATTTCCAGAATCTTCCTTTGGCAGGCGTGCATCGTCTTGGTCATCGGTTCGTTCATCGGCTGCTTGCTGGGCGCCGGTGGCACCTACGCGGTTTCCCAGATTCCGCTGAACATCACGGGTATTTTCCAGACCAACACCTTCATCGTGAATTGGTCGCCATGGCACTATGTTGCGGCCGTGTGCACGGCCGTTGTCATGGTCATGATTGCTTCGCTCATTCCCGCGCGGCGCGCGGCCCGTCTCGAACCGGGCGACATCATCCGGGGGACCTCGACATGAAGCAGGGAGACCGGAGGCAGGAGGCTGAAATCAGGAACTTAAAACGGGCTGCAACCAGCAACCCAAAGGAGACCGTGTCGTGAAAAAGCCCATCAAGCGTTTTGAAGATTTGGAAGTCTGGAAGGAAAGCATGCAGCTGGCGGTGCAAGTATATCAAGCAATGGAACACTCTCGGGACTATGGACTGAAGGACCAGATGCAGCGGGCGGCAGTGTCTGTTCCCTCCAATGTTGCCGAAGGCTATGAGCGCAGCTCCAACCGCGAGTTCATGCAGTTTCTAAATTATTCGCGGGGCTCGAGTGGCGAGCTGCGCACGCAAATCTATCTGGCTGCCAAGCTCGGTCAGATGAAACTACCGGTGGCGAGCGAGTTGTTGGAAAAGAGCCGCAAAGTGTCGGCCATGCTGCACAAATATGTGCAGGTTCGTCGAAGGGATTTCTGATGTCGGTATCACCTCCAGATTTTTCCAGCCTCCCGCCTCCGGTCTCCGACGGCCATGCGGGCCGTTTCGCCCTGCGTTGCGAAGCCCTTCATCGTTACCTCGGCCAGGGAGAGGGGAGGGTGCACGTGTTGCGCGGAGTTTCCTTTGAGGCAAAGCGCGGCAACGTCACCGCCATCGTCGGGCCTTCCGGCTGTGGCAAGAGCACGCTGCTCTATTTGCTCGGCCTGCTCGACCAACCCGACGGCGGCTCGATTTGGATTCGTGACCAATTGATGTCGAACAGCAGCGATCTCGATCGCACAGCCGCCCGCGGGGAGCACATCGGCTTCGTCTTTCAGTTCCACTTTTTGATGCAGGAGTTCTCGGCGCTCGACAACGTCATGATGCCGATGCGCAAACTCGGCCGACTCACCGAACCGGAAATGGTCGAGCGCGCGCGCAGCCTGCTGGCCGACGTCGGCCTCGGTGAGAAAACCCATCGCCTCGCGACCCAGCTCTCCGGTGGTGAACAGCAACGCGTGGCCATTGCTCGCGCTCTTGCGAACCAGCCGGCCATCATCCTCGCCGACGAGCCCACCGGCAATCTCGACGTCCGCAACTCCGGTTTGATTTTTGACCTGCTAACCAAACTGGCGAAGGAAAACGGCCAAGCCGTCGTGCTCGTCACGCACAATCCTGACATCGCCAACCGTTGCGACGAAATCAAACCGATGCGCGACGGCGAGTTCGTGTAGTCGAACGTTCCCAGGCGCGGCGAGTATTTCGCACGCGACATTCCGTCTCCGGGACGCCGCTTCTGCCTAGGGAATTTTATCCGACGCGACACCTTGATTTTTCCCGATGGCGTGCTCCCGCCCCGGAGTAACTTAATGGTCGTATTGCACCTTGGAATCTCCATCCGTCTCGGCATGGTGCATCCCGGCTGAGGCGAATCCGCGGAGGTGTTTTTCACAATTAGCAACGCATCCGTTGTCACGGACTCTGCTAATATTGAATCCAACGTCGTTTGCTGCGGAAATTTTGTTTTACATCCCCCCGTGGCCCACTCTTTGTTCACGGGCATCTTTTTACCGCACACCAATCGCTAGCCTGAATTCCACGTTTAATCTGAGGGAACGATTGCCGCTCCTTCTTATTTTTCGCCGAGTTCCAGACTGACGCACATGTCCAAGATCTTCCCGAAATCCGCCAACGCCCTGCCGCTGCAGATCCTGATTTTTCTAGGTATCTTGGGTGGTGTCGCGGCGGCAGGTATCACCTACTACGCCACTCCGGCATATCTGCGCGTCGGTTACGCACCGATTCAGCCGGTGCCGTTTGATCACAGTCTGCATGCCGGCCAACTCGGCCTCGATTGCCGTTACTGTCACGCTTCCGTCGAGAAGTCCGGCACCTCCAGTGTTCCGCCGGCGCAGACCTGCATGAATTGCCACAGCCTGATCAAGACCCAGAGCCCGCTGCTCGAGCCCGTGCGCCAGAGCTATCAAAGCGGTGATCCGGTTCCGTGGGTGAAGATTCACGCCGTGCCGGACTACGTTTATTTCAATCACTCCGTCCACGTCGCCCGTGGCGTGAGCTGCGTGGAGTGCCACGGCAAGGTCAACGAGATGCCGGTCGTTCATCAGGGCCAGCCGCACAGCATGAGCTGGTGCCTTGACTGCCATCGCGATCCTGCCGCCCGCATCCGTGACCCGAAGGATGTCTTCAACCTCGATTCGCTCCGCTTGGTGGATCAAGGCCCCGAGGGTGTGAAGCGCGCCAAAGAATTTGTCGAACATGCCAAGATCATGCCGCCGCAGAGCTGCTCCGGCTGCCATCGCTGATGAAACGCAAATTTGATCATTCCGCCCCCGCGCAGCGCGACCTCTCCGGTCCGAAATACTGGCGCAGCCTTGATGAACTGGCCGACACGCCCGGGTTCCGCGAGCACATGGCCCGCGAATTTCCCGAGGGTGCATCCGAGCTGAATGGCGTTGATCGCCGCCAGTTCATGCGCCTCATGGCCGCTTCGTTCGCCCTCGGCGGTCTCGGTCTCGCCGGCTGCCGTCGTCCCGAGAAGCACATTCTGCCCTACGGCAAATCCGTCGAATACACCGTTCCCGGTCTTCCGCTTTATTTTGCCACGGCGATGCCCCTGCGCAAGACGGCCATCCCGCTCGTCGCCGAGACCCACCAAGGCCGCCCCACCAAGCTCGAGGGCAATCCCAGCTACCAGCCGCACGGCGGTGCCAGCTCGCTCCTTGCCCAGGCTTCCGTTCTCGATCTCTACGATCCCGAGCGCGCCACCAGCCACACGGCAGGCAACCGCACGCTCAATGTCGCCGACGTCAACGATCTCCTCGCGCGCATCCGCAAGACCTACGCTGGCAATGGTGAAGGCCTCGCGTTCCTCGCCGACGAATCTGCCTCGCCGACCCGCGCCCGCCTCGTTGCAAAACTGAAGCGCGAGTTTCCGCGCGCCGTCTGGGCCGAATACGAACCGGTGCAGGACGAGCCGCCGCTGGCCGCTGCCCAGGCCGCCTTCGGACAGAACGTCAAGCCGGTCTACCGCTTCGCCAAGGCCAAGCGCATTCTCTCGCTCGACGCTGATTTTCTCCACGCCGAGGCTGGATCGCTTTATTACGCTCGCGAATTCACCGCCGGCCGCCGCGTGAGCAGCGCCGCCGACGCGGACAAGATGAACCGCCTCTACGTGGCGGAAAGCGGCTTCTCGCTTACCGGCAGCATGGCGGACCATCGCCTGCGCATAGCCAGCAATCACATTCTGCCTCTGGCTGCTGCTCTCGCCAACAAGGTGGCGGGTGGCTCTGGCTATGAGGCTTTCTGGCTTTCTGCCAAACTCGACGTCAACCAGCAGTGGATCGAGGAGTGCGCCAAGGATCTGCTGGCCCACAAGGGCGAGAGCCTCGTGGTCGCCGGCGCGCACCAGCCGCAATACGTGCACATGATCGCCTACGCGATCAACGCGCAGCTCGGCAACATCGGTAAGACCGTGGATTTCGTTGCCGTGGACCCGTCGTCTGCTTCGACGATCCAAGCCCTCGCGAACGCCATCAAGGGCGGAGCGGTCAAGACCCTCTTCATCCTCAACGGCAACCCGGTTTACAACGCGCCCGCTGATCTCGATTTCGGCTCGTTGTTGAAGTCCGTGTCCGAGGTCGTCCGCTACGGCTACTATCAGGACGAGACCTCCGCGCTGTCCGGCACGCACATCGCTGCCACGCACTACCTCGAATCGTGGGGCGATGCTCGCACGGTGGACGGCACCATCGTGCCGATCCAGCCGATGATCATGCCGCTCTTCAACGGCCTGACCGAAGTCGAGTTGCTGGCCCGTCTCGCCGGCGAGGCCAAGCCCGACGCCTACGAGCAGGTCTTCACGACCCGCGGTGGCGACCGGAAGGCTTTCGAGAAGTTCCTGCACGACGGTTATGCCGAAGGCACGGCCTACAAGTCGGTGAACGTTTCGCTCGGTAACCTCAACTTCGACATGGCCAAGGCGCCGGCCGCCGCCGCGCTGTCCAAGGACAGTCTCGAGGTTCGCTTCGTCACCGACCACAAGATGGATGACGGTCGCTTCGCCAACAACGGCTGGCTGCAAGAGTGCCCGGATCCGATGACCAAGATCGCGTGGGACAACGTGATCTTGGTCAGCCCGCGTCTCGCCAACGATCTCGGCATCGTTCCCGGCGGCAGCCTCCTGCAGGTTGCCCGCAAGGAGACCGCCGAATTCGATATCGGCAAGGAGAAGGCCTTCATCGGCGAGGTCACGATCAACGGACGCAAGGTTACTGGTCCGCTGCACATCCAGCCCGGTCTTTCGAATTACACGATTGTCCTCCCGCTCGGCTACGGCCGCGCCAAGACGGGCCACGTCGGCACCGGCGCGGGCTTCGATGCCTATGCGGTCCGCACGAGTGATGGCATGGGCTTCGCCACCGGCGCCACGCTTCGCGTGTCTGGCGAACGCAAGCTCCTCGCCAACACGCAGGAGCACTGGTCCATGGAAGGCCGCGACATCGTGCGCGAGGCCAACCTCGACGAGTTCAAGGACAACCCGGGTTTTGTGACCGGCATCGGCATGGAGTCGCATTCACCCGCGATCTACGGCGATCTCACGCCCGAGGCTTTTGCCAAGCTTTCCCGCGAGGAGCGCGCCAAGATCACCGCTGCCCGGGCCGGCACCACGCCCCGCGGCCAGTCGCTCTACGAGACGCCGGACCTCGCTGGCGAGAACGCCAAGTTCGACGGCCTCCACCAGTGGGGCATGTCCATCGATCTCAACACCTGCATTGGCTGCAACGCCTGCGTCATCGCCTGCCAGGCCGAGAACAACATTCCGATCGTCGGACGTGATCAGGTTCAGCGCGGTCGCGAGATGCATTGGATCCGCCTTGATCGTTATTATTCCGACGGCCAGGCCGATCCGACCGCGTTCGGCCAGGAAGGCGGCAACTCGATCCTGCCCGAGGATCCCCAGGTTTCGATGCAGCCCATGACCTGCCAGCACTGCGAACTCGCGCCTTGCGAGACGGTGTGTCCGGTCAACGCCACGGTGCACGACGAAGAAGGCCTCAACACGATGGCCTACAACCGTTGCATCGGCACCCGCTATTGCGCGAACAACTGCCCTTACAAGGTTCGTCGCTTCAATTTCTTCGACTTCAACAAGCGCGCGACCGACGCCCTCTACATGGGACCGCTCGGCCACCAGAAGGACGTGCCCGAACTGGTGAAGATGGTGAAGAATCCCGATGTCACCGTGCGCATGCGCGGTGTCATGGAGAAATGCACCTATTGCGTGCAGCGCATCCAGCAGGCCAAGATCGCTCAGAAGCGGAAGGTCGGCCTCAATGCCGTGCCTGAAATTCCCGACGGCACGATCAAGGTCGCTTGCCAGCAGGTCTGCCCGGCTGACGCGATCGAGTTTGGCAATATCAAGGACGTGAACAGCAAGGTCTCGAAGCTGAAGGCCCAGGAGCGCGACTACGCGGTTCTCGGTTACCTCAACGTCCGTCCCCGCACGACCTACCTCGGCAAGCTCCGCAATCCCAATCCGGCCATGCCCGATTACCAGTCGCTGCCCCTGAGCCGCGTCGAATACAAGAACAAGAACTACCCGAAGAAGGCCGGCGCGCACGGTCATGATCACAACGGAGGGACCCACTGATGGCCGCCCACGCTTCCGATCATCCGGCTCCCGCCATCCTCTCCGAGGTCAAGCCCGCGTCGCTGCCGCGCGCGGTTCTCGTGGAGAACAACCGCGACTTCAAGTGGATCACCGACAAGATCTGCGGCATCGTCGAGGGCACCACGCCGACCTGGTGGTGGGTGTGCTTTGTCATCGCGAGCTTCATCGCCTCGTTCACCATCGCCGGCCTCATCTATCTCGTCGCCACGGGCGTCGGCGTGTGGGGCCATGCGAATCCGGTCAACTGGGCCTGGGACATCGTCAACTTCGTGTTTTGGATCGGCATCGGCCACGCCGGCACCCTGATCTCGGCCATCTTGTGCCTGCTGCGCCAGAAGTGGCGCACGTCGATCAATCGTGCCGCCGAGGCGATGACGATCTTCGCCGTGGTTTGCGCCGCCATCTTCCCGGTGTTCCACGTCGGTCGCATCTGGTTCGCGGTGATGCCCGGCTATCTGTTCCCGTTCCCGAATTCGAATGGCATCTGGCAGAACTTCCGTTCGCCGCTGGAGTGGGACGTGTTCGCGGTCTCGACCTACGGCACGGTGTCCGTGCTCTTCTGGTATGTCGGCCTCATTCCTGACCTTGGCACCTTGCGTGATCGCTTCACCGTGGCCGGCAAACTGATGCGGGCCCGCATCTACGGCTTCTTCGCCATGGGCTGGCGCGGCTCCAACCGCCAGTGGAGCAACTACGAGATGGCCTACCTCATCCTGGCCGGCATTGCGACCCCGCTCGTGCTCTCCGTGCATACGATCGTGTCGTTCGACTTCGCCGTCTCGCTCATCCCCGGCTGGCACACGACGATCTTCCCGCCTTACTTCGTCGCGGGCGCCATTTTCTCGGGCTTCGGCATGGTGCTCACGCTCATGCTGCCGCTGCGCGCCATTTACCGTCTGGAGGATCTGATCACGCAGTATCACATCGACTGCATGTGCAAGATCACCCTCGCGACGGGCACCATGGTCGGCTATGCCTATTCGATGGAGTTCTTCATCGCGTGGTATGGCGCGAATCCGTATGAGGGCTTCGCGTTTATCAACCGTGCATTCGGCCACTACGCCTGGGCCTACTGGATCATGATCGGCTGCAACGTGATCACGCCGCAGTTCTTCTGGTTCAAGGCGGTCCGTGAAAACACCACGCTGGTGTGGATCCTCTCGATCTTCGTCAACGTCGGCATGTGGTTCGAGCGCTTTGTGATCATCGTGACTTCGCTCGCCCGTGACTTCCTGCCGTCGAGCTGGGGCTACTACTCGCCCTCGATCGTCGAAATCTTCACGTTCTTCGGCACCTTTGGTGTCTTCTCCGTTCTGTTCCTCCTCTTCATCCGCTTCGTGCCCATCATGCCGATGTCCGAGGTGAAGGCGGTCATTCCCGCAGCCGACCCGCACGCCGGGCACCAACACTGAGGAACCCGCCATGAGCAAAAATTACGGAATCATCGCCGCGTTCGACACCGTCCCGTCGCTCTACTCTGCCTGTGAGCAGGTGCGCGATGCGGGCTATTCGCAGTGGGATGCACTCACGTCCTTCCCTGTTCACGGGCTCGACTACGCCATGGGTGTGCGCCGCTCCCGCGTCCCGCGCTTCTCGCTGGCCGGCGGCATCACCGGTTTCTGCACCGGCATGTCTCTGATCTGGTGGACCGGCGCCTACGAGTATCCGCTCATCGTGGGCGGCAAACCCTACTTCAGCCCGATGTTCGCCTTCCCGGTGTCCTACGAGCTGACCATTCTCTTCACCGCCTTCGCCACCATCTTCGGCATGTTCTTCCTGAACCGTCTGCCGATGCACTACCACCCGGTGATGAAGGCCCCGCAGTTTGTCCGCGCCTTGGACGACCGCTTCTACATTGTGATCGAGTCCAACGACCCGAAATTCAACGCCACCGAGACCCGTGCTCTGCTGGAGCGCATCGGCGGCAAGGACATCGCCGAAATCGAGGAATAAGATGCGCTACGCCTACTTCACCCTCGCGTTTCTCGTCGTCCTGACCCTCTCGGTCATGGGCTACCGCGGTTCGTTTTCGAACCGGCCGCCCGTCGAAATCTGGCCCGACATGGACCATCAGGCCAAATACAAGCCGCAGGCCGAGTCGAAGTTCTTCGCGGATGGCCGCGCTGACCGCCCGATTCCCGCGGGCACCGTGCCTTACGGTCGCGGTATCGAAGGCGCTGATGCCGGCGCCGTCGTGCAGGACACCGACTTCCTGCGCGCCGATGATGCGCACTACGCCGGTAAGAACGCCGACGGCTCCTTTGTGCGCGGCTTCCCCTCCGGTTTGGAAATCAGCGAAAACTTCCTCCGTCGCGGACAGGATCGCTATCAAATCTACTGCGCCCCGTGTCACGGCTCGCTCGGCGATGGCAATGGCATCACCAAGTCCTATGGCATGAATCCGCCGACCTATCACGACGACCGCCTGCGCACGATGCCTGAAGGCGAAATCTACAACACCATTACCGTCGGCAAAAACACAATGTTCCCCTACGCAGACAAGCTGAGCCCCGATGATCGCTGGGCCGTGGTTGCCTACGTGCGGGCCCTCCAGCGCGCTGCGCACGCCACGATTGACGATGTCCCTCTCGAACAACGCGGAGGCTTGAAGTAACATGAGTGCTCCCGCTTCCACCGGCTCCCTGGCCACCAAGTTTCTGTCCGCCGGCATCGCCGGTCTCGTGCTGACCGCGATCGGCTTCTTCGTGGGCGACGCCCACGGCGTGGCTCTTTCCTACGTCGTCGGCATCAGCTACTGGACTGCCATCGCCATCGGCATGCTCATGATGGTGATGATCCATCACATCTTCGACGCCGGCTGGTCCACCGTGATCCGCCGCCAGTTCGAACACGGCCTCGCCGCCTTCAAGTGGCTGTTCATTCTTTTCATCCCGCTCGTCATTTCCGCATGGGTGAAACCCGGCTTCATCTGGCACTGGATGGATCTCAGTCATCCGCTGCACGGCGGTCACGGGACGATCGGCGACGATCCGCTCTACGTGAAAAAGGCCGGCTTCCTCAGCAAGGAAATGTTCACCGGCATGACCGTGGTCTTCTTTCTCGGCTGGATGGGACTGTCGGCGCTGCTGCGTCGGAACTCTTTCACCCAAGACAAGGACGGCGATGTGAAGTGGACCTACAAGAACCGCCAGACCGCAGCTTGGGGCATCCCGTTCACTGCGTTGGCCCTGACCTTCGCCGCCATCTACTGGATGAAGAGCCTCGAATACCACTGGTTCTCCACGATGTATGGCGTGTGGTTCTTCGCCAATTGCATGCGTGCGGCGATGGCCGTCGGCGTCGTCATCACTTGGTGGCTCTACACCCGCGGCGACTACAAGGGCATCTTCAACACCAACCAGCTGCACTGCCTCGTCGCGCTCGCCTACGCTTTTGTGGTGTTCTGGGCCTACGTGACCTTCTCGCAGTATTTCCTCATCTGGAACGCGAATGTGCCCGAGGAAACCTTCTGGTATAACCTCCGCGAGCACGGCGACTGGCTGTGGGTCGGCATGTTTCTGCTTTTCGGCCACTTCTTCTATCCCTTCCTGATGTGGCTGTCCTACCGCCGCAAGGCCACCCTCGGGCCCGCGCTGCACATCAGCATCGTGGTCGCCGTCGTGATCCTGGTGGATATCTGTTACAACGTCCTTCCCGCCCTCCGGGATGCCGACGAAAACCCGCTCCCGTTCCTCTCGCTCAACCTGCTTTGGGTGCTGAGTTCGGTGGTCGGCGTGGGTGGCATCTGCGCCTGGGCTTACCTCAAGAGCTTTGGCAGCGGCGTCGCCAAGCTCATTCCGATCCGCGATCCTCGCATCGTCGAGTCGCTTACCCATCACGAGGCCACCGCGCCGGAGCCGGGTCATCAAGCTGCGTCCGCCCATTAAGCCATGAGCGATTCCTCCACCAACTTTTCGTTCCCGCACCGCACGCCCATTTTCACGGCGGTCATCGTGATCCTGTGTTTCGCGGCGTTCGGCTGGCTGGCCAAGCGCATCTACGTGCCGCACGCGGCTGACGTGCAACCCGTGGAAGGGGTGCTCACGCCCGCCGAGCGCAAGAACCTGCTCATCGAGACCCGCGCCAAAGAGCAGGCCGCCGCCACGACCTATGGCTGGGTGGATCAGTCCAAGGGAGTGGCCCGCCTGCCCCTCGATCGCGCGATCGAGCTCACCGCCCGTGATCTCGCCAAGAAGTAACCCTTGCTGATGAATCCTCCCGTCCACAACAGCCGCGCCGAGCAGCAGGAGATTGATGTCTCCGCCCGGTGGCCGGTCACCGTCTTTCTCGCCTCGGGCCTTTTCTGGCTGATCGTCGGCGGGGCGCTCCAGCTGGCGGCCAACATCCAGCTGCACACGCCCTCGTTCCTTGCCGATTGCGCCTGGTTCACCCACGGCCGCCTCGCACCCGCCGCGCAGAATGCGCTGGTTTACGGCTGGGGCTTCAATGCTGCTTTCGCTTTCGGCCTCTGGCTGATGGCCCGTCTTTCGGCCACCACGCTTCGTCACGGTGGCTGGCTCTTCGTTGCCGCCAAGTTCTGGAACCTCGGCGTCACGCTCGGTCTCGGCGGCATTCTCGCCGGTTACTCGACCTCCTTCGAGTTGCTCGAGATGCCCCGTTACGTGTCGTTCCTGTTACTCGGTGCCTACGCGCTGATCGGCGTGTGGGGCGTCACCACCTTCAGCATCCGCAACACCGAGAACATCTATGCCTCGCAATGGTATCTGTTCGGCGCGGCTTTCTGGTTCCCGTGGATCTACAGCGTCGCGCAGGTAATGCTTTTCCAGGCTCCCGTGCGCGGTGTGCTCCAGCCGGTCGTCAACGCCTGGTATGTTCACAACCTCTACGGTCTGTGGTTCCTGCCGGTTGCCTTGGCCGCCATCTACTATCTTCTGCCCAAGCTCCTCGGTAAACCGATCAATCAATACTACCTCGCTCCGCTTGCGTTCTGGTGGTTCGTGATCAGCACCGCGGTGGCGGGTGGCGCGCGCCTTATCGGTGCCCCGGTGCCGGTGTGGATTCCGACCCTCGGCACGGTGGCCAACATGGCCTTGATTCTGCCCGTGGTCATCTTCGGTTTGAACTTCTTGGGCACGCTTTCCGGACGCGTCGGCGCGGTCGGCAGCAGCCTTTCGCTGCGGTTCATCCTTCTCGCCATGGCCGGGTTCTTCGTGAACGCGCTCGTGAACATGCTTCTCTCGCTGCACGGTTTTGCCGAGGTGGCGCAATTCACGCTGTTTGGCGTGCTGCGCGATTGGTCGGCTCTCTACGTGACTTTCTCCGTCGCCGTGTTTGGCGCGGCTTACTTCTTCCTGCCGCGCATCACCGGCAAGCAATGGCGCTCGTCCGCCCTCGTGAAGGCCCATTACGGCGCCACGGTGCTCGGCGTGATCCTCGTCCTCATCGGCCTCGCCGCGGGCGGCTGGCAGCATGGCACGTTGCTTGGTGACACCGCGGTTGGCTTCGTCGACATCACCAAGGCGCTGTCCGGCTGGCACACTCTGAACACCGTGGGCCTGGGCGTCCTGCTCGTCGGCCATCTCGCCTTTGTGATCAACTTCTTCTGGATCGCCTGTCCGTGCGGCTCGCAATGCGCGGCTGCCATCACCATCCCGGTGCCGCCGGCACTCAGCCTCGCGGCGAAGGAGGGCCACGCATGAAAAACGGCCTCGTTATCTTCCTCGGTGTTTTTGCCACCCTCGCTCTTTCCTGGGCCGGCGTCCTGCTCGCTGCGCACAAGCAGATCGGCGCGTTGCCCCAGTATAAGGATGAGATTGATGCCTCCCTCTATCCGGCGCCGCTTACCGGTATCGCTGATCAAGGTCGCTTGGTCTATCAGGACCTTGGCTGCGCCACCTGCCATACCCAGCAGGTCCGCTATGAGGGCTTTGGTTCTGACATCAAGCGCGGTTGGGGTGAACGCGGCAGCTTTGCTCGTGACTACATTCGCGAAAAGTCCGTGCTGATCGGTTCCAGCCGTATCGGGCCCGATCTGCGCAATGTCGCCGCCCGTAGCTACGCCAGCGCCGAGTATTTTCACGAATTGCTCTACGCACCCGAGGTAGTCGCTCCCGGCACCAACATGCCGGCGCACAAGTTTCTCTACGAAATTCGCCCCCTCGCCGGTAACCAGCCTTCGCACAAAGCCATCAAGCTTTCCAGCCAGGCGGCCCCGGGCGACGGTTTCGAGGTCGTGCCCACGCCCCGCGCCGAGGCGCTCGTCGCCTACCTGATGAATTTGAAGGACAGCTACAACTATCCCGACGAGGAGAAACTGAACGCTCCTGCCCCCGCCAAGGAGGGCGGCCACTAAGATGAGCGCCAATCCCGACAATCGTCCCAATTTCGAGGCCTCCGCGGCCAGCGACGACAGCATCCGCGAGGTTCACGCCCGCCTGCAGAGCCAGAAGCCCGACAAGGCCCACGGTTATTCCGCGCTGCCGCTCGTGCTGCTCGGTCTCATGTGCTGCATCGTGTTCTTCGGCTCGATCTACATGGTGCACCACTCGATCCGCTTCGATCCGCTCGTGGTGAACTCGCAGGCCAATCGCGCCAAGCCCGGCAACGACGGTGCGGCTACGGTGACCAGTGCCCAGCGGGGCAAGCCGATCTACATGAACAATTGCTCGGCCTGCCACCAAGCCAACGGTCAGGGCGTGCCCGGCGCATTCCCTCCGCTGGCCGGCTCGGAGTGGGTTGCCGGAACTGAAGAACGTCTCGTTCGTATCGTGCTGCACGGTCTGCAAGGCCCGATCACGGTCAAGGGCAACGAATACAACAATGTCATGGCTCCGCTCGGTGGCGTGTTGAAGGACGACCAGATCGCCCATGTGCTTTCGTTTGTCCGCGCGGAGTTCGGTGATGGCGCTCCCGAGGTGTCGACTGAGACTGTTGCCAAGATTCGTGCAGACACCGCTTCGCATTCGGGCTACTGGACGGCCGACGAACTCCTCAAGATCGGCGAGTAAGCATCGGAAGCATTCCTTGAAAATACGCAGGCCGGGCATCATGCCCGGCCTTTTTGTTTTTGGAGCGGATTAAATTGAACTGTGGCGGTCCCGATGGAGCGTATCGACAGCGCACCGTATAAAACAAAAGGACGGGGTTCAGAAACCCCGCCCTGCAAAATGACAGCGATTCAATAGAGGCCTCAGCCCCCGAAGCCCTTCAGCATGTCGCCCATGCTGGGCATCTGGAACTTCTGCCAGCCAGCGGGCGGCTGGAAGAGCGAGGCGGGCAGGCTGCCGGGCTCGATCTTCGTGGCTTCCATCCGGAAGGTTTCTTTGTTCTTGGCGTCGCGGCTGACCACGCGCAGGGGGAAGCCGGGCTTGCCCTTGAATTTCTCCTCCCAGCTGTCGGCGGCCTTTTTCTTGCCAAACATGCCGCCCATGCCGCCGCCGGAATTGTTGCCCATGCCCATAAAGGTGCCAAGGCCCTCGGCGATCCAGATCTCCGTCGTGGTCTTCTTATCCTTCGTGACATACTCGTCGCATTTATAGCCGAGGATGGTCTCGGTGCGGCCGGTCTTCTCGATATCCGGTTCCTTGCCCTGGGTCTTCTTGGCCGCCTTCTCGATGGTGTCCTTCAGGGCCATGACCATATACATCTTCTCCGACGGCATGAGGATCATCATCTCCATTTTCTTCATGTCCATGATGCTGGAGAAAGTCTGGCCCTCGGCGGTCATGTCGATGCGCATGGCCGGATCCTTGATCGAATAATCGATCTGCTGGCTCTGGTCCTTGCCTGCACTGACGGCGAGGGACACCTTGCCTTCGAAGGCATCGGCGGCATGGGCGAGGGTGGCGGTGAGCAGGCAGCCCACGGCGAAAAGACGGAGTAGGGGTTTCATGGAACGGGAGAGTAGGGAATCAGGCATCCGATACAAGCCGCGGTTGAAGGGCGTTGCCAAGCTGCCACCCGCACGCAAGCTCCCGCTCATGCCTTCTGAGTTCCGCCTTCTGCGCACGGTCGAATTTTGCGAAACCGACATGGCCGGCATCATGCATTTCTCGAATTTCTTCCGCTGGATGGAGGCCTGCGAGTCGGCGTTCTACCGGTCGCTGGGGCTGCCGCTCGTTTCCTTCGTGCCGGGCAACGTCGTGGGCTGGCCACGCGTGAGCGCCAGTTGCACTTATCAGGAGCCGTTGCGTTTCAACGAAACCGCCGAGGTGCGCTTGTTGATCAACGAAGTGCGCACGCGCGCCGTCATCTATGTGTTTCAGTTTCGCAAAGTGGATGAAGGCGGCCGCGTGAGGTCCGAAGTTGTTGCCCAAGGCGAAATCGCCGCCGTGTGCGTGACTTCCGATGCTGCCGGCAAGATGGTCGCGCAGCCAATTCCCGCCGACGTGCGAGCGAAACTCGAACCGGCGCCGGCCTCGGCCTACACTGTGTAGAGTGCCCGCGTCTCGCCCTTGGCGGACAGGGCGAAGATTTTGACGGCCTTGCCCTTGACGAGCACCCCGCCGAGTTCGCGTGCGGCGGGTTTGGGATTCATGGCGTTCAGGGTGGCTTCGCTGACGATCACCGGAGTCTGGTAGGCGGGCTCCTTGGTCAGACCTTCGAGCCGGGAGGCGATGTTCACGCCGTCGCCGATCACGGTGTAATTGAGCCGGGTCTTGGAACCCATGTTTTGCAGTTCCTCAGTCCGGTCAGGATGCGCGCGCAGGTGGCGGATGACAACGGGAGTCCTGCCTCGGTAGTCCAGCGGCGGTCGCCACCGAATCGGGCGGCTTTAGGTTGCCCCGACGTTATGCTGCAACACCGTCGCTTGCGGTCCGAGGCCGAATTTGCGTTGGAGGACCAGCCGGCCGGTCGCGCGCACGTTGTTGTTCAAATCATAATCCGGCACGCTCACCGTCGCGACTTCACCACT
>JBIQJF010000049.1:11272-12830 GCA_044507675.1 Opitutales bacterium | reverse complement strand
GGACGGGCAGGAGAAGGCCGGCGGCGAGAAATGCGACCAGCGGTTTCAAAGCAGCGGACGGAGAATGTTCCAGACGGTATTGGCCACGATCTCGTGGCCTTGCGGAGTGGGGTGGATACCGTCGGTTAGATTGAGGCTGGCCACACCTCCCACACCTTCGAGCAGAAAAGGAATGAGCACGGCTCCGTGCGCCTCGGCGATCTCGGGGTAAATGGCGGCGAACTCCCGCGTGTGTTCAGGGCCCATGTTGGTCGGCAATTGCATGCCGGCGAGGATGACCTTGGCGTCCGGGTGTCGTGCGCGAATGCGTTTGATCATGGCCGCGAGATTGGCGCGTGTGTTGGCGGGCGATATGCCGCGCAGGCCGTCATTGCCGCCGAGTTCCAACACGAAGATGTCCACGCGTTGCCGCAAAACCCAATCGAGGCGCCGCAGCCCGCCCGCGGTCGTTTCACCGCTGAGGCCGGCGTTGACGACCCGCCACGGCAGACGGGCGTCGTCGATTTTCTTTTGGACGAGCGCGGGATAGGCCTCGTCGGGATCCACGCCATAGCCCGCCGTGAGACTGTCGCCGAAGAAGATCATCGTCTTGGTTTCCGCCGCGCCGAGCCCGCTGGCCAGCCAGAGAACCAATAACACCGCCCACCACGTTTGGCTTTTGCGCTTTGGGGTAAGTTCGCTCTTGTTCGGGCCCATATTTGTCACCCGCAATGAGTGTCCAATCCATCCTGAAAGTCCAGCACCTGACCAAGACCTACGCCACCGCCGCCGGGCCGCTCACGGTGCTGCAGGAGGTATCCTTCGCCATTCCCGCGGGTGGCACGTGCGCAATCGTGGGTCCGTCCGGCAGCGGCAAGACCACTTTGCTCGGCCTGTGCGCGGGCCTGGATCAACCGTCCACGGGCACGGTCGAACTCGACGGTCGCGAGATCGGCGGGCTTTCCGAAGACCAGCGCGCCTTGGTGCGCAATGAGTGCGTGGGTTTCGTTTTTCAGAATTTCCAGCTCATCCCGACCCTCACCGCGCTCGAGAACGTGCTCGTGCCGCTCGAACTGCGCGGGAACGGCGTGAACGAGTCTGAAGCGGCGGAACTGCTCGCGCGCGTTGGACTGGGCGACCGGCTCGGACATTATCCGGTTCAGCTCTCCGGTGGCGAACAACAGCGCGTGGCCTTGGCGCGCGCTTTCATCAACCGCCCGCGCATCCTCTTCTGCGACGAGCCCACGGGCAACCTCGACGGTGACACTGCGCACGCGATGGCCGACCTCATCTTCGGCATCAACCGCGAGCGCGGCACCACGCTCGTATTGGTGACGCACGACCTCGAACTGGCCCGCCGCACCCAGCGTGTCCTCCGTCTTCGCTCCGGCGCCGTGATTTCGGACGAAACCATCAGCCATCTTTAGCCACCACGAAATACACAAAACACACGAAAAGCGGGCAGAAGCCAAACATGAGCGATACCATCTATCCCGAAGAGTCCTGCTTTGAAGTCTATAAGGAGAAGGGTTGCGGTTTTCTGGAAGCAGTCTTCCAGGAGTGCTTGGAATTTGAGCTG
>JBIQJF010000049.1:0-11172 GCA_044507675.1 Opitutales bacterium | reverse complement strand
GTGTATTTCGTGGTGACCAATTCATGAACTTCATCCTCAAAATGGCTTGGCGGGACACGCGGGCGTCGCGTCGGCGGTTGCTGTTGTTCTCGCTGGCGATCGTGCTCGGCGTGGCTGCTTTGGTGGCGGTCGGTTCCGTGCGCGACAATCTGCGTCTGGCCATCGAGCAGCAGACCAAATCGCTGTTGGGTGCAGATCTCACCATCAACTCCCGCACAGAGTTCCCGGAGGAGCCGGCAAAATACTTCGCCACGCTGGGCGACGATCGCGCACGAGAGATTGCTTTCAACTCCATGCTCATCGTGCCGCGAGAGGGCGGTCCGACTCGCCTCGTGCAAGTGCGCGCCATCGAGGGCGATTTTCCATTCTATGGCGATTTCAACACCGAGCCTGCCGGTGCTCGCGCCTCCTTGCACGGCGGCATGAATGCCGTGCTTGAGGAGAGTCTGATGGTCCAGTTCGGACTGAAAGTCGGCGACACCATCCGGCTTGGCACGGCGGAATACAAAGTCGCGGGCGGGTTGCGCGCCATTCCCGGCGAAGCCGCCGCCGTCACACAAATGGCGCCGCGTGTATTTGTGCCTCTCGCGACCGTGGGCGGCACGGGGTTGCTCCAGCAGGGGAGCCTGTCGCGGCACCGTTTGTATTTCAAATTCCCCGATTCCGTCGATGTCCAGGCGCTCGAACGCGATTTGCGTGAGCGTTTCCGCGAGCATCGCTTCGGCTACGATACCGTCGAGGATCGCAAGCGCGAACTCGGCCAGTCGATTCAGAATGTGAATTCCTTTCTGAGCCTCGTCGGCTTCGCCTCGCTCTTTCTCGGTGCCATTGGCGTGGCCAGTGCGATCCACGCACACATTCGTCAGAAAATACCCACGGTCGCGATGCTCCGCTGCCTCGGGGCGACGGCTCGCACCAGTTTCGCCATCTATCTCGTGCAGGGGCTGAGCCTCGGTGTGATCGGCGCCACGTTGGGCGCGATTCTCGGTCTCGGTGTGCAGATGGCATTGCCGGCGCTGCTACGCGAATTCCTGTCGTTTTCCTTCGAGCTCGCCATCTCCTGGAGCGCCCTGTTGCGGGGTTTGGTGGCCGGCGTGGTCGTGAGCGTATTGTTTGCGCTGCTGCCGTTGTTGGAGGTGCGACGCGTCTCCCCGCTGCTCACGTTGCGCTCGGCGCATGTGCCGGCGCCCGGGCGCGATTGGTGGCGCATTGCACTGCTGCTGGTGATCGCGGCTTTGGTCTTCGGCTTCGCCTATTGGCAGACCGGCCGGCTGAAGTGGGGCGTGGGTTTCGCGGGCGGATTGCTCGTTAGTTTCCTTGTGCTGGCGGGTCTGGCCCGGGCTGTATCGTGGCTCGCGCGCAAGTTCACCCCACGTGGCCTGCCCTACGCCTGGCGGCAGGGCGTGGCCAATCTTCATCGGCCCAACAACCGCACGTTGCTCCTGCTCGTTTCACTTGGCTTGGGCACGTTCCTGATGATGACGCTTTATCTTTCGCGCGACACGCTGCTCGGGCAGTTGCGCGTGGTCGGCGATGGCGACCGGCCCAACCTGATGCTCTTCGACATTCAGGACGACCAGGTGGAGCCATTGAAGAAGCTGCTCGCCGACAACGGCGCGCCGGTGCGCCAACACGCGCCGATTATTACGATGCGCATCGCTTCCGTGAAAGGTCGCGCAACTTCCGACATTCTGAAGGAGAAGGATTCGCGCGTGCCGGCCTGGACGCTGCGCCGCGAATACCGCTCGACCTATCGCGGCGAGCTTTCCGACAGTGAAAAAATAACCGGCGGCTCTTTCACCGGTCGCGTGACCGACGAGCCCGAGGTGGTGCCCGTTTCCATCGAGGAGAAATTGGCCGGCGACCTGCAGGTCGGGATTGGCGATGAAATCGTTTTTGATGTGCAGGGCGTGCCGGTAAAGGCGCGCGTGGACAGCCTGCGCCAGGTGGACTGGCGTCGCATGCAGGCAAACTTCTTCCTCGTGTTTCCAGAAGGCGCGTTGGAGGCGGCGCCCAAATTTCACATCATGGCGTTGCGGGTTGCCGACGCTACGCAATCGGCCCGGGTGCAGCAGGCCGTGGTGCACGAGCACCCCAACGTATCGGCCATCGATCTCGCGCTCATCATCCAGACCATCGACGGGGTTTATTCCAAGGCCTCGTTTGTCGTGGAGTTCCTCGCACTTTTCACGGTTATCACCGGCGGCATCGTGCTCGCGGGTGCAGTGCTCATCGGCCGCTCGCAGCGTGTGCGCGAAAGCGTGTTGTTGCGGACCCTCGGTGCCACGAAGGCGCAGGTGAACCGCATCATGTTCGCCGAATACCTCGCGTTGGGCACCCTGGCGGCGGCGGTCGGTGCGGTGCTGGCGGTTGGCGCCAACTGGGCGCTGGCCTTTCAAATGTTCCAAGTCAAATGGACCGCTCCGTCTGCGACTGTGCTGCTTGGCGGTTGGGCGGTGGTGAGCGCCCTGACGGTCCTCACCGGCTGGCTTTCCAATCGCGGTATTTGCGACCACCCGCCCTTGGCGGTGTTGCGGGAAGAAACCTAACCGGCGCAACGCCGGCAAAGGCCAAACTTCCAAACTCCAGACGCCAAAAGTTCCAGTCATGGGGGAACCGGACTGTTTGTTTTTCGCTGAGAGGCTTTGTTTGGCGTTTGGCATTTTGGCGTTTGGAGTTTCGCATCCAGCAATGTCCGCCTCTCTCCACCTGACCTTTCACTACACGCTGCGCAACCGCGAGGGGCGCGTGCTCGATACCTCGCGTGGCAGCGAACCGCTGGCCTGTATTCAGGGTGCGGGACAAATCATCGAAGGACTCGAAAGCGAGCTGACGGCCATGAGCGCGGGCGAGAAACGCAACATCGTCGTGCCGCCCGAGCGCGCGTATGGTTTGCGCGAAGAGGAGCAGGTGCAGAAGGTGCCGCGTTCGCGTCTGCCGGTGGACGATGTGCGGGTGGGGGACCAGTTCCAAACCGGTCCTGATCGGCGGGATCCGATTGTGACCGTGCTGGCCATCGAAGGAGACGAGGTCCTGCTCGATGCCAACCACCCGCTCGCGGGCCAGGAACTGCATTTCGAAGTGGAATTGATCGCGCGTCGCGCGGCCACGCCTGCGGAGTTGCAAGCCGCGGGACTGGCACCGTAACTGTTTTCGACCATCACCATGAAAGTTCTCGGCATCGATATCGGCGGCTCCGCCTTCAAAGGCGCGCCCGTGGACACCAAGACCGGCCGCTTGCTGGCCGAGCGCCACCGCGTGGAGATCGAGTCTCCCTGTTCGATTCGAGACGGCCTGGCCGCGGCGCGCGCGATCGTGAAGCACTTCAACTGGAAAGGTCCCGTCGGCATCGGCTTTCCCGGCATCATCGAAGACGGCCGCATCGGCGAGGTCGGCAATCTTGGCGATGTGTGGGTCGGGCAGAACGGCGCGACGCTTTTTCGCCGCGCCACCGGCTGCCGCGTGCGGCTCGTCAACGACGCCGACGCCGCCGGCCTGGCCGAGATGCAATTCGGCCGCGGGCGCGGGAAAAAGGGCACGGTTATCCTGCTCACTTTTGGCACGGGCATCGGTTCGGCGCTGTTTCGCGATGGCCGGCTCTTTCCCAACGCCGAACTCGGTCACATTCCGTGGCGCGGCCGTCCCTTCGAGCGTTTCGCCGCGGCGTCGGTGCGCAAGCGCGCTCGGCTGGAGTGGCCCGAGTGGGCGCAGCGCGTGAATGTGTATCTCGAGGTCGTCGAGCGGCTCTTCGCCCCACGCCTGCTGATCATCGGTGGCGGCGTGAGTAAGAAAGCCGACAAGTATCTGAAGTTCATCCGCACCCATGCGCCGGTGGTGCCGGCGCGGTTGAACAACGATGCCGGCATTGTCGGTGCGGCGCTGGCTTGGGAGCAGGAATCCCGCTAAACGCGGGCGTATTACGCGATATGACGCGTGCCGGGGCGTCCGGCGTGTTTCGTTGGCGTCCGGTCGCGCCGTTTCCGCGTCCGGTCGTATCCGCGTTGTGCGGTTCGGCGCAGCGGGAGTTCCCTGTGTTGACCAAAGCGACCACGGGCCGGTCGCGATACACAACGAAACACCATGAAAATCCAGCCTTCCGCATTGTTCGGGAAGGCCCAGCGCGCAGCCGTGTCTGCCGTCGCGGGGCTTTCTCTTTTCGTGACCGCCACTGCTCAGGAGAAGGAAACCGCCAGCGAAACCTTGGAACTCGAACGCTTCATCGTCACCGGTTCCAACCTGCCGACCGCCGGTGACACCCCGGTGGCGCCGGTCACGCTGGTGACGCCGCAGGTGATCGGCCAGAGCGGCGTGACCAACGATCTGCTCCAAGTCATCCGCAAAGTCGCTCCCCAGTTCACGGGCAATGCCAACCTCGGCGGTGACAACGCCAATATCAGCAGTGGCCTGACCAACGGCGGCTCCTCCCTCGCGCTGCGCAACGCCGACACGCTCGTGCTCGTCAATGGCCGGCGCCTGGCGTCGGCACCCGTTGGCGCGACCGGCGGCAACGTGTTTGTGGACGTGAATGCCATTCCGATCGCCGCAATCGAGCGCATCGAAATTCTCACCGACGGCGCCTCGGCCATCTACGGTTCCGATGCGGTGAGCGGCGTGGTGAACATCATCCTCAGATCCGATTTCCGCGGCACCGAGGTGGGCGGACGCTATGCGTTCACTCGCAACATGGGCCACTACGAGGAAAAGTCCGGTTATATCGTCACCGGCGGACGATTCGGCGACAACGGTCCGCGCATCACGGCCGCCTACGAGTGGGTGAAAACCGATCCGCTGTTCAACTACGAGCGCCCCTTTGCCACGCCCGTCTATGGCACGACCAATTTCGCCGGCGCGATCCAGGTCGGCTCCTACGACGCCGACGGCAATTTCACCGGCGATCCCAACGGCTACTGGTTCCTCGACCCCGCCCTGAATGCGCCCAAGCCCGGTGCGACGCTCGCCGAACGCGGTTACACGGGTCCCTACGACACGGGCGAGATCCTGCGCTTCTTCGATCTTTCGCTCTACACGACCATGCTCATGTCCAACGAAAAGCAGGTCGGTTCCGTGGCGCTCGACGGCCAGTTCGGCGGTGGCGTGCGCTACTTCGCGGATCTGCTCCTTTCCTCGACGGACACGATTTCGCAGCTCAACGCCCAGCCGCTGACCATCCGCGTGCCGGCGGCCGATCCCAGCAATGTGCTCGGCATCGACGTGAGCGTGCGCAACCGCTTCGTGGATTATCCGCGCACCTACCGGGCCGAAACCCGCGGTGTGCGCGGCATCTTCGGACTCAAAGGCAGCTTGGGCGACCATTGGAATTGGGAGGGCGCGGTCAACTACAGCTTCGGCACGCAGGACTTTGCCAACGGTGGCCTCGTGCGCACCGCCGCCCGCGAGGCGGCCGTCAGCTCAGGTCAGGTCAACCTGTTCAACCGTGTGCAGCCCGACGGCGTGCTGGACGACGTCTTCGGCGCGGCCGCGGGCAGTTTCGACAGCACGCTCCAAGCGGTGGATCTCAAGTTTGTCGGCAGCGATCTCGTGCAATTGCCGGGCGGTTCGTTGAGCCTGGCTGCCGGCTTGGAGGTGCGTTCGGAAAAGCTCACCGCCGAGTCGGATCCCGACAGCCAGTCCGCCACCTTCGCCTATGATTCCGGCACGACGATCGATCCCTTCGATCAGGGACGCGACGTGCAATCGCTGTTCGCCGAGGTGCGGATTCCGATTGTGGGTGAGAACAATCGCCGCAGCGGCATCTACCGGGCCGAGCTGACGGTTGCCGGACGTTACGAGCGTTACAGCGACACCGATGACCCGATCGTGCCGAAGGTTGCCCTGCGCTACCAGCCGACGGGCGACAGCCTGCTCCTGCGCGCGACGTTCTCCAAGTCCTTCGCCGCGCCGACGCTCTACCAGCTGAACGCGCCCGTCGCCATTGGCTTCACGCCGCCGCTGGCCGAGTTCGACACCAACCAGGCGGGATTGGAAACCACGCCCGTGCTCGGGCTTTCGCCGTCGCGCTCCACCAACTGGTCCGCGGGCTTCGTCTGGTCGCCGAAGAGCGCACCCGATTTCCTGTTTACGGTGGACTACTTCAAGATCGAGCAGACAGACGTAATCAGCAATCTCTTCGCGGCCGGTGTGGTGGACCAGGTGTTTCACGACGTGGAGGTCAAGGGCGCGGCTTCGCAGTATGCGCAGTTCATCCACATCAGCACTTCCACCGGACCCACCATCAGCGCCCCGGGCCAGATTTCCTCCCTCGGACTCGACAACGTCGTGCTGGTCGTGCCGGCAGCGAGCAATCTCGGCACCGCGCGGCTCAGCGGCTTCGACACGCGACTCGAATACACCTGGAAGCTCTCCGATGCGGGGCAGCTGCGCTTCTCTTCCGCGGGTTCCTACTATCTGGATTACGACATCCAGGTTGCGCCCGGTGCGCCGTTCACACCGACCGCCGGTCTCGTCACCGGTCTCAACGGCACCATTCCGCGCTGGCGCCTCTACAATCAGGTTTCGTGGAGCCGCGGCGGCTTCATCTTCGACGTCGGCCACACATTCTACTCGGCCACCACCGACACGACCTGGAGTCCCGCGCTGCTGCCCGACTACGAGCAACGCATCCCGTCCTATTCGGTTTACGATGCCAGCCTGTCGTATGAGTGGCAAAAGGGTTGGCGCCGGCTGGAAGGCTTCAAGGTGACGGTCGGCGTGAACAATATCGCCAATCGCCTGCCGACGAAGTCCGCGACCTTCGACTCGCTGTCCAACGCCGACATCACGGAGTTCAGCCCCATCGGCCGGCTCTTCCACATCTCGGCCAGCATGAAGTTCTGAACGGGTTGAGTGCCGGCATTTCGGGCGGAAGCGGGTGCTTCCGCCTTTTGGCTTTCCAGCGGGTGGAGCAGCGCGTGCGTGGATAATCGCGCATCGCAAATCCGTGGCGGTATCTGGAAATTTTGTAACGCGGTGAAGTCCGCTTGACCGGGTGAAAGCGATGCAGCTTCATGCGTGCATTCGGTGAGGCTGGATGCTCGCCGGTTCTCTGCAGTAACGGTCACCTCGTTTTCATCCGCCGATTTTTGGGAGCACGTCCGGGGGCCACGGACGCCCGGGAGCCGGCGTCAACTCCTATGCCCCTATGAAAACGCTCCCGTTGCCCGGATCACGTCCGCATTTGTGCGGCTGCCTCATTGTCATTCTCGCGCTGACTGCTCCGGCATTGCGCGCCCAACAGAAGGCGGAGGAGCCGCCGCCCGCCGCGCGCGAGATGCTGGCAGCCCATGAGTTTCGCGGCGAACTGGTCGCCGACATTCTGGCGGAACGTGCCAAACCCCAGGCGATTCTCGACAAGCTGCGCGGTCGCAGCAACGCCATGGGGTTGCAGTTCGAGCCGCAGACGGACTTTGCCCTGGCCGCCATGGATATCGGGCACCGGCTGATTGCCCTGGGCAAGGCCGGGGAGGCGGAACCCTTTTTTGTCGAAGCGGAAAAATCCCTCGGGGAGGCCATCGGCAAACTGACCGACGAGAATGCCAAGTCCAAGGCCATGCTTTTGGAGCAGCGCGCCTTCATCCGCACGGAGTTTCTGAACAAGAGTCCCGAGGCGGATGCGGACCTGGAGAAAGCCGCCGCCTTGCAACCGGAAGAGAAGCGTTTGCAGCGCAAGCGAGAGTTGCTCCCGGCCGCCAAGACCGGACGCAAAGATGGCAGGCAATCCAGGGATAACTGAGGAGGAACGACCATGAACCCTTCATCCGTTCGCTCCGTTTCAATTCTCGTCGGCTTTCTTGCGGCGGGACAAATCGCCGGAGGCGGCGAAGTTATCCAGCCTGCGGCGACACAAAGCCCGGCCGCTTGGTCGGTGGTCGGGGAGGCTCTCTCGAATGTTGACGGCAACCAGGTCTTGACGGTGCGGGCCGACAATCAGTGGGCGCGTTCCTATGCCACCCGTCAACTTGGCGTCCATCTTGCCACCAAGCCGTTCTTCGGCGCTCAGGCGGACGCCTGTCCCGTGATCGAGATCGGATCGCTCGCCCTGGTGTTCATGGCGAACGGACAGACCGGCTCCCTGGTGCTGGCGCCCGGCGAAGAGAAGGCCGTGACGCTGCCCGTTTCCATCCCGCTCGACTCCAACGGGCACAGCGTGGAAGCCGTGAAAGTATCCCTGATCGCGGCTGGCGGGATTGCCCGCATCACGGTTGGAGAGCACACCCAGACCGCGAACTTGGATAGCTCGCCAGACGGCCTGTTGGGCATCGTGGTGTCCGCCGGCAACAGCGCGGATTGGTCGTTCGAGGAATTCACGATCACCACCGTGGACGACGGTGTGGGCACAGAGGGATTGGGCGCACCGGACGCTGCACCCGGTGAAGACCATGATCAATCCGCCCTGAAGCGGACCGGTTCCCAAGGGGATGAGGTTGGCGCTTCGGTCGCTGCCGACCTGACGCAAGGAACGGCAAACGGAGCGGACAAGGACTCCAAGTCTCTCCCAACGACCGCTTCCACGCTGGAGGTTTTCACCCCTCCTTCGGTTCGCCATGGGCGCAGTGAGGCCGCACGCGCCGCCGCCTTCGAAACCGTCCGCAAATAAGGGAGGACGCGACCATGAAGAAGTTTATCGCCTTTCTGTTTTGCTTCGCGATCGCCGCATCCGTTTTCGCGGTCACCCCGGTGCCCTACACCGAGGTCGTCACGTGTAGTCTTCGGATGCAGGGGGATGGTTCGGTAGCCATGACGATACACGACGAATCCGGCACCTCGCCGTTCACTTGGACCTGGACCACCAGTGTCCCGGTCGAATCCGCGCCGGTTTCGGCAGTTCTTCGCCCTGGCAAGAAATACTCCATCACCTACGGCGGCAACGGGACTACCTACAGCTCCTGGCTGAGCTTCATCGCTCCCGAAGGCTACCAAGTTTACGTCGATCACGTCGCCACCAACATGATGCCGATTGGCGTCCAGACGGGGAGCTACAATCGCACGCTCACGATTGAGCTGCGGCCAGTTGTCCAGAATGCTTCACCGATGCCGCTCGGCGATTTCTCGGGAGTCCAGCTCGGCAAGTCCGTTACTTGGCAGGTCGGCTTGGGCACGCTCTTCGGTGGGCGCAACGCCGGCCGGCTCTATTTCAAGGAATACGACCTCAGCGGCAGCCCGGCGACGCGCTCCAAGCTCTATGTGGCCGTGGCCAACAGCACTTCCGAGGTCTGGACCATCAACGACGGGCCTTCGAACCAGACCCTGCGCCAGGTGATCACGCCCTTGAGCGTCATCGACCTGCTGGACGATGCCGGTGGAGGTTACTGGATCCGCTTTTTTGCCCCCGGTCAGGCGGAGGGTTCTCCGGGCAACCCGTTTATCCTCTACGGTTCGCCTTGGAAAACGATCCGGGTGCAGTCGCCCGCGGCCAACCAGTTGAAAATCACCGAGACCGAAGGCTCCGCGGTGCGCGTCTCTCATTTGACGCTCTCCAGCGGTTCGGTCCCATCGGGCAACTACACTTGGACTTTGCAGGAAGGTGACGGCTCTACTTGGCTGCGTACCACCACCCAGGCCAGTTCCACCACCGGGATCACCGCCACCGGGGGCAATGTCACCACCGCTGGCGGCTATACGATTCACACCTTCACCAGTTCAGGCACATTTAACGTCTTGGGAGCATCCACCGGCTCCACGGTTGATGCCCTGGTGGTTGGCGGAGGTGGCGGTGGCGGCAGTTCGGGTTATGGGTACGGGGCAGGCGGCGGCGCTGGCGGCATGATAACCGGTTCCATCACCGCAGCGGTCCAAGCATACACAGTTACGGTTGGCGCCGGTGGTGCAGCTAACACCAACGGAAGCAGTTCAACTTTTTCATCATTCACCGCTGTTGGCGGCGGCAAGGGCGGCGGCGGAGCCCCAGCTGTTGGTGGCAACGGAGGATCAGGCGGCGGGGCGCAAGATACGGTTCGCGGAGGCGTGGCCGGGACGGGAACTAGCGGACAGGGGAATGCGGGCGGGGTCGGTTCTACCGACCTAGCCAGTTACACAAACTGTGGCGGCGGGGGCGGGGCTGGCGCCGCGGGAGGCAACGCCAACGGCGGGTCGAGTGCGGGCAGCGGTGGGACTGGGCTTTCGAATTCGTTCAGCGGATCGTCTGTAATTTACGCCGGCGGTGGCGGCGGATATGCTCAATCCGGTACTCAAGGCAGCGGCGGCACGGGCGGGGGTGGCGCGGGTGCCGCCGGAACGGGCGTGGCCGGAACCGCGAACAGGGGGGGCGGCGGCGGCGGCAGCAACGGAACCGGCGGTGCAGGCGGCTCAGGGGTGGTGATCATTCGCTATCCCACCCCCACTTCCGTTCGCAATGTCGTCGAGATAGTTCGCACCGGCGGCACGGGCGGCACCATCGTTGCCAAAACCAAGTATCGCTTTGAAAACGTGGGTGGTTGGGGCGAGGAGCTCGTGCAGGTGACCGCGGACCCTGATTCGGCGGCGTTGGCCACGACTTACACCTATCACACCAATTCGGCCAACCTTGGCAACTTCCGCCGGGTGCGCTCCATGACCAGCCCGACCGGCAGCTGGAGTGCTCAGGAATACTACGACGACTGGGACAAGCGGGGGCAGCTTAAATACCAATATGCGCCGCACCTGGATTCGCCCTCCACCGTGACCCTCGACCCGGCGCAAGGCCACAGCGTCTATTACGAATACACCGCCGATTGGGCCGGACGGCATTCGCGGCCGACGTTGCGTCAGGAAAAAACCAACAACATCGTCACGGCCAAGACCACCTGGTCGCACGGCGACATCACCCCGCCCTCCGATTGGCCGAGGGAGTATGCTTACGAGAATTCCTATCGGGACGCCACAAACTATCAGACCAGTTACTCGGAGCGTTTTCGCGCTGACAGCTGGCCGACAATTGCCGGTGTTTCCACGGTATCGAAGGGTGCGGGTCAAACGCAGACTTCCTGGGGCCGGGTAAACGGCTATTATGACCCTTCCACGGGAGCCTTCGCACAGGGCCAGAGCATCTCCCATGTCCGCGATATCTGGGTCCATGGCTCGACCAGCAGCAGCGGTGCCACCGCGGTGTCCAGCTGGGACGGCCACAGCTTCAGCACGGTTTATCTCGTGGCCAACAAATCCACGATGGACGCGGTCATCTCCGCCAGCGGCGGCACT
>JBIQJF010000090.1:0-4134 GCA_044507675.1 Opitutales bacterium | reverse complement strand
CGCTTATGGGGCCACTGAGACCGCGGGCGCCTGCCGCGCCGCGCCCGGCACCAGCGGTCCGGCAGATCCCCTCGTAGGACGGCCGTTCGGCAACGCGCAAATCCATCTCCTCGACGCCGCGCTGCAACCGGTGCCTGTGGGTGTCCCGGGCGAGATCTACGTCGGCGGTGAATCGCTGGCGAGTGGCTATCGGGACGATCCCTCCGCTACCATCGCGCGGTTTCCCGCCGATCCATTCCGTCGCCAGCCGGGCGCCCGCCTGTTCCGCACCGGCGACATGGCGCGCCGTCTGCCCGGTGGCGAGATCGAGTATCTCGGTCGCTCCGACCAGCGGACACCACGACGGAGTTTTCTGCACCCCGTGGTCATCGCGCGCTCTGCGAGCGGCAGCCGCCACCCAATGCACTCTGCTCCGGACCAAACCTCCGACAACCCCTTCAACACACTGTCGTCGCCCGTTCCTGCTTTCGCACCGCACGCCAGCTGATCTCCCCTTTCGTCAAACCGCACCGAAGCATCATGGAAACCGAAGTCACTCTCCTGCCCGCCACGGAACAACCTGCCGCCCACCCGCCCGCGATTCCCGCGTCATCGGGCCAGCGTCGGCTTTGGTTTCTCGAGCAGATGGAGCCGGGTTCACCGCTCTACAACATTCCCTACCTGATCCGCCTCTCCGGGCCGCTCGACGAATCCTCCCTGCGCCGCGCGTTGAACACCATTGTGACGCGTCACGAATCCCTTCGCACCAACTTCGCCGCCGTCGGCTCGGAACCCGTGCAGGTGGTGCGCGACTCTGCCGAACTCGTGCTGTCTGTAACGGACCTTTCGCACCTGCGGATGGATCGGCGCGAAGCGGAATTGCGGCAACTCGCCGCCGCCGAAGCGCGCGCGCCCTTCGACCTTGCGCTCGATCTGCCGATCCGCGCGCATCTGTTCCGCCTCTCCGAGACAGACCATGCGTTGATGTTGGTGATGCATCACATCGCTTCCGACGGCTGGTCGATGGGGATTCTGTATCGCGAGCTCGGCGTGTGCTATGACGCCTATCGCCAAGGCCGGCCTCCCCTGCTGCCTTCATTGGAGATCCAATACGCCGATTTCGCTGCATGGCAGAAAGACCAGCTCCAGGGACCCGTCCTCCAACGGCTCACCGATTATTGGAAAACCCAACTGGCCGGCGCCCCGGCGTTGCTGGAACTTCCGACCGATCACGCGCGACCACCGCTTCAGTCGCACCGCGGCGAAACCGTCGGTATCCGCCTTTCCCCGGAGCTCGTCAGCCGGCTGAAGCAACTCAGCTCCGATCACCGCGTGACATTCTTCATGACCCTGCTGGCCGGCTTCAACGCCGTGCTGCACCGCTACACCGGCCAGACCGACCTCGTGGTGGGAACGCCCCTCGCGGGTCGCGACAGCGCCGAGACCGAAGGCGTGGTGGGTTTCTTCATCAACACGGTTTTGATGCGCAACGACCTGGCCGGCGATCCGACGGTCTCCGAACTGCTGGCACGCGTAAGGGAAGTCTCGCTCACGGCCTTCGACCATCGGGAGATGCCCTACGAAAAGCTCGTGGAGGAATTGCAGCCACAGCGCAATCTGAGCTACGATCCCATCTGCCAGGTATTCTTCGCCCTGCAGAACATGCCGACCACGGCGCTTCGGCTCGGTGAACTGAAACTCAACATCGAGCCGGTTTACACAGGCACGGCTAAGTCCGACCTCACGGTCTGGGCCGCGGAAACCGACGAAGGCGCACTCGAAGTCACCGCGGAATTTGCGTTGGACCTGTTCAAAGCACCGACCATCCAGCGTTTCCTCGGACATTTTGAAAGCATCCTGACGGGCATGGCGGACAAACCCGGCGACCGGATTTCTACCCTGCCCCTGCTGACCGCCGCCGAACGGGATCTCATGCTCACGGCTTGGAACTCGACCGACACGGACTACCCGCGTGAGAGCACCTTGCCCGAGCTGTTCGCGCGGCAGGTTGCACTCACGCCGGATGCCGTGGCGCTGGTTTTCAACGACGAGGAACTCACCTACGCGGAACTCGACGGCCGCGCCGTCCTTCTCGCCCAACGGTTGCGCGCGCATGGCATCGTTCCCGATGTGCTGGTGGGAATTTGTCTGGAACGCTCGCTCGACATGATGGTCGCGCTGCTCGCCGTCCACAAAGCGGGGGGCGCCTACGTGCCGCTCGATCCGCAGTATCCCAAGGAGCGCATCGCGTTCATGCTCCAGGATTCCGCCGCGCCGGTGCTGCTAACCCAGCTCAGCCTGTTGCCCAAACTCCCGCCGCACCAAGCGACGGTTATCTGCGTGGACGCCGCGCAACCGGTTAACGGCACCCACCTCGCGCCAGAGGAGCCGGCCGCGCTTCGACCGGATCACCTCGCCTACGTGCTCTATACCTCGGGCTCCACCGGCAATCCAAAGGGCGTGATGGTCACCCATCGCAACGTGGTGAACTTTTTCGCCGGGATGGATCGTTCGCTGGAGCACTCGCCCGATGCCGCGCCCGGTGTCTGGCTCGCGGTCACCAGCATCTCCTTCGATATCTCCGCCCTCGAACTTTTCTGGACGCTCACTCGCGGCTTCAAGGTCGTGCTGCTGGCCGACGACGCGAAACTGCCTGGCTACACTGCCAAGCCGGCAGTTGCGCCCCGAAAACGCACCCTCGACTTCAGCCTCTTCTATTTTGCCAGCGAAGCCGGCGGCAACGGTGAGGACGCCTACCGGCTGTTGATCGAAGGCGCGAAGTTCGCCGATCGGCACGACTTCAAGGCCGTGTGGACGCCCGAGCGCCACTTCCATTCGTTCGGTGGCCTGTATCCGAATCCGTCGGTGGTCGGCGCCGCGATTGCGGCGGTCACGGAACGCGTGCAGATCCGCGCCGGCAGCGTCGTCTCGCCGCTGCATCATCCGGCTCGCATTGCGGAGGAATGGTCCGTCGTGGACAATCTTTCGCGCGGCCGCGTCGGCATCTCGTTCGCGAACGGCTGGCATGACCGCGACTTCACTCTCAGTCCCGGCAACTTCGCCGACCGACGCGAGATCATGCGGCGAAACATCTCCACCGTGCGCTCCCTCTGGCGCGGTGAAGCCGTGGAATTTCCCGGCGGCCGCGGCAATCCCGTGCCCATCAAAATCTACCCGCGTCCCGTGCAAGCCGAGCTGCCCATTTGGGTGACTGCCGCGGGTAGTCCCGAAACTTTCCGGCTCGCTGGCGAAACGGGAGCCGGGATTCTCACGCACCTGCTCGGCCAGGATCTCGATGATCTCGCCCGGAAGATTAAAATCTATCGCGAAGCACGCCGAGCCAATGGCCACGATGAAGGCTGCGTCACCATCGCCCTGCATACATTTGTCGGCGAAGACCTCGCCGCCGTGAAGGAGAAGGTGCGCGGCCCGCTCTGCCGTTATCTCGCCGACTCGGCCGACCTGCTCAAGGGACTTTCCGAAGCGCTCTATCCCGGCGCCGACATGAAGAATCTCGCACCCGACGAAATGAACGCTCTCGTCGAGTATTCGTTCAACCGTTACTTCGATTTGTGCGGCTTGCTCGGCACACCCGCCACTTGCCGGACCATCCTGGAAAAACTTGCGGCGCTCGGCGTGGACGAGATTGCCTGCCTCATTGACTTTGGCGTGGAAGCGGATGCGGCGCTCAAGAGCCTCGAACTCCTCGACGGCGTTCGTGCCGAGTTTCAAAAGAATCCAACGGAGATCGAAGCGAGCGACGGCGCCGCAAATCCTTCGCGCCGGGGCGCCAGCCGTTCCCTCGTCGAGCAGATCGAACGTCACGCAGTCACACATCTGCAGTGCACACCCTCTTTCGCGCGCCTTCTCGCCGGTTCTCCCGAGACGCTCGCCGGCTTGAAAGCACTGCGAAAGCTCATGGTCGGTGGCGAAGCGCTACCCGTCGGTCTAGCCACCGAACTGGCCGCGGAACTGCCGGGCACAGTGCTCAACATGTATGGGCCGACCGAGACAACCATCTGGTCCACCACCAGCCGTGTTACCGGCGAGCCGAATCCAACCGGTGCCGTGGATATCGGCCGACCCATCGCCAACACCCAGATATATCTCCTCCATGCACATCGTCAGCCCGTGCCGATTGGCGTGTCGGGTGAA
>JBIQJF010000008.1:99888-118091 GCA_044507675.1 Opitutales bacterium | reverse complement strand
ACAGCCGACAGGTTGGCGCTTCCTGCGCCGCCTGTCGGCTTCATGTCATCTACAGTCAGCTAGATACGGTAGATGCGGGTGGCGTTGTCGTGGAAGATCGCCGCCTTTTCTGTCGCGTTCAGATGAGCGGTGAACTCGCGGGCGAGATCGAGCCAGCGCAAATAGCCGCAGGCGAGCTTGGCCACGGGCCAGTCGCCGCCGAAGAGCAACCGCGAGGGTCCGAAGGTTTCGAGCAGGTGCGAAACATAGGGCTGCAGTTGGTCCGGCGTCCAGCGGGCATGGTCGGCTTCGTTGACGAGGCCGGAGAGTTTGCAGACGATGTTGGGCAGCGCGGCCAGCGTGCGGATGTGCTCGCGCCACGGATCGAGCAGACCGGCGCGGATGCCGGGCTTGGCGCCATGATCGAGGATGAAGTTCACGTCCGGGCACTGCCGGACGAGTTCGATGACGGCGGGCAGCTGTGGATGCTTGCAGCAGAGGTCGCAGTTCAGGCCGGCGGCGGCGAGCTGACGGACGCCCGCGATGAATTCCGGCCGGATACAGTGATCCACGGCGCTGTGTTCGAAGTTGTCCCGCACGCCGCGCACCAGCGGGTGCCGGCGCAACTCGGCGATGGCGGCGGTGGTTTCCGGACCGGCATCCATCGTGATCTTGGCGACAATGGCGTGGATGCGCGGCTCGTGGGCGGCGAGTTGTTCGACCCACTTGACCTCATCGAGCCAAGGTGCACCGCATTCGACGAAGACAATTTTCTCGGGCAAATCGGCGCCGGCTTCCTGATGGAGGTTTCTCGGCGTGTGGGCGTGCGCGATGCTCGGCACCTCATGCAGCCAGGTGTAAGGCTGGAGGACCGACTGGTCCCAGAAGTGCATGTGCGAATCGATGTAACGCATGGGGCGGGGCGTTTTGGGGTTTGGGCACCGTGTTTTGCCCGGGCGGGGTGTCAAATGCGGTCACTAGCTTTCATTAGAACGGCCGAAACTTCAGGAAAAGCGCCTGACAATTTCCTGACAACCACCTGACCAGCGGGTGACAACCGGTCGGGCGGTTTCTGGTTTAATGGCGGGGTCAAACAGCTCCTATGAAATCATTCGTTCCACATCTCTTCCTCGCGGTCGCGCTTTTCGGTGCGATGTCGCTTTCCGCCAAGCAAGATTCCACACCGGTTCGTGTCACCGTTGACCTTGATCGCTCCGTATTGCCGGCCAACGAAATCAACCGCTCCGTGGTCAAGATCGGTCTCGATGGCCTCCAACTGCCGTGCCGTGGCGTCCGGCCGCCGGTCAATCTGGCACTCGTGATCGACCGCTCCGGATCGATGAGCGGTGACAAGATTGCTCGCGCACGCGAAGCCGCGCTCGAACTCGTTAGCCGGCTTTCTCCCGACGACATCGTGTCGCTCATCGCTTACGACACCACGGTCGAGACCCTCGTGCCGGCGCAACGCCTGCGCGACGCACGCGACTTGGAATCCGCCATCCGCCGGCTCGAAGCACGCGGCAACACGGCCCTGCACGGTGGCGTCGTCCGCGCCGCCGCGGAGGTCCGTCGCCATCTCGGCGAGGGGCGGCATGTGCCGCGGATCATCATGCTGTCCGATGGTCAGGCCAATGTCGGTCCCAGCTCCCCCGAGGAACTCGGCCGGCTCGGCGCCTCGCTGGTGAAGGAAGGTATTTCTGTCACCACGATCGGTCTCGGCCTCGGATTCAACGAGGATTTGATGACGCGTCTCGCTGAACGCAGCGACGGCAATACCTACTTCGTCGAGAACAGCGACGATCTGCCGCGCATCTTCGCTGCCGAACTCGGCGACGTCCTCAACGTGGTCGCGCGTCGGGTTGTCATCGAAATCAACTTCCCCGAGGGAGTGCGTCCGCTGCATTTCGTCGGTCGCGACGGTTTCATTCGCGGCCAGAAGGCTGAGCTGACGCTCAACCAGATCTATGGCGGTCAGCAGAAGTTCGCGCTGGTCGAAGTCGAGATTGATGCTTCGGCCGCCGGGATTGAGCGCGAGATCGCCAAGGCGAGTGTCAGTTATGAGGACGCTACGACGCAGAAGACGGCGACGGCCACGGCGGCGAGCCGCGTGAAGTTCAGTGGCGACACCACGTTGGTCATCGCTTCTGCCAATCATCAGGTGCAGGCCGACTACGCTGCGAACGCGATGGCGCTGGCCAAGGACAAGGCGGTCGAATTTGCCGACGCCGGCCGGCTCGAAGAAGCGGCGAAGACGCTGCGGCAGCAGGCTGAGGAGTTGCGTGCCATCGGGGACACTTACAGCAATCGCGCGGTGTCGAGCTTCGCCACCGCGGCTGCGCCGGAGGCTGAGCGCATCGCGCGCGATGGGTTGAGCAATGCCGAGCGCAAGGCCTATCGCAATGACAGTGCCAACGTCCGCAACCAACAGTCCACGCGTCCGTGAACGGGCGTTTCCAAACGATTGAACTGGTGAAGCCCGCATTCTTTGCGGGCTTCACCCTGCGCGGTGGGCAAGCCTCGTTGATGGCCTTCAGCACCTATCAGCGTTTCGTTGCTTTCCAAAGTTCGCAAAGTGCCTAGCCTCCGCTGCCGTGTCTCCCGTCACCCGCCGCATCGTCGCCTACTGGCTGCTCCTGCTCGTGGCCACGCTCTTTGCAGGCGGAGGCGGCATTCTGCTTCTCAAACGCGAGCAGGCGCGCTTGGCCGGGCAGCGAGCCGACACCACGGCTGCTCGTCGAGCGGCGTTGGTGGCTCGCGCCGGGTTGGTGGCCGAGAACATCGAACTGCTCGTCGGCGACATGCAGGCGGGCCTGCTGGAGACCCTCGAATCACTCCCGGCCGACGGACTGAACGAGGCGCTCGTGGACTGGCAGAGGGCGAATCCGCTCGTGCGCACGGCATTCCGCGCGCGGCTCGACGGAGCGATCGTGCATCCGGCTCGCAACGCGGTTGACGAAGAGGCGCAGGGATTTCGGCGGCGTTTCGGTGCGTTGTTGCTGGAAAGTGTTCCGTGGACCACAAAGGACGCCACTGCCCAAACCAAGAGCCAGGACGAGTCGTTCAGCGCGGGCAGTGAAGCGGAGCTGACCCGGCAGCAGGTCTATTCCAACACCCTGCGCGCGCAGAGTGCCCGACGCGATGCGCGCGAGGTGTCCAAGATCAGCAATAGGGCACCGTCCGCGAACAACTCGGGTTATGCGGATGCGAGTTTGCCCGCGGTAGCCGCGTCATCCGATTTTGCAGTGGCGAGGGAAGCAGAGCGCAGCGAAGCCAAACAGTTTGCCCCGCTGGCTGATTTGAACCTGTCCAAGCCTGTCGCGGCCGGTGAGAGCGGCTGGTTGACCGGCAGCAGCAACGCACGTCCTTATCTCCTCGGCTGGGTGACCACGCCGGCAACCGGCGAAGTGCGCGGTGTCGAAGTGGAATTGGCCGCCCTGATCGCCCGACTGGCGGGTGGTCTGCCCGCCGTGGCCAGTGCGGGTGAAGGTTATTTGCTGCGCGACGAGCGTGGCCGCATCATGCATCAAGCGGGTCGGGTGCCGGAGAATGGCGCCGAGCCGGCGGTGCGCTTGCCGGTCGCGGAAAAGGCGCTGCCGGGTTGGGAGGTGGTCGCCTTTCTCGAATTGCCGCTCGACGAGACGGGAGATGGTGGAAGCGGATTCTTTCTGTTCGGCAGCCTGCTGGCGGCCACGCTGGGCGTGGCGATTCTGGCAGGCGGGTCGCTCTTGCTTTGGCAGGCCCGGCGCAGCGAAGCCGAGGCCGCGCAGAAAACCTCATTCGTCGCCAACGTCTCGCATGAATTCAAAACGCCGCTCACCACGATCCGGCTTTATGCCGAGTTGCTGGAGCAGGGCCGGGTGGCCGGTGAGGAAAAGCGCGCCGACTACCTACGCACCATCGGACGCGAAACCCAGCGACTCTCCCGACTCGTGGGCAATGCGCTCGAGTTCAGCCGGCTGGAGCAGGGCAGGAAAAAGTTCGATCTCGGGCCGCTCGACACCGGCGCCACGCTCGGTCGCCTGCTGGACACGCATGCCCCGCGCCTGGCCGAGGCCGGCCTGCGAGTGGAACGGCGGTTGCCTGCCGATAGCCTGACGTTGATCACCGACCGTGACGCGCTTGAGCAGATTGTGCTCAACCTGCTCGACAACGCCGCCAAATACGCCGCCAGTGGCGGAGAGGTGACCGTCGAACTCGTTCCGCGTTCCGGGGGCGGGGCAACGGTGCGGGTGCTCGATCGCGGTCCGGGCGTGCCGGCGGTGCACCGTGAGCGTGTCTTTGAAAAATTTCACCGTGTCGACGATACGCTCGTGGCCGAACAAGCCGGCACCGGACTCGGTCTGAGCATTGCGCGTCAGCTCGCGCGTGGACTGGGTGGTGACATGCGCTGCGAACCGCGCGAGGGTGGTGGTGCGATCTTTGTCCTCGATTTGTCATGAAAGCCGGACTCCTCATCGCCGAAGACGACGCCAACATTCGTCTTGGACTGGTCGCCACCCTGGAAAGCGATGGTTATTCCGTGACCGCGGCCAGCGACGGCGTGCAGGCGCTCAAGCTTTTCTCGCAGGGGAAATTTGATCTCGTGCTCCTTGACGTGATGATGCCCCGCCAAAGCGGCTACGATGTGTGCCGCGAACTGCGACAGCAGGGAGCCACCGTGCCGATCCTGTTTCTCACCGCCAAAGGCGAAGAGGTGGATAAGGTCGTGGGCCTGAAGCTGGGTGCCGACGACTATGTGCTGAAACCTTTCGGCGTGCATGAACTGCTCGCCCGCGTGGAGGCCTTGCTGCGGCGTGCCCGGCAAAGCGCAACGCCCGCCGCGGGCGCCGAGCTTCCTCCGGTGTTCAGGCTGGGCGCGGCAGAAATCGATCGCCGCAAGTTCATCGTAACGCTCGGCGGACGCAGGACGGATCTTACGGCTCGTGAGATGAAGCTGGCGGAAGTATTCGCTGCGCACCCCGGCGAGGTGCTAACCCGGGACGCCTTGCTCAACGCGGTGTGGGGCGTGGACTATTTCGGCACCACCCGAACGCTGGACCAGCATATAGCCCAGCTGCGCAAGAAAATCGAAAAGACGCCGGATAGTCCCAAAGCCATCACCACGGTGCACGGCGTGGGCTATCGTTACGACGCATAACAAGCGGGCATGACGAGGAAGCTGTCCGAACGGGTGTTGCGCCAAAAATTCTGTAACTTAAGACTGCTGATGCGGGTTTAACCTCCGTGCGCCCCCTGATTCCTCTCACCGACATTCCCAAGATTTTCCGCCGGCTCGCTCGCGAGCGTGGCTTCACGCTGACGGTGTTACTCACGCTGGCCCTGTGTATCGGGGCCAATGTCGCTATTTATGCCGCGGTGGATGCTGTGCTGGTCCGTGCGTTGCCTTATCCCGAGCCGGAGCGATTGGTTACTGCCGTCAACGCCTATCCTGGTGCCGGGGTTGAACGTGCGGGTGCTTCGTTGCCGAACTACTACGACCGGAAGGAGCACATCAAGGCGTTCTCCTCGGTTTCGATTTTCCAGGGTGGTGACGCCATTGTCGGCGATGCCGGCTCTCCGCAGCGCGTCGATCGCGCCCGCGTCTCGCCGGAGTTCTTTGCCACGCTCGGCGTGCCGCTGGCGATGGGCCGGACCTTCACCGAGGACGAAATGTGGTATAAGGACGCGATGCGCGTGATCCTGACCGACGAGTTCTGGCGCAATCACTTCAACGCCGACCCCGATATCCTCGGCAAAACCTTCCTCGTGGATTCGCTGCCCAATACCGTGGTGGGCGTCCTGCCGCCGGGCTTCCGTTACCTGTCGAACAAGGCGCGGTTCTTCATCCCGCTCGCGTCGAACCCGGAGGACCGCAATCCGGACCGCCGCCACTCGAATAACGTGCAGCTCATCGCCCGCCTCGCGCCCGGCGCGAGCATCGCCGTCGCGCAGGAACAGATCAACGCGCTCAACGCCCAGCAGGTCGAAAGCGATCCCTTTGCGAACCTGCTCAAGAGTGCGCGCTTCCGCACGGATGTCTTTGGGCTGCACGAGGACACCGTGCGCGACATCAAGCCGGTGCTGCTGCTTTTGCAGGGTGGCGTGTTCTTCCTGCTGCTGATCGGCGGCGTGAACTTGGTGAACCTGCTTTTGATTCGCGCGAGCGGTCGCACGAAGGAACTCGCCGTGCGGCAGGCGCTCGGCGCCAGTGCGGGCGACGTCGCGCGCGAAGTCGCGTTCGAGACCGTGCTGCTGGCGCTCGCCGGCGGCCTGCTGGGACTGGGCGTTGGTGCGGCCGGCGTCCAGTTGCTGGCCACGCTCGGCACCGAGCGGCTGCCACTCGGCGCGAATATCACATTTGACGCGCGCCTGGCGCTGATGTCGCTCGGTGTCTCGGTGCTCGTGGGCTTGGCCCTTTCGCTGCCGATTATCTGGTTCAGCCTCCACGCGCGCCTCGCGTCGGTGCTCCAGGCTGAGTCGCGCGGCGGCACAGCCAGCCGCGCGGCCCAGCGCGTGCGCCATGGTTTCATCGTGGTCCAGGTTGCGCTCGCGTTCGTGTTGCTCAGTGGCGCAGGCATGCTCGGCATCAGCCTGCAAAAGATCCTGTCGACCTCGCCGGGTTTCCGTCCGGACCACGTCCTGACGGGCAACATTTCGCTGCCGTGGAAAGGCTATCCGGAAAACGAGCCGCGCCTTGCCTTCATGGAACGCCTGCTCACCGAGCTGCGTGGCCAGCCGGGCGTCATCGCCGCCGGCCTCTCCTCCAGCATTCCCATGGGCGGCAGCTACAACAACAGCGCCACGTCCATCGAGGGGCGCGAGGCGGACGGTGGGGAAGGAGTGCGCGCCCACATCATGACTTCCGCGATCGGGGAATACTGGCAGGCGATGGGCATCCCGCTTATCGAGGGTCGGTTTCTTGAAGACGCCGACAATCATCGCGAATTGCGCGTGTGTCTGGTTGATCAGGAATTCGCCAACCGTTACTGGCCTGGCGAGAGCCCGCTGGGGCGGCGGATATCGTCGAACCCGAAGTTCGACGAGAAGGAGGCGTTTACGATCGTCGGCGTGGTCGGCAGCGTGAAGCAGACCGAGCTGGCCGAGAAGCAGCCGCAGGGGGCGATTTATTTTCCGATGAAAGGTAATTACACGCCCATTGGTTTCACCGTGGTGCTGCGCACCGCGATGGAGCCGACGGCGCTCGCGCCCATGTTGCAGAAGGTTGTGCTTCAGCTCGACCCGACGCTGCCGGTGGACGAATTGAAGCCCATGCAGGCGTGGATCGACGAGAGCATGGTGGCGCGGCGTTCGCCGGCGCTGCTCGCGGGCATCTTCGCCGCGGTCGCGCTTGTGCTCGCTGCGGTCGGCACCTACGGCGTGTTGGCTTATGCGGTCAACCAGCGGAAGCGCGAGATCGGCGTCCGCATGGCCCTCGGCGCACTACCCGGCCAAGTGCTGACGCAGTTCCTCGGGCTCGGGGCAAGGCTGCTGGTCATCGGACTAGTGCTGGGCGTGCTCGGCGCCTGGGGCGCAGGCCAGGCGATGCAGAACCAGCTCTTCGGTGTCGGCGCGCTGCACTGGGGTGTGCTGGCTGCGACCGCGTTGGTCATGCTCGTCGTTGTGCTGTTGGCCACTTTCCTGCCGTCGCACCGTGCGTCGCGCGTATCGCCGATTGAGGCCTTGCGCGACGACTGACGTCGTCGCGAAGGGCAATTAGCCCGCTCAGGTGCCGGGCCGCGGTGGTTCCGGCTCCAAGCCGGCGCGCACGCGGCGGAGCAGGGCTGTGAGCTGTTTAACCTCGGCCTCGCTGAAGTGGGCGGCGAAATACCGGGCGATGCCCGCGCGATAAACGGGCCAGATTTTGCGCAGCACCTCGATGCCCTTGTCAGTGAGTTCCGCGTGCTGCACGCGGCGGTCGGTGGCGCATTCCTGGCGACGGATGAGACCCTCCTTCTCCAGCCGGTCGACAAGACGGGTGAGCCCGCTACGGCTGAGCAGTGCGCTGCGGGCAAGTTCGCTCATACGCAGGTGCCGCCCCGGGGAGACATAGAGTTCGTAGAGGGCGTCATACCAGCTAAGCGACGGCAGGCCGGCTGCGGCGAGATCGGATTCGATGACCGCAAAGACCCGCCAGAACGATGAATAGTAGTTCCGCCATGCTTCCAGGTGAGCCTCAGGCAAGGAGTTATGTTTCATGAAAGGAATCCTGAAGAAAATAGTTGCAAGCGCAACTAAAAAGGCGAGATTGATTGCGTATGCAACTAACGTCTCTTCTTCAATCCCTCGTCGCCACGGGCGACACATTCTCGGCGACCGCCCTGCGGTTGGCGCTTGGCATCATGATCCTGCCGCACGGCCTGCAAAAAACCATTGGTTGGTTCGGCGGCTACGGTTTCAAGGGCACCATGGATTACCTGACTGGCACGGTTGGCGCGCCTTGGATCTTTGCGCTGCTGGCCATCCTGGCCGAATCGGTCGGTGGGCTCCTGTTGATCGCCGGGTTCGGCACGCGCGTCGCGGCGCTCGGCGTCGGCGGCGTCATGCTGGTGGCTGCGACCCAGCATTGGTCGAACGGATTTTTCATGAACTGGTTTGGCAACCAGAAGGGGGAGGGCGTGGAGTTCCACCTGCTCGCCCTCGGAATGGTGGTAGCACTGCTGATCCTCGGCGGCGGCAAGTGGTCGGTGGATTCGCTGTTCACGCGCTGACCGGTCTGCGCTAGAGCGAGACTGAGCTTGGGGTTGCCTTGGGCATGTGGGGACTAACTGTCGGTGCCCGCATGAACCTGCTTCTTCCCCTCCGCAGTCTCGTTCTCAGCCTGGCCTTGGTGGCGGTGACATCCGCCCAGACGACACCGGCTCCATTCAGCGCCCCGCCGGCCGAAGCAAAGGCCGTCGCGACGCTGCCGGTGATTTCCGTGCAAGGAAACAAGTTCGTCAACCCGCAGGGCGAAACCGTGGTTTTCCGCGGCCTCGCGCTTTCTGATCCGGGCGAACTGGCCAAGAAAGGGCAGTGGGGGCGCCGTTATTTTGAGGAAGCCCGCAAGTGGAACGCCAACGTGGTGCGTATTCCGGTTCATCCCCACGACTGGCGCGAGGTGGGGCAGGTGCAATACCTGAAGATGCTCGACGATGCCATCCAGTGGGCCGGCGAACTGGGCATGTATGTCATCATCGACTGGCATACCATCGGCAACCTGCTCACGGGTGTCTTTCACACGCCGCGCTATCTCACGACGCGCGATGAGACCTTCCGTTTTTGGTATGTGATTGCCGAGCGTTACAAGAATAACCCCGTGGTTGCGATGTATGAGCTCTACAACGAGCCGACCAATCGCGATGGCCACATGGGACCGCTGCCGTGGGCGGATTATCGCCGGTTCATTGAGGATCTCGCCTCCATGATCCAGACCATCAATCCGCGGGCCATCGTGCTCGTGGCTGGTTTCAACTGGGGTTACGAACTCACCCACGTGCGCTACGATCCGATCCGCGCGAAGAACGTGGCCTATGTGACGCATCCGTATCCGCAGAAACGCCGCGAAAACTGGGAGACCAACTGGCAGGCGGACTGGGGTTACATCGCCGAACGCTACCCGATCGTCGCGACGGAGTTTGGTTTCATGCAGGAAGGAGAGCGCGGTTCGCACGTGCCGGTCATCGGCGACGAGACGTATGGCGAGACCATCATCGCGTTCTTCGAGAAGCGCGGCATCTCCTGGACGCCCTGGGTCTTCGATGTCGAGTGGACGCCCAACCTGCTTGCCGATTGGGATTACAGGCCTTCGCGGCAGGGGCGGTTCTTCAAGGCGAAGATGCAGGAGCTGAACAAGCGCTAAGACGCTTCGATTTGAGGGCGTGATTTTACTCAGCCGGCGTTCAGCGCGTGTTGATCGCGAAGCGTCGTGCTTCGCCGGCGTGAAAAAAAATCTCTTTAAGACATGAAACTGAATTCCCGCTGGCGTGATTTAGGCTTCAACTGAGCCATGGAGCAATCGTCCGCCCCGGCCACTCAACCTTCCTCCAAGCCCATTTGCGTCGGTCTCACTTGCTGGCGGTGGCAGAAAGCGAAAGGACGGGTGATAGTGGGGCTGGCTCAACAGATTGGCGTGCAGGTTCGTTTGACGGAGCGCATTTCGGGTCTGCGCCGGCACATTGAGGCCGAAGTCAGCGGACGGAATACCGATCGTTTTATCGGCGAATTTGTTCGCCACTGCTAACGCATCCGCGCGGCGCACTAAGTCCGAACGGCGGGCGAAAGTGTTATTTTATTGTTACACTTATTGGGCAAAAAATGCCTGACAACGGTTTGCAGTAATAAAATACATCCATAACCAAGTTATGGGTAATTGCTTATCGGTATGTCACGAAAATTGGAACCAGATATGCATAATGAGCGGGTCACCTCAGTCCCATGCTCATTATTTGCCTAGCAGCCCTCGGCCTCTGTCTCACGATCATCGCCCATGCGATCCGTGGTGCTGGCGACGGCTATCAGGACGATCTTGGGTTTCACAGCGACCGCCGGACCGACTCCGAACTCTGATCCCGAGTGCACCGAACGGGAACGGGCGGGGGGCAAAATTAACCGTAACGCTTCTCCAAAGCTAACGGCGCGGCGGATGCCGTGAGACGCCGGACACCGGCGCGCTGAAAAGAGCAGCGTTCACATTCAGGCCGGCAGGCCACCGGGATGGCGTCGACCAAGCGGGTTCGCGCGAGCCGAAGAGGGCAGCGGCTGCAACCGCTGTTGGCAAGCGCCGCCGTGAGATTCGGCGCCATCAGCGCAGTTAAGAGCGAAACACGGTGCGGATGAATTTTCATGTGTCGGCTAAAAACCGGCCGACGGCTCGTGGGCGCCGGCGGCCGGTGGTTGGGTGCGGCCGATAAACTTCAGGAAACGATTCGCCGGGCGATAGCGTCGTCACCATCGTCCTCGACGGCCGGGCGTGGGATGAGCATCGGGGTTTTGCGCCGGTATTCGAGGTAGTCGTCGCCATGGATGTCCGCCAGGTCGCGTTCCTCGAACTGGATGGCGATGAGGATGTAGGCCGAGGTGGCGAGAGCGAAGACGAGGTGCGCGGCCGTCATCGTAGGCGTGAACCAGAAGGCGCAGAGCCAGCCGACGTAGAGCGGATGACGCACGAGCTTGTAAGGGCCGGGTGTGACAAACTTCAACGGACGATACGGCACTCCGCGGAAAAATTTCCACACCTGGCGCAGGCCGAAGAGATCGAAGTGGTTGATGAGAAAGGACGCCACCAACACGAGCAGCCAGCCGAAGGCGAACCCGCCATGGAGCAGGGCCACACCGACCGGGTGTTGCACATCCCAAATGATTCCGCCCATCGGTTGCCAGAAGGCGAAGAGCGCGATGAGGGCGAGCGACGAGGCGAGCACATAGGTGCTGCGTTCGGCTGCTTCAGGAACGAAACGGGCAAGCCAGCGCTTGAAGAACGGCCGGGCCATGAGGCTGTGCTGCACGGCGAAGAGCCCGAGCAGGGCGGCATTGATTGCGAGCGCGATCCAGAAGGAAACGGACGGGGCTGCGTCCATGGATTTTGGCACGAGGAAATTACCGACGAAGCCGGCGGTGTAACAGAATGTTGCGAAGAAGATCGCATACGAGACGACGCCATAGAAGAGAACGGCGACGCGTTGGGTGAAAGAGGGCACGTGGATGTTTTTCATGTTGTTAAATGGAGGAGGGGGATGGGTGGCGTTCAGACGGGCAGCACCACGAAGGTGAACCCGGCGGCGAACAACACGGCATAGAGAACCCCGGCAACCACCGCCCAAGCGGGTGCTTGGGCGGCGGCGATCTCGGGCGGGAGCAGGAGTTGGGGCGTCATGCGCAGGAAGGGACGATGCCGAATTCCTCAGGAGGACTTGGGCGGATCCTCGTTGATGATGACGGTCTCGCCGATGGGAATGATCTCGTCGGCCGGGAGATCGGCGCAGCGCGCGTGTTCGCGGATGGCCTCGGGATCGTTGGCTTGATAAACGCAGACAGTGCCGAGGCGGCCATTGGGTTCTTTGACGACGTAGGAGCGAATCCAGCGGACGCGCCCGGCCATTTCGTTCTGGCCGACGCGGCTGGAGCGACCGGCGGCGATTTCGAGTTCCCGGGCGGAGGCCCAGCCGCCGCGGCGGAGGATGATGTAGCTTTTCATAGGTTGGATTTGAGTTGGTTGGGATTGAGCAGCGACCGATGCGGGACCGACCGTTGCGTGAAGTGGCGTCATCCTAGCCGAACCATGCCGACCAAGTCCTTTCCTTGACCTGATTAAATCCTTACCATTCGCTCGCCCGACCCGGCACCCCGGGTGCGTTCATGGTTCATCGATTCGCCAGGTTTGAGATCGACGCCGGCACCCGCGAGGTCCGCGCCGGCGGACGCACGCTCACGTTGCAACCACGGGTGTTCGACCTGCTGCTTTATCTGGCTGCGCACCGCGAGCGTGTGGTGCCCAAGGACGAACTGCTCGATCGCGTCTGGCCGGGTGTGATTGTGACCGATGCTTCCTTGCAAAGGGCGGTCAGCCTGGCGCGATCCGCTTTGGGAAAGACCGGCGCGCCCGACGCGATTCGCACCTTCGCCCGGCAAGGTTACCGGTTATGTGATGACTCTTCAGGGAAGTTGTCGCGGAGCAGCGAGCCGGGCAACACCGCTGGCGAGGCGGCGCGAGCCGCCTACCAGCGTGGTGAATGGGGCCGGGCGATGGCAGCTTTCCGTCGGGTGGATGACATCGAGGGGCTGTCGGCCGAGGATCTCCAACGTTGGGCACATGCTGCGCAGTGTGCCGGCCGGCCGCATGAGGCAGCGGAGCCGTTGGAGCGTGCTGTGGCGGCGTTTTCTACGCGCGGCGACCGCCGTCGGGCTGCATGGGTGGCAATCTTGTTGGCCCAACTGCGGGTCGAATGGCGGGAGCCCGTGCTCGCCAAGGGATGGTATCACCGCGCCGCGCGCCTGCTGGAGAACGAGCCGCCGTGCCGCGAGAAAGGCTACCTCGACCTGCTCGGTGCCCGCATGGCGCTGTTGCAAAATGACATCGAGACCTTGCTCGCGCTGGCGGAAAATGCCCGGGCCGCGGGTGAAAAATTCGCTGATCCTGACTTGGAGAGCCTCGGGCTGGTGCATGTCGGCGAAGCACGACTCTATCTCGGCGACGTGCGCGCAGGCATGGCCGCGCTCGACGAAGCGGGAGCGTCGGTCGTGGGTAGTGGGCTCAGTCCTTGGGCGGGTGGGCTGGTTTATTGCGGGGTTATCTTTGGCTGCCTCACGCGTTCCGACTGGCAGCGTGCCGGCCAGTGGACCGACCAGTTTACGCGATGGTGCGAAGACAAGGGCGTGGCCAGCTATCCCGGACTCTGCCGATTGCACCGCGCCGAAGTGCTCACGGTGCGCGGCGATTTGCGCGCCGCAGAGAAGGAAACTCGCGCCACCATCGCGATCATTGCGAAGCAGGCCCCATGGGCGGAAGGCGATGCTTGGGTGGCGCTCGGCGACATCCTGCTGGCGCGGGGAGAAACCGCGGAAGCGCGCGAGGCTTATTTGCGCGCGACCGAACTCGGCTGGGAATCCCGGTTTGGTCTGGCATTGGTGCATCACGCCGAGGGCAACGCCGCTGCCGCCGTCAAACTACTCGGCCGTGCGCTCGCCGAGAATGCGTGGTCATGTCGCTCCAAACGCGGACAAGCTCTCGCTTGGCAGGCCATCATCGCGGCTCACGCCGCCCGGTTGGAAGAGGCGACGGCGGCCCTGTCGGTTTTGGAACGCGAACCGGATCTCGTCTCGACCCCGGCGCTGCAGGCGTTGTTTGCCCGGGCACGCGGCGAAGTGGCTGCGGCCGAGGGTCGCCGGGCCGAGGCCATCGGACATCTACGTGATTCGTTGCGACGCTGGCGGCAGATAGAGGCACCGGTGGCCGCGGCACAGGTGCGTTGCCGGCTGGCCGATCTGCTCGACGAGGAAGGAGATGCCGAGACGGCGACGCTCGAGCGCACCGCGGCTTTCAATGCGTTCGAACAGGCCGGCGCGCTGGCGATGATCAAAGCCTGCAGGAACCTTAGTCGCGTGCGGGCCACGCGTCGCCGGAGCACACGTTGACGTTCGCCGTTGTCGCGTTGAACCGTTTCAGCGGCGGGCGAAGCGCCGGGCGAATGGGAGGGTCAACAGGCCGAGAGCCAGGAGGAGGCCGGTGCTGGCGGTGTCGGGCACGGACGGAGGAGGCTCGGGCTGGTCATTGAACGAGTGGTAGTGCAGTTCGCCCACGCCCCATTGGGCGCCGGCGAAGGACTTGGCGATGAGCTGACCGTTCATCTGTCCGCTGATGAAGGTGACATCAGCCAGCGGGGCGAGGATGGAACCTTCGATACCGATGCCCGACATCAGGAGGGTCGAGGCTTCGTAGAAATTGAAAAGGGTGTTGGTGCTCGTGATGCCGGACAGGCCCATGTTGCAGAAATCAACGGCGGCGCCGGAAACATTGATCAATACGTGCGAGCCGGCGGCAACGTTCAGCACCAGCGAGCTGGCGCTGTTGAGCATCGCGGCGGTGATATTGAAGATGTTCAGCGAATCGTCCGTGCCGGTGAGCGTCAGCGTGGACCACTGGAACAGGACGATGCCGTTGGCGTCAGCGGAGCCGTAGGTTTCGGACTTGGTGGTGAGAGCGCTCTGGGCGCTGGCGAAATCAAAGGGCAATCCGGCGGCGCCGAGCCCGGCGCTGGTGACGGAACCTGCGGCGGAGTTGAGCGCATAGCCCGGGCCGCTGTAGGTGCCGCCCACGTAAATGCTGCCGTTGTATACCTGTCCATGACCTGCGGTGAGATTCCCGCCGACGACCAGATTGCCGCCCGAGGGATTACCCGCGGGAACGTGGGTGCCGATCGAATAGCTGTTGAAGGTGGCGTTGCCGCCGACGGCCACGCGGCCTTCGGTGTCGGAGTTGAGCAACGTGGCGTTACCCCAAACGAGCATGTTGTAATCTTGGGCTTCGGAGAGATTAAGCGAGATGGGCGAGGCGTTCAGTGCGACGTGCGCGGTGAGACTCAGGAAAGCGAGGGCGGTGAGGCGACGGACAGGATTCATAGGTGACTTTTATAGGTAATAGACCCTAGGAAATCACCATAAGTTGAGATATGTAAAGAAATAATTTTGCATTAAGCCGATTTTCGTTTTACTTAAATATATTATACGTTGGATATAAGCATATAAAGAAATCAATGGGATCAGATTGATTTGTTAAAAAATGTATCCGACCTGACCGCGCATAGGGCTTTAGACCCTAGCTGTCGCCCCTAGAGCTTCTGCTCCTTCCATTTACCGCGACGAAAGAGCACCGTGCTCCACACGGTTAGGGCCGTGAACGACACCGGCACCGCGATGTAAACCCCGAGCGGACCAAGATCCGCGGGCACGGCGAGTAACCATGCAAGCGGCACTTGGCCGAGCCACAAGCAGAAGAAATTAAGCCGCGTGGGTGTCCACGTGTCGCCCGAACCGTTGAAGGTCGCTTCCAAGCACATGCCCGCGGCATAGAGCGGGAACGCGAGGCTGATGATCCAGAGCGCTCGGACGGCCTCGGGAAATACCGTCGGGTCGGTCGTGAAGAAACCGACGATGAGCCGCGAGAAGACAATGAACAGCAGGCCAACGCCACCGAGGAACGCGACGTTGTAGCGTGCGGCGATGCGCACGGATTCCTCCGCGCGGTCGGGACGTTTTGCGCCGAGGTTCTGACCGACGAGCGTGGCGCCGGCATTGGCGAGGCCCCAAGCGGGCATGAGCGCGAAGATGACCACGCGGATCGCGATCGTGTAGCCGGCGAGCACGGGACTGCCGAAAACGGCAAGGATCTTGAAAAGGCCGACCCAACTCGTGGTGGCGATAAGCAGCTGCGCGATGCCGTTGCCGGAGGTTTTGAGGATCGTGACCAGCGATTCGCGATGGGGCAGCAGGTCAGGCAGGTGTAATCGCACGCGACCGGCCCGCGCAGTCAGGTGCCAGAGCTGGTAGAGCACGCCGATGCCACGTCCGATGTTCGTGGCGACGGCCGCGCCCGCGACACCCATTTCCGGGAACGGGCCCCAGCCGAAGATAAAGCACGGGTCGAGGACGATGTTGAGACCGTTCGCCAGCCAGAGCGTGCGCATGGCGATCACGGCGTCGCCGGCGCCACGAAAGACGGCGTTGATGAGAAAAATCAGGAACACGGTGATATTGCCGCCGAGCATGATGCGCGCGTAACCCGTGCCGAGCGACACGACTTCCGGGCTGGCGCCCATCAGGCGCAGGATGTCGCCGGCGAACCATCCGAAAACAACGCCAATCGCAGCGGCGACCGCCGCACCGAGCACGATGATCTGACCGGCGGCTTGGGCGGCGAGAGCGGGATTGTTTTCACCGATGCGCCGTGCGACGATGGCCGTGGCGGCGAACGAAATGCCGATGGCGACGGCGTAGATGAGCGACATCACCGACTCCGTGATGCCCACCACCGCGACCGCTTCGTGTCCCAAGCGCGATACCCAGAAAACGTCCACCACCGCGAACAGCGATTCCATGGACATTTCCAGCACCATGGGCACGGCCAGCAGAAGCACGGCGCGGTTCAACGGCAGCGTGGTGAAGTCGCTGTGCGTGCCCTTGATCGCGAGCCAGACGCTCCGCCAAAATGAGAGCGGAGCACCGGCTTCGGAGGCGGCGGGAGGTTGCGTGGAATCGGTCATGTAGGTGGATGGGAAAGGAATTTCCCATCATGGGGCCGGCGACTGACAGCGTGTTGTCAGCGGGGTTTCCCGGAAAGTTCACATTTCCAACGAGCGGACGCCGCCGAGGCGGACAGTGCCCGGTGTTTTTGATCAGGACAGAATGAACCCGAGGGCCAGGACGACGATCAGTGCGGTCGCACCTGCGAGGCCGGAAGCCACGGTGATGAGCCGGTAACCTTGGTTTACGGTCAGGCCCGACATCTGTGTGATGACCCAGAAGAAACTGTCGTTCACGTGGGAGACGACCATCGCGCCGCTCGCGATGGCGAGCGTTGCCAGCGCCGGACCGTGGCCGGCCGACAGACCGAGCGCCGGCAGCAACGGTGAAACCAGCGAGGCCGTGGTGATCATGGCGACCGTGGACGACCCGATGGCGGTCTTGAGTCCGGCGGCCACGAGAAAGGGCAGCACGAGGTTGAAACGTCCGAGCGAAAGGGAACCGAGCAGTTCGCCGACCAATTTGGCCAGCGCGGTCTCACGCAAAACCGCGCCGAAGGCGCCGCCCGCGGCGGTGATGAGGATGATGGTGCCGGCATCGCGCAGACCCTCGCCGCTCCAGTTGCCGAAGATTTCCCTCCCATGTCGACGAACGACGAACCAAGTCAGGAACACGCCGAGAATGAGCGCGGTGTTGGGATTGCCGAGAAAGCCGAGCGTCGTGCGCAGGGCGCCTTCGCCGAGCGGGCGCGTCGGCAGATCGGCGACGGATTTTGCGGCGATGAGCAGCACGGGCAGCAGGATCGGGACAAAGGCGGCAAACGTGCCGGGGGGCGAGGTGCTGTCGGCAACGGATTCCGACGCGGTGGCGGGCGGATTGATGGACACTTTTCGACCCACTTGCACGGCATAGAGCCAAGTGATGGCTACGACCGGCACGGACACCAGCAGTCCGAGCAGGATGACCATGCCGAGGTCGGCGCGGAGTTCGCCTGCGGTCGCGATCGGACCCGGGGTGGGCGGCACGAGGCAATGCGTAGCATAGAGGCCCATGCTCAACGCCACGGCGAAAGCTGCCATGGACTGGCCGGTGCGGCGGGCGAGCGAGCGATTGAGGGGCGAGAGAATGACATAGCCCGAATCGCAGAACACAGGAATAGAAACCACGGCGCCGGTGCAGGACATCGCCAGCACGGCACGCGTTTGTCCGATGAGGCGCAAGATGGCGTTGGCCATGACGAGGGCGCCACCACTGCGCTCGAGGGCCGTGCCGATGATGCAACCGCAGGCGATGACGATGCCGATGGCTCCGACCGTGCGGCCGAATCCGCCGGTTAGCGCCGTGAGCACCTGTTCCGGGCCGAGGCCGCTTGTGAGTCCGACGCCATAGGCGGTGACCAGCAGCGCGAGGAACGGGTGAATTTTCCAGCGCGTGGTGGCTACGACGATCAAGACAATGCCCAGCGCGAGGACGGCAAAGAGCAGGGGACCGGAAAGCATGGGGTGCGCGGACCATCGCCGAGGACCGCGCGG
>JBIQJF010000008.1:43391-99788 GCA_044507675.1 Opitutales bacterium | reverse complement strand
GGCTTCGAGGAAACCGCACGCGGCACGAGCCACCGGAGGCTTGGGAGCCGCTTGCGAATGCCGTTTCACTCCCGCGGCCGGAAAATCCTGTTCAGACGGGTTTCAGCGGCAGCACGGCTTGCACCGCCTCCACCAGCTTTGCCTCGGAGAAAGGCTTCATGAGGGTGCCGGCGACGCCCAGCTCGGCGATGCGGCCGGCGACGGTGTGGTCGGCGGGCGACGTCAACATGATCACCGGAATACGCGCCAGCTCGGGCTTGGACCTGAGCATTTCGAGTAACTCAAGGCCGTTCATGATGGGCATGCTGACATCGAGCAGGATGAGCTCGGGCAACGCCTTCTCCATCGCGAACAGGGCGTTGTAGCCGTTGGTGGATTCGGCGATATGGCAGGCGAACGGCCGCAGGGCCCGCTCGACAAGCAGCCGCACGGCCTTGGCATCATCAACGGTGAGTATGGTGGGACGCACCGGAGCAAGGGATGGGGTTTTGCCCCGCTGATAAACACAAATCCGCCATCAAGAGCGTCCGCTTGGTCAAGTCTTGGCGCCGAGCAGGCGGGCCGGAAAGAGCAGCAGGGCCTTGATGAACGCGAACACCGCGCCGAGGCATGCGCCGGCCAGCCGGAAGGGCAGGGCGACGAGCCAGACCAACGGGGCCAGCACCAAGGCGAGCAACGCCACCGGCCAGCAGACGACCAGCAGGAGGCACCACACAAAGAAGACGCCGATGACTTTCATGCCTGAATAACCCGAAATCGATGGGAAAAGTTGCAGCGCGGTTGCCCGTTGGGTCAGAATCGGCTGAGCAGCTTCTGTTTCAAGGTGTCGAATTCTCCGTCGGTGAGCAGGCCCTTCTGGCGCAGGTCGTCCAGTTTGGTGAGCTCGGCGGCGAGTTCGTCGGTGGTCATGGGTTTGGCCACGACGGGCGCGACGGACGTGGCCGGCGCCAGTTCCGCATCGCCCGCCGCGAGGGCCGTGAAGGTGAGCGTGATCTGGGCGAAGTCGCCGACGAGATACTGCTTTTTGTCCTCGTTCACGGACAGGACTTTCAGTGTCTTGCCCTCCTTGGCGCAGAATTCCCCAGCCACTTTCAGCGCTTGCTCCTTCAGCTTGTCGGTGTTGCGCGTGAACTTGTGGGTCGCTTTGGCGGTGATGCTGTAGGTGCCGTCGCCCGCCGGCGTGACCGGCAGAATGTTGGCCGCCCACGCGCTGTTCACCGCCAGAAAAAGGAAAAGCAGGCCATGCCGACGCAACTGCGATTTCATGGCGTGATTATCCCGCCGGCACCAATCCGGTCAAGGCAACTGCCGGGTGATTCGAGACCTGTCTGTGCAGACCAGTCTGAGCCCAAGCTTTCGCGACCGGCGCAAGCGCGGCTATGGCCTAAGATATTACAGTTCGGCTAGCTCCGGGGATATTTACTTTGTCTGCTCCAGCGGGAGCTCGTGCAACTTCAGCTCGGGATTTTTCTCGGTGAAGTAGCGCATCGTCCATTCGTTCGGAAAAAGGACGACGGGATGCTCGAACTTGTCGGTGCCGAAACTGACGCCGGTGGCGACAATGAGGCGGGTGAAGTCGAAGTTGCCCTTGGCGTCCTTCAGATTGTCGGGGATTTCCAGCCAGCGCAGGACAGTCCACGGCGTGGGCGTGAGTCGGGATTCGGCGTTGTATTCGCTTTGGAGGCGCCATTGCACGACTTCGAACTGCAGCGGACCGACCGCGGCGAGCAGCGTGGCGCCGGGCGGAGCGTTCTTCGCTTGGAAGGATTGCACGACGCCTTCCTGCAGGAGTTGCTCGAGACCGGCGCGGTATTTTTTGGCGTCACCGGAATTCGGATTCGAGATGTAGCTGAACACTTCCGAGGGGAAGCGCGGGATCTCGTCGAAGAAAATGCCGCGATCGGTCGTGAGCGTGTCGCCGATGCCGAAGCTGTCATGGCCGACGAGACCGATGACATCGCCCGGCCAAGCTTCGTCCACGGTCTCGCGTTCCTGACCGAAAAGCTTGTGCGAGGAGGAAAGGCGCACCTGCCGGCCGGTGCGTTGGTGCGTGACGACCATGTCGCGTTCGAACTTGCCCGAGCACACGCGGCAGAACGCGATGCGATCGCGGTGCTTCGGATCCATGTTGGCTTGGATCTTAAAGATGAAACCTGAGAATTTCGGGTCGTCCACGGGCACAACGCGCGCCGTTGTCGGTGCGGGCGTGCCGGGCACGGTGATGCTGACGGATTTGCGCGGGGCGGGCGGCACGGAGTCCTGGAGAAAGCCGTTCAAGAGAAGTTCGATGCCGAAATTGTTCACGGCCGAACCAAAATAGACGGGCGTCTGCTTGCCGTGGCGGACGGCGTCGAGGTCGAAGGGGTGGCCGGCGCCGTCGAGCATCTCGAGCTGTTCCTTCACGTCGCGGTAGGTGTCGTCGTCGAGCTTCGAACGCACGGCGGAATCGTCGAGCGAGGTGACGTTGACCGGAGCCTGGAATTTGCCGCCGGGCACGCGTTCGAAGAGATGCACCTGTTTCGTGCGACGGTCGAACACACCCTTGAACGACGGGCCATTGCCGAGCGGCCAGATGACAGGCGACGATTGCAAGCCGAGCACGCTCTCGAGTTCGTCGAGCAGGTCGAGCGGGTTGCGCGTCGGCCGGTCGCACTTGTTCATGAACGTGAAAATCGGCACGCCGCGACGGCGGCAGACCTCGAGGAGTTTGCGGGTCTGCGTCTCCACGCCCTTGGCGGCGTCGATCACCATCAGCGCGGCGTCCACGGCGGTGAGCACGCGGTAGGTATCTTCGGAGAAGTCCTTGTGACCGGGAGTATCGAGCAGGTTGACCGCGCAGCCGACGTAGTCGAACTGCAGAACCGTCGAACTGATGGAGATGCCGCGCTGCTTCTCGAGTTCCATCCAGTCCGAGGCGGTGGCGCGCTGGTTCTTGCGGTCCTTCACGGCGCCAGCGAGGTGGATGGCGTTGCCGTAAAGCAGGAACTTCTCGGTCAACGTCGTCTTGCCTGCGTCAGGGTGCGAGATGATCGCAAAAGTGCGACGGCGGGCGATTTCCTGGGCGGGAGTCATGGCAGAGGACGGAGGGAAGAGGACTAGGACGGAAGTCGGTGAACGGAAGCCGGAAGACGGATGTGAAAGGTGAGTCGGGCAGGAAACGGGGAGCCGCGCGGGTAGGGAAGCCTTTTTTGACAAAGCTCCGGGCGACTCGCGCCAATTCGGGGACATGACCGCTGCCGCGCGGCGCTCGTTTCGCAAAGATGCCTGGATCAGCTCTGCGGTTCTTCCAAATCCAACTGCGGAACGAAATGCGCGAAGTGATAGCCGGCAGCCGCGATTTTCTCGCGTGCGACAGCGAGAAAACGGGTGGCCTCGCCTTCGGGCGGAGCACAACGGAACATCACTTGGATGATGATGCGGTTGTCATCCGCTTCGGCGCAGGCCTCCAGGATTCGGCCTGACTCGATGTAGGTCAGGTAGAAATTGATTTTCTCCTGCAGGATGAGGAGGTGCTCCCGTGGCTGCTCCCAGTCGAGATGATCCGAGATGGTCAGCGTAACGTCGCCGGTCGCTCGCGATTGGCTGAAGAAATCAATGATGTCTTTTTGATCCACGCTCATGATTTTGAGCTCAACAATGATTTGTAGTGAAGAGCGGCTGGGAAGCTCTCACAGGCGATTTTTGAGCTCGTGGACCAATCGCTACTCGAGGCGCTCAGGCGGCGAGGCCGGCGGCGAGGGCGAGGCCGCTCTTGGCGCGGTTCATGATGTAGAGGTGGTAGCCGGGAGCGTCTTGGGCGAGGAGTTCGCGGATCTGGGTGAGCGCCCATTCGATGCCCAGCGCTTCGGCGACCTCGGGATGTTCGCCGGCGGTTTCGAGCCGTTTGATGAGTTTGGCGGGCAGGTGCGCGCCGCACATCTCGGTGAAGCGCTTGATCTGTTTGAGCGAAAGCACGGGCATGATGCCGGGCACAATGGGAATGTTGATGCCGCGCGCGCGGCACTGGTCCACGAAGCGGAAATAAACGGCGTTGTCGAAGAAGAGCTGCGTGGTGATGAAGCCCGCGCCGGCGTCCACCTTGCGTTTCAGATTGTCGAGATCGACTTCGAGTGAGGGGGCCTCGGGGTGTTTTTCGGGATAGCCGCCGACGCCGAGGCAGAAGTCGGCGTGTCGGGCCTTGAGAAGCGCCACAAGTTCGCTGGCATAACGCAGGCCGTCGGGTGCGGGCTGGAAGGTGGTGTCGCCTTTCGGCGGGTCGCCGCGCAGCGTCATGATGTTGCGATAGCCGCCGGCATGGAGCTGGTCGGCGATGGCATCGAGTTCGGCGCGCGAATGCCCGACGCAGGTGAGGTGGGGCATGACTGTGAAGCCGAAGTCTTCGCGGAGCAGACGACTGACTTGGGCGGTGCGGTCGCGAGTGCTGCCACCAGCGCCATAGGTTACCGACACGAAGTCGGGCGCGATGCGCTTGAGCGTGGCCGCGGTCTGGCGCAAAGCTTCCACGCCGGCGTCGTCTTTGGGCGGAAAGAACTCCAGCGAGCGCAACGGGTGCGGTTTCTGGCTGAAAAGGTCGGAGATCGGCAGGTCAGGAGGCATCTATAAAATCAATACATCTTTATTTGTTGATATGTGTAAAGCATCAACTGAGCCAACGATATTAAATTGCTGGTGCAAAGATTGTTGCAGAGGACTGGCTTTCTCGCCCAACGGGGTGATAAACGCAGTGTGTTCGACGCGTCGCCTTAATTGGCGATGGCGGCCTCGCGAGCTTTCTCGGTTTTGAGGCGGAGTTGGCCGCAGGCGGCGTCGATGGCGTGACCTTTTTCGCGGCGGAGCGTCACGGACACGCCGGCGTCGTCGAGCACGCGCGCGAATCTTTCCTGTCGGGTGAGGCTCGGGCGCTTCCACGGCAGGCCCTCGACGGTGTTGTAGGGGATGAGGTTCACGTGGGCGTGCAAGTCGCGCGCGATGTCGCGGAGCTTTTCGGCTTGGTCGAGCGAGTCGTTGATTTCCTCGATGAGGATGAACTCCAGCGTGACCATGCGGCCGTGTTTTTCGGAAAATTCGCGGACTGCGGGAAGGAGTTCCTTGAGCGGCCACTTCTTATTCACCGGCATGATCTGCTCGCGGACTTCGTCGGTTGCACCGTGCAGCGAGATGGCCAGCCGGATGCCGAGCGGTTCATCGGCGAGCTGACGGATTTTCGGCACAAGGCCGGATGTGGAGAGTGTGATGCGGCGCGCGCCAAAGCCGAGGCCCCACTCGGCGTTGAGGATGGTGAGCGCGCGCATGATGGCGTCGTAATTGTGGAGCGGTTCGCCCATGCCCATGACGACGAGATTGTCGAACGACACGAGTTCGGCGCGGGCCCGGGGCGTGCGGGCGTCCTCCTGGCGGCAGACCTGGATGAGTTGGTGGACGATTTCGCCGGCGGAGAGATTGCGTTTCAGGCCCTCGAGGCCGGATGCGCAGAATTTGCATCCCATGGCACAGCCGACCTGGGTGGAGATGCAGATGGTTTTGCGCGAGTTCTCCTGACCCACACCGAGCTGCGGAGCGCGGATGATGACGGTTTCGATGAGGGATTTGTCGCCGAGTTCGAGGAGCAGCTTGTCGGTGACATCCTCGGATTGCTTGGTGAGGACGAAGGCCGTGGGTTCCAGATCGAAAGTGTCGGCCAGCCACGCGCGGAGCGGGCGGGAGAGGTTGGTCATCTCGTCCCAAGTGCGGACGCGCTTTTTGTAGAGCCATTCAAGGATCTGTCGGGCGCGAAAAGCCGGATGCCCGTGCTGCTGGAGCAGGGTGGTGAGCGAGGCGAGGGTCTCGCCGTAGATAGCCGGTTTTGTGGGAGTGAACGCCATGGATGGCAAATTGACTTGGACAGGATTGGGAGCTTTGCGCAGTGTTCAAGCTCCGCATGAATCTCCTCCACCGGCACATCTTTGCGAACGTGTTCCTCACGTGCGCGGCTTCGGTGGCGTTGTTTGGTTTCGTGTTGATGATCGGCAACGCGATGAAGGATCTGCTCGGGCCGGTGCTGGCCGGACAAATCGAGCCCGAGACGTTCGTGCGGCTGGTGGCACTGCTGGTGCCTTTCGTGATTTATTACGCGCTGCCGATGGGCATGCTCACGGGTATCCTGCTCGTGCTTGGGCGCATGTCATCCGACCGCGAGATCACGGCGATGCGCGCTTCGGGTTTGAGCGTGGCGTGGTTGTCGGCGCCGATTTTGTTCCTCGCGCTGTTGGGCGTGGTGGTGTCCCTGCTGATCAATTTCCATTTCATGCCGGTGGCGCGGCTGGCCTATAAAAAGGAGTTCGCCGAAGCGGTGCGCCAGAATCCGCTCAGCTTTATCGTGCCGCGCACGTTCATTCGCGATTTTCCCGGCGTGGTGCTCTACGTGGGCGAGAAAGACGGCAACCAACTGCGGGATTTCTGGCTGTGGGAACTCGACGGGCAGAACCGCGTGCGGCGTTTCGCCCGCGCCGACGCCGGTCGGTTGGACTACGACGAAGCCGGCAACAAACTCGTCCTCACGCTCGAGCAGGCGCAGGCCGAGGTGCGTGACGACAAGGATCCCGAGAACTTTTCGCGCGTCCACGGCTCGGCGGCTTGGGAGCACGCGACTTTCGACCTTCCGCTCAGCCGCCTGACGGGAGACCGTTCCGTGAAACGAAAACTCAAGGAGCTGACCTTCGTGCAACTCATGGCCGAGTGGACGCGCCTGCAAAAACCTGCGCCCGAAACGCCGAAGGAAGAACAGGCGAAGCAGCTCATCCGCGTGCAGATTACCATTCAGGAAAAATTCGCGACGGCCTTCTCGGTGCTATCGTTCGCCTTGATCGCAATCCCGCTCGGCATCAAGGTGTCGCGCAAGGAGACCTCCGCCAATCTTGGTCTCGGTCTGTTACTCGCGCTCGGTTACTATTTTGCGACGGTGATGGCGGGTTGGTTCGACAACACCCCGCAATGGCGTCCCGACCTGATCGTCTGGCTGCCCAACATCGTTTTCCAAGGCCTTGGCCTGTGGCTTTTTTACAAAGTGGATCGCTCCTGAAGCCGGTCTGGCACCGGTAACTCACGCAGCTCATCCACCGTCTTCAACCATGTGCTCCAAGCCAGTCACATCTCATGGGTGAAGAAGCGTTCGATTTCGCCGGTTGCCTCGAACGGGTGCGCGCGCGTGACCAAGGCGCGGCTCGGCAACTGGTCGGGCAACTTTATCCGCAGGTCATCCGCATTGTGCGGTCGCACCTGCCCCGGCGCGTCGCCGAAGAGGACTTGGCGCAGGACATTTTCCTGAAGATGTTCACCCGACTCGACCAATATCAGGGCAACGTGCCGTTTCCACACTGGGTGTCGCGGATCGCGGTGACTACGTGCATCGACCAGTTGCGCGCCCAGCAACGTCGCCCTGAATTCCGCTGGGCGGACCTGCCGGAGAACCAGGCCGAGTTGTTGGAAAATGTGCTGACGGATGGCCGCGACGGTTCGCCCGGCGAAGCTCTCGCCGCCCGCGAGCTCGTCAACCGCCTGCTCAGCCAGCTCAAGCCCGAGGATCAGATGGTCATCCGCCTGCTCGACCTCGAGCAGAAGACCCTCGCCGAAATCAGCGCCCTGACTGGCTGGAACCAGACTCTCATCAAGGTGCGGGCATTTCGCGCACGTCGGAAATTGCAAAAGCTCTTTCGAGAGCTAAAAAAGGAGGAAAAATCATGAACCGATTCGACCAAAACTGGCAGAAACTCGTCGTGCTTGCGAGGCAGGCGCCGCCCGTGGATTCCGAGCCGGTGATGCTGCCGCCGGGCTTCGCTACCCGCGTGGCCGCGCTCGCAGCGACCACCCCGGTGGCACCGTGGGGCGGTTTGGAGCGGTTCGCCCTGCGCGGCTTTGTCGCCGCCACAGCCTGCTGTGCCGCGGCTGTCGCCTACAGCTATTTCGGAGTCGCGCTCGATCCCCTCGATGATCCGGCCCTCGATGAAACCCTTCACGCGATGCTCGACCTTTCCTGATGAACAAGAATCTGAAACTGGTAGCGCTCCTGGCGGGCATCTTTGTAACCGGTAGCGTAACGGGTGCGTTGCTGACCACGCGGTTCGGGCGCAACTGGGCCCCGCCCCGCCCCGCCCCGGAGCAGTGGGCCAGCCGCCATGTGAGCAAACTCACCGAGACGCTGGGTTTGAAGGAAGATCAGGTAGAGCAGCTCCGGCCGATCATCCAGCGCAACGTGGAGGAAATGGGCCGGTTGCGCAGCGAGTGCGTCAAGGACACCCGCGTGGTGGCCGAGCGGATGGAGCGCGAGATTTCCGAAAAGCTTACCCCTGAGCAAAAGATCAAGTTCGACGAATACAACCGGGAGAAGCGTGAGCGGATGAAGAAGCACATGCAGAAGAAGACCGAAGGTTCGCGACCGGAGGGCGAAGCCCCGGCCGGATCGGCCCCATCTTCGTCCGCAGGCGGCACGGGCGGCTGAGTGCAAGTGCGCGGGATTTTTATTTTAGTTGCAGGGGGTGGGGTGCCGCCTACGGTCCGCCTTGGCCAGGCGCCATGCATGGGCAGGCGCGTGAACCCCGCCAGGGCCGGAAGGCAGCAACGGTGACGACGTTCTCCCAGTGCCGTGGATTGCCTGGCCACTTTTTTTCGATTCTAGATTTTCGATTTCCCGCGGCGAATAGCGGCAGGCGGGGAGAATTGAACATCTGGCTCGCCTTTCTGTTTTTCTGACCTCTGATTTCCGATCTCTGGCATGTCCGGCTCCTACCAAGTCATCGCCCGCAAGTGGCGCCCGCAGACCTTCGACGATGTTGTCGGGCAGGATCATGTGGTCCGGACCCTGAAAAACGCCATCGCCCGCAACCGTATCGCGCACGCCTACCTCCTCGTCGGCCCGCGCGGCACGGGCAAGACCAGCACGGCGCGCATCTTTGCCAAGGCGCTCAACGCCGCGGGCGGTCCCAATGCCGACTTCGATCCGGCCGACCCGATCGCCACGTCCATCGCCGAGGGCCGCTGTCTCGACGTCATCGAGTTCGACGCCGCGTCGAACACCCAGGTGGACAAGATCCGCGAGTTCATCATCGACACGGTCGCCTATGCGCCCGCGCAGGGCCGCTACAAGGTCTACATCATTGACGAGGTGCACATGCTGTCGGCCGGCTCGTTCAACGCGCTGCTGAAAACGCTCGAGGAGCCGCCGGCGCACGTGAAGTTCATTTTTGCCACGACTGATCCGCAAAAAATGCCGGCCACGGTCATCTCGCGCTGCCAGCGCTTCGACCTGAAACCGATTCCGACCGAACTGATCGTGCAGCGGCTGAAGAAGATCGCCGCCAGCGAGAAGATCAAGGCGAGCGACGCCGCGCTCGCCAGCATCGCCCGCATGGCTGACGGTGGCATGCGCGATGCGCAGTCCATTTTCGACCAGATGATTTCCTTTTGCGGGACTGAGATCGGCGAAGCCGACGTGTTGGACGTCTATGGCCTCGTGTCGGCGGCCAAGATCGCCGAACTTGCCGCGGCTTTGGCGGCCGGCGATCACAAGAAGATCGTGGCGATCGTGGATGATTGCGACGAAAACGGCCGCGACCTCTATCGCCTGCTCGTGGACCTGCAGGCGCACATCCGCACGGTCCTGCTCGATTCCATTGCGAAGGGCGGCAGCAGCGCGGCACTGGGTTCGCCCATGACAACGGAGCAGCTCACGCGCCTGCTCGACGGATTGCGCGAGGGCGAAAACGGTGTGAAGCATGGCCTGTCCGAGCGCATCAATTTTGAAGTCGCGCTGCTCAAAGCCGTTGAGGCGAGCCGAGCCCGCGCGATCGACAGCCTCATCAAGGAAATTGCCACGCTCGCCGAGAGCGCGCCCGCTGACGGCTCAAAAAAAAACGACTGACGCGGACACCTGAAGTCCAGAAGGCGGAAGAGGAGTCTGTCGCCGCGGTCGTGGCTGATGCGCCCATGGGACCTTCGTCGGAGGAAGAGGCGGCGTTTCTCGCGCAGGAACGCGAGATGGGAGTTGTCACGCCGGCGCTGATGCACACCGAGACTCCACCGGAGGACAAAGGCGCCCTGCCGCCCATGGACGATCTGGTGAAACGCATCCCAATGCCGACGCGCGATTTGTTGGATGAACTCTTCCGTGCGAAATTCGTGACCGTGAAACGAGTGCCTCAGTCGGCGCTCAGATGAAAAGCGTCGGCAGGAATTGATGGGCGGGCTCTACGCTGCCGGCCAAGTGTCTCCGAGTGGCGGAAGACCGTGATGTGGTCGCAGGTAGAGGTAAGTTTGCGCGGAAGCGACGTGCGGATTGGGCTGGAGCAGCACTTCGACGCGTTCGTAGAGACCTTCATCGAGGCCTTCGAGACGGTCGAGTTCGGCCAGGCAGTCGTCGTCTACGTTCCAGAGTTCGCCGGTCACACCCGCAGTGTCGCCGGGGGCTCGCACCATGCCGGGATAGTCACCGAGCGAATAGAGCGTGTAGCCGGGCTGCGTGCGGACTTCGCCGAGGAAATGCTGGCGATCCAGAAAGAAATGGTTCGAGCCGCCGCGTTTGAGCGTGCCGTAAACAAAAACGGTGTTCATGACGCGATGACTTCCACGACGAGCGCAGTGATGTTGTCGCGTCCGCTTGCCTCAAGGGCGGCGGCGACGAGTCGTTGCGCAACGGGTTCGGGAGCGGGTGAACGGATGATTTCGTCGAGGCGATTGTCCCAGAGGCCTTCGTTGAGGCCGTCGGAACAAATGAGGAAGCGATCGCCGGGGGCGCAGGGTAGGGCGGAAATCTGCGGCTCGACGAATTGGTGGCCGGCGCCGAGCGCTTGATTGAGGACATTTTTGCGCGGATGAGTGCGGGCTTCGCGTTCGTTGAGCTGGCCGGTGCGACGGAGCCAGCCGACGTAGCTGTGATCGTGACTGAGTTGGAGGATGCCGCCGGTCGCGGGCAGGTGATAGATTCGGGTGTCGCCAATGTGGCCGAAGTAAACCCAGCCGGGCGTGAACCAGCACAGGCTGAGGGTTGCGCCCATGCCGCGGCACTCCTCATAGGATTCGCCGAGTTTCATCAGATCGAAATGAATGGCCTTGAAGAGTTCGGTCAGGGTTGAGTCGTAACGGCTGCCCGGGCCCGGTGCGGCGGGACGATAGCCGCGGGGCATGAGCTTGGTGATGCGATCCACCGTGAACCGGCTGGCAAACTCACCGGAGTTGGCCCCGCCCATGCCATCGCTGACGGCGAAGACGAAATCCGTTTTCGCCCACGAGGCCTCGCCGGTTTTGCCGAGATAGTGGACTTCGTGGCCGTCGAAGCGGAGCGCGAGAAACGTGTCTTCGTTGTTCGGGCGGACCTTGCCGCGGTGGGTGAGGCCCGACCAGCGAACGGCGGGCGCGGGCGGATGGGCGATCTCGTCAAGCAGGGCGGCGAATTCGAAATCAATGATACAGAAACGGCCGTCGGTTTTGCGGTAGGTGACGTTGCGAATTTCGGGGTCGTCGTGTCGCACGCCGAAGGATTCGAGTTCGGAGAAAAGTTCCTTGAGGCGCTCGGGAGTGATTTGGTCCACGCGGCCGCCGCAGTTGGTGGTGACCATGGAGAGCGTGGATTCGTCGGCTTCCAGCAGGCGGGGCACGAAATCGCAGCCGCGGGTTTCGAGGTGGCGGAGCACGCGCACTTCGTTCGCGAACCGTGCGTAGGCTTGGTGTCCGCGAAAGGTTTTATACACACGACCGTCGTAGCCGATGCGAACGAGGGCGCGTTGGGTGTCCTTTACCTCTTGCATGAGTTTGAAGGACTAGGATTTAGCGCATTACGCGTGGTTGCAAGGGGCGAGTGGCAGCGCCCTCGTGCACGCTTTGGCATAAACCGAAAAAGCGCTTCCCTCTGGCATGTAAGGTGCTTTTTGTCCGGTGTATCGCGTCACTGCATACCGGTGGTTCCCCAACCGGCCATCGGCTTCTTTCACGCCTTACGTCCAAACCACAAACAAACTCATCCGATCCATGGCCAAATACAAACTGGAATACATCTGGCTCGACGGTTACACGCCCTTGGCGAACCTGCGCAGCAAGACCCAAATCAAGGAATACGCCAGCTTCCCGAAGCTCGCCGATCTGCCCGACTGGGGCTTCGACGGCAGCTCGACGCAGCAGGCCGAGGGCAAGAGCTCCGACGTGGTGCTGAAGCCCGTCGCGGTGTTCAACGACACCACCCGCAAAAACGGCGTGTTGGTGATGTGCGAAACCTACCTGCACACCGGCGAGGCGCACCCCTCCAATTCCCGCGCCACCATCCCGGATGATCCGGACACCTGGTTCGGCTTCGAGCAGGAATACTTCTTCTACAAGGACGGCGCTCCGCTGGGCTTCCCGCAGGGCGGTTTCCCGGGGCCGCAGGGTCCTTACTACACCGGCGTCGGCTACAAGAACGTCGGTTCCGTCGCCCGCGAGATCGTCGAGAAGCACATCGACCTCTGCCTTGATGCTGGCATCAACATCGAAGGTATCAACGCCGAGGTCGCCAAGGGCCAGTGGGAGTTCCAGATCTTCGGCAAGGGCTCGAAGAGCGCCGCTGACCAGATGTGGGTCGCTCGTTACATCCTCAGCCGCCTCTGTGAGAGCTATGGCATCGACATCGAATGGCGCTGCAAGCCCATCGTCGGGGCCTTCAGCGCTCCGCTCGACTGGAACGGCTCCGGCATGCACTCGAATTTCTCGACCAAGCACATGCGCGAGGTCGGCGGCAAGGAATACTTCGAGAAGCTCATGGCTGCCTTCGCCAAGAACATGAACGAGCACATCGCCGTCTACGGCCCGGAGAACCATCTCCGCCTCACCGGCCTGCACGAGACGCAATCCATCGACAAGTTCACCTACGGTATCGCCGACCGCGGTTCCTCGATTCGTGTCCCCCACAGCTTCGTCAACAACGGCTACAAGGGTTACCTCGAGGACCGTCGTCCGAATTCCGCTGCCGATCCGTATCTGGTCGCCGGCCGTATTCTCAAGACGATCCTGTCGGTCCCGACCAAGTAATTCGTCGCGATTACACCGTCGATTCCTTTCAAGCCGCCCGGTTCGCCGGGCGGCTTTTTTGTGGCTCCGCGGCGCCAAGAAGTATTCATCATGCGGCCACGATGACCCCGCCGTCCGATCAGACCCGTCCCGTCCCGCGCTGGCTGGCGGGTGCCGAGTGGGTGCTCGTAGGAGGGATGGTGCTCATGTTCGCGTGGACGACCCTGTGCCTCGGCGGTTACCTGGCCGATACGATGGTGGTTACGTCCTGGGCCGTGTTTGGTTTGTCGACTTTGGGTGCGGTGTTGTGGGCGGCGGGAAGGCGTCCGTTCCATCTGGCGGCATTGCTGCCGGTGCCATTTCTGCTTTTTGCGCTGGCCAGTGTCGTGTGGCTGGCTCCGGCCAAATGGCTGGCTTGGCGCGAATGGCTGCTCTGGTTTCAAATGTGGCTGGTCTTCGTGCTGACTCTGCATTTCGGACGTGGCCGCGCTCAAACTGGGTTGCTGGTCGCGGTGTTTGTGGGACTCGGACTCGCGGGCACCGGCATGGCCGTGTATCAGCGGTTTGCTGACCCTTCGTGGATGATGCTCGGGCGGACGCAGGCAGCGCAGTTCGTAGGGCGATCGGCAGGAATGTTTGGCATTCCCAACAGCCTGGCGGGTCTGATCGAGTTGATGGTGCCGGTGTGCCTGGGTCTCGTGTTTTCACGTGCCGTGCGTCCTGCAACCAAGATTGTCTGCGGCTGGGTGGCGGCGCTGTTCATCGTCACGGTGGTGCTCACGGGCAGTCGGGGCGGCTGGATCGGGTTGGGTGCCGCGCTTCTGCTCTGGCCCTTGCTGGCCGGTCGCGATTGGCGGAAGAAAGTGCTCGGCGCGATGGCGGTGTTGTTCTGCGTGGTGGCGGGTTTGTGGGCGCTCTATCAGGGCAGCGACTACGCGAGGCAGCGCATCGATCCATTTTTGGAAGGAACGTTTGAAACGAGCCGGCCGCTAATATGGAAGGCGGGTTGGCAAATGTGGCTGGAGTCGCCGTGGCTGGGACGCGGGGCGGCCGCCTACAACGTGCTGTTCGATCAGTATCGTCCGCGAGGCTTTCTCAACGAACCTGATTGGACGCACAATGATTACCTGAACACGTTGAGCGACTACGGCCTGGTGGGCTTTGCGCTCTGGTTCGTCGCCGGAACTGTTCTGTTCGCAGCGGGGTGGGCGGCGGTGCGACGGGCCCGGCGAGAGGTGACTTCAACGGAAAACATGTTCGCGCTGGCGAAGTGGAAACTCGGCCTGCTGCTCGGGCTGGTGGCTTATGCAGTCCATCTCGGTGTGGATTTTCACACAAAGATTCCGGCGCTGGCTTTTGCTGCAGCGATGGTGGCGGCGCTGCTGTTGCGCGATGAGCGCGCCTGGCAACGGCCGGTGCGAGCGCTGCCCGCATGGATGGCCGGTGTTGGCCTCGTCGTGACGGTGTTGGGACTCGGATGGCGGCTGGCTTCACCGCTTTACCGGGCCGAAGGGATTCGGGCCGAGGCGCGCCGATCGATCGAACGCTATGCGAAGAAGGGAGAAGGCAATCTGCCAGAGATCGCGGCCACGGCTCGTCGGGCGCTCACTCGCGCTGTGCGCATCGATCCGGGTAATGGGCAGGCTTGGTCTGATCTGGCCTACGTGACCGTGCAGGCTTGGCAGGGTGGACGGAGCGAATTGGTCAGCTTGGGGCGTTTTGCCGAACTGGCCGCCGATGAAGCACTCGAACGCTGCGCCGTGGATGCCGAGTTTTGGGTGCGTAAAGCGGTCGCGCTGGACGTCCAGCGTGGGCGTTCCGAAACCGAATCGTGTTACCGGCGCGCGCTGGAACTGGCGCCGCATTCGCCCACCTGGTGGTATTATTATGCTTATCATTTACAGGCCTTTCCGGCTCGCCGAGCGGACGCTATGACGGCGCTGGATACCTGTTTAGCTCTTGACCCCTCCCATGGCGCTGCGAACACTCTGCGCCAGCAGTTGATTGCCAACCGCTAACCGAAATCAGCCGAGGAATTATGAAAATTTCCACCGTCCTTCGCTTTCTATGCTGCGCATTTGTTGCAAGCGCTTTATCGCTGACTGCGCTGGCCCAAACCGAACTCGGCAACATCAAGGCCGCTCGCGTGCAAGGCGAGGTAATCAAGCTCGCCGCCGACGGTTCCACCGCACCGCTGAAGGACGGCGATCTCGTCACTGAGACCGACACGGTCACCACCGGCAAGGGAGCGAGCGTGGTGCTCGTTTTCAGCAATGGTTCGTCAGTGCGTTTGGGCGCGGAGTCCCGGTTGGCGATCGAGGAATTCAAAATGGATCCGCTCGATGAGCCGATTTCAAACCCCTCCGCGCTCACCCAGGAACCGAACAAGTCCAAGACCACGCTGAATCTTTCCTACGGTGAAATGGTCGGTGACGTGAAAAAGCTGAACACTTCCTCCAGTTACTCCATCAAGACTCCGGTGGGCGCCGCCGGTATTCGCGGCACCATCTATCGCATCGTCTTCCGTCCCGACTCGAACGGCAAAGCCTTCTTCCAGATTCAGACTGCGGAAGGCCTCGTGGTCATGGAAGGCGTAACCAATGCCGACGTGCCGGTGGCTGAAGGCAAGGAAGTCGTGGTTGAGATCGACACTGCAAATCCTGAAAACCCGGTCGTCGTCTCCAAAGATATTCCCGCAGCCGATGCTGCGGCGATCCGGACGGCCGCGCAGGAACTTGCGCAGACCTTGCAGAACACGGTGATCGACAATCCTCCGCCAAAAGAAGGGCCCAAAGACGAGCCGCCGCCTACGGTGCCGCCGCCGGTTCCGGAAGACCAGAAGCTCACCCCTGGCGCAGGCGAACAAAGCTGAGTCACTTAGCACGACACCCGGCCCAAGCCGGGTGTTTTGTTTGGCCGATTTGAATCTGCTTTAATTCACCACGTCGGCAGCTACTGTCCGCAGCCGTGGCGCAGCCCAAGAAAAGAAAGTTCAACTGGAAGATACTTCTGCTGCTGCCCGTGCCGATCTTGTGGGGCTGGCTGGCGCAAGAGGGCGAACTTCACCGACTGGAAAATCTTCTGCTAGATCAGCGGTTCCGCTATCGCGGCAATCTGACTTCTCCGGTTAGAGTCTTCTATGTTGATCTCGATACTCGGGGAATTCAGCGCATCGGTGAGCGGCCTTGGGATCGGGGTCGATTCGCGGAGGCAGCTCAGCTGCTGTTGGAAAAGGGTGGGGCGAAGTCGGTGGGTTTCGATTTCGTATTTTCCGATTTGGCGCACTCGGAACTGGTGAATCGGGAGGCGGCGGCGGCGGGAAACACGAAGCTGGCCCGGCTTTCGCGCAAATACCCCCAGATCGTTTTCGCGGCGCAATATACCGGTGGTGAAGCCCGCACGCAGCGCGGCACCCGGAAGTTTCCGTTGCTGCGTCTCGGTTTCGAGAATCGCGACCGGAACGATATCCCCGAACTGCCTGGTGCTCCGATCATGACACCCATGCGATCCGGCACGATCGGTCTGATCGACATCGACTACGACTACCAAAACGATCAAGTCCCACGCTGGGCGCCGCTCTTCGCCGAAGCCTCGTTGACTACGTTTTGGCACATGGGATTGCAGCTGGCCTGCATCGAACTGGGTGTTCCGCCCGGATCCCTGCGCCGGGCGGGAGATTACGTTGAGATTTTTAACCCGGAAAACGAGCAGGTGATCCGCCGCATCCCGGTCACCGAAAAGCAGCTTTTGGAAGTCAATTGGTTTTCCGAATGGGACAATCAGGATTACAATCCACGCAGCAGCATCGCGGATGTCCTGATTGCGGGAGAATGGCTGAACTCCGAGAACCCGGAAGAGCGCGTCCAAGCAGAGGAATATTTCAAGCGTTTCGCCGGAGCGACGATCCTGATCGGGCCGGTCGATCCGTTATTGCAGGATCTGGCGCCGACTCCCTTCGACGGCGATCCCGTGCCGAAGGTCGGTGGACACGGTAATCTCATCAAAACGATCATCAGCCAGCTATACCTGCAGCGTCCGCCACCATGGACGATATGGGCGAGTGTTTTGGGCCTTACGACGGTCGTCACGGCACTCTCTGTTTCGGGAGGAGCACGCAGTCTGCTATCCAAGATGCTGGGTGTTCTGGTTTTGGTTGGATATGCCGTGGTTTGCATCCACCAGTTCACGGAAAACCACCTCATCCTGCCCATGGCGGCGCCCCTCGGCGCTGCGTTCAGCACCGGGTTCATCGCGACGCTTTGGCAACTCGTGCATGAAGAGAAACAAAAGGGCCGCATCAAAAACATGTTCGGCACCTATCTCGCGCCTGAGCTGGTCAATCGCATGGTCGAGTCCAAGGAGGATCCTCAACTCGGTGGGCACGAGGAGGTCATCACGGCGTATTTCTCCGACATCCAGTCGTTCTCGACCTTCTCGGAACTCATGCCGGCTTCGCAACTCGTCGAGCTGATGAACGAATACCTCACCGCTTGCACTGACCTCGTGCAGGAGGAGCGCGGCACGCTCGACAAATACATCGGCGACGCCGTCGTGGCGATCTTCGGTGCGCCATTGCCGGTGCCCGACCATGCTTTCCGCGCCTGCACCGCCACCATCCGTGTGCAGAAGGGTATCGAGGAACTCCGGAAGAAATGGCGGAGCGAAGGCACCAAGTGGCCGCCCATTGTTCATTATCTGCGCGCGCGACTCGGTCTGAACACCGGCACCGCTATCATCGGCAACATGGGCAGCCGCTCACGCTTCAGCTACACCATGATGGGTGACAATGTGAACCTGGCTGCCCGCATGGAGTCCGGCGCGAAGTCGCTCGGCGTGTATACCATGGTGACCGAGGCCACGAAGGTGGAGTGCGAGAAACACGGCGACAAGATCGTGTTTCGCTTCCTCGATAAAATCGTGGTCAAGGGCCGCACCTTGCCCGTGCCGGTTTATGAAGTGGTCGGTTTCCGCGACGAAGTCAGCCAGCCAACCTTCGACTGCCTTAGCATCCACGCGCAAGCGATCGAGCGATATCTCCAGCAGGACTGGGATGGGGCGCTGCAGCTCTTCGCCAAAAGCGCGACGCTCGAACCTTACCAGCCGAGCAAGGCTCACTTCATCGAAAGTAATCCGTCGCTCGTCATGACCGAGCGTTGCCACTACTTTAAGAAACACCCGCCCGCGCCCAATTGGGACGGTGTGTTCACGATGAAGGAGAAGTGAGTGGAGGTGTTGTGGGTGGAGTGGAACCCGGCCACTGGGCGGGTTGGATACGGGCAGGTTATTACCCATGGCCAGTCTTCTTCAAAGCATGGATGTGGTCGGGCATCAAAAGAAAGAGCCGGCAATACCAGCGCTCGTGTTCGTGGTAGAATTGCGCGGATGACAGTAAGTGTGATGCGATGCCGGGTTCGGTTAAGGAGCGGCGCGTTTTCTGGATCAAGCTGATCCGAATATGAAAAGTGGTGCCAGTTTCGACCCAAGGCGGCGTGCGATGGTGAAGGCGCCCGGGGTAGCGGTTCATGTGCCTCAATCCAACCCGTCCGGAGGCCGGGTTCCACCTGTAGGAGCACCTTTATTCAGGCGCGCAAAAAAGCCGCACCGTGGATGGTGCGGCCTGAAAGAGTGAGAGGAATCTTCGGAATGAACCGCAGGCTCGACGCTTCGCTTTACTTTAGCGCGGCGACGTAGTTCGCCTCGGCAGCGTCCCAGTCCACAACGTTCCAGAAAGCGGTGATGTAGTCGGGACGGCGATTCTGGTAGTTGAGGTAATAGGCGTGCTCCCAAACATCGAGGCCGATGACGGGTTTGCCTTCCAAACCGGCGACGGCCTTGCCCATGAGCGGGCTGTCCTGGTTGGCGGTCGAGCCAACGGCGAGTTTGCCGTTCTGCACGACGAGCCAGGCCCAGCCGGAGCCGAAGCGCGTGGCGCCGGCCTTGGCGAAGTCTTCCTTGAATTTGGCGAAGCCGCCGAGTTCAGCGTCGATCGCAGCGGCGAGCTTGCCCTTGGGAGCGCCGCCCTTGCCGGGGCCCATGATGGTCCAGAAAAAGCTGTGGTTGCTGTGGCCGCCGGCGTTGTTGCGCACACCGCCACGAATGGCTTCCGGCACTTTGGAGAGGTCGGCAATCAAGGTGTTCACCTCGAGGGCGGCGAGTTCCGGGTGATCCTTGAGCAGGTTGTTGGCATTGGTGATGTAAGCCTGGTGATGCTTGGTGTGATGGATTTCCATCGTCTTGGCATCGATGTGCGGCTCAAGGGCGTTGTTGGCGTAGGGCAGTTTAGGGAGTTCGTAAGCCATAATATTGTCGTGGGTTGAAGTTACTACAAGTTGCACGCGTCACGAGCGACGTCAACTGCCGGCCTTGTCATGAAGAGGAATGCAGATGGTCTTCGGAGCTTCACTTCAGGTCGGACATCGGGAGTGCCCACCAAAGAATATTCGGTATCTGACCCGCAATTACTCTTCTGCGCGCTTCAGTTTGAAGTATTCTTGCAACAGTGTGAGGCAGGGTTGCTCCAGCACACCGCGCGTGAGTTCTAAGTGATGATTGACCTGCGGCAGGGCGTTAAGGTCGGTGGCGCCGCCGAGACAGCCCATCTTCGGATCCGAAACGGCGAACACGACGCGTTTGACGCGCGACATCAGGCTGGCGCCGGAGCACATCGGACAAGGCTCCTTGGTCACGTAGAGCGTGGCGTCGTTCAACCGCCAGTCGCCGATGGCCTTGGCGGCCTGCCCGAGTGCGAGGATCTCGGCGTGAGCGGTGGGATCGCGCGTGCTGTCGCGCTGGTTGTGGGCTGAGGCGATGACTTCGCCGCCTAGTTCGATAATCGCGCCAATCGGGACTTCGTCCTGCCGCCAGGCTTCAATGGCCTGGTTGTAGGCGAGCCACATGTAGAACTCGTCGTCCCGCTTCAGTTGCGAAGGGAAAACCTTGTCGAAAGGGCAGGGCGGTGCGTTGCGATTGGATTGAACCATGCGGAATGGCGTGGCCCGATAATGGGAGTCTTTTTCTCCGTCGGTCAAAACAATGGTCGCAGGCCATTCGGGTGTGCGACTTCACTGGGTTTCGTTTGCCTGCCCCGGCGTCGCTTTGGCGCCACCGAACCAGCTGCGAATGATCACGAAGAACAGCGGGACGAAGAACAGACCGAGGAACGTTCCCACGAGCATGCCGCCGAGCACGCCGGTGCCAATGGCCCGCTGCGCGCCGGCGCCGGCGCCGCTGGCGAGAGCCAGCGGCAGCACGCCAAAGCCGAAAGCGAGGGACGTCATGAGAATCGGGCGCAGGCGGTCGCGGACTGCGGTCATGGTTGCGTCGATCAGCTCCATGCCCTTGGCGAGATTCTCCTTGGCAAACTCGACGATGAGAATGGCGTTCTTGCTGGTGAGGCCGACGGTGGTGAGCATCGCGACTTGGAAGTAGATGTCGCGATCCATGCCGCGCACGAAACTCGCGAGCACGGCGCCGAGCACACCGAGCGGCGCGGCAAGCAGCACGGCGGTGGGGATGCTCCAGCTTTCGTAGAGTGCGGCCAGGCACAGGAACACCACCAACAGTGAGAGCGAGTAGAGTAGGGGCGTCTGTTCACCGGCGGCGCGTTCCTGGTAGGACATGCCGGTCCACGCCAGGCTGAAACCGGTGGGCAGCTGGCCGACGAGGCGTTCGATCTCGGCCATCGCGTCACCCGAGCTGACACCGGGCCGGCCTTCACCGTTGATCTGGACGGCGGGGATGCCGTTGTAGCGTTCGAGACGCGGGGAACCGTAGTCCCAGCGCGCGGCGGCGAAGGCCGAGAAAGGCACCATTTCGCCGCGGTTGTTGCGCACTGACCAGCGGTTGAGATCGTCGGGCACCATGCGGAATTTTGCGTCGGCCTGCACATAGACGCGCTTCACGCGACCGCGATCAATGAAGTCATCAATGTAACGCCCGGCCCAGGCGGCGCCGAGGGTGTTGTTGATCTCCGTGGCGGACACGCCAAGCGAGGCGGCCTTGGCGTCGTCGATGTCGATGCGCAGTTCCGGCGTGTCCTCCTGGCCGCCGGGGCGGACGTTCATGAGCAGCGGGCTTTGCGCGGCGGCGCCGAGCAACTGGTTACGGGCGGCAATGAGGGCGTTGTGTCCCTGGCCGAGATTGTCTTGCAGATAAAAGACGAAGCCAGCCGAGGTGCCGAGTTCGGTCACCGCCGGGGGCGCGAAGGCGAACACCATCGCGTCCTTGATGCGGCTGAAGTGCATCATGGCCCGGCCGGCCACGGCCTCCGGTGAAAGTGCGGGGGTGGTGCGTTCATCCCAGTCCTTGAGGCGCACGAACGCCATGCCGTTGTTCTGGCCCATGCCGCTGAAGCTGAAGCCCTGCACGGTGAACAAGGAGTCCACGGCATCCTTTTCGTTTTCGAGGAAGTGTTGCTCGACCTGTTCGATGACCGCCATCGTGCGCTCTTGCGTGGCGCCGACCGGGCCCATCACTTGAGCGAACAGCACGCCTTGGTCTTCCGCGGGCAGGAATGCCGTGGGCAGGCGCAGGAACAACACAACCATCACCGCCAGCATCGCGAGGAAGCTCGCGGTCCAGCGTTTCTTGCGGCCAAGCATGTGGCGCACCACGCCTTGGTAGTTGTTGTTACCGCGGTCGAAGACCCGGTTGAACCAGCCAAAGAATCCCGTATCGTGGTAATGGTGTCCCTTGGCGACGGGCTTGAGCATCGTGGCGCACAGCGCCGGTGTGAGCACAATGGCCACGAACACTGACAGCGCCATCGCCGCCACGATCGTGCCGGAGAACTGGCGGTAGATGACACCTGTCGAGCCGGTCATGAATGCCATCGGCACGAATACAGCCGACAGCACGAGACCGATGCCCACGAGCGCTCCCGTGATCTGGTCCATGGATTTCCGCGTGGCCTCCAGCGGAGACAGCCCTTCCTCGGTCATCAGGCGCTCGACGTTTTCGACGACGACGATCGCGTCGTCCACGAGCAGGCCGATGGCCAGCACCATGGCGAACATGGTGAGCATGTTGATCGAGAAGCCGAGCACGGCGAGCACGGCAAAGGTGCCGAGCAGCACCACAGGCACGGCGATCGTCGGGATGAAAGTCGCTCGCAGGTTCTGTAGGAAGAGCAGCATCACCACGAAGACGAGCACGACGGCCTCAAGCAGGGTTTTGATCACTTCCTTGATGGCCACGGCGACGAACGGCGTGGTGTCGAAGGGCACGACGGCTTGCAGCCCGGCCGGAAAGGACGGCTTGAGCTGCTCCAACAGCGCACTGACCGCGGCGGCCGTTTCCAAGGCATTGGCGCCGGTGGCCAGCGACACGGCCACGCCGCTGGCTGGCTGGCCGTTGTAACGGCTGATGATGCTGTAGTCCTGACCACCCATTTCCACGCGGGCGACGTCGCCAAGGCGCAGCACGGCGCCGGCGGTGTCGCTGCGCAGCACGATGGCGCGGAACTGTTCGGGCGTTTGCAACCGTCCGCGGGCGCTGATGGTGGCGTTGAGCTGCTGGCCGGGCACGGCGGGCGTGCCGCCGAGCTGGCCGACCGCGACTTGCGTGTTCTGCGCCTGGATGGAGGTGATGACATCATTGGCGGAGAGCCGGTAGGTATCGAGTTTGTCGGGGTCGAGCCAGATGCGCATCGCGTAACGCGCGCCGAAGACCTGCGTTCCGCCCACACCCGGAACGCGCGAGAGCGGATCCACGATGTTGGTGGTGATGAAGTCGGAGATGTCCTCGCGGGTCATGCTGCCGTCAGCCGAGACGAAGCCGATGACTTGGAGGAAGCCTTCGCCGGTCTTGCTGACGCTTACGCCCTGTTGTTGGACGATGGCGGGCAGCAGCGGCATCGCGAGCTGGAGCTTGTTCTGCACTTGCACCTGCGCGATGTCGGCGTTGGTGCCGCTGGCAAAGGTGAGCGTGATGGCCGATGCGCCGTTGGACTGGCTGTTGGCCGCCATGTAGAGCAGGCCGTCCAATCCTTTCAGGTTTTGTTCGATGATCTGGGTGACAGAGTCCTCCACGACCTGGGCCGAGGCGCCGGGATAAACGGCGCTGATGCTGATCGTCGGCGGAGCGATGACCGGGTAGCGCGAGATGGGCAACTGCCGGATGGACAACGCGCCCGCCAACATGATGACGATCGCGACGACCCAGGCGAAAATAGGACGGTCAATGAAGTAGCGCGCCATGGTGAAGGCTCCTCATTTGCCGGCCGGAGCGGCGGCGCTTTCGACCGGCGTGACGGGCATGCCGGGTCGGACCTTCTGCAAGCCTTGGACAATCACCCGGTCGCCCGCGGCGAGGCCGGATTCCACCAGCCAGCTGTCGCCGATGGTGCGCGAGACGTTTACGGCTCGCGGCTCGACTTGACCGGCGGCGTTCACGACGAGCGCCGAGGCGCCGCCTTTCGGATCGCGCGTGATGCCCGGCTGAGGCACGAGCAGCGCGTTTTCGCGCACCCCCATGCCGACGACGGCACGCACATACATGCCGGGAAGAAGCAGGCCATCGGGATTGGGCACCACGATGCGGAGCGCGATACTGCCGGTGCTGGGCGTGACGGAAACTTCGGAAAACGCCAGCGTGCCGTCGTGCGGATAGCGTGTGCCGTCTTCGAGAAGAATGGCAACGGGCACGCCGTTGGGACGAGCGAGCGTGCCGGCATCGATGCCTTGGCGCAGTTCGATCCACTCACGGCTCGACTGGGTCACGTCCACATAGATCGGGTCGAGCTGTTGCACGGTGGCGAGAGCGTCGGCTTGGTTGGCCGTGACGAGCGCGCCTTTGGTGACGGTGGAGCGTCCGATGCGACCGGCGATGGGCGAGACGATGCGACCGTAGCCAACCAGCACGCGGGCGCGGGCCACGGCCGCTTCGGCGGCCTGCACTTCCGCCGCGGCCTGGCGGTGGACGGCGACAGAGCTTTCGTATTCCTGACGGCTGACGGCACTCGCTCCGGCGAGTTCCTCGATGCGTTTGGCATTCAGGCGGGCCAGTTCGGCGGCCGCCTGTGCGCGGGCCAAGGCTGCTTCGGCACTCGCGAGATCGGCACGGTGCGTGGCGTCGTCGAGTTGATAGAGAGGTTGTCCGGCGGTGACGAGGCCGCCTTCCGCGAAGAGTCGCTCTTCCACAATGCCGGTAACCTGTGGGCGGACCTCTGCCACCACGAAGGCGGCAGTGCGGCCGGGCAACTCGCGGGTGAGTGTGACGGTTCGCGGCTGCACGGTGGCGACCGTTACCTCGGGTGCGGTTCCGGCCGGCGCGGCGGAACCGGATTTTTTGCCACAACCCGCGGTTACAAGAGCGAGCAGCGCGAAGGCAGGCAGAACGGTGCGGCGGAATCGAAGGTTGGACAGGATATGCATGGGTGCTCGGGTATGTATTAATGGGAGCAGATGAGGAGGATGGGTGCAGCGTCGGAAGCCCCGTATCTTGGGATGAGGCGGCTGATTCCGGATATTATGTCACATGCACGCATCGTCGTTTGAGTTGGATAAACTAGCACTCCGTTCGATCTGCCGAAAGGGCATAGTTTATCTGTGCGCGCTGCTTAGCGAGGTATTATTGGATGCGTTTTGAGTCGGAATTTTCGCTACTTCAATCGCATCGCGAAAGGAACGATTTTGCCATTGGAGCATAAAACTGCACCAACCAAACCGACCCGCTTGGTCGCAGAAAGTTTCGGCCGGGCGGCGACGCGTTCGGGTCGGAACGCGACTTTTTCCATGCTGAGGGAAGTCGGCGAGAGAGCGCTGGCTCCAGCCGGATCACCGCGTGTGACTATGGTTTGCGGTGCCGGCGGCGCGGGCCTGCTGATAAAGTTCGACGAGCTTCCTTTCCTGGTCGGTTGGCACGTCTTCGTAGTGGGCGAATTTTTCGCTGTGGAGTCCCCGTCCGCCGGTGAGCGACCGCAACGCTGTGCCGTAATGGTAGAGCTGCGCAGCCGGCACGTGGGCACGGATGACCTGCAGCCGGCCGGCCACGTCCATGCCGAGGATGCGACCGCGGCGGCCGGAAAGGTCGCCGACGACGCGACCGACGAACTCCTCGGGCACGCGAATTTCCAATTCATGGATGGGTTCGAGCAGAACAGGTTGGGCGGCGGCGAAAGCTTCGCGGAAGGCAAAGTAGCCGGCGATTTGGAAGGCGATGTCCTTGGAATCCACGGGATGCATTTTGCCACCGTAGAAATCCACCTTCACATCGGTGATGCGATAGCCGGCGTGCGCGCCTTCGGAAGCGCAGGTTTTCACGCCCTTTTCGACGGAGGGCACGAAGACGCGGTCCACATCCTGGCCGACGAGTGACTCGGTGAACTTGAGTCCCGAGTCACGCGGGCCCGGTTCGATGCGCAGCCACACTTCGGCGAACTGGCCGGCGCCACCGGTCTGTTTTTTATGACGGTAGCGCGCCTCGCCCTTGCCACGGATGGTTTCGCGGTAGCGAATCTTCGGCGGTTCGAGCGACACATCCACTTTGTAGCGCCGCTTCAGGCGTTCGAAGAGAACTTCAAGATGCAGTTCGCCTTGGGTGGAGATGATGAACTGATGCAACTCGGCGTCGGTGTGGTAGCTGAACGCCGGGTCTTCTTCGTGCAGGGCGACCAGACCAGCGGCGAGTTTCTCTTCATCGCCCGGGGCATTGAGCTTGAGCGCGGCGTGGGTGTAGGGCGTGGGGTAGGTGAGCTTGGGCAGCGCGACGGTGTGCCGGGCGTCGCACAGCGTGTTGCCGGTGTGGGTGTCGCGGAGCTTCACGGCGGCACCGATGTCGCCGGCGTGAAGTGCTTCGACGGGCGTGCGGGTCTTGCCGTTGAGCCGGTAAAGCGGACCGATGCGCTCGGCCACGCGGCGATCGCTGTTGTGCAGCTCCATGCCCGGTTTGATCGTGCCGGAATAGACGCGGAAGATGGACAGGTCGCCGGTTTGCGGATCCGTGAGGGTTTTGAAAACGTAGGCCACCGGTTCGCCACCATCGAGTCGCACGAGAACGGGCGAACCCGTGACAGTGGCGATGGCGCCGATGGTCTGCCGGTCATCGGGCGAGGAACCGTATTTGGCGATGAAATCGAGCAGGCGCGCCACACCGACGTTGGTTTCGCCGGAAGCACAGAGGAGCGGGATGAACACCTGTTGCTGAAGGGCAGGGTGGATGCCGGTGCGCATCACCTCCTCCGAGAGGCCGCCTTCGTCGAAGTATTTTTGCAGCAGTGAATCGTCGCTTTCCGCGATGTGTTCGATGAGTTCCTTGTGCAGCGCGTCCACGCGGGCCTTTTCGGCGCCGGTGGCGGGCTCCTCCGTGTATTTGCCCGAGCGGTCCGCGGCGTAGCTCACGACCTCGCTGCGCATGACATCGAGCACGCGATGAAAGCCCGGTCCCGGATCAAGCGGCAGCGCGAGTGGGAAAATCTCTTTGCCGAAACGTTCGCGGATTTCCGCCACGAGGGCGTCGAAATCGACTTTCTCCTTGTCGAGGCCGGTGACGACGAGGATGCGCGGGATGCCGGTCTGGCCGGCTTGTTCCCACATGAGTTCGGTGCCGACGCCGATGCCGTGGCCGGCGTTGATGACGACGAGGGCAAAGTCCGCCACGCGGAGGGCGTTGACGGCTTCGCCTGCGAAATCAAGGTAACCGGGCGTGTCGATAAAATTGAGACGCCGCCCCTGCCATTCGCAGTTGAGCGGCGTCCCGTGAATCGAAATGTGACGCGCTTGTTCTCCGACATGGTAGTCGGAGACAGTGCTTCCTTGGGCCACGGAGCCGAGACGGTGGATGGCCCCGCCGCAGAGAAGCATGGCTTCCGCGAGGGTGGTCTTGCCGCAGCTGGCGTGGCCCACGATGGCGAAGTTGCGGATGTCCGCGGGACGGGTGCCATTCATGATCGTGGTCTCCTGGGTTGGAGGCCGGCCCGGCCCGGGCGGGTCGCGCCGGTCACAAGGGATTGGTTGCGAACACAGGCTACCCGCGATCGAAGATGGGTAAAGACCGATAACCGTTCGTAAATTGGCAGCCCTTGCGCGTGGTTTGTGCGAAGGGCCGGCCGGCCGCGATTTCCTGCCGAGGCTATTTCGCCAGGTGCTTCGCGAACGCGGCGAGCGTGGCAGGGCTTACGTGGTGCTCGATGCCCTCGGCGTCGATCTCGGCCGTCTTTTCCGGAATGCCGAGCGAACACAGGAAAGCGACGACGATGCCGTGGCGGTGCTGACACTCTTCGGCGAGCTTGCGTCCGCGGTCGGTCAGGAAAATTGCGCGGTAGGGTTGGACGTTGACGTAGCCTTCGCGCTGGAGGCGCGCGAGGGTGCGGTTCACCGTCACATGGGTTACCCCGAGACGGCGGGAAAGGTCCACCACGCGCGCCTCGCCCTGCGCAGCGGTGAGATCGGCGATGGCCTCCACATAATCCTCGGCGGTTTCCGAGGCGTGCTCGCGCCGCGTTTGCTGCAGGGATTCGGCCTGCAGGGCGGAGGGGCGGACAGACTTCCGGGGGGCGCGGACGGCTTTTTTCACGGGCGTGAGACAGACATGGCAGAGAGAGCTTGACAAGGCGAGTTCAAAATGTAGCCATGGCTACATTATGTATTGTCTCCTACGATCAGGGTTGGTCGCGGCTTTTCTCTTCACGGCGATCGGGGTGCGGGCCCAGATCACCGAGCATCCGTCGACGGTTGCGCCGGGCAGCTTCCTGCTCGAGATGGACGCCCTTTCGCTGACCCTCGATCGGGAAGGCGGCGGCAAATATACAGGCTTCGCGGCGGGCTCCGTTTTTCTCTCCACCGGGTTGACGCACAACTGGGACGTGCAGGTGGGCGCAGAACTGTTCATCAGCCAGAAGTTCGAGTCCGGCGGATTTTCCGAGCGCAACAGCGGCATCGGTGACTTGTATGTGCGGACGAAATATCGATTCTACGAAAATACCGAGACCGGCACGATGGCGGCGATCATGCCTTACGTGAAGATTCCGACCAATTCCGGCGGGGTGGGCAACGATTCGGTCGAAGGAGGGTTCATCGTGCCTTGGTCAACCGAGCTGGTCGGGGGTTTTCACTTCGATGTCATGGCCCAGCTGGATTTCCTGCGAAACGACAACGATGATGGCTACGATACCTATTGGTATACCTCGGCTTCGCTCAGTCGTCCGATCACCGGTGCGCTGGGGCTCTACGCCGAAGCAGCGCTGGGCAAGTCCTCCGGCGCCTCGGAGACCGAAGGCGTCATGGGCGCGGGAGTGACGCTGTCGCTTTCGGAAAAGGCTTGGTGGGATTTCGCCGTCTACAAAGGCATCTCCCGAGGCGCGGCTGATTGGAACCATGTCGTTCGGTTCAATCTCCAATTCTAAAACCATGAAACCTTCGCGATTGTTCCTCATTCTGGCGGCCTGCGCCATGACGACCCTCGTGGGGGCCGCCGACAAGAAGCGCATCGTCACTACCTTCACGGTCTTGCAGGACATGGCGCAAAACGTCGCCGGAGATGCCGCCATCGTCGAATCGATCACCAAGCCCGGCGCCGAGATTCACGGTTACGAGCCGACACCGCAGGACATCGTCAAGGCGCAGAAGGCCGACCTTGTGTTGTGGAACGGCCTGAATCTTGAGCGCTGGTTCGAAAAGTTCTATGGAAACCTGCGGGCGGTTCCTCGCGTTGTGCTCACGGAAGGCATCGAGCCCATCGGCATCGATGAAGGTCCCTACAGCGGAAGGCCGAATCCGCACGCCTGGATGTCGCCGCGCAATGCGACCATCTATGTGGAAAACATCCGCCGTGCCCTCGTGCAGCTCGATCCGGCGAACGCCGCCACTTACAACGCGAACGCCGCCGCCTACACGGCGAAGTTTGCCGCTTTGGAAGAAACGGTCCGCACCGAACTCGCCCGCATCCCCGAGCAGCAGCGCTGGCTCGTGACAAGCGAGGGCGCCTTTCCGTATCTCGCCCGTAATTTCGGCATGAAGGAACTCTTTCTCTGGGCGGTGAACGCCGACCAGCAGGGCACGCCGCAGCAGGTGCAGAAGGTGATTGATGGCGTGCGCCGTCATCGCATTCCGGTCGTGTTCAGCGAAAGCACGGTCAGCGACAAGCCCGCCCGTCAGGTCGCCAAGGAGACCGGCGCGCGTTACGGCGGCGTGCTCTACGTGGATTCGCTCACTGGCCCCGGCGGCCCCGCGCCGACTTATCTGAAACTGATGGAAACCAATGCGCACACCATCGTGCAGGGATTTTCTCCATGACCGACGCCGCTCCCATCGATCTGCACGTCAATGCCGTGACCGTTCGCTACCCGGGTGGGCAGGTGGCGTTGCGCGATGCGAGTTTCCGACTCTCCGGCGGCACCATCTGCGGACTGGTTGGAGTCAATGGGAGCGGCAAGTCCACGCTGTTCAAAGCCATCATGGATTTCGTGCGCCCGGGAGCGGGGGAGGTGCGCATCGGCGGACGGTCGGTGCGTGCGGCATTGCGCGACAACCTCGTGGCCTATGTGCCCCAGAGCGAGGAGGTGGATTGGAGCTTTCCGGTCAGTGTGTGGGACGTCGTGCTGATGGGTCGTTACGGCTACATGAACTTCCTGCGGATTCCGCGTGCTGAAGATAAACGCGTGGCGGAGGAATCCCTCGCGCGGGTCGGGATGACGGAATTTCGCGAGCGTCAGATCGGTGAACTTTCCGGCGGACAGAAGAAGCGCGTCTTCCTCGCCCGGGCGCTGGCCCAGCGCAGCCGTGTCATCCTGCTCGACGAACCGTTTACGGGTGTGGATGTGAAGACCGAGACGGCGATCATCGAGTTGCTGCGCGCCCTGCGCAGCGAAGGACACCTCATCCTCGTTTCCACGCACAATCTCGGTTCGGTGCCGGAATTTTGCGATCAGGTTGTGCTCATCAATCGCACGGTGCTTGCGGCTGGTCCGACCGATCAAGTGTTTACCGAAGAGAACCTGGCGCGCGCCTTTGGCGGCGTGCTGCGTCATTTCCGCTTCGACGAATCCACCGTGCAGAAACACGACGGCCGCGCCGTCACGTTGCTCACCGACGACGAGCGTCCGCTGGTCTTTGGCAAAGGCGGGCACCTCGAATACAGCCGTCGCGAGGGTCGCGAGGAGGTTATCGAACAGCGCGCCGAGCCGGAGGATGAAAAGTGAGCAGGATATGCTGTAGGGCGGGGTCTCCGAACCCCGCCACGATGACCTTGCGAACTTCGAGTGAGGACGGGGTTCGGAGACCCCGCCCTACAAGGGAATGGACGTCATGATCGAGACCCTCCTCACGCCATTGCAGTATGAATACATGGTGAAGGCGATCCTCGTGAGCGGCCTCATCGGTGGCGTGTGTGCGTTTCTCTCGTGTTTCATCACGCTCAAGGGTTGGTCTCTCATGGGTGATGCACTCTCGCACTCGGTCGTGCCCGGGGTGGCTGTGGCCTATGCGCTGGGCTGGCCGTTCGCCGCCGGCGCCTTTGGCACCGGTCTGCTCGCGGCGATCGGCATGGCGTTCGTGAAGACCAAGACCCGCCTCCGTGAGGACGCGGTCATTGGTGTGGTGTTCACGGCGTTTTTCGCCCTCGGGGTTTTCCTGATCTCGCTCAACCCGAGCAGTGTGGACCTGCGCACCATCGTTTTCGGCAACATCCTCGGCATCGCCGACGCCGACATCCTGCAGGTCGTGATTATTTCGGCCGTGACGCTGGCGGTCCTCGGTCTGAAATGGCGGGATTTGCTGCTGTTCTGCTTCGATGCCAACCAGGCGAAGGCCCTCGGACTCAATGTAACCGGCCTGCACTACACGCTGCTAACGCTGCTTTCCGCGACAGCGGTTGCGGCGTTGCAAACGGTCGGTGCGACTTTGGTGATGGCAATGCTCGTTACACCCGGGGCGACGGCGTATTTGCTGACCGATCGTTTCGGTCGCATGATTGGTTTGGCGGTCGGCATGGGGGTGGGCACGGCGCTCATCGGCGCCTACGTGAGCTATTACTTCGACGGTTCGACCGGCGGCTGCATCGTCACGCTGCAGAGCTTCTTGTTTGTGCTCGCGTTGATATTTGCGCCGAAACACGGCCTGCGCGCTTCGCGAGCGCGATTGAAAGCGGCACAGGAGGTATCCGGATGAACGGTGGGCATGCCTCACACACCCCGGCGCTGCGCGCCACCCCTCTTGGTAGAGGGGATTACACGCTGCGTAGGTTTGATCGTCCAATACTACACGGAGGGTTGTCATGAACGCCCTGTTCGAACCGTTCCGCTACGGTTTCATGGTGGATGCGATGATCGTCGGGACTACCGTGGGTGCGGTGTGTGCGGTGCTATCGTGCTACCTCGTGCTGAAAGGCTGGTCGTTGATGGGCGACGCCATTTCGCATGCGGTGCTGCCCGGTATCGTGCTCGCCTATGCCATCGGGGTGCCGCTGGCAGTCGGTGCATTTGTGTCGGGACTTCTTTGCGCTGTCGCCACCGGCTACATCAAGACGAACACGCGCGTGAAAGAGGACACCGTGATGGGTGTGGTTTTCACCGGACTCTTCGCCATAGGGCTTGTGCTCTTTACCAAGATCAAGAGCGACCTACATCTCGACCACATCTTGTTTGGCAATATCCTCGGGCTGGAGCCGGATGATCTGCGCAACACGCTCATCGCGGGCGGCGTCACGTTGGGCATCATCCTCGCATTGCGGCGCGATCTGCTGCTGTTCTGCTTCGATCCCGCACAGGCACGCGCCATCGGTCTGCGAACCAAATTGCTTTATTACCTGTTGTTGTCGCTGCTCGCCATGACCATCGTGGTTTCACTGAAGGCGGTGGGCATCATCCTGGTCATCGCCATGCTGGTGACGCCCGGTTGCATCGCCTGCCTGCTGACTGACCGGTTCGACCGGATGCTGCTCATCGCCACGATTGCGGCGGTTGGGTCCAGTCTCACGGGAGTTTACCTTAGCTTCTTCGTCAATGCCTCCACCGGTGCGTGCATCGTGCTGATGCAGGCCTTCGTTTTTGGCGTGACGATGGTCTTCGCTCCCAAGCACGGCCTGCTTTCACGGCGGCGGAGTTTGATTTCCGCTTAACCCTTGCGACGAGGGATGGCGCACGCACACTGCTGCGCCACGGAAGTTGCCTAGCACTGCTTCCACCTGTCGCATGAGCCAGCCTTCCTTCTACGAACAACTGACGGCCCTCGAACGTGAGGGCACGGCCTTCGTGATGGTGGTTTTGGTGGAGGCGTTGGGCAGCACGCCGCAGGACACGGGTGCCAAGATGCTCGTGACGGCCGCCGGGCTGCACACGGGCACCGTGGGCGGCGGCAAGGTGGAGGCTAAGGCCTTGGCGCTTGCGCAGGACTTGCTAGCAGAAAGCGCTTCGGCGCCGCGCTTCGTCAATTGGACGCTCAAGACCGACGTGGGCATGACCTGCGGCGGTTCGGTGAAACTCTACTTCGAGCCGCATGTGGCCGGCGGTGTGGGTGCAGCCTGGCCGATTTGGATTTTCGGGGCCGGGCATGTCGTGCAGGCTCTGGTGCCGGTGTTGGCTCCACTGGACTGTGCGTTGACCGTGGTGGACCCGCGGCGCGAATGGCTCGATCGCCTGCCGCGGGCGCGGAATATTCGCTTCATCCAGTCCGACGAGCCGCGCGCGCTCGTGCCGGAAATGCCGGATCATGCGTTTCTGCTTTGCCTGACCAAAGGGCATGCGTCCGATCGCCCCGTGCTTCAACGGGCTCTGGCCGAGCGGAATTTTCCGTTCATCGGCGTCATCGGCAGCGATGCCAAGGCCGAGATCCTGCGCCGGGAAATGATCGCCGATGGTTTGCCGGCCGAACGGGCGAAACTGTTTCATTGCCCGGTCGGTTTGCCTTTTGGCAGCAACGACCCGCGGGAAATCGCGCTGAGCATCGCGGCACAGTTGCTTTCAGTTCGAGACGAACTGAAAACCTCAAAAAAACCGGAATAGCCAAACTCAACCGTTTGGCCCGGTTTTCAACCGGGCTTGGATTGAGGTGAAGATTGCCTCGCCGGTCGCCGGTGACGCCAGGGGAACTTCGCCGCCCGAAGGACCGAACGCGGACACGGCGTCGCGGATGGCTTCGCGCACGCTGAAGGCCAGCATGAGCGGTGGCTCGCCGACGGCCTTGCTGCCGTGGATTGTGTTGGCCTGCGCAGCGCGGGGCAGGAGAGTGACGTTGAACTCCATGGGCACGTCGCTGATGTCGGGAATTTGGTAGGTGCTCGCGCTGTGCGTGAGGAGACGTCCCTTGGTGTCCCATTTCAGTTCCTCGCTGGTCAGCCAGCCCATGCCTTGGACGAAGCCGCCCTCGATCTGGCCGCGGTCCACGCCCGGATTCAGCGAGTCGCCGACATCGTGCACGATATCCACGCGGCGGACGCGCTGCATGCCGGTGTGTCCGTCCACTTCCACCTCGGCCACGGCCACGCCGCAGGCGAAATAGTGGAACGGTCGCCCGGTCGCTGTGTTCCAGTCCCAATGAATGCCGGGGGTCTTGTAGTAGCCGGTGGCGGAAAGGCTCACGCGCTCCGTGTAGGCCTTTGCACAGACGTTGGCGAAGGGCAGACGGATATCAGGCCGTGAACGGGCGAAGACTTCACCACCGGCGAAAACGATATCCGCAGCCTCGGTGGGACTCGCGCCAGCTCCCGACAGCAGGCTCGCGGCCACGGGAATCAACCGTTCACGCAGCGTCGCGCAGGCGGCGGCGACGGCCATGCCGTTGAGGTCGGCGCCACTCGAGGCGGCCGTGGCCGAGGTGTTGGGCACCTTGTCGGTGCTGGTTGGCATCATCCGAATGGATGTCGCGGACACGCCGAGTTCGCGGGCAGCGACACCGAGGATCTTGGTGTGCAGGCCCTGGCCCATTTCAGTGCCGCCATGATTCACCTGCACCGAGCCATCCTGATAAATCAACACGAGCGCGCCGGCCTGGTTGTAGTGTGTAAGCGTGAAACTGATGCCGAATTTCACCGGCGTGATTGCGATGCCGCGCTTGATGCGCGGGTGATCGCGATTCCACGCCGCGATATCAGCGCGACGCTCCGTGAACTTTGCCTGTTCGAGTGCCTGCCGCCACATCACTTGGATGCGGTTGTCGCCGATGTCCTCGTGATAATGCGTGCGGTTGGTCTCGCCGGTTCCGTGGTAGAGGTTGCGCTCGCGCACGACTTCGGGAGCGAGGCCGGTGCGGCGGGCGACGCGGTCCATGATTTCTTCAATGACCATGATGCCCTGCGGGCCGCCGAAGCCGCGAAAAGCGGTGTGCGAGGTGACATTCGTCTTTGCCACTCGCGAGCGGAAATCCACCGCCGGCAAATAGTAGGCATTGTCGAGGTGGAAGAGGGCACGATCGGCAATGGGCAGCGAGAGGTCGAGCGACCAACCGCCATCGGAAACCAATTGCACCTGCGCGGCGAGGAGCCGGCCGTCGGCATCGTGCGCGACGCGAAACTTCGCCAGGAACGGGTGACGTTTGCCTGTGAGCGCCATGTCGAGATCCCGGTCGAGTTGCAGGCGCACGGGACGGCCGGTCTTGCGCGCGGCGAGCGCGACGTAAGCGGCGATGGCGTTGCCCTGCGTTTCCTTGCCGCCGAAACCACCGCCCATGCGCGGGGCCTGAACGACGATCTTGTGACGAGGCAGATGCAGAATCTCGGAGACAATCGCCTGGATTTCGGACGGATGCTGGGTGGAGGAATTGACGAGCACGGTGTCGTCTTCGCCGGGCTCGGCCCAAGCCGCCTGGGTCTCGAGGTAGAAATGTTCCTGGCCACCGAATTCGAATTCACCGTCGAAGCATTGCGGAGCGGCGGACAGCGCAGCAGCGCAATCGCCTCGTTTCAGGCTGTGCCAATCGGTGTGATAGCTGTTGGCGGCCATGGCGGCCGGGATGCCGAGGATGGGCGGCAGCGGTTCGTAATCCACTTTCACCAGTGCGGCCGCTTCTCGACATGCCTTCGACGATTCGCCGACGACGAGCGCCACGACCTGACCGTGGAAACAGACTTCATCCTTGGCGAATAGTGGCTCGTCGTGACGGGACGGACCGGTGTTGTTTTCACCGGGAATGTCCTCGGCCAGAAGCACGGCGACGACACCGGAAGCCTTGCGGGCGGCCGAGGCATCGCGTCGGAGAATTTTCGCGCGGGCATGTGGCGCCATGACAGGCCAGACGTCGAGCATCGGGCGGCGCAGCGCGGTATCGTCCACATAAAGGGCGCGGCCGGTCACATGGCCGATGGCGCTCTCGTGGCGCAAGGCCTTGGTGGTTTCGTCCGCCGGCCACGGGCCTTGATAGGCGTAGTCGGGTGGCAAATCGTGCACAAGGCTCTGGTCGCCGCTGACGAACTTTCGCCAAAGCGAGACGATGAGTCCGCGCCGATAAGCGGCGCCGCTGCGCACGTCGTCGATGGGGGTGAATTCTGTTGCGAGAATATCGGCGACGATGTCGGTCGCATCAGTGAGCTTTTTGCCGATCAATGCGGCTTCGGCTCGTAGCGCGCGCTTCGGTCTTTCGGCCACGCCGCCGTAGGCGAGGCAGGCCTGACGCACCGTGCCGCGCTTGTCCGTGTCCACGCAAAACGCGCCGACCACGATGCTGATGTCGAGTTCCTGCCGGTGGGAAACCTTCACGAAATCCGCGCGACGCTTCAAGCCGCGGTCGGGTGAAAAATTCGGCAGGACGATTTCCTGGATGACTTCGCCCGGTTTCAGGGCGGTTTGCCGGTAACCGGTGAAGAAATCGGCCAGCGTGACGGTGCGCGCACCGCGCGCCGAGGCCAGCACGAGCGAGGCGTTGAGTGAGAGCAGCACGGGGGCGCTGTCGCCAATCGGGGAAGCCGTGGCAAGGTTGCCGCCGAGTGTGGCGCGATTGCGGATCTGGCGCGCGGCAAAGACGCGCAGCATTTTCGCGAGTGGTGGATAGTGCGGGGCGACCTGTTCCTCGATGGCGGTGAGGGTGACCGCGGCGCCGATGCGCCAGCCGGTGGCAGTCCGGCGGATGCGCGTCAACTCGCGCACGGCCTCGGTCGAGATCAACAGGGGAAAGGTTTTGAATTTTTTGTTCAGCTCCACGCCGATTTCCGTGGCGCCGGCGACGAGGCGCGCACCGGAATGCTTGCGCTGCAGGCGAAAGAGTTCGGCGAGCGTCGTGGGACGAAGAAAGCGATCGGTGCCGGCCGTGTAGTCGAGTGCCTCGGGAACAGGCACGGTTTTTTGAAGCCGGGCGGCGAAAGGGTCGTTGCTTGGCGCGACCTTCTTGCGCGGGGTCGACGATCCTAAAGAGGCGGACTGGTATGCCTCCAGCGCGGCGTCGCGGATGGCGCGGTAGCCGGTGCAGCGGCAGAGATTGCCACACAGCTGATCATTGATGGCGGCGGGATTCTTGCAGCCCTTGCGATAGTAACCTTCGAACAGCGACATCACGAACCCCGGTGTGCAGTAACCGCACTGCGAGCCGTAATTCCTGACCATGCAGCTCTGCACCGGATGCAAATGCGATTCCCCGCCGCCCGCGAGTCCCTCGACGGTTACGATCTCGCGGCCGGCGAACATCGGGAGGAAGGCGATGCAACTGTTGATGGCGCGGTAGGTGGGCTTGCCGGTGGCGTCGCGCTCGACGAGGGCCACGGTGCAGGCACCGCAGTCGCCTTCCGCGCAACCCTGTTTGCTGCCGGTGCGCCCGGTGGAGCGCAACCAGTCGAGGAGAGTGGTTGTGGGTGACAGTCCCTCGACGCGCACGGGCGCGCCGTTGAGGGTGAATTCGAAGGAGGAGGTGGTGACCGGCACTGGAGATACTGTAAGGCGGAGTCTCCGAACCCCGCCGGGTGAACTGCGTCAGCGCCTAATCGAGGTGGGACTCGGAGATCCCGACCTACAGGGCCGAACGATTGACGTCTTTGTAGTAAAGGTAGCTAGCAGGAGTCTTGCCCATCGCGACAAACCATTGCGGACAATAGGGCCCCATCCAGATGACGTCGCCCTTTTCGACCGGATACCAGGAGTCTTCAAGACGGTAAACGCCCTGGCCACCGAGCATAAGCAGGCCGTGTTCCATCACGTGGACTTCGACGAAAGGCAGGTGACCGCCGGGCTGGTAGGCGAAGATGTTCACCGCCATGTCGAAAGCCGGATCGTCGGGCAGGAGCACCTGCAGGTTGGCAGCCGGATCGCCGAGGAACGGCGTGCCCTTGACCTTGTTGGCGTCGGCGATGATCGCGGCCGACGCGGCGGTGCCGGGCAGCGGGACGTATTTTTTCTGAAAGAGGGTGACTTGCGTGCCCGCCTTCACGTCGGTGAGGTTCCAGGTCTGCCCTGCGGGAGTGTAGAAATACCATCCCGCCCTGACCTTGGCCTTGAGCTTGCCGACGGTGAGGGTGCCACCGCCTTCCATGACGTAGCCGAAGGTCTGCAATGGTCCGGCCGGCTGGCCCGCCCGCCCGTCGGCTTGGAAGGTTACCTGCAGTTGCGCAAACTTCGCGCCCATCGCCTCGTTGATGAGGATGACGGAAGTCGCGCCCGAAATGCCCGGGACGACGCTGTTGACGTGGTTGTGCGGCGTGAGGAGCGCATGGCGGGGACCGACGTGCGCGCGGGTGTGGCCAAAGAGTTCGGGCATGGGAGGTGGACTGTTAGGTATGGTCACAAAATGCACAAAAGGCGCAAAAGAGGGAGACCAAAGCCGTCGGGGCTGAATCTGTTTATGCGCCTTTTGTGCCTTCTGTGGTTAATTTTCCGGTCGCATAAACTGACCCTTCGGACTGCCGGGGGAAACGGTGCCGTCGGACCAGATGGGGCGGCCGCGCACGTAGGTGTGGGTCACCCGGGCACGGGTGGTCCGGCCGACATAGGGGCTGATCCGGTGGCGGGTCCAGAGTTCGTCGGCGGTGATCTTATGCGGCTGGCCAAGTTCGACGAAGGAGAAGTCGGCGTCGAGACCCTCGGCGATCCGGCCCTTGCGGGTGTCGAGCCGGAAGCGGCGGGCGACGTTGCGCGCGAGCACCGCGGCGAGCAGGGGCAGATCCTTGTCCGCGGTCGCGGCGCAGGCGTTCATCAACAGCTGGAAGCCATGCTGCACACCTGCGATGCCGCCCCAGATTTCAAAGAAGTTGTCCGAGGTCTTCAGCTCCGGGGGTGAGGGCGAGTGGTCCGAGCCGACCGTGTGGATGCGGCCGGCGCGCAGGTCGTCCCAGAGCGCGAGGCGGCGCTTCTCGTCGCGGATGGGCGGGGCGCATTTGGCGGGAGCGCCGAGCTTGGCCACGTCCTTGTCATTGAGCAGGAGGTAGTGGGAACAGGTCTCGGCGGTCACATCCACACGTTGGGCGCGGGCCTCCTGGATGAACGCGATGCCCTCGGGGCTGCTGACGTGGACAATGTGCAGGGCGCAGCCAGTCTCGCCGGCGAACTCGGTCGCCTGACGAATGGCGGCCAGTTCGACCTCGATGGGACGGGAGGCGAGCCAGGCCTTGGCGTCGGTTTTCTTCTTCGCCAGCTGGGCGGTGGTGAACTGGGTCGCGAGGGTGTCGTCCTCGGCGTGGACGGCGACGAGCAGGCCGAGCCTGGCGGCGCGCTTCATGCCCTCGTAAAGCGATTTGGCGTCCACGCGCGGGAAGCTCGCGATGCCGCTGTTGGACATGAAGGCCTTCAGGCCGATCGCGCCGGCGGCGCGCAGGCTCGCGAGTTTGTCGAGGTTGCCCGGCACGAGGCCGCCCCAGAGGGCGAAGTCGGTGCAGGCCTGCTGCTCGGCGATCTCGCGCTTGGTGCGCAGGCCGGCGGCGGCGAGCACGGGCGGCTCGGAGTTGAGCGGCATGTCGAAAAAGCAGGTGCCGCCGCCAGCCGCGAGGGCGAGCGAGCCGTGGGCGAGGCCTTCCCACTCGGTGCGGCCGGGCTCGTTGAAATGAACGTGGGCGTCGATGATGCCGGGGAAAATATGGCGGCCGGCGGCGTCGAGTTCGCAGGCGGTGGTTTCGGCGAGCTGCGGGGCGATGGCGGCGAATTTACCTTCGGCAATGCCGATATCGACGACGGTTACGCCTTCGGGCGTGACGACCGAGCCCCCGCGGATGATGAGATCAAACTGGCTGCTCATGAGGAATTTTGGTGGAGGGCTCAGCTCCCGCTGAGCCGCGGCGCAGCGGGAGCTGGGCCCTCCAGGGGCATTTATCCGTGTTCATCCGTGGCGAGCTTCTGGAGGAAATCGATCATCACCTGCAGCGCGACCTTGAGGTCTCGCGGCGAGGCGTATTCGTCGGGGTGATGGCTCAAGCCGTCGCGGCAGCGGACGAAGAGCATGGCAATGGGGCAGAGCGAAGCCATTGCGACACCGTCGTGGCCGGCACCGCTGACGAGGGAGAGGGATTTGCCCTGCACGGATTTCACGCTGCGTTCGAGCTTGGCGGTCAGGACGGCGGAGCAGGGGGTGGCGGCGTTTTCCTGCGTGCGTTGCCAGGTGCGGGCGACGCGGCGGCGAGTGGCGATCTGTGTGGCGAGGCGACCGATGGCCATGAGCGCCTGGCGCCGGATGCGGTCATCCGCATGACGGACGTCGAGCGTGTGGACGACTTGACCGGGAATTACGTTGGCGGCGCCCGGTGTGACCATCAGCGATCCCACCGTGGCCACGACTCCGCGCGTGCGCTTCGCGATGGCTTCGACACCCAAGGTGAACTCGGCGGCCGCCGCCAAGGCGTCACGGCGCAAGGCCATCGGGGTTGTTCCGGCGTGGCCGGCCTTGCCGGTCCAGGTGAGTTTGAAACGGTTTTGTCCGGCGATGGCGGAGACCACGCCGACAGAGAGGTTGTGTTTCTCCAGCACCGGACCCTGCTCGATGTGAACCTCGACGTAACCGAGCAGGTCACGACGCGCGTGCGCCGGCTTGGGTAATTTGAATGGTCCGCTGAATTTTTCGATGGCCTGCCGGACCGTGATGCCGGCGGCATCCTTGAGGGTGAGATCCTTGGCCGTCAGTTTGCCACAATAGGCCTTGCTGCCAAGGTAGGCGCTGGCGAAGCGGACGCCTTCCTCCTCGGAGAAACCCACGACTTCGACGTGATAAGGCAGTTGCACGCCGCGGCGGCCGAGCTCGTGCAGCGCGACCAACGGGAGTAACACCCCGAGCGGGCCATCGTATTTGCCGGCATCGCGCACCGTATCGAGATGCGAGCCGAGAACCAAGGTCTTGGCGCGAGGATTGGCCGACTCCAAGCGACCGATCAAATTACCAACCGGTGTGACATGCGGCTCGAGTCCGAAGTCCTGCATGTAGCTGCCGACCTGTTTAAGAGCGGGCTCTGTTGCCGGCGACAAGAACGTCCGGGTGATTTTGCCCGGCTCGTCCGTGATGCGGCCGAGCTCGTCGAGCATCGAGACGAGCAAGCGGGTGAGATAGTCCATGCCTCAGCTTCCGCGATACGTCTGGTAGGCCCAGGGGGTGACGAGGAGGGGAACGTGATAGGTGGCCTTGGCGTCGGCGATCGCGAAGCGGATGGGCACGCGGTCGAGGAAGGGACTGTCCTTGTGGTGGGTCACGAAATAATCCTTCACAAAGAACAGTAGTTCGTAGCGGCCGACGACCATGGCTTCGGAAGCGAGCAAGGGCTCGTCGGTGCGACCGTCGAGGTTGGTAACCACGGCCTTCAACTGATTCGGCTTGCCGTCGAGATTCCAGAGTTCGATGCGCATGCCAGCGGCAGGCCGGCCAAGCGTGAGGTCAAGAACATGGGTGGAGAGTTTGCCGGGCATGGGAGGAATGTTTTCCCGCGGATAACGCAGATGATCGCGGATAAAGGCAGCGTAAGGAATCAAATCATCCGTGTCCATCCGCGTAATCTACGGTTAGTTTTCCTTCAAGGCGTCCGTCAGCCGGAGACGGGCGATTTTTTCGATTTCGCCGAGGGCGGTGGAGAACTCGGTGTCGGGTGAATTGTGCACGCGCGTATTCATCGCATCGAGGATGGCCGCCTTGGCGTTGAGACGTGCGCAGATGATAAAGGGGAAACCGAACCTGGCCTTGTAGGTGTCGTTGTGGGCGGTGAAGGCGGCGAGTTCGGCGTCGGTCAATTGATCGAGACCGGCGCTGGCTTGCTCGCGGGTGGATTCGGCGGTGAGTTTTTTCTGCTGCGCGAGACGTCCCGCGAGATCGGGGTGCGCACGGATGAGAGCGAGTTGCCGGTCGCGCGGCGCGGCGCGCATCGTCGCGCAGAGGGCCGCGTGCAGGGCGTCGGCGTCCGCGAAGGGACGCAGCGGCCAGGTTTCCTCGGCGACCCAGGGCGAGTGCTCAAACAAATGACCGAGGGCGGCGACGAAGGTGGCGCGGTCGGTGGTGTTCAGAGCGGCGAGGGTGACTGGCATGGCGAGGGGCAATCTCAAAAGTCCAAAGGTCCAAACGGCAAAGAGACTCCAGAATCGAAATCCGAAATTTGGGTTTTGGTCATTGGAACTTTGTTTGGGATTTGGCGCTTTGGCGTTTGGGATTTTTGCCCGTCAGGGCAGGAGTTCGTAGGCCGGTAGGGATAGGAACTCGTCGAAGGTGGGGTTCTTCGACATGCGCATGAAGAGTTCGACGGCTTCGGGGAAGCGGCCGCTGTCGTAGCGCTCGTCGCCGTATTCGGCGCGGATGGCCTCAAGTTCGAGCGGAAGCAATTGGTCGTAGAGTGCCGCGGTGACGGGGCGGCCATCGGCCAGTTTGGCACCGAATTTCAGCCACTGCCACAGCTGCGAACGGGAAATCTCCGACGTCGCGAGATCCTCCATGAGATTGTGAATGGGTTCGGCGCCGGAACCACCCAGCCAGGCTTCGAGGTAGCGGACGCCAACGTGCAAATTCCAGCGCACACCGGTTTCGGTGATGGGGCCGTGCAGCGGGGCGAGCAGGTCGGCGGCGGTGACCTTCACGTCATGGATGACGGAGAGCTGGTTGGGCCCTTTCATGTGTTCGCCGAAAGCGTCGAGTGCCGTTTTCACCAGGCCGGGATGCGCGACCCAGGTGCCGTCGTGACCGGCTTTCACTTCGCGGTGCTTGTCGGCGCGGACCTTGGCGAGGGCGGCATCGTTGGCGGCGGGGTCGTTCTTGATCGGAATCTGCGCGGCCATGCCGCCCATCGCGTAGGCACCGTGGCGGTGACAGACGTTGATGACGTGGGTGACGTAGGCCTTGAGAAACGGCACGTCCATGGTGATGAGCGTGCGGTCGGGAAACAGATAGCCCGGACGATTGCGGAGCTTCTTCACCATGCTGAACATGTAGTCCCAGCGGCCGCAGTTGAGGCCGGAAGCGTGTTCGCGCAGCTCGTAGAGAATTTCCTCCGCCTCGAAGGCGCCGGTGATGGTCTCGATGAGCATCGTGCAGCGGATCGTGCCGCGCGGGATGCCGAGGGCGGCTTGGGCGTGGATGAATACATCGTTCCAGAGGCGCGCCTCGAGGTGGCTTTCCATTTTCGGCAGGTAGAAATACGGGCCGCTGCCGCGCGCGAGGAGGGCCTTGGCGTTGTGGAAGAAGTAGAACCCCCAGTCGAAGAGCGAGGCGGAGAGGCGCTGGCCCTTGTAGAGCACGTGCTTCTCCTCCATGTGCCAGCCGCGCGGGCGCGCGATGATGACGGCGATTTTTTCCTTCAGGGCGTATTTCTTTCCTTCGGGCGAGGTGTAGGCGATGGTGAGGCGCGCGGCGTCGCGCATGTTGATCTGGCCCTCAACGCAATTTTCCCAAGTCGGCGAGTTGGCATCCTCGAAATCAGCCATCCAGCATTGCGCACCGGAGTTGAGCGCGTTGATGGCCATCTTGCGGTCCACGGGGCCGGTAATCTCCGTCCGGCGGTCGAGCAGGTCGGGTGGGATGGGGGCGACTTGCCAGTCGCCGCCGCGGATCGTCGCGGTTTCGGGCAGGAAGTCGGGCAACTGGCCGGCGTCGATGGCCTTTTGTCGTTCCACGCGTTTGGCGAGCAGCTCAAGCCGACGCGGTCCGAATTTTTCCTGCAGGCCGGCGACGAAGGCGCAGGCTTCGGGGGTGAATATCTCGTCGTAACCGGGGTTCATCGGGCCTCGAATTTCGAGGCCGCTGATCGTGGGATAGGAACTCATGTTGGCGGGGACCGTAAGCCGGATGCATGCCGGGCGCGAGCCCAAGAGTGGGCTTCGTGCCATCGCATGCTCGCCACGTGGCCCGCGTCTTGCTTAGCTTCAGCAACAAATGAGCCACGATATATTCATGCGCGAAGCCATCCGGCTCGCTGAAGAAGGGATGCAAGGCGGCCAGGGCGGTCCCTTCGGCTGCGTCATCGTGCGCGGCGGAGGGATCATCGGTCGCGGGCAGAATCGCGTCACTTCCACCAACGACCCGACCGCGCACGCTGAAGTAACCGCCATCCGCGAGGCCTGCACCCGTTTGCAGGCCTTTCAGTTGACCGACTGCGAACTCTACACGAGTTGCGAGCCGTGTCCCATGTGCCTGTCGGCGATCTACTGGGCGCGCATTCCGACGGTGTTTTATGCCAACACCCGGCAGGATGCCGCGGAGATCGGCTTCGACGACGACTTTATCTACCAGCAGGTGCCGTTGGCGCCGGAGAAACGGACCATCAGGATGACTTCGCTCCTGCGGGCGGAGGCCTTGGCGACTTTCAAAGGCTGGGCGACGAAGGCGGACAAGATTCGTTACTGACCCATGGACGCCGCTTACCTGATGGACTTTCTCGGAATGCTCGTGCGCTGGCTGCATGTCATCGCGGGCATCGCGTGGATCGGTTCGTCGTTCTATTTCATCTGGCTCGACAACAGCCTCGACGCCCCCGCGCCAGGATCCGATGCCGCGAAAAAAGGCGTTGGCGGCGAACTCTGGGCCGTGCATGGCGGCGGCTTCTACAATCCGCAAAAATACCTTGTCGCGCCCGCGGCGCTGCCGGAGAAGTTGCACTGGTTCAAGTGGGAGGCCTACACGACATGGCTTTCGGGCACCGCGTTGCTGGTGCTGGTTTATTGGCTCAAGGCCGGGGCGATGATGGTGGATGGCAACGTCCGCGAACTCACGGCGCTGCAGGCGGTCGGCATCGGCGCAGCGAGCATGGTCGGTTCGTGGATCGTCTATGATCTGCTTTGCAAATCGCCGCTCGGCAAACGCGATGGCCTGCTCGGTCTTGTCGTGTTCGGGTTGATTACGGCGCTGGCTTTTGGATTGGCGAAAACTTTTGGCGGGCGCGCGGCGTTCATTCACGTCGGCAGTGCCATCGGCACGATCATGGCTGCGAACGTGTTCCACGTCATCATTCCCGGGCAGAAGCGCATGGTGACGGCGATGAAGGCAGGGCAGGCGCCGAATCCCGAAGATGGCAAGCGCGCCAAGCAGCGCAGCGTGCACAACAATTACTTCACGCTCCCGGTGATCTTCATCATGGTGAGCAACCACTACGGGGCCACCTACGCGCATCCGCACAACTGGGCGGTGCTCGCGTTGATCATGGCGGCGGGTGTCAGCATCCGGCATTTCTTCAACCGCAAGCACAAGGGCGTCTATGTGTGGCAATACCCGGCGATCGGAGCCGTGTTGCTCGGTGTGGTGGCTTGGTGGACGGCGCCGCGCGTCCAAGCGCTGCCCACGGTCGAGGGCGAGGTTACGTTCAACCGCGTGCGGGCGATCATGGGACAGCATTGCGTGTCATGTCATTCACCCGCGCCGACTTTCCCGGGCATCACGGTGCCCCAGGCGGGGGTATTGCTGCACACGCCCGGCGACCTTGTGGCCAACGCGCAGCGGGTTTACCAGCAGGTTGTCGTGACCCGCATCATGCCGTTGGGCAACACGACGAACATGACGGACCAGGAGCGCGCGGTAATCGCGGCGTGGGTGAAGGCCGGAGCGAAGATGGAGTGAAATGCGCCCCCTTAGGCAGTGTCTCCCGGCTTGTTTTGGTCGCGGAACCTGCCACAAAAAGTGGGCATCACCTCTCGCAATGGATCACCCCATTCGTTCTGTTTCGGCCGGCATATTTTTGCTGGCGACATTCCTGTTCACGGTGCCGTGTGCACATGCCAAGATATCCACTTGGAAGGACCAGCAGGGTGGCACGTTCAAGGGCGAGCCCACGGAGGTCCTCGGGCCGTTCGCGATTTTCCGCACCGGTGGTAGCGGAGGCCGGCGCGTGTTGCTGCGGGCCTTTTCGCCTGAAGACTGCCGGCGGATTGAGGCGGAGATCGCAGCCCGACCCGCGCGCGCAGAGCGATTTTCGGAAGCCCGGGGTTATGCGACCGGCGGTCTTGTTGGCGGCGTGCAGCAGGTCCGGAATCGCAATTGCGAACCCGCTGATCTCGCGTCGGTGCCGGAGCCGGAACTGCTGCTCGTGCTATCCGGTTCCAATAACAGCGCCGAGGGCTGGTTCATGGCGAGCAGCATGCAGCAGTTCTACCACCGGGTGCGGCGTGTGTATCCCGGTCTCATCGAGGGTGTGTTCCTCGGCGCGCGTCACGATCCTTTTCAGCACCGCAACATCGCTATCGAGTCCGGCATGCCGTGGCTCGTTGCGGAACTGCACCGGCAGCCGACGATGGGCGCCATCAATCGCTACATTCCCGCCCGTGAAGGGGCCAACCTCGTGGTCGTGACCCGGCAGGGCGTTCCGTTGGTCGCCGGCAAAGGTGGCGAGGCGATGGACGTCCAACAGTTTGTCGATCAGGCCTGCGAGTTGCTCTGGCAGATCGACCCGACTAATCCGGCGGGCTGGACGGACCGGTTGCACTACCTCAACGCGACACGTCCGCACGCTTACGCACAATCAACCGTCGGTCCGCTGCTTGTTGGCGATCCGCTGCGCGCCGACGTGCTGCGCAAATATGGCGTCAAACGGGTGGTCGCCCGGTTGGACATCGGCGCCGACGGCAAGGTATCGCCGGCGATCCTGTCTGGTCCGGAGGACCTGCCGGCGGAACTGGTCGCGCCGATGGCGGCGGTGCTCGGGCGGGCCGTGGTGGCACCCGCCATCGAACGCGGCCGGCCAGTGCCGGGCACGCTCGATTACCGGCTTGAGGTGCCGCCGGCAGATGAGGCGGCCGACGCAGAGCGGGCCTGGATCGCCAGCACATCGTTTCCGGTCCTGACCATCCCGGAGTGGCTCGTGCTTCGTCCGATTCCCGTGCCCGAACAGGATTTTGGTTCGGCCATCATTGGTGAGACCGCTGACGGCACCGTCATTCTCAATTCTCTCGAGGTGAACACCGGCAAGATCTCGCGGCGCGCGCAGATGAGCGTGTTCAACAGCAACTGGTTTGACGAAGTGGGTGCGGGCAGCGTGCGTCCGCGCGAAGGCGATCGGCAGAAAATCGACGACGAAATCACCCTGACTTGGGAAAAGGTGCGCAGCGTGGACGGGTTCGTGAATATGCAGACCGGCTTCGGACGCGATTACGTGGTCGGATATGCGTGGACCGAGTTCGAGTCACCGCGCGAGACCGAGGCTTTGCTGGGGCTGGGCAGCGACGACGGGGTGAAGATCTGGCTCAACGGCGAACTCGTGCACGACAAGTGGATTCGCCGGCCGAGTCGCGTGGACGACGACATCGTGCCGCTGCACCTCAAGAAGGGCGCGAATCGCATCCTTATCAAAATTCAGAACGCGACGATCGACTGGAGCTTCATGTATCGGCTGCGATTGAAGCCGGAGTAATCAGCCGCGCTTCATTAAAACTCAAATCCCCACGTGCGCTTGGCGTAGCCGTAGGTCACCGGTTTCACGTCGGCGAGCGCGTCGGCAAGATCGCCGGTGGCGAACTTCTGCTCGAAGGCGGCGACGGCGCGTTCGTAGTCGGCGAGGAGTTTCGTCTTCACCTCGGGTTGGGCGAAGGAGAAGACGAGGGAGTTGCGACCGAGCTGGACCATTTCATTCCACGACAAGTTGAAGGCGGTGACGGCGGTGTAGTATTCGTCGGTCAGGTTGGAATCCCACATGCCGCGGTCGTCGGTATTGAGGCAGACCGGGATGCCGGTGCGCAGGTATTCGGGAAAGGGATGCGCGGCGAGGTCGGGCGTGTATTCGAGCAGCTGGTTGGAGATGAGGTTGATCTCGATCAGCGTGCGGCGGGTTTGCTGCAGCAGGAGCAAAGTATCGGGATCGCGAATGAGATTCAGGCCGTGACCGATGCGGGAGGCGCCGAGGAGCAGGGTGTCGCGCACGTGCGAGTCGTGCCAGTCCATCTCACCGCCATGGATGGAGAGGGCGAGCGTGGGAATCGTGCGGCGAAGTTCGCGGTATTTGGCAAGGAAGCGCGCGGGGTGACCCTTGTTGTTCTCCTCGATGCCGGCCATGTTGATGCCGACCCAGAGGTCGCGGTGGGCGTCCACGAAACGGTAGAGCTCCTCAAGGCGCTCTTCGGCGCGGTAGGCGAAGCGCAGCACGGTGGCTTGGAGGCGGACGGTCACGCCGGAGGCGACAGCGTCGGGGCGGGCGAGACGTTCGCGCAGGTAGTCGGCCACCACGGACTCCGGGATGGCGTTGCCGGCGTTATCGATGAACCCGGCCGCGCTCTGCTGGGTTTCGAGGTAGCGCATGCCTTCCGCACCGTAGGCCTTGATGATATCAACAAGGATCTCGCTCATGACGGGCAGGCTCGAGCCGAGCTGGCCGAGACGCGGCCAGATCCATTCGAAGAACTCATTGCGGCCCTCACCGGCGCGGTCGAGGCGGAGCGAATCGAGCCAACCTTGCTTTTGGGCGGGAGTGAGTTGGTCGAGGCGGGTGTAGTCGGCTTTGAGTTCCGCGCTGAGCTCGTCGTAACCATGCTGGCGCACGGTGTGGTAAAGGATGAGCGTTATCCCAGTGTCCGGCGTGGCGTGGAAACGCGTGCGGGTGTAGAAAGTGTCGCCGCCGTTGCGAGCGGGATCAGTGGCCACGGCATACCACCATTCCGGACGAGCTGAACCGGGAAGATGGTTGTGAAGATCGCCGCCCTTGGGCAGCGCGTAGAGGAAGGTGTAGAGCTGGGCTGGCGTGGCGGTGCGCTTGATCTCCTCGAAACGGGCGGAGAAGGGCGTGGCGGAGGCGGAGGCACAGAGGCAGAGGAGCGGAAGCAGGACTCTCATGGGAAAACTAGTCAGGACGTTAATCGGGCGGCAGGGTAAGGCGCAAAGGTCAGAGAGGGTTTGGCCCTTTGTATCTCGGCGCCTTTGTGGTTCATGCAAATTGCTCAGAACAAACCGGCGAGGAGCGCCTTGATGAGGTGGAGACCGAAAATGACGGCGAGCAGGTAAGTGAGAAGGGAGGGCTGCCGGGCGCGGCCCGTGGCGAGATGCAGCACGGCGTAGGCGATGAGGCCGAGACCGATGCCCTCGGCGATGCTGAAGCTCAGCGGAATGCCGGCGATGATCAGGAAAGTCGGCGCGGTTACCGTGAAGTCATCGAGTTTCATCTCGGCGACCGATTGGAACATGAAGATACCCACGATCACCAGCGCCGGCGCGGTGGCGGCGGCCGGAATGGCGAGGATCACGGGCGTGAGAAACAGCGCCAGCAGGAACAGGACTGCGGTGGTGGCGCCCGTCAGGCCCGTGCGTCCGCCGGCCTCGACGCCGGAGGCGGACTCGATGTAGCTGACCACGGTCGAGGTGCCGAAGAGCGAACTGAGGATGGCCGCGACGGAGTCGGCCACGAGCGCGCGGCCGGCCTTCGGGAGCTTGCCGTCCTTGTCGAGCAACCCGGCGCGCTGCGTGACGCCAATCAGCGTGCCAATGTTATCAAACATATCGACCAGCAGCAGCGTGAGGATAATCGGGAAGGCCTTGCCAAAGTCGTTCAACAGGAGGTCAAAGTTGAGCTGCAACAGCGTCGGCGCCGGCGAAGCCGGCAGCGAGAAGAGCGAGTCCGGCATCTTTGTGACGGTGCCGCCGCTGCCGTCGGACACGAACAACCCGACGGCGGTGACCGCGAGAATGGAGAGGATGATCGCGCCGGGAATCTTGCGTGCGACGAGGACGGCGGTCAGCAGGATGCCGCCGAAGCAGAGCAACACAGCCGGGCTGCCGAAGTCACCATGGGTGACGAAGGTGGCCGGGCTGGAGACCACGATGCCGCCGTTCTTGAGGCCGATGAAGGCGATGAACAGGCCGATGCCGCAGGTGATGGCGAGCTTCAGTTGGTGCGGGATGGCGGCGATGATCTTCTCGCGAACGCCCGTGACCGAGAGCGCCAGAAAGATGCAGCCGTTGACGAAAACCAGGCCGAGCGCCGATTGCCAGGATACGCCGAGGCCGAGGCAGATGGTGAACGCGAAGTAGGCATTGATGCCCATGCCCGGAGCGAGCGCCAACGGGTAGTTGGTCAGGAATCCCATCAGCAGGGTGCTCACCGCGGCGGTGAGCGCGGTGACCGTGATGAGCGCGGGCTGCGGCATGCCGGCGGCGGAAAGGATGGCCGGATTGACCGCGAGAATGTAGGCCATCGCCGTGAAGGTCGTGGCGCCGGCTTGCAATTCGCGGCCAAGGGTCGTGCCGTTTTCGGACAGACGATAAATGTTTTTCAGCATGGGAGCGGATCAGGGCAGGGTGGGCAGGTTGTGCAGGAAGTTGACGGTGAAAAGCGCAGTGGCGCGGGCAGCTTGGGCGTAAAAGGGCACGCCTTCGTAAGGGGCATCGCTCACGACGCGGAAGGCGATGCAACGGATGCCGTAGGCGTGGGCCAGGGCGGCGACGTGGCCGGATTCCATTTCCTCGACATCCATGCCGAAAGTCTGCGCGGACCAACGGACGCGGTCGAGTTCGAGATTAACTTCGTGCGCCGAGCCGATGATGCCCGGGAAAACGCGGCCCATGGGATTGCGGGTGCGGAGCGCAACGGCCAGGGCTGCCGGATCGCCGGCAAAGCCGGTCGGGTAATCCACCAGTTTACCCGCGGCGGGATCGCGGAGGCGTTGCGGCAGGGGAGTCCAGGTGAGCGGATCGGTGCCGGTGCCCTTGGCTCGAACTGGCGTAATGAAGTTTCCGTAGTCGAGGGCACGGCGGCCGACGATGATGTCGTGCAACGCAAGATAGGGCACTTGGGCCCCGCTGGTCCCCTGATTGACGATCAGCTTCGGGGAAAACTCCTCGATGCCGAGCACGGTCGCGACCGTGCAGTTGAGCAGGCCCTGGCCGGTCAGCGAGACGGCAATCGAGTGCGGACCGATGCGGCCGGTCCAGAAACTGAAGCGACCGATCTCATGTTTTTGCGAATCTTCCAAAGATTCGAGGATCTCGGCGATTTCGAGTTTCTCCGCGCCTTGAACAAGAATGTCCACGGGCGGCGCGGCGCGCAGCGAAGGGACGAGTAAGGCGGCCGCGAGCAGCAGAAGGAGCCGGTGGTAACCAGCGAATCTCCCGCTGCGCTCAGAGTGACAGGGGCGGTGCTTCTTCATTTGAGTCCCTCCAGCAGTTGCAGCACGAGGGCGGCGGCTTCGCCGGGCTGGCCGTCGATTACGCGCAGGCCGAAAGCCGGCACGCCCAGCAGCAGCGCGGTGCCGCCGACATGGGCCGATTCGCCATCCTCGGAACTCGTGCCCCAGTTTTCGTGCAGCCACGCGATGCGATCGGCTTCGCGATTTTCCTGGTGCGCGGAGCCAAGCACGCCCGGCACGAGGCGACCGCGCGCGGGGGAGAATTTTTCGGACAGCGCCAACGCCGTGGCGTCTGCGGGGAAACGCTCCTGCTCGGTTTCATTTTCGCCCGGGGTCATGATCGGGTGAAGGAGCTTGTGCCAGGCGAGCGGGGTGCTGCCGGCACCAAGTTCGCGGTGAGGCGAGAACATGCCATCGAAGGCGGCGAACTCGCGGCTGAGCACGACATCGCCGGCGCGCAGCGCCGGGTCGTGCGCGCGGGCGGAGCCGAAGGTCAGGATGAGCTTCGGCTGATAACGGCGGACAGCCAGTGTGGTGGCGGCCACGGCGTTGAGCGGGTCGCCTTCCGTGCGGGTGAGCACGACGGATTTACCCGCCAGCCGGCCAGTCCAGAACTGCCAGGCAGCGCGCGTTTCCGTGCGCGGGTTCTCCAAACGGGCGAGAATGGGCTGCAGTTCCTCCTCGGTGGCGGCGAGGAGGACATCGCTCGCGCGCGAGAGCGGGATGCTGGCCGCGAGTATAAATAATAGAAGCGCGAAGCGGCGGATCACGGCGCGGCAGGGATTTCCGTTTCGTAGCGATCCCAACCGGCGATAAGCGCGTGGACGACGCGCGAGCCGACGGTATGCGCGGCTTCCAGCGACGGAATGTAGGCGGAGTAATGGCCGATGCCCTCGCCGGAGAGACTTTGCGCGGCGGTCAAGCCGGGCGGTTGCATGTCGTGGTTGCTCGCGGTGCGCAGAACCATCGCGCGGCTGACATCGGCGCGGCCGGCCCGCGTGAGGTTGGTGAGCGAGCGGAGCGTGCCGGTGTCCTCCATGGCGGTCGTCACGTAGTTGCCGCGGCCTTCCGTGTAGTAGTCGACCCAGTCGTTGGCCCACTCGTTAAGCAATTTGCCGTGCCAATACGTGCTGGAGGCGAGATTGGAGCCAATGAGAATTTGGGGCGGACGCTGGGCTTGGGGAAAACCGGTGTAGCGGGCGCGGAAGCCGCGAATTTCATCCGTGTCAGCGAGCGGAGTGTCCTTGGTGAGTTCGTAAGCCCAGCGGAGCAGGCCGGGATTTAGTTCGTAGCAATTGTCCACACGTTCGTCGGCGGGGATGAGCGGCTTGGCGTAGGGTGTCTTTTTGCGGAGCGGGATGTAGCCGGTTTTCCAGTCAGCGGGAATCTCGCGGGCGTCGATCTCGTGGCCGAGGTCGCCTTCCACCACGAAATCGGCCCAGACGGCAGAGCCGGCCGGCGCGTCGGCCGGATCAATGCCCGCGATGCCGGCGACGAGCCAATAGCTCTTGGTAAGATCGAAGCGCGGATCGAGGCCGAGCGCCATGATGCCGGCGGCGGCGTTGCTGTTGCCGACTCCGGTGACGAGCGCGAGGATGGAGCCATCCGCATTCGTGCGGAGGTCGCGATAACCGGCGGGGAAGGGGAGCGTGCGATCAAGTTTCTCGCGCTCGACCCAGAGTTGGAATTCGCCGGGTGAGTCGCCGGTGTCGGCGCCAATTTCAAACATCGTCACCACGACGACCTTGGGGCGAATGACCTCAGCGGAAGCCAGACATGCAATGAAACTCAAGCCCAGCACGAGGGCCAGGCGACGAAGCAACGGGAGAGGAACCATGCGAGCAGCTTAGCAGGGAGCATACCGCGGCCCAATTTTTTCCGCGTTCAACGCACCATCTCGCTGGCACATGCCGTGCTTATGACAAAAGCCGTGGCTCTCCGCCACCACCTCAACACCATCATGAAGAAAATAAACCTGCTCCCGCGCACGTTACTGGCCGTGCTTGCTCTCGCCAGTGTCTCCTCACACCTGTCCGCCCAAACTGCTCCGCCAGTCGACGACTCTCCGCCGAAGGACGGCGAAGTGCTCGAGCTGGAACGTTTCAAAGTCACCTCCGACGTTGCCGTCGAGGAGTTGGTGCTGCCGATCGCGCGGCCCTTCAACTCGGTGTTCGGCACTGACGACAACATCGTCGATGTGCCGCGCAACGTCACGATCATCTCCCGCCAGCAGCTGAGCGACATCAGCATCGAGAGCGTGCTCGACTTCTCGAAGCTGACCTCGAGCGCGTTCACGACGACGAACTTCGGTGCGCCGGCCAATGCCAGCATCCGCGGCCAGTCGGCCGACTTGTTCCTCAACGGTGTGCGCTCCCGCATCACCTCCAACGGCAACGGCCTGCCGCTCGACTTCAACTCGGTCGAGTCGGTGAACATTGTGAAGGGCCCCGCCACCGCGGTGCAAGGCGCCTCGATGTATGTCGGCGGCTTCATCGACCTGATCTCGAAGCGCCCGTATTTCGACAAGTTCAAGGGCTCCACCAGCGTCACGGTGGGCTCCTACAACACGCGCCGCTGGACGCTGGACTTCGGCGGCCCGCTCACGGAGGAGCTGGCCTACCGTGTCAGTTACTCCGGTGAGGACAGCAAGAGCTACTTCGAGAATGGCTTCAAGAAGACGCACGCCTTCTACGGCGCGCTGACCTTCCGGCCCAGCCCGAATTACGAGCTGTTCCTCAACAGCCAGTTCTTCGTCGCCAATTACACGGAGAACTGGGGCATCAATCGCGTTACGCAGAACCTGATCGACCACGGCCTCTACACGACCGGCATCAACATCAACAACAACTCCGCCGGCGCGCCTTCCGATCCGCAGAATTCCTACCACATCATGGCCAGCGGTAACGAGATCGCTTGGGGCCCCGAGGTTAAGCTCAATCGCCACAAGCGACTGCTGCGTCCCAGCAACGATTCCTATGGCGAGGAGTTCAACATCCAGGCCATCCAAACGGCCAAGATCAGCGACGACGTGACGCTCAAGAACACGACCTTCTTCAGCCACACCCAGCGCGACACGATTTCCACCTACTATTACAGCGAGATCATCGATCCCTCCTCGTTTTTCGAAAACCGGACGGACTTTATCTTCAAGTTGCCGAAGGTGCAGATCATCACCGGCCTTGATCTCCGCTATCAGCGCACCAAGGCCTACGACGACTACTTCTTCGAGCCGGCCAATGCGTGGGACATCACGCAGGACATCAACTACGTGAACGTTTACAACTCCGAGTCCTTCGTGAACGGCGGTGCCGACTTCCCGGTGCCCGGCTGGCCCGGTCGCTTCGCCATGCCCGGCGTATTCAACGGTGACACCAATGATTCCAAAGGCACGACGGTCGGCCCGTTTGTGCAGGGCACTTGGGACCCGAGCGAGAAGTGGAGCATCGTGGCCGGCGGCCGCGTGGACTTCTTCAGCGCCAAGGTGCGCGAGCCGCTCCTGCCGCCGTTCCCTGAGGACGAGATCGATGTCAAGCTGCCCAATTTCAACGCCTCGATCATCTACAAGCCCACGACGACCTCGAGCGTCTATTTCACTTACAATAAGTCGAAGAACACCTCGGGCGCCGTCGGTAACGGCGGTGGCATCACGGGTTGGTCGGAGGACGCGAACGGCAATTACTTCCTCGACAAGGAACTCTTCCAGCAGCCGAGCGAGCTGTTCGAACTCGGCACCAAGTATGCGCTCAAGGGCAACACGCTCTTCCTGAACTTCGCGGTTTACGACCAGAAGCGCACGGCCAAGAGCACGAGCTCCACTGTCGTCCAGGAGTTTCACTACAAGGGCTTCGAGGCCGAGATGAACTATCAGCCGAGCAAGCACCTCTACGCTACGATGTCGTATTCCTACGTCGATGCCGAGGGCTCCGCGGGCTACCAGTATGGCCTCTTTGGCGGCATCACAGAGATGCCCCCGGGCAACCTGACCAACCCGACTGTGCCGATCGGCACCGTTACCAAGGTCTCGGGTCTGCCGTCGCACCAGTTCAACGCGCTGTTCTCCTACTCGTTCGACAACGGTCTTACGCTTACCGCCAACACCGTCGTGACAGGCAAGATGAACAACAACACCTCCGGATCGCTCGTCATCCCGGTCCAATACACGCTCGATGCTTCCGCGTCCTACAAATACAAGGATTGGAATTTCCGCGTGCAGGTGCTGAACCTCACCGACGAGGAGAACTGGTCGCCGCCGAATGCCGTTTACGGCAACGGCTCGATCCTGGCTCTCCCCGGCACCCAGGTTCAGTTCACCGCCAAGTTCAGCTTCTAAGCTACAGTCTTATCGCAAGGGCCGTCCGCACGGTCGGGCGGCTCTTTGTTTGCGTGGGGGTTCAGAAGCATTGCTTCGGCGCCAGGCTCCTTGCAATGGCAGGTTCTGAAATCGAACCAACACGCAACCACGCTTGCCTGTCATTCTGAGCGCAGCGAAGAATCCAAGGGTGCGCGAACATAACGTCCGCCATCTCTGGATTCTTCGCTGCGCTCAGAATGACACGTAACGGATAGTTTCCCTTCCTTCTTATGAAAACGCTTCGCTTTCTGTGGTCCCTGTTCCTTCTCTCCGCCACGCTGGCCTTCGCCCAGCACGCGCTCGTCATTCAGACCGACTTCGGCACCAAGGACGGGGCCGTCGCTGCCATGAAGGGCATTGCTTTCGGCGTTTCGCCCAAGCTGCCGATCTTCGACCTGAGCCAGGAGAATACGCCCTACGACATTTGGGAAGGGGCCTATCGTCTCAAACAGACGGCCGCTTTCTGGCCTGAGGGCACGGTCTTCGTGTCGGTCATCGACCCGGGTGTAGGCACGGAACGCGCGTCCGTTGTTCTGCAAACCAAGAGCGGTCACTACTTCGTTGGTCCTGACAACGGCACGTGGACCTTGGTCGCCGAGGAACTAGGCGTCGCCGCCGTGCGGCGCATCGACGAAAACGTGAACCGTCGCGCGGGTTCGGAGAAAAGCTACACCTTTCACGGACGCGACATCTACGCCTACGTCGGTGCCCGGCTCGCGGCAGAGGTCATTACTTTCGAGCAGGTCGGGCCCTTGCTGGAGCCAAAGGTCGTCAGTCTGCCTTACCAGAAAGCCGCGCGTGATGGCGACGCGCTCATCGGCACGATCCCGCTGATCGATTTCCATTACGGCAATGTCTGGTCAAATATCCCCGACGCGCTCTTCGAGGGATTGAAACCCGCGCCGAAGTTTGGCGACAAGTTCACCGTGGTGATCTTCCACGACGGCAAGGAGAAGTATCGCGGCGTCATTCCCTATGTTCGCACTTTCGGCGACGTCGCAGAAGGCGAACCGCTGCTCTACCTGAACAGCCTGCTCAACGTCGCTTTCGCCCTCAACATGGGCAGTTTTTCCGAGAAGCACGCCTTGTCCTCGGGTGGCGACTGGACCGTGCGGATCGAACGGGTGAAGTGAGCGGCTGGTATTTCTTGGAGGGCTCAGCTCCAGGAGAGCCGCGGCCCGGCTGGAGCCGGGCCCTCCATTTGGCCCGAGGCTTGCTTGGAGTGAGGGATGGAAGTTCTGCCTCCGCCGGTCACCCCGGATAAAAGCGCCACGATAATCTACGGGCTGGAGGATCGCATTCCGCTCGGGCCATCCGTGCTCGTCGGTTTGCAGCACGTCTCGGCTATGGTGGTTGGCACGGTCACTCCGCCGTTGATCCTGTCGGGGGCCCTGAAGTTCTCACAAGCCGACACGGCCTATCTCGTGAGCATCGCGCTGCTGGCTTCTGCCTTCGGCACCTGGCTTCAATGTCGTCGGCGCGGGCCGGTCGGTTCGGGTTTGCTGAGCGTCACGGGCACGAGTTTCGCCTTTCTGCAACCGCTGAGTGCCGCCGGACAAGCCGGCGGGTTGGCACTGATGCTGGGAACCTCATTCGTGACCGCGCCTTTGTTGATCGTGCTCGCGCCATTTATCGCCCGGTTGAAACGCGTGTTCACGCCGCTGGTCTCAGGCGTGGTGGTTTTGCTCATCGGTGCCTCGCTCATACCGAC
>JBIQJF010000008.1:0-43291 GCA_044507675.1 Opitutales bacterium | reverse complement strand
CTGCCTGCGAACGGACCCGATCATTGGAAACGACTCTCCGGCGGCGTGCTGGCCGATGGTGTCACGAGCACGGTGGCGGCGCTTTTCGGCGGTTTTCCGAGTGCGACCTACGCGCAGAACAACGGCGTCATCCAGATCACCGGCGTCGCCAGCCGTCGGGTCGGCTATGTGATGGCGATCATCCTCGCCGTGCTGGGTCTCGTGCCGCTGGTCGGACGCTGGATCACGGTAATGCCGCCGGCCGTGCTGGGTGGGCTGGCCCTGATGATGTTCGGTCTCGTGGCCGTCGCCGGCGTGCGCCTGTTGCTCAGTGCGGGACTGGGCCAGCGCGAGGGTGTGATCGTGGCGCTGTCACTTGGCATGGGACTGGGACTGCCGACGCAACCTGCGCTGCTGGCCAGCCTGCCGGGCTGGCTGCACGGCTTGCTGGAATCAGGTATTTCGGCCGGCGGCCTCACGGCGTTGGTGTTGTCGTTGCTGTGGCCCGGGAAGGTGGAATCGAACCAACTCAGTTAAGCCGCCAAGACAGCCTTCGCTTCTTCGCGGCTCTATGTAATCTTCCTGTTCATGCCCACGCTGCTCGTCAAAAACATCCACACGCTGGTCACGATGGACGCTGCACGGACGGAGTTGCGCGATGCGGCTCTGTTCGTGCGGGACCATGTTATCGAGCAGGTGGGGAGGACCGCTGATCTGCCGGCGACGGCGGACGAAGTGTTGGATTTGCGCGGACGGCATGTCGTGTTGCCGGGACTCGTCAACACGCACCATCATTTCTACCAAGTCCTGACGCGGGTCGTGCCGGCGGCGCAGGACGGAGACTTGTTCCAGTGGCTGAAGACGCTTTACCCGATCTGGTCACGGCTTACGGGCGAGGGCGTCTATGTCAGCGCCCAGATGGCGGCGGCCGAGTTGATGCTGTCGGGTTGCACCACGTCGAGCGACCATCTCTACCTGTTTCCCAACGATTGCACGCTGGACGATGAGATTCGGGCGTTGAAGGACATCGGCCTGCGTTTCCATGCCTGTCGTGGCAGCATGAGCGTGGGCGAGAGCCAGGGCGGATTGCCACCGGACGCGCTCGTGGAAAAAGAGGCGGCGATTTTGCGCGACAGTGAACGACTCATCCGCACCTACCACGACCCCGCGAGGCACGCGATGTTGCGCATTGCACTGGCACCCTGTTCCCCCTTTTCGGTGTCGCGCGATCTCATGCGCGAGTCGGCGGCGCTGGCCCGTTCGCATCGGGGTGTCCGCCTGCACACGCACTTGGCGGAAAATGCCGCTGACGTCACTTACAGCCGCGAGAAATTTGGCCAGACGCCTGGTGACTACGCGGAATCAGTCGGGTGGATGGGGCCCGATGTGTGGCACGCGCATTGTGTGCAGCTCGACGACGCGGGCATCGCCAAGTTCGGTCGCACGGGCACGGGTGTCGCGCATTGCCCGTGCAGCAACATGCGACTGGCGAGCGGCATCGCGCCTGTGCGCAAGTTGCTGAATGCCGGGGCGCCTGTCGGTCTGGGCGTGGACGGCTCGGCTTCGAACGATTCCGGCAATCTTCTGCACGAGACACGTGCCGCGTGTCTGCTCGCGCGCGTCGGAGCGCAGGATGCTTCGGTCATGACCGCCCGGCAGGCGTTGGAACTGGCCACGCTCGGCGGTGCGCGGGTGCTCGGGCGCGACGACATTGGCAGCCTCGCACCCGGTATGGCGGCGGATTTTATCGCGGTGAACCTCGACCGCCCGGCCTTCGCCGGTGCGCAAGCGGACCCGGTGAGCGCGCTGGTATTCTGCGAGAGCGGCGCAGTGGACTATAGTTTTATCCACGGTCGCCGCGTGGTGGACCAAGGCCGGCTCGTCACCGTGGATCTCCCCGTCCTCGTTGAACGCACCAACCGGTTGTCGGCAAAGTTGCTTGCCGGTTGAGGTTCAGGCTGGGCGTCCCAGTCCGACGCGGGCCGGAAATGTGTAACGTATTATATTACACTTTCCCGGTGTTGAGTGATGGCTTGCCGGTGGCGGACGAAAAGGGGAGTTTGTCGTCGTGGAACTGATCGACGCCCATGTGCATCTTTATCCCCTGGCGGTGAACCGGGACCCGGCGGGTTGGGCGGCCGCGCATGGTGAGGAGCATTGGGCAAAGTTGTGCACGCGCAAACGGGCAGACGGTTCGCCCGTGCAGAACTTTCCGACGATGGCACAGCTGTTGTTCGATATGGACACCGCCGGCATCCGCCGTGCCGTGTTGATGGGCTGGTATTGGGAACGCCATGCGAGTTGCGTGGAGCACAATCGCTTCTACGCTTCCTGCCTCGAGGCCTATCCGTCGCGCTTCGCGGCTTTCGCCACGGTGCATCCCGATGCCGGACAAAGGGCGCTCGACGAGATTCGCCGCGCGAAGGATGCCGGTTTCTGCGGCATCGGCGAACTATCGCCGCATTCTCAGCATGTGCCGCTGAGCGAACCCATCTGGCGCCGGATGCTTGAACTTGCCGGTGAACTGGAGTTGCCCGTGAACCTGCACGTTACCGATCCGCAGTCGAAGCCTTATCCCGGTCGCGTGGACACGCCGCTGGAGGATTTTATCGAGATGGCGAAGGATTTTCCGAAGACCAATTTTATCCTCGCGCACTGGGGCGGCGGACTCGCCTGGGCTGAAGCCGCTGACGGCTTGCGCAACGTGTGGTTCGACACGGCGGCGTCGCCGTTGCTTTACGGAACCGATGTCTGGAAAAAAGGACCGCTGGGTCGCGTATTGCTCGGTTCGGATTATCCGCTCGTGCTCTATCCAAGAAAAACCGAGGCCGGACACGGTTTCGCCGATCTGGTCGCAGAGGCGAAGGCGGCGGGTGCTGAGGAATCAATCTTCCGCGTCAACGCGGCGACGTTACTCGGGATTGAGTAGGGCCGGTTGAAGCCGGTTCTACTGATTCAACAACCACGGCACGGCCGGGCTGTCGGCGGAACGCAGTATGATTTGCAGACCGGCGGTGAGGCCGGAGTTGAGGGGCACGGGAATCGTGAGCACGGGCAGGCCACCCAAACTGGCAGGCGCGGTGAGCGTGAGGATGTTGCGGCGCAGTTCGACGGTCGCTTCGGCCTTCGTTGGGGCGACGGTGGGCACTGCCGGCAGCACGAGAAAATCGTAGGTGCGGAAGAAATCGCGAAACACGGAGCGAATCTCCGCGAGGCGTTCGTGGGCGCGGGTGATGTCAGTGATAGGGAAATTCCCCGCGTCGGTGAAACGGCGCCATATCACCGGATCGTAATGTTCGCGGTAGGGTGCGAGCCAGTCGCGGTGCACGGCGTGTGCCTCACTCATGCCGATGGCGATGTAGGCTTCCACGGCATGATGCCACGAAAGGACCAGTGAGGCTTCGGCCACGGGATCGGCGTGGGCGCTCAAACTCGCGGCGGCGTAATCGCAAGCCGTGGCAACGGCGGGATCCATTCCGGGCACGAGTTTGCGGGCGTTGAGATAGCAGCCCTTGGGCGGACGCGCGGTAGGGGCCGATTTTCCGCCGACGGCCTCGATGACCGTGAGCATATCGGTGGCACTGGCGGTAAACCACCCGGCGGTGTCCATGGTGGGTGCGAGCGGAAAGGCGTCGCGGATGAACTCGTCGCCCGGCGTGAGTCGGAATCCATAAAGCCCGCACCATGCCGCTGGCACGCGCACGGAGCCGCCGGTGTCGGTGCCGACAGACAAGGGAGTGACGCCCGCGGCCACCAGCGCAGCCGAGCCGCTGCTGGAGCCGCCGGAGAGCCGGTCGGGAAAGCGTGGATGCGGGCAATCGCCGTAGTGCGGGTTTTCACCGGTAAGGCCTGACGCGAATTCCACGAGATGTGTTTTGCCTGCGCAAGTCGCGCCAAGTTGGCCGAGGCGCTGCGCGATGCGGCTGTCCGTGGCCGGCACGGGGCGAACTTTGTCGAGGAAAGTGGAGCCTGCTCGTGTCGGCACGCCGGCGAGATCAAAGAGGTCTTTGAGCAGGTAGGGGACGCGGTGGAGCGCGGCGCAGGTAGGAGCGGCTTTATGCCGCGATTGATCCTCGAAAGAATCGCGGCGTAGAGCCGCTCCTACAGAAAGCTCCCGTGCCAGTTCCGCCTCCGGCTTCAACCACGCCACCGCCGCGCGACGCAGCGGATCGGGCAGGGCGGCGATGCGGGCGTGGACTTCCCGGGCGGCGTCGGCCGGTGACAGAGATTGCCAGCCGGCAATCGGCAAAGGGTCTGGCGTTTTGGACGCGATTGTGTCCATTCGTGAAGACCCATGGAGGAGGCCACGCCCATCGTCAAATTCGCAACAGTGCGAAAGCGCTATGGCACGGGCCCCGTGGTTTTGGAGGGAATCAGCCTGATGGTGGCGCCGGGCGACTTCGTTTCGTTCATCGGCCCCAGCGGGTGTGGCAAGTCCACGGTGCTCAAACTGGTTTCGGGGCTGAATCCCATCAGCGAGGGCCATCTCGAAGTGCTTGGCACGCGACCGAAGCAGGCGCGCGACCGACAGGCCTTCATCTTCCAAGACGCCACGCTACTGCCCTGGCTGACCGCGCAGGGGAATGCGGAACTGCCGTTGCGTTTGCGTGGTGTCCCCGCGGAAGAGCGTCGGAACCGCGCGGCGGAAGCACTGGCCCGGGTCGGGCTGGAAAAGAACCGCGACTATTATCCGCGTCAGTTGTCGGGTGGCATGAAGATGCGCGTCTCCATCGCGCGCGCGCTGACGCTTTCACCGCAACTTTTGTTGCTCGATGAACCTTTTGGCGCGCTCGACGAAATGACGCGCAACAGGCTCAACGAGGAGTTGCTGCAATTGCGCGAGCGGCTGGCGTTCACCGCGTTGTTCGTGACGCACTCCGTGAGTGAGGCCGTGTTTCTGTCGAATCGCATCGTCGTGATGGCCGCGCAGCCGGGGCGCATTCATGCGGAGGTGCGGGTGGATTTTCCTTATCCGCGCGATCCCTTATTGCGCGAGCAGCCGGAGTTTCAGGCGAAGGTGACCGAAGTGTCGCGCCTGCTCCATCAAGTGGAGGGCGCGGTATGAAGAAGCTTCCCGTATTGTGGCGATGGCTGCTGCCCGTGGCGGGTGGCGTGCTGTTTGTCGCCATCTGGTATGCGGTGAGGCATCTCAGCGGGCTGCCAAGCTGGATTCTTCCCACGCCGGGTGAGATTTTTGAGGCCGCGTGGCGCGAACGCGACCGCTTGCTCCCCGCGGTTGGCAGCACCGCTCGCGGCGCGCTCGCGGGATTCCTGCTCGCGGCGGTCACGAGTTTCGCCCTCGCGCTGTTGCTCGGCGCTTCGCAGCGGTTGCGGGCGGGACTGTATCCGTGGTTGCTGGTGTTGCAGATGACGCCGGTGATCGTGCTGACGCCCATCATCGTCTTGTGGGTTGGCCCGGGGATGCCCGGCATCATCACCATCACGTGGCTCGTGAGTTTCTTTCCGGTTGTGGTCAACACGACGCAGGGCTTGGTGTCCGCTGATCTCAACCACGTGGCGCTTTTCCGCATGGCCAATGCCACGCGCTGGCAGGAGATGTGGCATCTGCGCGTGCCCGGCGCGATGCCGTATTACCTCACCGGGTTGCGCATCGCTGCTACACTTGCCCCCATCGGTGCGATTTTCGGCGAATACATGGTCGGCAACACCTCGGGCGGCTCGGGCGGTTTGGGTTATCTCGTCTATAGCTACAACTCCCAGATCAAGATTCCCGCGCTCTTCGCCACCGCGCTCACGAGCTGCCTGTTGGGCTTCGTTTTCGTTGCTGCGATTTCGTTTTTGAACTGGGCGGTGCTGCACAAGTGGCACGACTCGTTCGAACGCGACGATCATTGAGTCGGATTTGGTTAACCACCAAGCCACACGAATGACTCACTGATGCAGAGCTTATGATGGGTGGTTTGGTTGAGTGGGAATCATTAGTGTTTATTAGTGTGGATTAGTGGTTAAATCCTCTGCCTCGAAAGCCATGAATTCCACGCTCCGCCTTTCCCTCATCCCGGCCCTCGTTGTTCTCGCATTCACCGCCTGCGGCAAGAAAGAGCCGGCGGCACATGTGCATGCCGGTCCCGGTCCGGTGAAGATTCGTTTCCAGACCGACTGGTTTCCGCAGCCGGAACACGGTGGCTACTACCAGGCGCTGGCGAAGGGTTATTACGCGGAGGAGGGCCTCGACGTGGAGATACTGCCCGGCGGGCCCAATGCGCAGGTGAAGCAGCAGGTGGCCCTGGGCCATGCGGATATCGGCATGACCAACGGCGACGACGTGATCGTGGCCGTTGCGCGCGGCGTGCCGATCAAGATGGTCGCGGCCGAGATGCAGCGCGATCCGCAGGGTATTCTTTTTCACCAGGAGCATCCGTTGACCGACCTGCGCGGATTGCAGGGGCGCACGCTCATGGCCGGCTCGGTTTCCACTTGGCTTGATGTGGTGCGCAAGAAACTCGGCGTGGAGTTCAACCAGATGCCGCTGGTCGGCGACTTGGCGCGCTTCATGAACGACAAGGCGCTCGTTCAACAATGTTTCGTGACGAACGAACCGTTTTTCGCCCGGCAGCGTGGCGCCGACGTGGATGCTCTGCTCATCGCCAACGACACCTATGAACCCTACCGTGTGATGTTCGTCGGGCAGTTGTTTCTCGCGGAGCGTCCCGGGGTGGTGGAGCGCTTCGTGCGCGCGAGCGTGCGCGGCTGGGTGGACTATCTGACCGGCGATCCGACTCCCGGCAACGAACTCATCACCAAACTGCGCGACGACCTCACCCCGGAATTCATGGCCTACAGCATCAAGGCAATGAACGACTACAAACTGGTGTTGGGTGATTCGGCCAGAGGCGAATTCGCCGGCCAGCTGACAGCCGAGCGACTCCAGAAGCAGATCACCTTGCTGCAGGAACTGGGTCTGCTCGACAAACCCGTGACCGTCGAAGATGTCGCAACCTTCGAATTCATTCCCCAAGCCAAAGACAGGTAGCCCACGGAATACACGGAACACACAGAAGCTACGGAAAACGATTTTTTCCGTGTATTCCGTGGGAAACTCCTCCTCCTTCTTTCTATCATGAGCATCGAAGCCAAACTCGCCGAACTCGGCCTCACTCTTCCCAATCCGCCCGCGGTCGCCGGCAGCTACGTGCCCTACGTGCGCACGGGCAACCTGCTCTACGTCGCCGGGCAGATCAGCGCCCTCAACGGCGTGATGACCCACGTCGGTCAGGTGGGGAAGGAACAGACCGTCGAAGCGGCCTATGAGTCCGCCAAGGTCTGCGCGCTCAACACGCTCGCCGTCATCAAGGCCGCCACCGGCAGCCTCGACAGCATCAAGCAGATCGTGCTGGTGACCGGCTTCGTGAACGCCGTGAGCGGCTTCACTGACAGTCCCGCCGTGATCAACGGCGCCTCGGACCTCTTCGGCAAGGTGCTCGGTGACGCCGGCAAGCACGCCCGCGCCGCCGTCGCCGCCGCCGGTCTGCCCAAAGGCTCGACCACTGAGATTCAGGTGATCGTGGAGCTGAAGTAGAGCGCACGGTGCCAAACGGCTCCATCTGCCCGGGCTTCGTGTTCCCAGAAGAAGCGGTTCAGCGGAGACTTGAGGAAAAAATTTTCCGAGACCCAGCACTTTGCCGTTGCGGAGGCATTGCAAGTAATTGTCATGAGCGACCTCTGTCTGGGCTGTTCCGGCAGGGTCACCTACGTAATGTAACAATGGATTTCTGCACCGATCTCCGGCAGCAACGCCGGACTACTGCCCAAGCCGCGCTCGCCATCGCGGTCGAACTGGAGGCAGGTCGCGCCATATCCCCTTTCCAAGACAAATTGACCCAGCTCGTGGGTGAGCCGGTGATACCGGTGCGGGCCGCTGTGATTGCCACCGAGCCGGAGGTCTTGCACGCGTTGCTCTCCGAGATCATGGGGCACGACTATAACGTGTGCAAGGTGGTCGTGCCATCGCGCTTGGGCTTCAGCGAGGTGCTCCTGCAGGAGCGCGGCTTTCTGCTCGATACCGGTGCCGGAGCCCGTGAGTTCGACGATGCCGGGAGCTTTCTCACCGCCTTGCAGCAGACCCATGCGTTGCAACAGTCCGACGCCGAATCCCTCGAGCCGCTCCGCCTCAAGCTCAAGGGACCGACCCATCTGAACGGACTCTGCCTGCTGGTGCCGCACAGCCTGGAGGCGATGGAGCGCAAGCCGGCGTTGCTTTCGACTCTGGCCGATCAGGCCGACTGGGTTTTCCTCGCCGGAAACCAGGCAACGACCCTCACGGCCGGGCAACGAAACACGGTGCAGCTCGTGCTCGATCATGTCACCGGTCTGCAGAGTGTCATGCGCCCGGCGCCGTCCGACGCGCCTGCGCCCGCCCGTCCTCCCGAGGAATGGTGGAAGGACTGGAAAGTCACGCTCTCTCTCGGCCTGGTTCGCCTCGGCACCGAACTGCTGCGGAAGCGCCTGGCGCTGCTCACGGCCCCCGACAGCGAATTGAGGCTGTATCTGGTGGAGTCACGGTTGTTGCGCCAACTCGACATGACCCTCGCGCTCATGATCGAGGAAATCCAGCAGGAGCAACGAAAGCTGGGCAACCGTCTCACCCTCGCGCGCGAGGGACTGACCGGGGCTGACAGCCAGCCGGAACTCCGCCGGACAGCGGATGCCATCCGCACCAGGTTTTCCGAGGAGATCGACAGCCTGCTCAAGGCGGCCGAGCGCGACGCCAAGACCTCGTTGCAGGCGGATGGTGAGGCCGGCCAGAGTCTGCGCGCAGCCTGTGCCGCGCTTTCGGTGGACGATATTGAACAGGTGGAAGGCGAGGTCGCCATCAAGCTGACCCTCGCCCCCGCGGCCGCGGAGCGGTTGAGCGGTGCGGTGCTGGGTCTGGCCCGGCAGCGGTTGTCCGCCGACCTCCGGCAGATTCAGGAAGGACTCGACTGTTCGGTCCGCGATGCCAAGCGCGCCATCGAGACCGCTGTCGGCGCGCGACCGGCTGCGTCGGTGGAACTGCCCGATGAGACTGCGCTGTGGGAGAGTATCTCGGCGCTGGCGCGTCCCGAAATCCGCTATCGCGGCGAACTGCCGCGGGCCACGCTGGGCGCCCGCTTCAACGCCGCCCGGCAGGTCATCATGGGCCTGCTCATCCTCGGCACGATCTTCGGCGGTGTGACCGTGCTCACCGGCGACGAGAGCGGCGGGCAGGGGCTGCGCACCTATCTGGCCGCCTTCATGGTTCCGATGCTCATCATCGGCTTTCTCTGGACCTACGTGAGCTTCCGTCGGAAGGAGCGGGTGGCGCTGGAGAAGGAAGTCGAGAAACTGCAGGACGGCGTGCTCGCCGAATTGCGCCGCGTGTTGCAGGACCTGCATCGTGAGCAGATGGGCATCATCGGCGGCGCCGTGCAGAAGTCGGCGCGCGCCGTGCAACAGCAGCTCGACGGGACCTTCGAAAAACTGGAAAAACAGCGGCAGCGCGACGCGGAAGACCAGCGCCGCCGCCAGGCCGAGCAACAACGTTCCATCGACCAACGCATCGCCCGCGTGCGGCAGTTTGCCGGCCAGCTCGCGACTCTCCAGTCCACGCTCAAGGAGGCCGAACGCACCCGGGCCCGGTGGCTCGCGGCGTGGATCGAGCGATTCAACCAAGGCAAGACCTAACCCCGACGCGACATGCCCATCGATCCCACCGTTGACGCCCAGGCTGCCGCCGCGGCCGCCCAGCAGAGTGCCACCGAAGCCGAGGCCGCGCAGCTTCGCGCAGAAAACGCCGCGGCTGCCGCGGAAGCCTCGGCCCAGCAGGCTGATTTTCAGTCCGATCAGGCGGCTGCCGCCTCTGCCGCCACGCAGCAGCAGGCCGCCGCCGCGGTGGAAGCCGCCACACGCGCGCTGTCCGACGCGCAGGCCGCGCACGACGCCGCGGTGCGCGCGCTGGCCGACGCCCAGGAAGCCGCCGAGGCCTCCGCGAGCGCGGGCACCAGCGCCGCCTCGGCCAGCGATGCGGCCCAGCGCGCCATTGCCGATGCCCAGGAGGCGCAGCATGCGGCCGCGCGGGCCCTGTCCGACGCGCAGGAAACGCACGAAGCCGCGGTGCGCGCCCAGTCCGAACTGGCCGAGGCGACGCAGGCCAGCCAGCGCGCCCAGGCCGAGGCGCACGAAGCCGCGCAGAGTTCCGACCGGGCCCGCACCGAGGCGAATGAAGCCGCGCGCGAAAGCGCCCGTGCCAAGACCGAGGCCGACGAGGCGGACACCGAAAGCAAACGCGCCAAGACCGAAGCGGACGAAGCGGGCCGGGAAAGTGACCGCGCCAAAACCGAGGCCGATGAAGCCGCCCGGGAACGGGCCCGCGCCAAGACGGAAGCCGACGAGGCGGACAAGGAAAGCAAGCGGGCCAAAGCCGAAGCCGATGAGGCCGACAAGGAAAACACTCGCGCCAAGAGCGAGGCTGACGAGGCGGTGCGCGAAAGCAATCGCGCCAAAACCGAGGCCGACGAGGCTGACCGGGAGAGCCGCCGGGCCCAAGGCGAAGCCGCGGAAGCCGAGCGGGCGAGCAACACGGCGCAACGCGAGGCCAGCGAGGCCGAACAATCCAGCAATCGCGCCCGCGCCGAAGCCGGTGAGGCCGAGCAAGCCAGCGGCGTGGCCCAGCGCGAAGCCTCCGTGGCCGCCAGCGCCAGCAGCGCGGCGCAGCGCGAGGCGGGCGAGGCCGCCTCCGCCAGCGACCGGGCGCAAAGCGAGGCCGGTGAAGCCGCCGGGGCCAGCGAGCGGGCCCAGGGCGCCGACTCGGCCGCCCAGGCGGCGCTGGCTGCGGCCATCGGCGCCAAGGGGGCGGCCGCCACCATGGCGGCGGATGCGGCCGGCGAGCGCACCCGCGCCATGAAGGCCGCCGACGAGGCGGAGGTCCATGCCCAGAACACGGCCAGGAAGACCGAGGCGCTGATCGCCGACCTGATGAAGCGCCTGCAGGACGCCTTGACGCAGGCGGAGGCCGCGCGGGACAGGCTCAAGGGTGAAATCACGAAGGACGCCACCGATGCGGTGGATAAAATCCGGAACGAAATCACCAGGGATGCAACCGATGCCGTGGACAAGATCAAGGGCGAGATCACCCGCGACGCCACCGACGCGGTCGATAATATCACGGGCAAGATCACCCGCGAGGCCACCGATGCGGTCGATAACATCACGGGCAAGATCACAGATGACGCCAACCGGGCCGTTGATTTCATCCGCAACGACATCACCCAGGAGGCCGAGAAAGCCGTGAATTCCATCCGGGTTGATATCCTGCGCGAGGCCGAGGCCGCGCGGGACCGCGCCTCCGCCGCGGCCGAAGAGGCCAAGGCGTTTGCCGACGAGGCGGCCCGCGCCGCCGCCCATGCCCGCGCGAGCGCCGGCTTCTGACGTTTTCCCCATGACCATCATCGAAGCCGCCCGGCTCCTCGAACTCCCCGACCATGCCACGCCTGACCAGACCGAGGCGCGTTTCAACGAGCTGCGTCGCAGGCTGGAAGACAAGATTGCCAAAGCACCCACGCCCGGCCTGCAGGCGAAGTATCGCGAGTCGCTCGCCGAAATCACGACCGCGTTCGAGACCCTGACCCTGGCCGCCGATTCCTCGACGCTGCCGGTGCTGGCGAAGCAGAAGGCGGAGGACGGAGCACGTAAAGCGGAGGCAGGCGCGGCAACGCCGCCGCGGGAGCCGGCTTCGGTCAGTGCAAAAGCGAAGGGCTCCGCTCAAAAATCCGGCAAGGAATTTGTTGTCGTGGCTTTGATCGCTGTCGCCGTGCTCGGCGCCGGCGGCTGGTGGGTGATGAAGACCCGGGCGGAGAATGCGGAAAAGGCGCGGGTGGCGGAGGAAGCGAAGGCTGCCGCCGAGGCCAAGGCGGCCGCGGAAAAAGCGGAGCAGGAGCGCAAGATCGAAGAGGCGCGACTCGCCGCCGAGGCGAAGCGCCAGGCCGACGAGGCGGAGAAGGTGCGCCTGGCGGCCGCCGAAAAGGCGGAGCAGGAGCGTCAGGCGAAGCTGATGGCCCAGACGAGCGCGACCTTGGTGAATCTTCGCATCGCCTGGGAGGCGGCCGAACAGGAGGAGCGCCGGGCGGAGCGTCGGCTGGGTGAGTTGCGCAGCGAGGAAAGAAACCAGGCGAATGCGACGAAGGGCGGGGCGGCGAGCCCCGGCCTGCTGCGTCTGCGCGCTGAGCTTGCCGCGCAGTCTTCCTACCATGCATGGATCGAGACCCAGCTCGGCCGGCATGAAGCGAAGATTTTGCGCGCCCAGGCGGAGGCGATGATCTCTGTCCGGCAATATGACCAGGCTGCGCAGATTGTCGCGCAGGCCGAGGCCGCGCAGGCCGCCCTTGATCGGGAGATCACGTCCACGCGGGCCGAGATGCTCGCTTTGGGCGGTTCCGTGTCGGTAAACGTGAAGCCGGCGCAGGCGGAATGGCTTCTCACCGACGCCTATGGCACACAGCGCACCGGTCGTGGCGAGGCCAAGATCGACGACGTGCCCTGGGGTCCGGCGACCCTGGAAGTGTCCCTCGCGGGTTTCCAGCCCAAGCGTCTCGAAGGCGTCCAGCGCCGCGACCAACCGCTGGCGTTTGCCGCGGAATTCAAACCGGTTGCCTTGCGCGTCAATTCAGAGCCCCAAGGCGCCGAGGTCCGGCTGGCCGGCCAGTTGCATGGCACCACCCCGGCCACGATTGAGTGGACCGGCGACGGACCGGTGGAACTGGCGCTGCGGCTCCGCGGCTACGATCCTGTTTCCCGGGTCCTGCAACTGTCCTCCGGTGTGGACCTCGATGCCGGCACCGTGGTGCTGGCGCCGATCCCGAAGGGACTCATCCGCCCGGACTTTTCCAAGGGACCCTTGCGGTATGTCGTCACCAGTCAGAACACCCACAACTATCACAATACGGACAACTCGAGGGCGACGGACGACTTTGTGAGCAACACCTATTCGAGTTCAGAACAACGTTGTGAGATTGAGTCGCCGACCGGCCTGGCCGCGGACGCCACCCGCGTGACATTCACCACGATTTCATCTACCCACAACGGGCAGAACGTCCTGCACCCGGGAACGGTGCAGGAATTCACGCGGACCGAGAGCGGATGGCAGCGGGCATTCAAGCGGGGCGGGGCGGTGGACCCCAACGTGGGAGCCTACATGAAGGATGGCCCTGTGGAGCAGTCGCCGATCGCGGTGCGCACCCTGCTGGACAATCCCGAATGGTGGCCGGCCGAACCCAAACAGGCCGGAGAAACCTGGAGCGTGCCCATCACCCTGATCAAGGCCTCCGGCCTGGCCACAATGCTCGACAAGAACCTCAGCGGCTCCGTGACGGGACGGGTGGTCAGCCTTCAGTTGGACGATACGCGGCAGGTGGCCGAACTGGAATATACGTTCAAGGTTTCCTCCTCCGATACCGTAAGTGACATCAAAATGGCCTACAATTCAACCGGTCGCATCACCTGCACGGTGGATCTCAAGCGCCGCTACATCCCGGCACTCAGCTATTCGGTGAGTGGCAACGACACCAGCGATACCCACATCATGATGGGCATGCGTCTCAAGGGTGTGACCACCACGACCGCCACCGCCTCGGTGGTGGTCAAACCGCTCTGAGCCTCCCGCCGTCCGCTTGCCGTATTTCCGACCATGACGCCATTCGAAGCCGCCAAGATTCTCGATCTTCCCGCTGACGCCACGCCCGAGCAGATCGAAGCCCGTTTCAACGAACTGCGCGCCCGGCTCGAGGACAAGATCGCCAAGGCACCCACGCCGGGCCTGAAGGCGAAATACCGCGAATCGCTCGACGGGATCACGACCGCCTTCGAGACGCTGACGCTCGCCGCGGATTCCTCGACCCTGCCGGTGCTGGCGAAACAGAGGCCAGAGGACGGAGGGCGGAAGGCGGAGGGCGGTGCGGCCACCCGGCCCCGTGAGCCGGCCCCGGCCAAGGCGAAAGGCTCCGCACGAAAATCCGGCAAGGAATTTGTCGTCGTCGCCTTGATTGCCGTCGCGGTGCTCGGCGCCGGCGGCTGGTGGGTCATGAAGACCAAGGCCGAGAATGCGGAAAGGGCGCGGCTCGCCGCCGAGGCCGCGCAGGTGGCCGAGGTGAAACGCCTGGCCGACGAGGCGGAGAAGATGCGGTTGGCGGCGGAGAAGTCGAAGCGGACCTCCCAGTTGCGCACGGAGCTGGCCGCAGCCAGGGTGGCGTCGGAGGCGGTGGAGAACCGGCTGCGCGCGGCGGAGCGCCGGACCTCCGAGACCAAAAGCGAGCTGCGCAGCCTGCGCGACGCGCCCGCCTGGAAAAAGGCGGAGCTGTCGGCGGTGGCCCACCGGCATGAGCTCTTTTCTGGCTGGCTCAACGAGCACCTGGCGGATCATCCCGCCAAGATCGCGCGGGTGACGGCCGAACAGCTCGTGAGCGACGGCCTGCTGGATGAGGCCGCGGCTGCCATCGCGGAGATGCAGCAGGAAATGCAATCCCTCGCCGAATTCATGGCCGAACGGTCGCAGGACATGCTCGATGGCACGAGCGAGGTGGCAATCCACTCCAAGCCGGTGGAAGTGAAATTCATTTTCACCGATGCCTACGGGCGCACCACGGAGGGGACCACACCCGCCACGCTGAAAGGACAACCGCTCTCCGACCTGCACGATCCCAAGTTCGACGGTTATGCCGGCGACACGGAGATTCCGGTGGGCGAGTTCCGCGTCGAACCCTCGGTCCGCTTCATCCGGCCGGGCTGGAAAGACGTCGTCGAATCGCGCCGCACCACGCTCGGCGGAGCGTATTTCTCCACCGAGTATGCTGAAGGTGCGCTGCGCGTCTCGTCGCAGCCGGCCGGGGTGCCGTTCGAGGCGTTCAACGCCCTCGGCTGGAAAACGGCGGGCCAGACGCCGGCGAATCTCGCGGCGGTTCCTCCGGGGACTGTCACCGTCAAGCTCGGCCGTCCCGGTTTCAAGGAGGTCTCCGGCACCGTGGAGGTAAGGGCGGGCCAGACAGCTTCCCTCGCGCTCGACCAACGCGGCCAGGCCGTGCAGATCTCCGTGGCCGAAACCAAGTCGAAGATCTTCGTGGACGGAAAATTTGCCGGCTACGAGAAGGCGACCGTGAACAATCTGACCCCCGGCGAGCATGCCCTGCAGATCGAGGCCGACGGCTACCGGCCCTTCCGCACCAAGTTCACCGTCAGGCAGGAGGCCACCGTCCTGACCCACTCCTACAGCTTCAAGCAGCTCTCGGCGCTGAACATTACCTGCGGCAACTGCAAAGGTGCCGGAAAATTTGCCCGCCAGCAGACCTGCGGCGAGTGCCGGGGAACCCGGCGGATCGCCCACTATTACTGTGAGGGTCGCGGCTGGGTCGGCGGCATCAACGGGTTTCCCCGTTCCACCTGTCCGGGCGGCTGCGGCGGCAGCGGGCGCGTGGCCTGTGAGCGGTGCAGCGACGGCAAGGTTTATTGGGATGATTACTGCACCACCTGCAATGGCGGCGGCCGCGTGAGTCAGCTGCAGCTGTCGCAGTAATGTCGCGATTTTCCGCGCCAACACCGGCGCTGTCCGGCTTTCTGTCGGCGCGCACGATGCCGGCACGCGGACAATCAAGCCCGGAGCGGGAGCTTCTGCAGGCGGGCATACATGGCGGTGAGGTCGGCCTCGGTCTGCTTGGAGAACTCGCGCGCGACGGACTCGCCGGTGCGGCCGTCGGCGGCGGTCACGCTCACGCGACCGGTGCCATCATAGCCGAGCTCGATGCTCACGGGGTGGCCGGCTTCCGGGCGGCGGATCGGGCCAAAGGTGAACTGGCCCAGTGTCTCGGGCGCTGAGAACGGATCCTTGCGCTGGAGGAGCTCGATCGAGAGGGAGGTCTGGTCGGCCTTCTGCGTGTAGAAGGTCTGCTTCGCGGTCGTGGGCACGGGCACGTTTTTCTCGATCATCGCGTGGAAGACCGGCTTCCGCTCCTTGGGATCAAAGATGCGCAGGCCGAGCTCGTTGCTGGTGACCTGCTGCTTCAGCGGCGGCGCAGCGGTCTTCTTGGTCCCGTGGAACTGCTCGGCGAGGAGCGCGGCGCCGTAGGCGATGGAGGCGTGCGGCTGCTCGCGCCGGATGCGGGCGGGCTGGAGGGAACTCATCTCGCGCACGCGGCGCTCGACGCACGGCACGAGGCTGGAGCCGCCGGTCATGATGAGCTCGTCGATGTCGTCCCACACGAGGCTCTGGCTCTTGAGCGCGCGTTCGCAGACCTCCTGGCAGGCCTCGAGCCAGGGCTCGGCGGCGGTCTCGAACTGCTGGCGGTTGAAGGTCACGCGCAGCGATTTTCCGGCGAGGATGACGGGCTTGCTGATGACGTTGGCACCGGGCGCGGAGAGGGCGATCTTGGACTGGGTGGCGAAGAGGCGCAGCCGCTGCGCGGCCTCGGGGTCGTTGCGCGGGTCGAGACCGAACTGGCCGCGGAACTGGTCCGCCACGATCCCCATGATGAGTTCGTCGAAATTTTTGCCGCCGATGTTGTCGGCGCCCTCGGTGGCGATGGCGTAGAGCCCGTCGGGCGTGGCGCTGAGGATGGTGGCGTCGAGCGTGCCGCCGCCGATGTCGAAGACGAAGATCAGGCGTTCGCCGCCCTGGGTGTTGAGACCGAAGAAAGTGGCGGCGGCGAGAGGTTCCTCGACGAGCCCGAGCACGGGGATGTCGGCCAGGCGCCCGGCATTGACGGTGGCCTGGCGCTGGGCGTCGTTGAAGTTGGCCGGCACGGTGATCACGGCGCCGGTGATGGGTTCGCTCAGCGCGGCCTCGGCGTCCTCCTTCAGCTTGCGCAGGATCAGGGCCGAGACGGCTTCGGGCGTGTAGTTTTGGCCCAGGTGGTCGGTCAGCACGGTCTTGTCCGGCTGGCCCATGCCGAGCTTGGCAAAGCGGCAGACGGGCAGGGCGGGCTCCTCCTGGAGCAGTTCCTCGACGAGATCCCCGACGATGGCGCCACGTTCGCCGATGTGCACGACCGAGGGGGTTTGAAAGCGCTGGGGGTCGCGCCGATTCGGGATCAGCGTGGGCGTGCCGGAGGAATTGACGTAACTGATGAGCGAAAAGGTGGTGCCCAGGTCGATGCCTACGATCATGCCACAAGGGTCCGGCCGGGCCGCGGCGGTGCAAGAAGTAAGTTGCCGCCTCAAGCCTTCGCTCCAGCCGGGATGAGCGCAGGCTAAGATCCTGGGAATCGTGGAGTTGAAGTAGGGCCGGTCTTCGACCGGCCGCGGGGATCAGGATGCCGGGAATTGAGAGGTGCGCGCAGACTCGTTTCCTGTAGGGGCGTGGCTAGACCACGCCCGCGGGCGCGCACAAGGCGCGTCCCTACAAGATTAGCTTGGATCCTTCGCTCGGCTCAGGATGACGGAACAAACCAGAAGCGTTGAGCCGCGCTCACAGCTTCTTGATCATGATCTTCGAATTCCGGCCGCTTTCCTCGTAGGACTTGAGGCGGGAGGGCGGGAGGGCGTCTTTGTCGGCGTCGTCGAAGCCGCAGACGGAGGTGAAGAAGCTGTAGGCCTGCGTGGAGAGGGCGAGCACGGCCTTGGCGCCGCGCTCGGCGGCCTGCAGGCAGGCGAACTCCACCATCTTCTGGCCGATGCCGCGGTTGTGGTAGAAGGGCATCACGTAGAGCGAGCCGACCTCGGCGAGGGCGGGCTTGTCGGTGAAGATCCGCAGCGAAATGCAGGCGGTGATGTTCTCGTCGATCTCGAACACGAAGAAATCGTCGATGTTCTTTTCGATGGAAACCTGCGAGCGGCGGAGCACTTCCTGGCGCTTCATGCCGGAGCGCATGAGATTGTGGATGGCGCGGACGTCGCGCTTCGTGGCCTGGCGAATCTGCTGATATTCGTTGCCGTAAATGAGCGTGCCGACGCCTTCGTTGGAGAAGACCTCGGCGAGCAGGCCGTCGATCTCGCGTCCGTCGAGCAAGTGGACGCGCGGGGTGCCGGTCTCGATGGCCTTTACGGCGTGCGCGGCCTTGCTGCGCATGGGCTCGTTGATGGATTCGGGTTTCGAATCGAGGACCTTGCGGAGGGAATCGACCGAGATGTCGTGCTGGAGCTTGCCGTTGATATCGAGACCGAGGCAGGGAGAAAAATAGACGACCTTGGTAGCCTGAAGGGCTTCGGCGAGTTCGGCGGCAAGGAGGTCGGAGTTGACGCGCAGGGGCTTGCCGTCGCGGTCGAAGCCGATGGGGTTGACCACGGGCACGACGCCGGAAGCGATGAGCTGCTGGATGAAATCGCGGTCGATGCGATCCACGCGACCGGTGAACTGGTGGTCCACGCCGCGGAGGATGCCGAGGGGCATGGCGCGGATGGAATTCGTGAGGGCGGCCTTGAGGCCGTTGGCCGTGAGTCCCTCAATGACGAGATGCGTGACGCGCGACGAAGCGCGGATGGCGAGGTCGAGCGTCGCGGCGTCGGTCACGCCGGTGCCGATCGAATCGGTGATCGCGATGTGGCGAATCTTGGCCAGTTCGACGATCTGCTGCCCAATGCCGTGCACGAGCACAACCTTGATGCCGAGGGAGCGGAGCACGGCGACGTCGGTGATGACGTTGTCGAAGTTGTCGTCGGCGACGATGGAGCCGTCGAGCGCGATGACGAAAATCTGGCCCTGGAAGCGGGGCACATATTTAAGGATGCCGCGCAGGTCGGTAGGTTTGAGGGCGGAGCCGTTGCTGCTCATCTGTTAGGTGCAGCGTTAATCGGGCATCTTGACCGGCACGTCAAGCCGCGCGAGGGCGGCTTGACGTGCCGGAAAGTGCCAAGTGCGAAGGATCAGGTATCAGGAAAAACTACGGAGCGAAATTCGAACCAGGACGTGGCAACGAAGAGGAACGCGATTCAAGCACTCTTAACCGACCCGCCTTCCCTGATACCTGCCACTTGATACTTGTCACCTGAGCGTCGGCTTCCGCCGGCGCTACTTTACCGTGAAACTCCACGTCCGGGCCGGGCCGCGGGCGACGAGACGGGCGGTGTAGAGTCCGGGCGTCAGAGCGGTGGTGGGGAAGGTGGCCGCGTAGGTCGAATCGTTCCAGCGCGTCATCAACTCCTGGCCCGGCAGGTCTTCGGTGGTGGGCACGAGAACCAGTTCGTTGCCGCGACGGTAGAGCGTGACATCGGCCAGCGGGTGCTTCTGGTCCACGAGCGTTGCCGAGAAGCGGAAGCTGTAGTCGGCGCCAGCGGCGATCTCGGCCGGGGCGTGCACACTGTCTATCGAAGAAACGAGTTTCGGGGGTTCGGCGAAGTTGGGCGCGAAGTCGAGACCCAGACCGACAGCCCCGAAGCTGACCGATGTGGCGTGTTCGGCTGCCGGCGCGTCGCCGACCGGGAGATGCGTGCTGACGGAAATTTTGTGCCAGCCGGCGGCCAGCAGGCGGGTGGTGGTGGCGCGATTGTTGGCGTCCTGATAGGGACGATAGGCTTGGCCGGGTTTGCGGAAGTAAAAATTAACCACCGTGTAGCCAGCCATGAAGACCAAGATGGCCACGATGATCCATTTCATGGACCACGGCTTGGGTGGCGGTCGATTGGGCTGGGCGGTCATACAGGCTGCGGGGTTAGCGGGGCGTTGCGGGGAGCACAAGCGGGTTTCGGATGGGCGATTGGCCACCAGGGAGTGCTTTCATGCCATCGGAGAGATTAACCACTGAGGCTTCGCCTGACGGCTGCGCTTTAAAGTCCCCTACGCCTAATCGGCTCCGGTTCGGGTTCCGGCGGCTATGTTGCCTCGCCTACCGTTCTTTTCGGGGTGGGAAGACAGTCTTGGTGATCAAACCAGATGGTTTTCCTGTTGGGAAATTCCATTGCGCCGTCCCGGTGGGACTGTTCTCGTGCCGCCTTCCATGAAATATTGGTCGCAGACATACATTCCTACGCTCAAGGAAAGCCCCTCCGATGCGGAGATCGCTTCGCACAAACTTCTGCTCCGGGCCGGCTTGGTCCGGAAGCTCGGCGGCGGTCTCTACACGTTTCTGCCCGCCGGTCTGCGCGTGATGCAGAAGATCAGCCAGATTTGCCGCGAGGAAATGGATCGCGCCGGCGCCATCGAACTGGCGATGCCCTTCATTCATCCGTCCGAGAACTGGGTCGAAGGCCCGCGTTGGGCCGCCGCGCGTGAGATCATGTATCGCGTGGACCACGCCGGCGCCGGCAAGGGTCGCGCGAAGGAGCCGGAATTCGTGCTCGGCCCGACGCATGAAGAAATCATTACGCCGCTCGTGAAGACCGAGATCACGAGTTACCGCGACCTGCCCAAGAATTTCTACCAGATCGGCACCAAATTCCGAAACGAGATTCGTCCGCGCTACGGCCTGATGCGCGCGCGGGAATTCGTGATGAAGGACGCCTACAGTTTCGACGCCACCGACGAAGGCGCGATCGTGAGCTACAACAAGATGAAGGACGCCTACGCCGCCTTCTTCGCGCGTTGCGGCCTGAAGACGATTCCCGTCGAGGCCGACACCGGCGTGATGGGCGGCAGTTTCTCGCACGAATTTATGGTTCCGGCTCCGGTCGGTGACGACGACATCGTGTATTGTGAGCAGAGTGGCTACAGCGCCAACCGCGAGAAGGCCACCAGCGGCATCGTGCCGAAAGATATGGCTGACGCCGCGCCCGCGGGCGCGATCGAGGAGTTCGCCACGCCGGGTATCGTTACCATCGCCGCGCTCGCCGCGGCGCCTTACAACGTCGCCGCCGACAAACAGTTCAAGACGCTCGTCTATATGGGCGACGGCAAGCCCTTCCTTATCGTTCTCCGCGGTTGCGACGACCTCGAGGAAGCCAAGCTCGGTTCATTGGGTTTCCAACTTTGGCGTCCGGCCACGCCGGAGGAAATCGAGCCCGTCATGGGCGCGAAGCCCGGCAGCCTCGGCACAGTCAAGGGCACCATCAAGAATCCCGGTGCACTCGCCGGTATCTTTGCCGACCACGCCATCCGACTCGTCGGCAACGGCACGACCGGCGCCAACAAGGACGGTTTCCACCTGCGCAACGTGAATGTTGTTCGAGACCTCGAAATCACGCGATTCGGTGACTTCCGTTCCGTGCGCGCTGGCGAGCCCTGCCCGAAGTGCGGCGCTCCGCTCAAGATCGATCGCGCGATCGAGGTCGGTCACGTTTTCAAGCTCGGCACGAAATACTCCGAGAAGTTCGGTGCGGTTTACACCGACGATCAGAAGCAGTCTCACCCGATGGTCATGGGCTGCTACGGCATCGGCATCAGCCGCACGCTGCAGGCCGTGATCGAACAGAGCAATGACACCGACGGCATCATCTGGCCGTGGCAGGTCGCTCCCTGGCAGGTCTTGATTGTGAACCTCGACCCGCAGGATGCCGCCGCGAAGGACCTCTGCGCCAAGCTCGCCGCCGCCGCCGAGGCGGCCGGCGCCGACGTGCTGGTGGACGACCGGGCCGAGCGTCCGGGCGTGAAGTTCAAGGACGCCGATCTCATCGGCCTGCCGTTGCGCCTCACCGTGGGTGGCAAGGGCCTCAAGGAGGGCGTCTTCGAATTGAAGTGGCGCAAAGCCAAGGAAATCTCCAAGATTCCGATCGCCGACGCGGAACGCGCTGTCGCCGATGCGGTCCGGCAAGCCAGCCACGCATGATTGTTGCCACCGAATCCACGCCCCGTCGCCTGCCGGCGCCCGTCACGGCGCCGCAGTTGCAGCCGGCGGAAACCTGGAAGCTGGTGGTGCTGGATGATCTCAACCGCATGTCCTATGCGGTGATGGTATTGCGGCGGGTGATGGGTTTCGACGAGACGAAGGCCCGCCGCCACGTGATGGAAATCCACGAGTCCGGTCGTTCGGTGGTCTGGATGGGCAATCGCGAGCAGGCCGAGGCCTACATGTTTGCGCTCCACCAATGGCACCTCACTGCGATCATCCAAGCGGAGGAGGGCGCGTGAGCCTGTGCGATAAACGTTTCCCAGTAGGAGCCTCCCAACAGGCTTCTGCGGCTCAGCCGGGGATGTTCGCTCCATGAAGCAGGTTGAAATCCGCCTGAACATCAGCGCGGTTGCGCCCTTGCTGGACGTGATCAAGCAGGCGGCCGACGATCTGAGATCCACGCTCGCCATCCGCGCGCGTTTTCCCGAGGAGGATTCGGATTTCAGCGAGACTTGGGTGCAGGAATTGATGGCTGCGCAGAACAGCGACGTGCGCGAGTTTCTCGCATTGTTCGACTCGGAGTTTTTTGCCGAGGGCACGGTGGCGATTGATGGCGACAGCGCCGATTCGCTGCTGCGCGCTTGTGCCGCCCTGAGGCTTCGCATCCATGAGCGCTGGCTGCGCCAGGTGCCGGCCGACATCCTTGAAGATGAGGATGCGGAGATTTCGGCCGTTCCGGTCGAAATTCGTCTCCCTTTCGCCGCCTACACGTTTCTGGACCAAGTCCAGAAAATCATCCTTGAGCACCTGAGCCCGGCGGGAACGGAGTAGGCTGCGGTTTTGCCGTTTCGCTCTGCTGTTTTCAGTCGCCAGATTCTGCTTTACCAGCCTTGACGGCAGGGGCGGGGCGCCTACCGTCTGCCGCGACACCCTGCAGTGTTCGAGGTGCCTTTATACACGCTCTTTGCCTTTGTAATAATTTGGGAGCTACCAACAGCCGTGTGGATGCCAGGCCGTAAACCGGAAGGCTGAAGCGCGGCGGGCGGCGCCCACCTTTAACATAAAAAGGACATGAGCCTTTGGGCGCACGGCACAGGCGGGGTGTTACTCTTTTTACCCATATGAATCCGCTCTACTATTATCTGCTCCACCTTTTTTCGCTGTTCGTCCTGACGGCACACACGTTCATGGCCTTCGCGAATCCCGATCCGGCTAACAAGAAGCAGACGATGATCATCACGGGTGTCGCCACCTTGCTGGTGCTGGTGAGCGGATTCGGCCTGCTGGCCAAACTCCATGGCAACCAGTTCCACGGCTGGGTGATCGTGAAGCTTGTGTGCTGGCTGGGTCTGTCGGCGCTCGCCGGCATCGCCTACCGGCGTCCGCACCTGCGTCGCGTCCTGGCTACCGTTGCGCTGGGTCTCATCCTGGTAGCCCTCTTCATGGTTTACGTGGTGCGCAACACGACGGCGTGAGCGGGGAACCGATTTGCGGCCTGTGGATTGACGACGACGGACGTGCCCGGGTTTGCAGGGCACAACCCGATGGTGGACGAAGCGAGCGGGAAGAATCGTTCCGACCCTGTGCATGGTTCTCGGAGGCGGCGGCCACCGAGGGCGTGGAAATCGAAACGCTGAAAGGCGAAGGCCTATTTCGGCATCTCGTCCACGCCGATTCGCTCGAGCGTTTTGAAAGCTACCTAAAAAACGCGCCCGACGGCACGCAACGCGACGTGCTCAAGCCTTACGAGAGCCAGTGGCTCGTCCAGAGACACGCGCGCTTGTATGAGAATCTGCATTTCTCCGACCTGCGTCGTTGCCAGCTCGACATCGAAACGGCGGCCGCCGAAACCGGTGCTTTCAGCGACCCGAAAAACCCCGGCGATCGCATCCTCGCCATCGGCCTGCAGTGCGGCGATCGCCGCGATTTGCTGACACTTGCCGAAGAAACCGACGAGGGCGAGAAGCGCCTGCTGCTGGCTTTCAACGATCGTTTGCGCGAGCTCGATCCCGACGTCGTTGAGGGGCACAACATCCACAAGTTCGACCTCGATTACCTGCGCCAGCGTGCGAAGCGCTACAAGATCCCCTGCGCATGGGGCCGCTTCGGGCTTAACGCGCAGTTCCGAAACAGCCGGATGAAGGTCGCCGAACGCTGGATTGATTTTCCGCGCTGCGATCTGCCCGGCCGCGCCGTCATCGACACCTATCTGCTCGCGCAGCTCTACGATGTGACTGCTCGCGAAATGACCGGCTATGGATTGAAGGAGGTTGCCGTGTATTTCGGCGTCACGCCGGAGTCGGGTGAGAATCGCACCTACATCGAGGGATCGCAGATCCAGCACGCCTTCCGGACGAATCGTGAACAGTTCCTCGCGTATCTTGCGGACGACCTGCGTGAGACCAAGGGTCTCGCCGATGTGTTGCTGCCGACCTATTTCGAGCAGGCGCGGGCGTTTCCGATTCTCTTGCAGGAGGCCGCACTGCGTGGGACCGCGGGTAAAATCGATCTGCTATTTCTCGAGGAATACTACCATGCCCGTGCCGCCTGTCCGACACCGCTTGGAGACATCGCGACATTTGAAGGCGGCTTCACGCGTAGTTTCCAAGAGGGCGTCTTCAAGCACGTCCTGCATTTCGACGTCGCCTCGCTTTATCCCAGCCTGTTGCTGAGCATCGGGCGGAATCCCCGCACCGACACGCTCGGCGTGTTCATTCCGATGCTGCGCCAGCTTCGCGAATATCGCCTGAAATACAAACAGCTCGCAAAGTCCGCGCCGACTGCGGCCGAACGCGACGAAGCGCAGGCACGGCAGACCACGTTCAAGATCCTCATTAATTCCTTCTACGGTTACCTGGGATTTTCCGCTGCGCGCTTCGGAGACGGCGAGTTGGCGGCCGAGGTGACGCGTCGCGGTCGCGAACTGTTGCAAGCGCTCATCGCGGAGTTCGAGCGGCACGGTTGCATCATCCTCGAAGCCGACACCGACGGCATCTATCTGTCGGCCCGGGACTGCTTCGACAAACCCGAGGAACTGCTGGCTCTCGTCGAAAAGATCATGCCGCCGGGCATCGAGCTGGAATTCGACGGGCGTTACGACGCCATGTTCTGCTACAAGGCCAAGAACTATGCCCTCGCGGCGGGTGGCGAAGTCACCCTGCGAGGCTCGGCGCTGCGTTCACGCGGCATCGAACCGTTCCTGAAGCGGCTTGGCGACCGGCTCATCGCGCATGTGTTGGGCGTTTCGAATGAGTCGCCTGAACGCGAAGTGGAGCACTTGCGCCGGCATATTGCAGATCGTTCGCATCCGGTGGCTGATCTGGCGAAATCCGAGACACTCAGCCAGAATCCCGAGGCCTACGAACAGTGGGTGGCGGGAGGCGGCAAACCGCGGCGCGCGGCGGCGGAGGTCGCTTTGCAGATGAACCCGCGACCGAGGATGGGGGAGCGTGTGAGCTACTATATCGTGCCGAAGGCCAAGGGGCAGACTTCCGACTGGCAGCGCGCCCGTCCGCTTGCGGCCCATGATCCGGTCAAGGCCCCCTATGACCCGGTCTATTATCTGGAAAAAATTGACGACTGGATCGAACGGTATGGACGTTTCATCGGGATTAAGCCACACAGCGATCAGCAGGAAATGCCCTTTTGACCCATGCGCACGCGAATCTGCTTTTATCTACTGCTGTTGACCCCGTTGATCGTTTATTGGCAGACGGCGTTTCATGATTATGGCGTTCGGGAAGATTATAACTACCTCCGCGTTTCCCGGGAGGAGCCCGGCGAGATGGTCAAGCTAACCGCTTCGCATGGCCGTCCGCTGTATGGTGCGTTGCTGGAGACCACCTACGCTTTGGCAGGACAAGTCGAGAACCTGGTTTGGATGCGCCTCGCGAGCATCCTGATGATGATCATCCTGAGCCTCGTATTGTGGCGGCAGTTGTATCACTCGGGCTGGGGCGAGGTGGAGGCCGCTGCGATCGGCCTGGGAGTCGCGCTGTTACCGGCGGCGCAATACGTCACCAGTGCGGCCGCTTGCTGGCCGCAAGCCCTGACCTTGGTGCTGGCGATTGCGGGTTTTTCCGCGGTGGAAACCGAGATCGAGCGCGGCGGACTCAAGCGCATTGTGGCCCTGCTCGGTGGCTGCATGATCTATACCGCCGCGGGTCTCATCTATCAGTCCAACGTGCTTTTCGCGCTCGTGCCGATCACGGCGGTGTTCCTCGTGCGCACCGGTCGCGAGCCGATGAGCGACCTGAAATGGGGCAGTCTCCATCTTTCGGTGATGGTGGTCGGGCTGCTGCTGTCGTGGGTGCTCGTCCAGGCATTGTTCAGCAACGGTGTTTTCGAGGAATCCGCCCGCATGCGGCTGGAAACGAATCCTTTCACCAAGCTGCTCTGGTTCGTGCTGCATCCGCTGCCGAACGCGCTGGCGCTGTATGCGCTCGCCGACGATCATTACCACGGCGTCATTTATTACGCGCTACTGGCGTTGGTCGTGGTCGTGTTGTTGATTTTCGGTTTCCGACGCAGCATTGCCCTGGGCAATGCCCTGGTCGTCCGCCGGTGGAAGATTTGCCTCTTCGCGCTGCCGTTTGTGGCGCAAGGCATCAGCTTGATCGCCGCAGAGCGAGCGGGCGGCTATCGGTTGTTGTTTGCCCTTTCCGGCCTCGTGCTGGTGCTGACAATTTTTGCGATTCGCACCCTGATTGAAGGACGCAAGAAGTTCAAACCCCGCTTGGTATACGCCGGCTACGCCGTGATTTTCATTTTGATCGCGATCTCCGCACAACAGCAGAGCTACGTGTTGATCGGGGAGCCGCAGGCGCAGGAATGGGCCATGATGAGAAATGCGGTTCTGCGGGCGGCATTCAACAAACCGGTGCGCGCCTACGTCATCACGCCGACTGCGGAACATCGTTCAACCGATCGCATTTACCGCGATGAGTTTGGCGCGCTGTCGTCCCAGTCGGAGCGGGTCGCGCGGGAAATGTTCAAGACCGCCGTGCGCAGCCGGTTTCCCGGCAAGCTCCCCAGTGGGGGCAGCTACGCGGTGGAGGCGGGCGCATCCGAACCCGAGGCCGGCGCTTACGATATCGTGGTCGATATGCGCCGGATGCAAACCCTGCGCAACTTACCCTAACCCCGCTTCGTGCGGGCTGACATGGCAGTATCAGCGCCGTGATTGGTCGGCAAAGCGGTCGTCGGCGGAAGGTTTCGTCCACAGTGCGCGAGTCAATACGAGGTGACCGAACAACGCGCCGCCCACGCAGATCGGTCCGATGAGTGCGTAAGGCAGGTGGAAAGCGAGCAGGAGCTTCGGCTCGATGTTCCAACCGAAGGGCACGGGCGTGGACATGATGGCAACGCGCATGACATTCAGCAGCAGGGCGAATCCCACGATATTCGCGATACGCGCGGCCCAGCGATGTCTCTTGCATAACGGTGCGCAAAGCAGCGCAACGATGCCGCTGGCGATGTCCCAGTTGTAGCCCGACCAGGTCATGGTTTCTGGAATGGTGCCGTGTTTGAACCAAGCATGCAGCACGAGTTCCAGCGGCAGCCGGAACGCTTGAAAACCGACCAGCGCGGCCAATGGGATCGCGGCGGCGAGGCGCGCACCGACCGGTGAAAGAGCGAGGCCGGCCCAAATCACGATTATGGGCACGAAGAAAAACGGCAGACCGTTGAGGGGCAACGTTGCCATGCGACCACTCGCGACCAAGGCGGACTGAATGCCGAGCCAGACTCCGAAAAGCATACCGAACAGCGCCGTGATCAGGAAGGAGCGGTAAGTAACATGCACCGCCAGCAACAGCGCGTAGGCCACCGCGACGAGGATCGCTGCGAAAGCAAATAGCGATCCAGTGCTGGCGGGAATGAAAGGAGCGGCGGGCATCGCGATGCGCGCAACCGGCCTCTAGATGGCGCGCGGGGGAGCCTGCTCTTTCGGGGGCAGGCGTTCGATGGTCCAGCCAGTCCAGCCGTAGAGTGCTGAGATGAGCGGGTTGATAATGTTCAGGAAAGCGTAGGGCGCGTAGGCGAAGGGAAACACGCCTAGGGTGGCAAACATGAACGCGCCGCAGGAATTCCACGGGATCAGCGGCGAAGTAATGGTGGCGGAATCCTCCAGCGCGCGCGACAGATTCTTCGGGTGCAGGCCGGCCTTTTCGTAGGCCTCGCGAAACATGCGGCCGGGCACGACAATCGAGAGATATTGGTCGGGCGCAAAGATGTTGGAACCGATGCAGGTGGCCAGCGTGGCCGAGATGAGACCGCCGGTATTGCGGGCTGCGCGCAGGATCGCGACCGCGAGGGTTCCGAGCATGCCGCACTTTTCCATCACGCCGCCGAAGCACATTGCGCAGAAAATGATCCCGATTGTTTCATACATGCTGCTCATGCCGCCGCGCGAAAGCAGATTGTCCACGGCGGCCACCCCGGTTTCGGCTTTCACGCCATGGTAGGCTACGTCGAGGACCGAGGCGAGACTGGCGCCTTGGAAGAAACTGGCGAACAGGCCTCCAATGATGGCGCCGGTCATCACGGCCGGCAGTGCCGGCAGGCGCAACCCGACCATGATCAGGATGAGAATCGGAGGCACGAGCAGCCAGGGAGTAATCGCGTAGTGGGTGGTAAGCGTCGTCGTGATCGTTTCAATCGATTCCAGGGAGGCGGAGGTGGCGCCGTAGCGCAGGCCGAGCAACCAATACAGCACGAGAGCGATGGTCATGCTCGGCCCCGTGGTCCACGTCATGTGCCTGACGTGCTCGAACAGGCCGGCGCCGACCATGGCCGGCGCGAGGTTGGTGGTTTCGGAAAGCGGCGACATCTTGTCGCCGAAGTAGGCGCCGGAGATGATGGCGCCTGCGACCATCGGCATCGGTATGCCCAGGGCTGCGCCGATGCCGATGAAAGCGATGCCGACGGTGCCGACGGTGGTCCACGAACTGCCGGTGGCCACGGAGACGAATGAACAGCCCACGCAGGCGGCGAGCAGGAAATATTGAGGGGAAATGAGTTTGAGCCCGTAAACGATGAGCATCGGCACAACGCCGCTGGCAATCCAGGTGCCGATCAGCATGCCGACGGCGATAAGGATCAGGCAGGCGTTCAAGGAGAGCCGGATTCCGTCTGCGAAACTGTGCTCAATATCCTGCCAGCGCCATCCGAGGCGCATGCCCATCAGCGCGGCGACGCCCGCGGCGGCAGCGAGGGGAATCTGAGTGGGCAGGGAAGTTTGAAAGACAGAGCCGACCCACGGAATGGAAGCAAGAAAACGGAGTGTTGGAGTGACCACAGCCATTTCCGGCATGGCATTCACATCGATCACCGAAGCCGCCATGAATATCCCCAATGCCACGATCGGCACCAAGGCTTCACCAACACTGGGTTGCCGAATTGTGGCGGGTGAAGACATGAAGGGCTCGACGGGCGGCCTTAAAAGGCGGAGCGGGGCACCTGGATGGAATCGCCGGGAAACAGCAGGGGATCTTCTTCGGGGCGTCGCTGGGCGAGTTTCACGTCGAAATCGTAGGCTTTGCGGTCGCGCGTGAGCGTGACCTTGGTCTCCTTGGCGTAGAGAGTGAAACCGCCGGCGGACTGCACGGCCTTGGCGAGGGTCAGATCGGGCGACCAGGCGATGCGGCCGGGGCGTTGCACTTCGCCGCCGATGTAGACGTAGCGCTCGGTGACGTTCACCGAGACATCAAGCGCGGTATAATAGTTCTTGGCGATGTAGGTGTCGCGGATGCTCTGCGAAAGCTCGGCGATGGAGAGTCCGGCCGCGGTGACCGCGCCGATGTATTGCAGGCGGATGAAGCCCTCCTCGTCGATTTGCACATTGCTGGTGATCGGTTCGGGAATGCCGAGCAGTGAGACGATCATGGTGTCGCCCGAACGGAGCTGGGCGGAGGCCGTGGGGGCGTCGATGCGGGGATTGGAACCCGTCGCCGTGGTGTTGTCGGTGACGCAACCGGCCCAGAGCAACGCAAGCGAGAGGGCGGCCAAAAGGACGGACAGTCGGCGGGAAATCATGCGTGATCAATCCAGTGGAGGATTGTCCGCGGACTGGCAACAAGGCTTTTAGCGGCGTCGGCCGCTGCGACGCGGCTTTTCGTCCTCTTCCTCGGCGTCGTCCGAATCCTCGTCGTCTGAATCTTCGTCATCGTCGCCGTCCTTGTCCTTGTCGTCGTCGTCGGAGTCTTCGTCCTCATCGTCGTCCCACTTCAAGGAAGAGTCGTTCTTCATCTTCTCGTCTTCCTCTTCCTCGACGTCGGGCAGATCATCCTCGTCTTCCGCGCTGCGGGCCTTGTCGGAATCCTCGTCGTCGTCGCTGTGGCCTTCCGGGGTGTAATCGAGGATGGCGGTGATCTCGGAGAAGAGATGCACGGCCTTGCCTTCGATGAAATCATTGTTCTGTGCTTCGCGGATGTGGTCTTCGACCTCGTCCACCGTGAGCTTCTCCTCGAGATCGAGGACCTCGTTGAGCATTTTCACGCGCAGGCGGGTGATGTGGTCGAGGAAATCGGCGTAAGGGCCGTTCTCTTCGTCGATCACGTCGGGCAGGGCAAAAAGCTTCTCCTCGGATTCGAGCAGCGGCTGCTTGATGCGGGTCAGGCGGACCTTGCCTTTGCCGAGATCCTTGACGATGCGGAAGGGGATGAAGGCGCGTTCGAAGATGTCCTGGTCGAAGCCATACTCGCGCAGCGGCTCGATCAGCTCGATGATGTGATCGACCTGACGCGGATCAATGATGCTGAGACCGTCAACGTCCCAGTGGACGGGGTCACTGACCTCGTCCACCCACCAGTTGTGATCCTCACCGAGACGGACAACGCACCATTCGAGTTGGGGGGAGCCTTTCGCCATAATTTTTTACTTATTTCTGGTGGACCAAAAAGGCTGGCGTCAGGCGTTGTCAAATACTGAAACACAAAATGTTGGAATATTTGTGGGACGCCAAAACGAGCCTCGCGGAGGGTGGGGTCCGCGGGTGCGCAAACAAGACAAAAAAGGCTCAGGGCAGGGGCTTGAAAGTTGGCGCCCGGGTGCCACAGTCCGCGCACATCATGGGCTGGCTCTACCAACACGCTTTAAAACCCGCGTTCTTCCGCTTGGATCCCGAGCACGCCCACGAGTTGGGGGTCAACAGCCTTGCCCTGCTCGGTCGGATACGACCGTTGTGTGCGCTGCTTGAGCGCATCCACCGGCTCGATCCGGCGCTGCATCGTCCCGTGGAATGCTTTGGCCTCAAGTTTCCCAACGCAGTGGGGCTCGCCGCGGGTTTCGACAAAAATGGTCGCGCGTGGCCGGCAGCGGCGGCGCTGGGCTTCGGGCATGTGGAGATTGGCACGGTCACGCATCACGCGCAGGAGGGGAATCCCAAGCCGCGGGTATTCCGCTACCCGGCCGAAGCCGCGGTGATCAATCGCATGGGTTTCAATAATGCGGGCGCCGTTGCGCTGGCGGCGCATCTGGCCAAGCTTCCCGGTCCCGGACGACGCGCTATCCCGCTCGGCATCAATCTCGGCAAGACGAAGGTCACGCCGCTCGAACAGGCGACGGAGGACTATCTCGGTAGCTTCCGCCTGCTCGCGGATCACGCGGATTACGTTGTCGTCAACGTCAGCAGTCCCAATACGCCGGGTCTGCGCGAATTGCAGGACGCGTCCTGGCTAAAGCCTTTGCTCGCCGCGCTCGTGAATGAAAACAAGTCGCGCGTTGCCGCCGGCAAGCCGCGGCGCCCGGTCCTGCTGAAAATCGCGCCCGACCTTTCATGGGCGCAGATTGACGCCGCGCTCGGCGTGATTTCCGAACTCGGGCTCGATGGCATCATCGCGACCAACACGACGCTCGCGCGACCGGGCTACTTTGCGACCGTGAACGAGGCCGGTGGCTTGAGCGGTGCGCCGGTGCGGCGCCGCTCGACCGAGATCATCAATTACATCGCCCGCATTACGAATGGCCGGCTGCCCATCGTCGGGGTGGGAGGCATCATGGACGAGGCTGGCGCGGCCGAGAAACTCGACGCCGGTGCCACGCTCGTGCAGATCTACACGGGGCTGATCTATCGCGGTCCGTTTTTTGCGGCCGAGGTCGCTCGCGCGTTGTCCGAGCGCCAGTGGATCAGGTGATTTTCGCGGAGGACCACGCGTCCTCTCTGGGCGCGATCGAAGCCCAAGCCGGAAATTCTCAGATGGTCCAATCCGCACCGTCCACGAGGATCTCGTGCGATTTTCGCGGGCGAACGACTAGGCTGGTCTCTTTATAATAAGCGACGCTGTGCGGCGGGATGGAATCGCGCACCCAGACGTTGGCACCGATCACGGAATGCGCGCCGATACGCGTGTCGCCGCCGAGGATGGTGGCGTGGGCGTAGATGGTCACGTGGTCCTCGATGTCGGGGTGGCGTTTCACGCCTTTCACCGGGTTGTTCTTGCCGTCGGTTTCGAAGGATTTCGCGCCGAGCGTGACGCCTTGGTAAATCTTGACGTGCGTGCCGATCGTGGCGGTTTCCCCGATGACCACGCCCGTGCCATGATCGATGAAGAAATGGGAGCCGATGTGCGCGCCGGGATGGATGTCGATGCCAGTGCGCTCATGGCCATATTCAGTAAGCATGCGCGGAAGCAGCGGCACTTGGAGTGCGTAGAGCACATGGGCGAGGCGTTGCAGGGAGATCGCCAGCACGCACGGATACGCGAGGATGATCTCATCGGTGCTGCGGGCAGCCGGGTCACCGCTGTAGGCGGCAGCCACATCGGTTTGCACGAGGCGGCGGACTTCCGGCAGGAAGCCGAGAAACTGGTTGGTGATGCGCTCGGCGGCGCCCTTGGGATCGGGCTCCTTGGCGAAGCGCAGGCATTTTTCGACCTCGATCACGAGGCGTGACTCGATCTTGCCGAGCAGCTGGTCGAGCCAGGCGGGCGCATCGGCCTGGCTTATCCCCGTATCCTCGAAGAAACCCGGGAAAAGCAGGTGCATGAGATCGCGGGCGAGGTCGGTGACGCGGTCTTGGGATGGCAAATTGGCGCCATCCAAGTGATTGATACCGCCACCTTGGGCGTAGGATTCGAGCAAGGCCTGCTTGATGGCTTTGGGCGTCATGGTCGGGCGGTCAGCCACGCAGCTTCGCCAAAAACACCCTGTGGTCAAATGTGTTGGGAGACAATTTCGTCATAGCTCGGGACAAAATCAGCGGCGAACTGCAGACGCACCGTCGCCAGACGGGACTGGCCATGCCAGTCGTAACTCCACAGGAGCGAAAGCTGGTGCTCAGGACAGGACTCGAACCTATTACGCATGATTTGTGCGCGAATGCGGAAAGTCTCTTGTCCGCAGGGAAGTTGCCACAAGGAAGAGAGTTAGGTTTGTCTCTATGCTCCGCCTCAAAATGCAAGGTGATGCACGGAGATGCACGAAAGGCGGCAGATTGGGCAACAATTGGGCAACAATGGCCGGTGCTGTTGACAGCCGGCGGCTACTTGTGGGGTGCAACATGAAAGCAGGTGGCCTAACTCTCCGTCGGGTCTTGGTGAAAACCAAGATTCCGGACGGTGCCGGCGGCCAAAAGCCGTTCGCCTACCGCACTTGGCGCATCCAAGGCCGGGTGGGAAAAAAGCGCGTCCGGATACAGATCGATGACGAGGCCCAGGCCCGGGGCGAATTCAACCGCCAGCAAGTGCTGGCGGCCAACACCGAGCGGGAGATCCGGCCGGTGAACACGCGGTTGACCGCCGAGCAGTTGGCCGCCGCCGAGGCTGCCTTTCACCGCCTCGGGGCGGTGCCGCTGAGTGCTGCCGTTGATTGGTATCTGACGACCTACCGGCCGCCCGTCGCTGCCATGGCGGTAGAAACGGCCGTGGCGGAGTTCCTGGCCGACAGGCTGCCACACGTCAGCAAACCCTACGCGCGGGAATACCGTCGCGAGCTTCGTTGGCTGTGCGCATGCTACGCGGGGCAGGCTGTCCACACCGTGAAGACGGTCGAGCTACGGGTTCGGATGGAGGCCCGGAAGCTCGGCCGCAAGGGCTGGAACAATCTGCGCGGGCTTCTCCATGCCTTTTTCGACTGGTGCCGGAAAGAGCCGCGGCGCTGGTGCGCGGACAACCCCGTCCATCCGCTGCCGAAATACAAGCTGGCGCGCGGCATCCCTGAAATTGCGCCGGCTGTGAAGATTGACGAGCTGTTCGCCTTCCTCGAAACCTACGCGGGCGGCCCGCGCAGCCGGTGCAAACCCGGCTGCCTCGTGCCTTACTTCGCGTTGGCCACGTTCGCCGGGCTGCGGCCGGCGGTGCCACACGGAGAAATCTGGAAGCTCGGCCATCTGCCCTCGCTGGACCGCGTGATCGACCTCGACAACGGGGTGATTCGCATCGGGCCGGGCGTGGCCAAGACGCGTGACCTCCGGCAGGTGGCTATCCAGCCCAACCTGCGCGCCTGGCTGCTGCGCTACCCAGTGAAGGAGTATCCCATCATCATGCCGAATATGCCGCGGATGCTAGAGATCGTGCGGAAAAAATTTGGGCTCTCTCACGACGTGCTCCGGCACACGTTTATCTCGGCGCACGTCGCTAAGTTTCGGTCTCTCGGCGCCGCCGCGCTCGAGGCCGGCAACAGCGAAACAATCGTGAAGAGGCACTACCTGAACGGGATGACTCAGGCCGAGGCGGAATCGTTTTGGGCGATCCGCCCGGCCTTGGCCGCGTTGGCGAGCGCGGTGTGAGAGAGTCCCCGCAGGTGAATGCGTCCCTCACGCTCGCATGAGCCCCGCACCCGCTCCCTAAAGGCGCGGGTGCTTTCGTTTCTGGCCTTCTCTCGCAACGCACACAGCCAAGTGACATCGTCCTCCGAGATGATCTTTCTCCGCCGCGCACGTTGAACCGCCCTGCCAGCCAGCAGGCTTTCCATCCGTGCCAGCCACTTGTTGATATCCCGCTTCACCCAGTCGTGAAGGTTTTGCCGTGATATACCGAGATGTTCGGCGCACGCGGCCGCTTTGCTTCCGCTGCCTCGGTCCTTGGTAGCTGCGAGCAGGCAGGCGGCGCGTGCACCGTCCATAAAACTGAGCCGGCGCCGGGTAGCTGGATGCATCAACTGCGCGCACACTACACGAAGCCTGTCGCGTAGTTCGGATGACAGGTCGCGATCTATATATCGACCTTCGCGGTGGCGTCTGATTCTCATGTGTCTAACTCTGTTTACAGTTACACGCTTGGCAACCCTTTAGGGAAAATAGGCCCATTTCATGACATTATCCCCCGTGCAGTTGGACAAATTTACCTGTGGATGGAACTACCACCTCGTGGCCGCAGTTGGCCCCATGTTTCGCACCTTGGACGCCGTTCGGCGCGGTTTACCCGGGTGAACCGATGTAAGCCGGCAGGCTAGGCTACGCCAGCCAGCTGGACACCATCTAAGCCGGTTGGAACAGTCCAACCGTTTGAGCGCATGCACCGAGGCTGCGTCAGCCACATTGACACCCCGTGCCGGGGCATGGACCAGCATATATCCACTAGCGGCGCGGTCTCACCGCTCAAGAAACTCCTGACCGAATCCGACCTGAGCGAACTGCTCAGCGTCTCCCCTCGCCACATCGTGGCGCTCCGTCAACGCGGCCTCCTCAGCTACGTGCGATTGGGCCGCTTGGTTCGTTTCGATCCCGAGCGCGTCGCCCGTGAACTCGGACAACTCACCGTGGAGGCGCGCTCGTGAATACCTCCGCCCCGCCCGACGAAAAGAAAAGCGGCGCCGCCCCTCAAGACGACGCCGCCACTCCTAACACCAATCCCACCAGTCCCGACGCTGTCAACATCGGCAAGCCCCTCGCGTGGGATGAAGATAAGCCGACAGTGCCCGTGCCGTTCGATTGGTCGGCGGTCGAGGACGTGGACGAGATTCCGTCTGCGCCTGACCTCTGCTCTCGTTATCCGGAGTTGGCCACGCTGCTCCGTGAAGTAGTCAGCACCGCGGATGCGTCGGGAGCTGTGCCCACTCCCAAACAGGTTTCTGTTTCATTCGTCGCGCTGTGTGCGGTCCTTCGCCTCAGCTTCATGGAGAACGTCAGCCTGCGCGATTGCGCACAGCAGCTCGGCACAAGCCACGAGACGTTTAACCGCCGTGTGCAACGCTGGTGCGTGTTGCTGCGTGTGACGCCCCCGGCTGCCAAGCCGGCCGGCACTGGCAAGAAAATCTCCGCGGCGAACACCGGCAAGACGCGGCCGAAGAAGCGAGCAGCGTGAGGCCCTTTATTCCAGCCTGGTTGGACGACGTGGTCCTCTCCCCGCGTGCATTTCGCGTGCTGGCGCATTTGTGGCGCCGCCGCGGCAGGGCGGGCAGATGCAACCCGTCTGTGGCCAGCATCGCAGCGACTTGCCGCATGCACCGCGACACCGTTTGGCAGGCTCTTGCTGAGATCGAGCGGGCCGGGCTGCTCATTCGTTCGCGCAAGGGACTGCGAACCTCGAATCAGTATGACCTGATTTGCCCTACTGGCGGAAATTCCCAGCCAGCTGGAAATCTAGCGTCCGATGTCGGAAAAACCGGCCATCTCATGGCGGAAAATTTCCGCCATAAAGGGTATCCTGATAAGGAGACCAGAGAAGGAGAGGGGCCATCAAGGCCCCCTCTCTCTCTCTTTCGAGATTTCATTTCGGAGGTATCTGCGATGCCTGAGTTCAAGGATCGCGCAGACGTGGAAGACATCGCCGAGATCATCGGCCCTGACCGCATACGCTCCGCTGCTCATCTCGCTCGCTGCGTCAGAACCGAGCGGCGACCTCGCTTTCGTGAAAAACCGAAGCAACAGGGAATTCCGGAGCCTCATGGCTGGCGGGAGGTTTTCCGTAGAGATTTCCCTGATGCAGTATTCCTGCATCCTGAGTCGCCGCGCTATTCCGAGAACTGGAAAGGTCTGATCAGTCAGGACCAGTGGTTCATTCACGAGGAGATGAAAAAGCGTGGCACCATCTGACATGCTGGGGATCGAGCGCCATCTGGCCGACATCCAAGTCCGTTGGCCGATGATCGACGTGCCTGCTCAGTGGCGTCGAGCCTGCGCCAAGTATCAGCGTCCTGTTGAGCCTGGCTGGCTTGAGGCGTTCTGGTTGCCACGATGCCGGCCCGTGCGTCGGCGCTCTCGTGCTGTGGTGGTGGCTGCAGTGGCCACCGATCTCCACCGGCGCGCGGCTGCGGCGACTGAGCCGACCGGTTGGGCTGCATGGTGGGCAAAGGCCTTGCCCGGCGTCGATCTCCGCCCGTGGCAGGATGCGCCTATCGACCTCCGTTTGCGATTCGTGCGCGAGGGTGTTGACAGCGCCCGGACTGGGGAAGCCGATGCTCTCGAAACTCCAGTCCCTCGATCAAAGGAATCTATTTGAAGCACCTCCTACCGGAGGTTGCCCGAGTCCCGTCGTTTTTCCACGCGGTTGTGCAGGAGACACCTGTCGTGTCGCGTCCGGCGCTCTCAACTCTCCGATCCAGCAAACTAAGGAATCTATTGTAAACGCCTCCTAGCGGAGGTGACGCGACTCGCGTCGTTTTTCCACGCGGTTCCTGAGAAATCCACCTTTCGTTTCGTTTCCCCTTCACCTCCAGCCTTCACATGAATCTCCCTGAACGTTTCTTCCAAGTCCTGCCGAAGGTTGCGCAGGACGCCATCACCGAATACCGCAGGACGCCCAAGGATACCCGGGAGCGGGCCGCAGCGTTCGTGCGCTGCTGCATCTTTCTCGGTAACGCCGGCCACACCGCCAAAGACCTTAGGCAAGCCCAGGCGCTTCTGGCTGCCGTGAGTTGTGGCGCCCGCGAGATCCCCATCGGCGGACGTAATCAGTTCATGGACCTGCTCGTGCCGGCCAAGCCTGCCGCACCGGCTCCCGCCGCCCCGGCCGCCCGTGCCTCGCGCGCGTCCGATCTCCCGACCCGCCCCGGCAAGTTCTCGACGCCAGCGGCCCACCGCGCATGGAATGACGCCGTCCTGGAGAAGGCCGCCGCGCTCGCGCCGCGCAGCTCGGCTTGGGCCGCTCTGGCCGATCTCGGCACCGATGAAGCCCGCGAGGCCTACTACGCGGAGAACATGCTCACGCTCATCACCGACGAGGGCAAAGTCGAGGCCGGCGCCGCTGCCCCGGCCGTTGTCGTGCCCGTGCCCGCTGCGCCCGTCGCGAACACGCGCGAAGCCCGGCTGCTCGCACTGGCCAAGGAGTATGAAGCCTTTCCCCGCAGCGCGGTCGCCGAGCGCCAGAAATTCTATGCAGCGCACGCGAATGACCTCTTCGCCGCCGCACGACTGCTGGCCGCCGCCGATCACCAAGCCCGCCGCGAGCGCCTGCGCCAAGCCAGCCTCTCCGCCAAGGCCTGACCATTTCCCCCGTTCCGAAACTCAACCTCCCATCGCCATGCTTCACGACATTTCCCTTCCTGCCGAGCCGCTCAACTGGCGCGACATCGCCCGCGACGTCTTCGGCCATTCGCTTCGCTATCACGAGCCGAGCTATGCCAACTACCTCAAGGAGTGGTCCGACGTGCCGCAGCTTGAGCAGGGGCTGATTATGGCCGCGCTGGCTAAGCACGCCGCCAACCTCGCGGCCCAGCATCGGCTCGACCCGAGCCTCGCCATCCGTCTCGCCGTCACCGACGCGGACCGCGAGGCCGTCCGCGCCGCCCTCGCCGAATACGAGGAACTCCAGCTCGTGCTGCGTGACCTGTGGGTGCCGCACCTCGTGGCCGCCGCGCTCGATAAACTCGCCGCCGCCGGACTCCCGGTTCCCAGCCTCGACGAGGCCCGCCCGATGCTCCTGGAGCGCAAGCACAGCACCGCCGACATGGAGAATTACCTGGGGAACTTTCACCATCCTATCCACGCCCGCCTCGAGGCCAAGGTCGCGCCCATCGTGAAACGCGCCAAGGAGGCCGCGATTGCGCAGCTCAATCAGGCCCGCGCCGCGATCAAGCCGCAGGGCGAGGCCGTTGCCAAGGCCTTCGGCTTGCCCGCCGTGGTCACCATGCCGCAGATCGTCGGACTCATCCAGCACGCCGCCTTCGCCATCAGCACCGACCTCGAAAAGCCGCTCCCGCTGGCCAACGTCGGCAGCAAGCGCGACGCCCTGTTCCATTTCCTTTAACCCAACTTTCCGCGCTGCAGCCAACGCTGCCCTGCAGGAGGGTGCGCCCGGCCGAGTGGTCGAGCCCCAGCGCGGAGAACCTTTCAAAGCAACTTTCCCGCGGTGTCGGTCAAATGCGATCCTGAGAACGTCGCGCATGACATGGCGTCACGACCGCCGCGGGGATCTCATCTCTGATGCACTTCGACCCCTTCCTCGCCGCGCTCGGCGCCGTGATTAACCAACTCATGACCGCTACCGGCTATGTCCTCGGGTTCATCATCGGCGTATCCCGACTGACTTTTAAGCTCGTGCGCTGGTTCTGCCGCGCGACCGGTCTTCCGCATCACGAAACCCTATACATTTTCCAGTAATGGCTTTCTCCGCTGAAATCGTCGCTAGGCTGGGTCTCGACACCACAAAGTTTCAAAACTCGCTGGCGAACGTTGACAACTCAGTCCGCAAATGGAGTGCCGACACGAGTGGTTCCGTCTCGGATGTGTCGCGCTCAGTCCAAGGTCTCCGCAAATTATTCATGGCCGGCGGCATCCTGACCGCCGCACGCGCCTTCTTTCAGGGCGCGATCGAGCATGCCCGCGAATATAGCGGCGAAGTGGATAGCTCGATCGAGGCCACGAAGCGTTTCGGCGACACTCTCGACCGGCTCAAGGTCACCGGCGCTCAGTGGGGCGTGTCCATCATCGGAGCCGTCGAGAAGGCCGGCTTCGGCCTGGCGTCGCTCATCTACGGCACGGAGGCCGCCGCGGATGCATACAATAAAATGGACGATGCGGCGCGTCAGGCACTCGACGCTGAGCGCGTCAGGAAAATGACCGAAGCTAAAACCGCCCTCGCAAAGGTGAATCGTGACATTGCGTTCAGCGAAGCCGACGGCATGGGCAAGATCACCATTCTGACGCGCGAACAGATTGACCTTCGGACAAAGCTCCGCGAAGTCGGCGAGCAGACCGTCGAGGGCCAGAAAGTGCTTGGCGAGCTGGCGCAGAACGAAGCCGCTATCCGCAAAATTTCCGCGGACATCTTGAAAGACGAGGCACGCAGCGCCGAGGCCAAGGCCGCCGCCGAGCAGCGCGCCAATGAGGAGCTTGAGAAGCAGAAGGCTGCGCGCGATGCGCTCGTCCAGAAAATCAAAGCCGAGGCCGCGGCCGTCGAGGCTAAGGTCGCCGCCGAGTCCGCAGCCACCATCCAGCAAGCCAACGCTGCGGCCAAGGCTCAAGGCTTCGACAAGTTGTCCTCGCAGGAGGAGGCCGCCGTTAAACGGTGGATCGCTGGCGGCAAACAAGGCCCGGCGCCCGTCACTCGACAGGGAAATATGCGCGACGCGCTTGGTTCCGACGTGGACACGAATTACTTGATCGACGGCAAGTGGCACTCCGGCCGCGCGCGTTCTGCTTCGGATTTCGAAGGCGTCAGCCTCGCCGCCCTGCAAGAGTTCATCCGCCGCCGAGAGACCGACGCCGCCGGCATCCGCGAAGGCTATGGCACTGGCCCCGGCGCCCTGGTGGACGTAGTGACCGGCGGTTTCGTGCGCTCGATGGCAACCGCCATCATCGAGCAAGAGATCCGTGCCGCCCAGGCGCAGCTCGACCGCATCAACCAGTTTGCCGGCAAGGACCGGGACCGCGCCTTGCGCGAGTTCAAGGGCGACCCGCTGGCCTTTGATCGGCTCTATGCCGCGGCCCAAAGCCAGCGTGACGAAACGCGCGTCCAGACCGATCTGCTACGCGACATACGCGAAGGCCAGAAACGCCAGGCCGACGCGCTCAGCGCAGGCCTGAAAGGATTGGGTGACCGTCTCGGATAGTTCGGCCTTGCCGCGCTCAAAATTTTCGGCTGTGTTTTGACCGTGCCCCTGTGGGGCATTCCGATTGAACCCGGACAAAAAACGCAGCCTAACAATTGCAGCCGCATCGACAGCGGAGGGCCACTGCGTGGCCCGGTTCAATCCGCCTAGGTGCGGCTGCTTCGTTTGGAGATACTCAGATGAAAAAGATAACTGTCGAGGTTACGGAAGATCAGCACCGCTACGTTCAAGCATTCGCCCACACTTTGGGCATGGCCAGTCTCGGAGATTTTATGCTGTTGATGGCACTCGCCGGCCTGGCTTACGCCGAGTCAGATGAAGAAGGGCGGTTGTCGCTTATCACGCACGCGCGGATTCAGTTTCTTGAGAACCGCAGGATACCCAAGCTCGACCCGGACGACCTCCTGATTACGGGGGTGAACACGCGCTCAGCGTCCGAGTTTCCCCAGCGTAGGGAGAAAGAGCAGAAGGCCCAATAAACAATCCACAACCGGAGAACACTACCATGAAAAACATCACAGTCGAGGTAACGCCGGCGCAGGAAGAATTCATCAACGCTATAAGCCGGGAGCTCGGAGTCACGCGCCCAGGTGAATGGCTACTCGCCGAAGCGTTTCACAGTGTCTCGATGCAATACAGCAGAGAGGGCCATGACGGTATTGCCGGTAGCGTGGCTGCCCTAAGTCGCTTTGTGGCGCACCGGGATTTGCCTAAAATTGTCCCGCTCGACCAGCTCAACCAACAAGGCGTTTTCAGCGCGCCGGCTCCGGCAACGCCTGCCGAAGTGCTGTCATTCACCACCGCCGCAGAGGGCGGGAAAGTGGACATCACCATCAAAGTCTCCGAGGACCTCGCCGCCCTTGCACGGGGCTTTGCCGGATTTTTCCAGCAATCCCTCGAGGAATATGTAACAGAAGCCCTGCTCGGCAGCGTGCAAGCCGATTGCGAGGCGTCACACCATGAGCAGCTGCCGGAGTTCGAGGCGCAACGGGCGAGAGAAAAGGCGCGCATGGCAACGGCCACCCCCAAAGCCGACTAAAACTCAACTGGATATCCACCCCATGAGTCACAGCCCTGTTTTAGAAAAGCTCACCCTCAGCCGCCACGATCTACACCGCGCCCACCGTGCCATGAACCATTGTTGCCCGGTGGGTAGGCCAACAATAAAATCAGCTTGGCCGGTTTCCCGTCTAATAAAGCTGGTGCTCAGGACAGGACTCGAACCTGCACGCCTTACGGCACACGCACCTCAAACGTGTGTGTCTACCAATTCCACCACCTGAGCGTTCAGCAATGGGAATGGCGACTTAGGTAAATCCGTCAGGCCTTGTAAAGCCCCGAAATGCGCTTGCGTAGCAGTTTCCTCTACAGGCACACTTCCGGCTCGCGTGGTTTGACCGCTGCGCGAAAATCTCCGATTCCACCAAGCTATCATTCCGGGTAACCACACCCGTTTTTTATCCGCCCTTTCATGGACGATCCCAAGCCTGCCAACGAAACCAACGAACCGGGGTTGAACAAAATCGACCTCAGCCAGTTGCAGTCCTTCAACTTCGGCACCCAGTGGACCGAAGTCAAACCAGTCTCCCCCGGCCGCCGTGACCGCGACTTCGAGCGCGATGATCGTGGTGAGCGCCGTGACCGTCGTGACCGCCGAGAAGGCGGCGGTGGAGCAGGCGGACCGCCACGCGACCGTCGGGGCTTTCGCAAGCCTGCCGGCGCGCCATTCAGTGGTGCGGGCGAAGCTCCCGCGGCTCCGGGCCGTGAAGGCGCCGGCCAGCCCGCGGGCGGCGAGCGTCGTCGCTTCGAGCGTGGACCGGGCGGTCCCCGTCGCGAGTTCCGCGGCGAACCGCGCGGCGACCGTCGCGAAGGTGGTCAGTCATTCGAGCGCGCGCCCTATGTCAGCCCGTTTTTCACGGCGACCTGCTATCCCGAAGACACGGGTTTTGCCGCCATCGTGAAGGCCGTGCGCGCTTCGTGCCGCACATTCCAGCTCTTCGAGATCACCAAAGCCGTGTTGGAAAAGAACGACCGGTTTGTCGTGGTCATCCAGCGCACCAAGCCGGCCGCGGCCGAAGGGCAGGCGGCTGCCAAGCCCGCGCCACTCTACATGTCGATGCCGGACCACCTGCCGTTCGATACGGAAGACGCCGCCATCCAGCATGCGTTGAGCAGCAATATCGGCGCCTTCTTCGAGATGGAGGAAGTCGAGGTCGATCCCCCTAAGGGCAGCTTCCCCATTATCAACAAGTGTGGCGTCACCGGAGAACTGCTCGGACCGCCGAACTACCACCGTTACCAGCAGATTCTTCAGCAGCACTACGCGTCGAAGATCAAGGGCATGTCCTTCGATCGTTTCCGCGACAGCATCGTTTCCGTGCGCGAGCCCGAGGTGGCTGCGGCGTGGTTGGAAAAGATGAAGAAGGCCATCCGTTACACTTGGAAACCGCCGGTCGCGCGCAACGCCAAGCCCGCTGCGGAAACTCCGGCCCCGGCGCCCGAGACGACTAACCACGCTCCCGCTGCCGAAGTGCCGGCCGAATCCGCGCCGACGACAGAGAACGCGCCGGCCGAGACAACGCCGGTTCCGACCGAAACTCCGGTTGCCGCTGAAGTCGCTGCAGAAACCACTGCACCCGCCACCTCGGCCGCACCCGCCATCACCTTCGACAGTTTGGAGGAAGCCCGCCTGCATCTGCTCACGCACGCGCGCGATCGCATTGTTCGCA
>JBIQJF010000089.1:0-4392 GCA_044507675.1 Opitutales bacterium | reverse complement strand
GTAGGCGAGGAGGGCGCAGGCGTAGAGGTAGCCCACATGCACGAGATTGGGCGGGTTGGCCCAGAAGGTCACTTTGCGGGCTTCATCAATGGCCAGTAGCAAGGGGTTGAACTTCAGAATCACCCATGCTTCGGGTGGGATTTTACTGACGGGGTAGAACACCGCGCTGGCGAAGAGCAGCGCGAGCGAGGCGAACTGGGTTACCTGATTTACGTCGCGCCAAAAGACTCCGAGGGCGGACAAGCCAAGGGATAATCCCAGCGCGATCACGAGCACGGGCAACAGAATGACCGGCACCCAGAGCAGGCCGGCAGAAATACCAAGGCCACCAACCAGAGCGCCGAGCAGGAGCAGGCAGAAGGTGATGAAAAAATGCACCAAGGCTGCGCCGGCGTTGGCCGCCGGCAGGATGTCCAGCGGGAAGACGACCTTCTTCACAAAATTAGGATTGGAGGTGACCGTGGCGGGCGCGGTCGTGATGACTTCGGCTAGAAAATGATGCAGAGCGAGTCCGAGAAAAACCACGAGAGCGTATTCGATCCGAGATTCGGTTTCGCTCAGCGGCTTGAAACGTCCGTCAAAGATGAAGCCAAAAACGAGCACGTAGAGTCCGAGCATGAGCAGCGGACTGAGGAAGGACCAGACGAGTCCGAGATGGCTGCCTTTGTGTCGCAACTCGACTTGGCGCTTGGTGAATTGCCACCACAAGCTGCGATTGCGCCAAAGACTGGCATGGATCGCGGCTGGTTTGCTGGACATGGCGCGTTGTAAGCTCCGATGGATTTGCATAGCAAGGGCTTTCAGCGTGAGCAACCGATCGGCGTGCAAAAATTTACTGGTTGCCAAGGCACAGGGTTTGCGACGGCCTGTCATTCCGATTATCCCATGAAACCATTCCGTCTTCTCGCGGCCTTGTCGCTGCTGTGCTCCGTCATCTACGCGCCCATATTGGCCCAGAACGTCGTCACCGTCGAAAAGCTCTACCCGCAGCTCGATGAAATTTTGAAGAAGGCGGTGGCCCAATCACCCCGGATGATCAATCGGGCGATCGATCTGGAAAACGCCGAGAACGATCGCATCGCGGCGCGGGCTGGTTTGCTTCCCAGTATGGGCGGTTCCTTCAGCTACTACGAAGCGAAGGAAAAACGTGGCGACATCGGCGAGCGCATGAACGTGCCCAAGACCTATTACTCTCTTAGCATCACCCAGCCGTTGTTTCACTGGGGTGAGCGTAGGAACAGCGCCAAGGCCGGCCAGATTCGTGAGCTGATCGTCCAGGGGAATTACCGCGAGGCCTACCGCGTTTATGCGCAGGAAGTGCGCAACCTCTACCTCAACCTTATTGTCGGTAAGCTGCGGGTCAAGCGGGCCGCCTTCAACCTGGAATATGCGAATGGTCAGCTGCGACAGGGCGAGGAGCGACTGGAGCAGAAGGTTATTTCCGACGGCCAGATGTTTTCGATCCGGATTGCGGCGGAGCGGGCGCAGGTGGAAGCCGAACGGCTCGCGTTTCTGCACCAGACCAATCTGTCGTCCTTCACCCGTCTGACCGGTCAACCATTGCGGAACGAAGACGTGCCCGATGTCGTGCCGTCCATCGAATCGCAAGCGAGCGTGTTGCAGGGCTTGGTCCAGGGTTTTCTGGCCCAGACCGAGGTTCCCACCAATGAAGCTTTGTATATGCGTCGCTCACTTGCGTTGGAGAAACTCAACCTGGCCAACCAAAAGACTCGCTTGAAACCCAAGCTGACCTTGGTGCTGTCGGCTACGCAGGATGAACAACGTTACGAGACCATCGGTTACAAATACGAGGTGCAGAGTTACTTTGCCGGGGTGTCCATTGGTTGGACCATCTTCGACGGCTTTTCGACCCGCTCCGCTGTTCGCAGCTCTCTGGCCAAAATCCGCGCGATGGAGAACGACTACCGCGTTTTGACGGAAAGACTCGGCGAGCAGGCCCAAAACCAACTTCGTTTGGCGGATTTCGCATTACGCACCGCCGAGATCAGTGACAAACTCCTCGTATCTGCCGAGGGTAATCTCTTTACCAAGCGTGAACAATTTGAGCGCGGCGCCATTTCGAAGGAGGAGGTGGATATCGCCCAACTCACCCTCTACGATGCGCAGATCACGACTTACTCCCATCGCATGGACTATCTAAGTCAGATCAGCGAACTGCTCGGCACCGTGGTGGAAGACCCCGTTCTCGCCAACCTGCCCGCTGGAAAATGAGCAAGGTGCCCAATTCGATTCGCCGCACGATCACGCGGGCCCTGCTCATCGGCCTGCCCATTCTGCTCATCGGTTATATCTATTTCGTCGCGCTGCGACCGGTGGCGACTGTTGCGCCGGTGGTTCGTGGACGGGCGGTCAACTCTGTGCCCGGCGCTGTCGAGGTGAAGGCCGAGTCCGTGCTGCCCGTCAAAAGTGAGGTCGGTGGACGGATCGTTACGTCTTCCCTCAACCCGGGACGTGAGGTCTCCAAGGGAGAGGTCCTGCTCCAGCTCGACACTGGTGACGTGGATATCGAAATCGAGCGCATCTCGAACGATCTCGAAGCCGCCCGCCGCCGGGCGCAGGTGGGGTCAACTCGCCGTGCCGAGGAGGAGAACAAACGCGACACCCTTGCGGAGCTTGATCGCCGGGTCAAAAACGGTGCATTTCCCGTGGCCGAATATGAGAAGGAGAAGCGCCTTTATCAGCAACTCGTGCAACTTCGCGAACTCGACGAGGTGAATCTCAAGCTGGGGCTCGAAAATCTTGAAAACCAGCTCCGCGCCAAGGAGCGCGAAAAATCCAAGATGACCATCGTGGCTCCCTTCGACGGCGTCATCGCCGAGATCGCGATCGCAGGCAAACCGGGTGAACTCATCGGTCGCGACGTCAACCTCGCGACGCTCATCTCCAAGAGCCGGGTGGTGGAGGCGAAGATCAGCGAAGAGAATTTCGCCGAGCTCGCGGTCGGACAGAGGGCCGGCGTCAGCTTCCTCAGCTACGGTCCCCAGCAGTATCGCGCTACACTCAGCAAGAAGCTGCCCACAGCCAACGCCGAAACGCAGCGCTACACGATCCATCTGGACGTCGAGATTCCCGAGGAGAAACTCGTGCCCGGCCTGACGGGCGAAGTCGTCATCGTGATCGGCCAACGCGACAACCAGATGATCATCCCGCGTCGCGCCCTGCGCGGCAATCAGGTGCTGCTCGTGGACGGCGGCAAAGTGACTTTGCGCACGGTCGAAGCCGGTTACATGGCCCTCAACGAGGTTGAAATCGTGAAAGGCTTGGAGCCCGGCGATCAGGTGATCGTCGAGGAACTCGACACTTTCCGTCCCGGTCAACGCGTGCGCGCCAAACAGCTCAACAACTGAGCCGGGCGTATCGCTGCCGAGCCGATGTCCCCGACGCTACGCATAGCCTTCCGCTTCCTCACGGCCAAGAAACGGGCCATGCTCATGAGCCTGTCCTGCATCGTGCTGGGCGTGGGCTTGTTCGTCGTCACCCAGGCCACCACCAGCGGATTCGAAGAGTTCTTCATCAAGACCATCCTCGGCACCAACGGCGCCATTCGCGTGGAGGACAAGATGCAGGACACCATCCGTTCGCGCGAGGCGGGCGGTCCGGGCGGCGGCACCACCTTTCAGATCCAGCAGAAAGAGGGACGCAAATACATCGAGGGCGTCGAGGAGCCCAAGCACATCATCCGTGCGTTGCGCCAGTTTCAGAACGTCGCGGGCGTCTCCGAAGTCGTCACGGGCTCCGCCGTGCTGACGAGCTCTTTCAAAAGCGAATCCATCAAGATTTTCGGCATCGTGCTCGACAACCACCTGCTCGTCTCGCAGCTCGGCAACCAGATCGTGCAGGGCGAGCTCGACCAGTTCCGCACCGCGGCGGCCGGGGCGCTCATCGGCAAGGAAATCGCCGACCGCCTCCAACTCGGGGTGGGTGACTCGTTCATCCTTGAGTCGGCCGGCCAGGCCCGTCGCTATCGTGTGTCCGCCGTCTATCAGACGGGCGTGAGCGACATCGACAAAGAGCGCGTCTATCTGCATCTGCCGGAAGCTCGTTCCCAGCTGAAGAAACCTACGGGAGCGTCTTTCATTCAGGTCAGTGTATACGACCGCGAGCGCACCGACGAGGATGCGGTGTTGATGGAGGAAGTCCTGAAGCACGGGGTGCGCGATTGGCAGTGGCGCGAGAAAACCTGGCTGGAAACTTTCCGCGCGCTGCGCCTTTCTTCGGCCATCACCGTTTCGATGTTTTCGCTCATCGCGGGACTCGCGATGTTCAACACTCTCGCGATGATCGTCATGGAGAAAACCAAGGAAATCGCGATTCTCCGCTCCATGGGCTACACGCGGGAGGATATTTCCAGAATCTTCCTTTGGCAGGCGT
>JBIQJF010000048.1:0-32497 GCA_044507675.1 Opitutales bacterium | reverse complement strand
GGCCTGTTACCATTTCTGTTTTTGCGGTTTCATCCCGACACTCGCAGCGCCAACCCGTGGCCGTATCTCGGTTTCTATCTGCTCTTCTGGGCGTGGAAAGGTGCAGAGGTGGATCTCTGGTATCGCATCCTCGCATGGTGGTATGGCGACGGCACGGACGCGGGCACCGTCGCGCGCAAGGTTTTCACCGATCAGTTTGGCTACAACGTCTTCTATGCCGCGCCGGTCGGAAATATCTTCTTTGCGTGGAAAGACGCTGGTTTTCGCTTCGCACCTGTCGCCGCCGACCTGCGCGCCGGCCGCTGGTATGCCCGCAGCGTCCTTCCCGTGCTCCTGGCGGTGTGGTTCCTGTGGATCCCAGTGACCGCCTGCGTCTATTCCCTGCCGCAACCGCTGCAGATGCCGCTCTTCAACATCGTGCTCTGCTTCTGGTCCATGGTTTTTGTTCACATCACCACGAGACAAAATCTGAAAACTGGCACCTGAACATTTCCGATCATCTGGCCTCCCACATTTCCAAGTTTAGTAGGTCTGGGTTCCTGTTTTTTACCACGGAATACGGCGTTTGAAATAAACCGGCCGCCACCTACTCTCATTTCGCGATGAATCTTCTGCGCGCCCTGCTCGTCAGCCTGTTTCTTACGTCCGGCTTGCTCCCGGCTGCGCCCGGCCCTGTCAAAAAGGGCGCCGTCACAGCCGAGCTGGTTGCGCACGATGCTTCCATCCAACCGGGACGCCCGTTTCTCGTCGCGCTGAAGCTCACCCACGACGAGCCCTGGCACACCTACTGGATCAACCCCGGCACTGGTTATCCCACTTCGTTGCGCTGGACCCTGCCTGAAGGTTTCAGCGCCGGTGACATCATCTGGCCCACCCCGCATGTCGTGAAGGACACGAATGGCAACGTCACCGGCCACGGCTACGAAGGCGTGGTTTTTCTCTTCGTCGAAATCACTCCGCCCACGACCCTCGCACCCGGCACCGAGGTCACGCTGCGCACCGTTGCTGATTGGCTCATGTGCGCCGAAGTCTGCATGCCCGGCGACGCGAAGCTCGAACTCACGCTGCCGGTGAAATCCGATCCCCCCGCGCCCAACATGTCTGTGGCGCGCCTCTTCAACAACGCCAAGGCCGACCTGCCCCAACCGCTCGCCGGCTGGAACGTGGCTGCCGAGCGTAAGGACAACAGTTTCATCGTGCGACTCACGCCCGCCGCCGGCACCACGCACCGCCCGCAAGGTCTGCATCTTTTTGACTCGGCTGGCCTCGTGGATTACGCCGCTCCGCAACAGATCAGAGAAGAAAACGGCGACATCGTGGTCACCCTCGCCGTTGCCAAAGACGGCGACCCCGCGGCCACTCGCCTCGCCGGTGTTATCACTTCGCAAAACGGCTGGGGCCCGATGATTCCCGCTCACGGCGCCACCTTCGGGGTCGCCCTCGGCGCCCCCACCGCCGATGCCTCCGCTTCGTCCTCCGCCCTCCGTCCTCCGTCCTCCGATGCCGGCGGCCTGCTCGGCACGCTCCTGCTGGCGTTTGTCGGCGGCCTCATCCTCAATCTCATGCCCTGCGTTTTTCCGGTGCTCGGCATCAAGGTGCTCGGCTTCGTCAACCAAGCTGGCAGCGACCGCGGTAAGATCGTCGCGCACGGCCTCGTGTTCACCTTTGGCGTGCTGTTGTCATTCTGGGTGCTGGCCGGCCTGCTGCTCGCTCTGCGCGCGGGCGGCTCGCAACTCGGCTGGGGCTTTCAACTTCAGTCGCCCGCCTTCGTGTTCGGCATGGCTGCCTTCCTGCTCATCTTCGCGCTGAACCTGAGCGGTCTCTTCGAGATCGGCCTCTCAGCCACCTCCGTCGGCGGCAAACTACAAATGCAACAGGGTTATGGTGGCTCGCTCTTCACCGGCATTCTCGCAACGCTCGTCGCCACGCCGTGCAGCGCACCTTTCCTCGCGCCCGCACTTGGCGCCGCGATCGCGCTGCCGGCCGGCGAGTCGTTCGCCGTGTTCACCGCGATCGCGATCGGCCTTTCCGCACCTTATCTGCTGCTGTCAGCGTTTCCCGCCGCCGTGAAGATCCTGCCACGTCCGGGCGCCTGGATGGAAACCTTCAAACAGCTCATGGCTTTTCCCCTCTACGCCACCGTGGGCTGGTTGCTCTGGGTGCTGGCGGGACAAACCAAGGACAACGACAACGCGCTTCTGCTGATCGTATTCGGCCTCGTGCTCGTTGCCATGGCGGCCTGGGTTTACGGTCGCTGGGCAAAACCCGCGGCGCGATTCATTGCCGCCCTGTTGCTCGTCGGCGGCGTGTGGCTTGGCTGGCCGAAATCCGCCGACGCGGCCAGCGTGACCGATTCAGGTTACGCGGTGAAGTGGGAGGCATGGAGTCCCGCCGCCGTCGAAGCGGCGCGCGCCGCAGGCCGCACCATCTATGTGGATTTCACCGCGCGCTGGTGCGCCACCTGCCAGACCAACAAGGCTGCCGTCTTTTCGTCGTCCGATGTCCTCAAAGCTTTTGGCGAGCGAAACGTGCTCCTCTTGAAGGCCGACTGGACCAGCAAAGATTCCGCCATCACCGACGAACTCGCGAAGTGGAATCGCTCTGCCGTGCCTTTCAACCTCATCTATGCCCCCGGCCGCACGGAACCCGTGATTTTGCCCGAACTGCTTACGCCCGGCATCGTGCTCAACGCGCTGGCTGGTTTGGACAAGTAGGCGTAGCCGCTCCGACTGCGCGGTCTTTCAATTGCAGCTCGTCGCGACGCCTCGTCGCATCCATGCTGGTGGCTTGATGCGCGATCCTGCCCACCCGAAGTCTGTCGGCCTGCTCCTCGCTGGAGCGCTCTGCTGGAGTCTCGCGGGCATCCTGTTCAAACACGTTGAATGGCCCGGCCTTGCGGCCGCGAGTGGACGCGGTTTGATCGCAGCGCTTTTCCTTATCGCGGTGTCGTGGCGCACGCTGCGTTTCACCTGGTCTCCGCTTCAGCTCGCCGCCGCCACCGCCTATGCGGCCTGCACCATCCTGTTCACGCTGGCCAACAAGATGACCACTGCGGCCAACGCCATCCTCCTTCAATACACGGCACCCGTTTGGATCGCGCTGCTCGGAGCCTGGTTCCTCGGCGAACGCGCCACGCGTGCCGACTGGCTCACCATCGCCGCGGTGTTCGGCGGTCTCGCGCTCTTTTTCTACGAAGGCATTCAACTCAACAATGTCGCCGGCTTGGTGGTCGCTCTCGCCAGCGGTGTCGGTTTCGCGGTGATGACGTTGCTCATGCGCAAACAGAAGGATGGCTCGCCGCTTGAATCGATTATCCTCGGCAATCTCATCGGATTCGCTGTTGGCCTGCCCGCGCTTTGGTCGGCGCCGGCCCTGCTCGCCACCGGCTGGGTCGCGCTGCTGTTGCTCGGAGTCGTGCAACTCGGCCTTGCTTATCTTTTCTACGCCAAGGCCATCAAGCATGTGACCGCGCTTGAAGCCGTGCTCATTCCCGTGGCCGAGCCCATCCTCAATCCCGTGTGGGTGCTGCTCGCACACGGCGAACGTCCCGGACGTTTCGCGCTCCTTGGCGGCGTTATCGTGCTCGGTGCCGTCACCCTGCGCGCCGTGACCGGTCTGCGCGCCACCCGACTCCCGTCATGAAACGCATCGCCCTGCTCTTTGCCACCGCTCTTCTGCTGTCTCCTGCCACGACCGCCGCTACCGAACCCGAGCCCGACTGCGTCGTGCTGCTGCACGGTATCGGCATGCGTTCGTATGTGATGAAACGGCTCGAAGCAGCTTTGCGCGCCGACGGCTACCGCACCGTCAACATTTCCTATCCGTCGCGAAAGATGCCTTTCGAGGAACTCGCCGGCGAGTATCTGCCTGCACAGCTCGTTAAGCATGACGTGGCGCGCGCGCCGCAGTTGCATTTTGTCACGCACTCCATGGGCAGCCTCATTGCGCGCAAGCTGATCAAGGATGCCCGGCCGGCGAATCTCGGTCGCGTAGTGATGATCGGCCCGCCCAATCAAGGCAGCGCCGCGGCCGATGTCGCCAAGGAGAACGTCCTCTTGAGAAAATATCTCGGCGGAAATCTCGTGCGACTCGGCACAGGCGAGGATGCGATCGTGAAGAACCTCGGTCCGGCAGATTTCGACGTCGGCATCATCGCCGGTGAAGTGGCCGTGAATCCCGTCTTCGGCAAGGCGCTCGGCAGCAAGAACGACGGCGCTGTCACCATCGAGTCGGCCAAGCTGGATGGCATGAAGGATTTCATCGTCGTGCCCTACTCACACACGCTGATGCTCTGGCGCGCTGAAGTCGTGAACCAAGTCCGCACTTTCCTGCATGACGGGAAGTTCACACGCGGGGATGCGCATTCGACTTCTCACCCGGACGACACCCCGTCTTCCCTGGAGGGTCGTCGCTTGCGACGACCTTCGGCCGTGAGGTCGGGCCAAGGCCCGGCCCTACAAAGCCAAACCCTTACGCCATCCGTTTCGCCGGCGGCTTCAACTGCAGCAGCACATTCGCGAACGTGATCAATCCGCCACCGACGAGAAGCTGCCAGGTGAGCGTTTCGTTGGCGTAATCAAATCCTGCCCAGCGTGAAAACAGCGCGGGCAAAAACAACGCCATCGCCGAGGCGAACACCGGCTCGAAACAGTAGATGAGCCCGGCCTCTGTTGCCGTGATGTGCGGCTGCCAGCGCACCATGAGCGTGAACGAACCAAGCGTGCAAAACAACGTGAGCAATCCCACGAATGTGACCCATGAACCCGATCCCCACGGACGCAAGCAATCGGCCGGCGACTGTGCCGTCACCAGCGCGAGCCCGCTGAACACGACCGCCACTGTTGCGAACATCACGGCGGTCACGGCGAGCGCGCGGTTTCCGGCATAGCGCGCATCTTCGAGCACGAATATCTGCATCATGAAGAAAACGGAGCTGAGCAACGTCTCCATCTCACCACGCCCGAGGTGCAAAGTGCGAAAATCAAAGCGCCCGAGAATCGCCACACCCGCCGATACCAGCGCCGCGGAAGTCCACACGATCGGCGGCGGTGAGCGTCGTGCACGCAACGCGACCACGGCGGGGATCATGATTGCATAGAATTGCGTGAGAAAGGCCGACGTCGAAGCCGACGTGAATTGCAATCCGTCCACCTGCAACAGCAGCCCGGCGCCCAGCGACAACCCAAGGAGCACGCCCTGACGCAGCTCTCCCGAGCGCAAGTCGGCAAGCTGCGAACGCGCCAGCAGCAACATGATCGCTGCGGCGAGCACGAAGCGCGATGCCACCGTGAGCGTCGTGATGAACCAGCTGCTGCTCGCCGGCACAAGCTGCAGCTGTTCGTGTCCCATCGCCTTGATGAGTGGAAAGCTCAGTCCCCAAAAAAGATTCGCGAGCAACAAGCCGATGATCGCGCGGCGATGGAGGGAACTGGAGGCAGTCATGATCAACACCCGCATGTCATTCTGAGCGGAGCGAAGAATCCAGCATGTTGTGCGCAGCGGCAGCGTCACGGAATCCTTCGCTCCGCTCAGACTCTGAGAATTTCAGTCGCCAAAACAAAACGCCGCGGATTGCTCCGCGGCGTTTTCAAAAATCGATTCGCGAGAGGGCGATCAGGAGAGGTTCTTGCTGACCAGCTTGGTCATGTCGAACATGCTGACCTGGCTCTTGCCACCGAACACGGCCTTGAGGGCGTCGTCGGCGTTGATCATGCGCTTGTTCTTCTTGTCCTGGAGACCGTGCTTCTTGATGTAGGCCCAGAGCTTCTTGGTGAGCTCCGTGCGCGGGAGAGGCTTGGAGCCGACGACGGCAGCGAGCTTCTCGTTGGGGGTAACCGGCTTCATGAAAGCGGCGTTGGGTTTACGTGAGGATTTAGCCATAGTGGTATTCGTCATAGAACCCGGCTTTCCCAATGCAACGATTTTCTAGAGGGGAAAATCACTTTTCCAGAGGGAGAATCGTTCGGAATAGGCTGTCTGTGCCGGCCAATAATCGCTTGCTACTTCAACCGGTCCGGACAGCCTGCGCGTTGTTGGGTTGGTTGTTTGTTAGTTTCTACCGCCACGGAAAATTGTCAGGTGAGCGCAGTGTTCAGTGATGATTTGAAATCCGATAGCCGGGGACGGGCGGCAAGGCAGCAGCATCAGCTCTCATCATCACATGTCAGACAACTCCAAGCTCTATGTGGGGAATCTCCCCTTCGCCAGCACCGCGCAGGATCTTGAAGCCCTGTTCGGCCAGGTCGGCACTGTCAGCGTCGTCGAAATCATCTTCGACAAGTTCACCGGCCGCTCCCGCGGTTTTGCATTCGTCACGATGGGCAGCGCCGACGAGGCGCAGAAGGCCGTTGAGAAATTCCACGGCCACCAGCTGGAAAATCGTCCTCTGGCCGTGAACATCGCGCGTCCGCGCGAGGAGCGTCCTCCGGGCGGCGGTGGTGGTTTCCGCGGTGGTGGTGGTGGCGGCTTCCGCGGCGGTCGCGGCGGCGGTGGCTTCCGCGGCGGTCGCGGCGGCGGTGGTGGTTACCGTGGCGATCGTGGTGGTGGCGGCGGCTTCCGCGGTGATCGCGGTGGCGACGGCGGTTACGATCGTCAGTAAACTTCGATCGCCTGCAGTCATCTTCCGAGGCCGGACGTTTGTCCGGCCTTATTGTTTTTCATCCCCCCAAACCTGTTCGGCTTACAAGAAGCGCTTCGTCCACGCCGGGTCTGGCAAAGGCGAAGGTTTGTATTCTCCGAACAGTGCGTAGCGCGTGCGTGCCACGAGCTTGTAGAACGGGTCGCGCAGCCACGCAGGCAGCACGCGCATCCAAGCGACTAATTTCCACGCGCCGCCCACCTCGGCGGCGGCCGCCAACGCGCCGTCGGTGCGAAGCAGCGGTTCGTCGTGATCGGGCGCCTCCCAGTTCGGCACGAACACCAGCGAATCAAAATCTTCCGTCGGCAATCCCCTGGCTCGGAGATACGCTTGGGCCGGCGCACCCTGCAATGGTGCGAAGCGCAACCGGCCGTTTGGGTCCGAACGCAACAACCGCCGCACGACAAAATTACACAAGCCGCACTCGCCGTCGTAGAGCAGGACAGGAGAAGAGGCCGGAGCGCGCGAAGGCATCCGTTAACGCTAGCCCGCGCCGGCCAGATGACAACGACAACGAAGACGAACTTGACAGTGGAAACTTAAAATACGTTTATAGTTTCCTCCGAACCAAAATGCCTTCCGTCTCCTCTTCCTCCCTCGTTTCCGCTGATCCGGCCGTAGCCCGCATCCTGCGCCAGGCGCGCGCGCACTTTTTCGCCCATGGATACTGCTCCTGCACCATGGATGATCTCGCCGCCGAACTCGGCATGAGCAAAAAAACGATCTACATTCACTTCGCCGGCAAAGAAGAAATCATGCGCGCGGTGCTCGAACAGCTCGCCCGTGAAATCCGCGCCGACGCCGAAGCCTTGCTCGCGAATCGCCGGCTCGGCTTTTCCGAGAAATTGCGCGGTTTCGCTGAAGGCATGGTGCAACGCCTCGCCCTGTTGAATCCGCGCACGCTCCGCGATCTGCAGCGTTTCGCTCCGAAGCTCTACGAGTTCACCGTCGAAATGCGGGAAAAGAACATTCCCTACATCTTCGGCCGTTTCATCGAGGAAGGGAAACTCACTGGCAAGGTGCGCGACGACGTGGACGCGACCTTCGCCGTCGAGTTCTTCCTCCAAGCCATGCAAGGCTTGATCCAACCGGCGGTGCTCGACCGCCTCGGTCTCACCCCTCGCGATCTCCTACCCCGTGCGATCAGCCTCTTTTTCGGTGGCCTGCTCACGACCGCCGGACGCAAAGAACATGAAAAACTATTTCCTCTTTAAAACCGCATTGCTCGTGCTGGCATCGCTGATCCTCAGCGGCTGCACGCGTCGCGAATCCTCCGCCTATCAGGGCTACTTGGAAGGCGAGTTCGTCACCCTCGCCTCACCGCTCGCCGGCCGTCTGGAAAAGCTCACCGTTGCCAAAGGCGCACGCGTCACCGCCGGCACACCGCTCTTCCAACTTGAGCAGGGCGCCGAGTCCGCGGCACTCAACGAAGCCGTCGGACGCCTGCGCGCGGCTCAGGCCCGTCTTGCCGATCTACGCAAAGGTCAGCGTCCGTCCGAACTCGCGGCCCTCGACGCACGCCTCGCGCAAGCCCGCGCCGCCGCCGAACTGAGCGCACGCGAACTGGAGCGCGTCACCCGGCTGCACGAAACCCGCGTCGCCTCCGACGACGATTTCGATCGCGCCCGTCTCAGCCATGAAGCATCGGTCAAGCTGGTCGCCGAACTCGCGGCACAGCTCGACACGGCCCAGCTGGGTGCGCGCGCCGATGTCATCATGGCGGCCGAGGCCGAAGCCGCCGCCGCTCAAGCCGCCCTTGATCGTGCCGGTTGGTCCGTTGCGCAAAAAAGTCAGAGCGCTCCTCGTGACGGTCTCGTTTACGACACGCTTTATCGCGAAGGCGAATTTGTCGCCGCCGCATCGCCCGTCATTGCCCTGCTGCCTCCTGAAAACATCAAGGTGCGATTCTTCGTGCCCGAGACGGAATTCTCGAGACTCAAGGCCGGGGACGTGGTGCGCGTCGCGCTGAGCGGCCGCGACACGCCACTCGAAGCCCGCATCAGTTATTTGGCACCGAAGCCGGAATACACTCCGCCCATTCTCTACAACCGCGAGAACCGCAGCAAACTCGTGTTCATGGTCGAAGCGGTCTTCGACCCGGCCGTCGCCCGCGATCTTCATCCCGGCCAGCCGGTGGAGGTAATCGCCGTCAAGTAGTGCCGGTGTCCGCCATGTCCTCTTCCCCTTCAGATCTCGTCATCGACGTCAGCGGCGTGACCAAGCGCTTCGGTGCGAAGACCGTTGTCAACGGCATCAACCTGCAGGTGAATCGCGGCGAGATCTTCGGCTTTCTCGGGCCGAACGGTTCAGGCAAAACCACTTTCATCCGCATGCTTTGCGGCCTGCTCACGCCCGATGCCGGCAGCGGCACCTGCCTCGGCTACGACGTGCGCACGCAACAGGCCGACATCAAACGCCATGTCGGTTACATGACACAGAAGTTTAGTTATTACGAGGATCTGAGTATCCGCGAGAATCTCGACTTTATCGCCCGCGTCTACGACGTGCCCGATCGTCGCGTCGCCGTGCAACGCAGCCTCGAGCGGCTCGGCCTCGCCAATCGCAGCCATCAACTCGCCGGCGAACTCTCCGGTGGCTGGAAGCAACGGCTCGCGCTCGCCGCCTCGCTCATTCACTCGCCGCAGTTGCTCCTGCTCGATGAACCCACGGCCGGTGTGGACCCGAAGGCCCGGCGCGAATTCTGGGACGAAATCCATCGTCTCGCCGCCGAGGGCCTCACGGTGCTCATCACCACGCACTACATGGATGAGGCCGAACGCTGCCACCGTCTCGCCTATCTCGCCTACGGCAACCTGCTCGCGCACGGCACCACGGCGGAAGTTATCGCCGCGGCGCAATTGATCACGTGGAGTGTAAGCGGCCCCGATCTCCGAGAACTTGCCGCGACCTTGCACGGAAAGCCCGGTATCGAGCAGGTCGTTCCGTTCGGCAACACGCTGCATGTCAGCGGCCATGATGCCGCCCTGATCGAAGCCGCCATCGCAGCCGTGCGCGATCCGCGCCATGAATGGCGTCGCATCGCTTCCGGTTTGGAGGACGTGTTCATTTGCCTGATGGACCACGCGGAGGATAATTTCAAATGAGGCCCCAAATCCACGCAGTCGGGGAATACCGGTCCTCGCTTGAGCGGGATGAAGCCTCGCAACAGGAGGAAACTCCGACATGAGGCGCTTCACCCTCCATCGCCTGTGGGCCATCGTGCTCAAGGAGTTTATCCAGATGAAGCGCGACCGCGTGACCTTCGGCATGATGGTCGGCATTCCGTTGCTGCAGCTCATGCTCTTCGGGTTTGCCATCAACACCGACCCGAAGCACCTGCCTGCCGCCATTCGCGCCGCCGATCACGGACCCTACGCACGCACGCTGGTCGCCGCGTTGAAGAACAGCGGTTATTTCTCCTTCGTGCGCGACGCCGCCACCGAAGCGGAAGCGCGACGGATGCTGCAGCTCGGCGAGGTGCAGTTTGTCATCAACATTCCGGAGGACTTCTCCCGCTTGCTGATGCGCGGTGAGCGGCCCGCCGTGCTCATCGAAGCCGATGCCACCGATCCCGCCGCGGTCGGTCCGGCTGTGGCGGCCACCCGCGCGCTGGCCGGAAATGTTTTCGATCGCGATCTGACCGGACCACTCGCGCACCTGCGCGCAAAGGAAGGGCCGGTGGACTTCCGCATCCACGCACACTACAACCCCGAGAATCTCACCCAATACAATGTCGTGCCGGGGCTCATGGGCGTGGTGCTTACGATGACGATGGTCATTATCACTGCGCTCGCCATCACGCGCGAACGCGAGCGTGGCACGATGGAAAACCTGCTCGCCACACCCGTGCGCCCGTTCGAGGTCATGGTCGGCAAGATCCTGCCCTATATCATGGTCGGCTACGTGCAGGTGACGCTCATCCTGCTGGCCGCGAAACTCCTCTTCAATGTGCCGCTGACCGGCAGCATCAGCCTGCTCTACGTGGTTTCGTTTTTCTTCATCGCGGCGAACCTCGCCATGGGCATCACGTTTTCAACGCTCGCCAAGAACCAGCTGCAGGCCGTGCAGATGGCGTTCTTTTTCTTCCTGCCTTCGCTACTGCTCTCCGGATTCATGTTTCCCTTCCGCGGCATGCCTGATTGGGCGCAATGGATCGGCTCGTGTCTGCCACTCACGCACTTTCTAAGAATCGTGCGTGGCATCCTGCTCAAGGGCAATGGCGTAGCCGAGATTGCGCCGCATTTATGGCCGTTGCTGCTCTTTCTCGCCGCCGCGATGAGCGTCGGCGTGAAGCGTTACCGGCAAACCCTGGATTGAGTTGTAGGGCGGCATCTCCGAATGCCGCCTGCGACGAAGGAGGCGGAGGCGGTAGGGTCGGCGCTTGCGCCGACCTTGCGCACGAGGTCGCCGCAAGCAACGACCCTACACCGACCCGAGCAAACGCTGCTTCGCCAGTATCCGCGGGTTCAAGCCTCCGTCGGAGATTCCACCCTACAACCACACTACCCGTTCTTCTCCGGCAGAGACGCCACGTGTAGTCTTTGCGTCGGCAGGGCGAACTTTAGGCCGCGAGCCTCGATCGCACGCTTGAACGCGAGACTCAACCGCTGGCGCAGCTGCATGTGCTTGTGAAAGTCCGGATCGTTGAGGTTGAAGACCATCCAGATATCGAGTGATGAGGCGTTGTAATCGCGGAAGTAGCAAATGATCGATGCAGGATCGATCTCGGACTCCGCGAGAAGGAGCCGACGGAACTCGGCGACAAGCTCCTCCATTTGCTCAGCGGTGGTGTCGTAGGTCAGCCCGATGACCTGTTCGACACGACGGCCATTGAAACGCGAGAGGTTCACGATGGATTCGCCGGCCACCGTCTTGTTGGGAATGACCATGAGCGACTTGTCGACGAGCCGCAGCTTGGTGGAACGCAGACCGATGTCTTCGACCATGCCGACGCTCCCGGCGATCCGAATCGTTTCGCCGATTTTGAAGGGCTGGTCGATCGCGACAACGACCGAGCCGAAGAGATTCGCGATGGTATCCTGCGCAGCGAGGGCGAAGGCGAGGCCGCCGATACCGAGGCCGGCCAGCAGCGCCTTCACGTCGAAGCCGAGGCTCTGCATCACCATGAGGACGCCGAGGATGACAAAGAGGGTGAGCAGCGTCTTTTTGATCCACGGCATGAAGGCCGCTACGCTCATCTGCCGGCGCTGCGCGATCTCTTGTCCATGGTCGAGCAGGCTGGAAAAGGCCCGGAGGAACAACCAGAAGACGACCAGCGAAAACGCTACCGTGGAGCCGTGGCCGATCATCTCGTCGGTCGCCTCACTGAGTTTCAACACCCTGAGCGCGGCGAAGATGCCGACCAGCATGATGAAGGTCGCCACCGGCGCCTCCAGCGCCGGCAAAAGCTTGTCATCCAAAGTGGACTGCGTGCGGGCTGACAGTTTTTTCAGCCAACCGAACACCAGGCTGGTGACCAACCGGCGCAACAGGAGTGTGCCGACCAGAAAAATCGACGCCACCACGTAGTGGGTGGTGGTGTTTCCCGAACTCCGGACATCGAAGATTTCAAGCACCCTATCCACCACATACTCGATGTAATCCGGGGAATGCGGCTGGGCGTGACCCGAGGCCACCGCGGCGGCAGCCTGGGTGCTGGTGTCGGAACCGGCGGCTGCGGTCGGCGCGTCGGCCTCCTGAGCGCGGGCGCACATGAAAACGGCGAGAAACAACGGAAGAAGACGGATCAATTTCATGTCCCGCCCACTCAAGTCCCCGGCTCCGGCTTGTCAAAGGTTTCGGCCCGACCGGGTGCACCGTTCGAAACACCACCCTTTTTTCCAATCACTCCCCGCTTGCCGCCGATGCGGCGAGCCGCCCAGACTGCGCGGCTCATGACCCCGCCGCTTGTCGCCATGTTCAGCACCATGCCTTGGTGGGCCTGGGCTGGGTTTCTTGCATTCATCGCCGGCATGCTCGCCCTTGATCTCGGCGTGCTCAACCGCAAGGCCCATGAGGTTTCCCTCAGGGAGGCGCTGGCGTGGTGCGCCGTGTGGTTCAGCCTCGCGATGGCTTTCAATCTGCTCGTGACGTTCCAGATGGGCGAGCGGGCCGGGCTGGAGTTCTTCACCGGCTACATCGTCGAGCTCTGTCTGAGCGTGGACAACGTCTTCGTGTTCATCGTGGTGTTCCAGTATTTCCGGGTGGAGCCCAGGCACCAGCACCGCGTGCTGTTCTGGGGCATCCTCGGCGCGGTCGTGATGCGCGCCATCTTCATTTTCGCCGGCATCACCCTGATCAACAAATTCCACTGGATCATCTACGTCTTCGGCGCGTTCCTCGTTTACACCGGCATCAAGCTCGCCATCCCTAAGAAAGAGGATGGCTTCTCGCCCGACAAGAATCCCGCCGTCCGCCTCGCCCGCCGGCTCCTGCCCGTGACGGACCAATTCTCCGACGGCAATTTCTTTACCCGCGTCCACGGCAAGCTGCACGCCACACCGATGTTTATCGTGCTGATCGTGGTCGAGACGACCGACGTGATGTTCGCGCTCGATTCCATCCCCGCCGTGATCGCCATCACGCGCAACGAGTTCATCGTTTTCACCTCGAACATTTTTGCGATCCTCGGCCTGCGCTCGTTGTATTTCGCGGTCTCGGGCGTGATGAAACTCTTCCGCTTCCTCAACATCGGTCTCGCCGTGATCCTGACCTTCGTGGGCGTCAAGATGCTGGTATCACACCACTACCCGATTGATATCCGCATTTCGCTCGGCATCATCGGCACCGTGCTCGCCGCCTCCATCCTCGCCTCGGTGCTGATCCCCGTCGCGCGCAAGGAAGAGTAAGCCGCCGACGCAAGCGGGTCTCCGTAAAAGAAACCGCCGGGACCTGTAATCAGGCTCCCGGCGATTTACCCGCTGTGCGCGGGCGTTTTCACCCGGCGGCCTACCCCTAAGCCGCCGAATGGAATTAAACCCCAACAAGCTTATAACGTGCCGAGTTCATCCGTGGATGTGCCTCGGCGCACGAAAAAGCTCAGTTGACAGTAATTTGGCGCGGTTTGACGGCCTCGGCTTTGGGCAATGACACCCGCAGGACACCATCCTTGAGTTCGGCGTGAATCTTCTCGGCGTCCACGGTGTTGTCGTGCTCAAGCACAAGTTCATAGGGCGCGTCCACCGACTCGCGATAAACTGCGGTCCAGCCTTCCGGCTTGGCCCAGCCGCGACGGCCTCGGACGGTGACTCGGCCATCTTCCGCCGTCAGCTCAAGGCCGTCCTTGGCTACGCCAGGCAGATGCACGGTCAGACCCCAGGCTTCGTTGTTCTCCGTAAGCTCATAGGCGGGCTTGACGGTGAGTTCGGGCTGGTTGCCCCCGTTTTCGTCCGAGCGCTGGGCGCGGGACAGGGAACGGGAAAGGCGGGGAACGATTTGGTTAAAAAGGCTCATGGTGTTTCTCCTTGGTTGAATGAGTTGAAGCGTCGTTGGATTCGTCCGGTTAGTTGACCGAGACGTTGATCTTGCGCGGCTTGACCTGCTCCTGCTTGGGCAGGGTCACCGTCAGCACGCCGTTTTCATAGGCGGCGGTGACCTTGTCGGCCTGCACGGCTTCGGGAATCGAGATCGAGCGATTGAGGCTGAAGGTCTCGTCCTTGTCCTTGCGCGAGGCGCTGATGTTCAGATAACCCTCGACCATCTCGACGTTGATGTCGTCGCGATTCACACCCGGAAGCTCGGCGCGGACGTAGGTGTTGTCCTTGTCCTCGTAGAGGTCCACCGGGAAGCGGGGCGCGAACGCCGGCGCGGCGAAATCGCTGAAAGCGGATTCGAATAGGCGATCCACTTCGGACTCGAAAGCGGCCCAAGGCGTGCGGTTCGCGAGCGCCGGAATCAGGCTCGCGCTGCGGGGATAGGTGTAACGAATAAGGCGGTTCATAATGGTTTCTCCTGTGGTTATAGGTTTGTTGCGTGGCACTCCTAGTGCAGGGTGCGTGCCGCCGAGGCTCAGGGCGCAAACCACGAAAACACCGCGACTTGCCGCATCGGCGCACAATTGAGGTGGGAAGATTCGCCCCGCTGTGCGACACACCGGATGGGAAAGAGCGTCACGCCAGTGCTTTTTCCGTGGCTACGCGGGGACACGCGGTTTCAATCGGCAGTCCGATCATGAGCTTCGACTTCGACACACCCATCGACCGATCCACCAGCGACAGCCGCAAATGGCGCAAATACGCCGGCCGCGATATCATTCCGCTGTGGATCGCCGACATGGATTTCGCGGCGCCGCCGGCCGTCACCGCCGCCATCCACCGGCGCGCAGACCACGGGGTGTTCGGCTACGCCGGTCCGCTCCCTTCGCTGGTCGAGGCGACCGTGGAATACTGCGACCGTCAATACGGATGGAAGATCGAACCCGGTTGGATCGTGTGGATCCCCGGCCTTGTCACCGGCCTCAATCTCGCTGCCCGCGCCGTAGGCGAGCCCGGCGATGGCGTGATCACCGCCACGCCTATCTATCCGCCGTTCATGAGCGCGCCGACCAACCAGGGACGCGAAACCATCGCCGTGCCTCTCGGCCTGCGTGCGGATGGAAAATATGAGTTGGATTGGGCCGCGATGGAGCGCGCCATCACCCCACGCACGAAGGTTTTCTTTCTTTGTAGTCCGCACAATCCCGCCAGCCGCGTGTTCACCCGCGCCGAGTTGGAGCAAATCGCGGCCTTCTGCGAACGGCACAACCTCGTGCTCGTCTCCGATGAAATCCACTGCGACCTCATCCTCGACGATCTGCCGCACATTCCTACCGCTTCGCTGAGCCCCGAGATCGCCGCGCGTTCCATCACGCTCATGGCGCCGAGCAAAACCTACAACATCGCCGGCCTCGGCTGCTCGTTCGCGGTCATCCCGGATGCAAAACTTCGCCAGCAGTTCGTTCGCGCCGGCGCCGGCGTCGTGCCCGAGATGAACCCGCTGTCGTTCGCCGCGTGTGAAGCCGCCTTCCGCGATGGTGAACCCTGGCGTCAGGCTCTCCTCGCTTACCTCCGCGGTAATCGCGACCTCATCGCCTCTTTCCTGAAAGAGCACCTACCGATGATCAAAATGACGCCTTGCGAGGCCACCTACCTCGCGTGGCTCGACGTGTCGGCGCTCAATTCCAATCATCCCGGCCACTTCTTTGAAGAGCACGGCCTCGGCCTTGCCGACGGCGCCCAATATGGCGCGCCCGCCGGCAAGTTCGTGCGTCTCAACTTCGGCTGCACACGCGCCACGCTCACCGAGGCGCTCCACCGCATGCAGCGCGCCGTCAACACGCGCTGATCCCCGCCTCCGCTTTTCCCGGCGCCCCTTCTCAAACCCCTTCGTTGACATGCACAACTAACCTAATAGGTTAGTTGTGCATGGACTCACGGATCAATGGGTGGATGATGCTGAGTGAAGCCCTGTTCAAAGCCGGCGAGGAAGGGCTCGAAGCCATCCGCCGGGGCCTGCGGCGGCGCCACAAGCGCCCGGGATCCTATAAGACCCTGCGCCCCGGCCCCTACACTCCGATGTGGAACGAATGCCGGATTGCACTCCGCGCCGAGCTCAAGCCTTACGGGGCCAAAGTTCGCCTCGCTCGCTATCTCGGAATCCATCCGCAGCGCCTGAGCGATTTCCTCGCCGGCCACCGACGCATGCCCGATGCCGAGCTGACCCTGCAACTGCTCCATTGGCTCGCGGCCAAACGCTCCGGTCTGGACCTGTCCATCTGAACCGGGAGCCGCCGGGAACGGGAAAGCGGTTGCGTTGGGTCCCGGCGGAGTGACCATGCGCTCCATGCGCATCGGCCGCCACGAGTTCACGTCGAACCTCTTTCTCTCGCCGCTGGCGGGCTACACCAACCTGCCCTTCCGCCTCGTCGTGCGCGAAATCGGCGGCGTGGACTGGACCACGACCGACCTCGTCAACGCGCGCTCGATCCTCGAGAAAAACCCGCGCGGCCTCCAGCTCATCAAGACCTGCCCCGCCGAGAAACTTCTTTCCGTCCAGCTCTTCGGCTCCGTGCCGGAGGAGATGCGCGACGCCGCGTTGTTGGTCGAGTCACTCGGCATCGCCGCCGTGGACATCAACATGGGTTGCCCCGTGAAGAAGGTCGTCAGCGTCGGGGGCGGTTCGGCCATGATGACCGAGCTGAAAAAAACCGCGACCCTTGTGCGCGGCATGGTCGAAGCGGTGAAGATTCCTGTCACCGCCAAGATGCGCCTCGGTTGGGACGAAAACAATCTCACTGCGCCGGACCTCGCTCGCGTGCTGGAGGACGTCGGCATCGCCGCGATCTTTGTGCATGGTCGCACGCGCGCCCAAGGTTTCGGAGGCACGGTCAACCTCGCGGGCATCCGCGCCGTGGTCGAGGCCGTGAAAACCGTGCCGGTCATCGGCAACGGCGACGTCACCACGCCGGAGGCCGCCAAGCACATGATCACCGAAACCGGCTGCGCGGGTGTGAGCATCGGACGCGGTGCATTCTACAACCCGTGGATTTTCCGCGACACGCAGCATTACCTGCAGACCGGCGAGCTCCGTGGCGAACCCGGCTATCCCGAGCGCGCGCAGGTGATGCGCCGTCACCTCGACTTGATGATCGAGTTCTACAGCGAGGACCACGGCTGCCGTCTCTTCCGCAAACCGGCCGCGTGGTATGCGAAGCGTTTCGGCCCGGCGCGCGAATTCAAGAAGGGCGTCACGCAGTTTCGCACACGCGCGGAGTTCGAGACTCTGCTTGCGACCTACGAAGCGTGGCGCGCGCAGTTTCTCGACGAAAGTGGCGAACTCCGCCCGCAATATCGGCCCGATCCCATGGTCGCCTCGTTCATGCGCGACGATGATGATCCTGCCGTGATGCGCCGCGACGCCATCCCGGTGCCCAAGGGACCGGTGGATGTTTGGTGAAAGGAAGCTCGGTTCGAATGTGGGACGGGCTTTATGCCCCGATGATCCAAGCAGCGATCCGAGGCAGTCGGGGCACAAAGCCCGTCCCACATTTCTATCTCCGAACTCCGTGTCATAAGCGAGACTCGCCAAGCCCAAGTCGGCCGGTCACGCTGCGATCATGTCGGACCTCCTCGACCTTTGGGGCATCTATCTCGGCACGCTGATCGGTCTGTTGCCGATCATCAATCCGCTGTCGGCCGGGCCGACCTTTCTGGCGATCACGGAAGGCGACAGCGACGAACGGCGGCGCGAGCAGGCATTGAAAGGCTGCCTCTACATGGTGGCCATCCTCGTGAGCTTCCTCATCGGCGGAACGTTCATCATGAATTTTTTCGGCATCTCGATTCCCGGCCTGCGCATCGCCGGTGGCATCCTGCTCACTGGCATCGGCATGAACATGCTGTCAGTCATGCGGACCGATTCCGTCACCGAGGCCGAGCAACACGAGGCCGCGCGCCGCAAGATGGACATCTCGTTCTCTCCGCTCGCCATGCCGATGCTCAGTGGTCCCGGATCCATTGCCGTGACGCTCGGGTTTACTTCGCTCGCGACCGGCTGGATGGATTATGCCGCCATCATTGCCGGAATCATCACGGTCGCGCTGCTCACCTATCTCGTGCTCCGGCTGTCAGGCGGTTTGGTGCGTTTCATCGGACCGGTCGGCGTCAATGCCATGACGAAAATCATGGGCTTCCTCATCATGAGCATGGGCGTGCAGTTCGTGGTGAACGGCGTGCTCGCCATCGCAACGAATCCCGCGCTGCTGCGCACCATCCGCGCGGCCTTGTCCGATTGAGACCGGGCAGGCTCAGTAACGCCGCTGCACTATTGCCCCGGTCTTGTCCTTGAACGTGAGCATGCGGGTGGCGTCGTCGTAATCCTCGAAGGTGATGCCGAGCTGCGGATTCAGCAGATCGCCTGTGTTGTAGGACGTGCCACCCACGAAAATTCGCGGGCTGGAGCCACCACGCGCGCCGCCGATCTTGAGGTTTTCGACCCAGCCTCGGAAGGCCAGGCTGGCCGGAGGTGGGGGTGGCGGCGGGGGTGGTTCGGCCGGCTTGGTTTCCTCGACAGGGACCGGGTCGGAAGTCGGCGCCGGTGTGGCGGTTTGGGCCGTCTGCTCCCCTTCATCCATGACGTCGTCGACCGCGGCGGCCTGCTGGTTGGCCTGCGCAGCCACGTTTTGCGCGGCGGCGACCGCCTGGCCTTGGGCCGTGGTCGGATTGGCTGACAGCTTGGGCTGCGGCGCCGGCGCGGGCGGCACATCGGTAAGTTTCAAATAGGCGAAAAATCCGCCTCCACCCAACACGAGCAAAGCGGCCACGCCGCCGAGCAACATGAGCTTTTTCTTGGAACCCGATTTGGCCGAACCTCCTTTGGCAGCTTCCTGGCTCGCTTCGGCCAAGGCTTTCTTGAGGCCGGGCGGCGGCGGAAACTTGCCTGGCGGCGAAAAGGGAGCGGACGACGCTTGCCGCATCGCGGTGATCTCCGCCGGTTCGCCATTTTCGCCGCGGTCGGTTTCGACCGGCTTGGGTGGCGGGGGCGGCGCATTGAGGACAGGCGGCACTTCGCCTTCCGCCGCAGGAGGCGGAGCAGCTTCACCTGCTGGAGCGGGTGAGGCGGCCTTGGGTTTAAGACCCAGTTTGAAAGCGGGTTTCGCGGCCGGGGTCGGTTCCGCGACCGGTGGAGGAGCGGACTCCGCTGCGGGCGGAGTTTCAGCGGCCGAAGTCGGGGCGGCTGCCTCAGTGGACGGAACCGACAGGCGGGGCTTGAGCCGCACCGGTTCGGACTCAGGAGCCGGGGTGGCTTCTGCTGGAGCGGGTGCCGGAGCGGCTTCAGTCGGAGCCGCGCCGGTCGCTGCCGGCTCGGGTGCAGGTCCCAACCTGGGTTTCAATCGCACCAATTTGGGAGTTTCAGCGGCTGCCTCCGCTGCGGGCGCGGCTTCGGCCGGAGGGGTGGCCGGTTCAGGAGCGGCGGGTTGAGCGGCCGGGGTATCGGCGGACAGCTTGGGCTTCAGACGGAGCTTGGGCGTGTTCTCTTCGCTCATGGCTGAAACGCCTAGCAGTTTACGCGCGCGGCGAAAACAAAAAGATTTGGCGATCCTGTCATCTGTCTTGTGACCAACGGGACCTCGATTAGGCTTTCGGGCATGAAACGCGCGGCGGAAAAATACGGGGGCATCAGCTCGGCCGCCGTTAAGAAAGCGACCGGCCGCACGTGGCGCGAATGGTTTGGGATCCTCGACAAGGCCGGTGCCGCCAAACTTCCTCACAAGGAAATCGTCCGCCGTCTGCAACGCACGCACCGCCTCGCCGACTGGTGGGGTCAGATGGTGACCGTCGGCTACGAGCAGGCCCGGGGACTGCGACTGAAGCATCAGAAAACCGACGGCTTCGAAATCAGCGTCGCCCGCACCATCGCCGCGCCCGTGGACCGGGCCTTCGCCGCCTGGCGCGAGGCCGCCCTGCGCGAACAGTGGCTGCCACGCACCCCGCTCTCCATCCGCAAAGCCACGCCCCATAAATCCATCCGCATTCTCTGGGGCGATGACACACTGCTTAGCGTCAATTTCTGGCCGAAGGGTCCGCTCAAGTGTCAGGTGGTGCCGCAACACGGCAAACTTCCGACTCCCGAGGCGGCCGAGAAAATGAAAGACTACTGGTCCGAGAAACTCGAAGATCTCGGCGCCTTCCTGGAAAAGTGAAGCGGCTGCTCCTGTTTCTCCTGCTGGCCCTGATCGCGCCTGCCCAGGAGGTGCAGCGCCATGGTCTCGTGTTCGAACAATGGGTGCGCGACACCTTCTTCGAGGGTTACCAGCCGCCCGGTTACACGCAGCGCTGGGACATTCCCGCCGACGCGAACAAAAATCACGGCAGCATGCCCGTGAATCCCAAGCTCGCCAAACATGGCACCGCCGTGGATCTCGGCGACGCGTTCCGCCAGTTCGAAATCGAAGAGCCCTTCATCCTCGTCATCGGTTTCTGGCAACAGGACGGCGGACACAAACGCATCGTGAACCTGCTCGCGCCCCAAATCACCCCGCAACGCTGGCGCGAACTCTGGGGACCGGTGACGTTGGCTGATCTCCGGAAACTTGACGAACTGATCAAGGATCGTCGCCGCCCCGTGAAGGAACTTCGCAAGCTCGCCCGGCAGATGAAGAATTCCCCGCCCTTCACCGAGGCGGTGATCCAGGTGAATCCGAAGATCGGATCCGACGGCCAGCGGCGGCTGCAGTGTTCCCTCCGCTTCAGCGACGTGTTCAAACACCTCTCGCCCGAGACCCACCCCGCGCCCCAAATAAGCCCTACTCTCTGGGGCGTCGAATTTCCCGGCCCCATCGCATCGCCACCACGCAAGAGGAAGTAGGCCATCAAAACATCTTGTCATCGCGAGGCCCGCATCGCGCGGCCGGGAGCTTCGCATGATCAGTCCAAAGCTGGGAAGCGCCGAAACTAACCGGCCGCCAGCTCAGGCACCAATCGCTCCTTGGCCACAAACCACAGCGGCTGGCCATCATCGTCCAGCACCGGCATGATGCGAATATCCGCTCGATAGCTCGTGCCATCCTTGTGATAGTTCACCAGCGTCTCGCGACAGGCGCGACGCTCACGCAGCGACTCCCGGATGCGAGCCACCGCCGCCGGATCAGTGTCGGCGCCCTGCAAAAGTTGTCCCGGCTTTCGGCCGCGCAACTCATCAAGCGTGTAGCCGCACAGGTCGGTGAACGCCGGGTTCACCCATTCCAGCAGGCCCGCTGCGTTGGTCACGACCAGCGCATCCGGCTCGGGTTGCTCCGACGGCGCATCCAATGCATCGAGAATGCTCGCCTTCAGTCCTGCCGGCGGCCTGACCTGCAAACCTGTCTGCGCCACCAAGGCACCCGCCATCGCCTCCTGCAATCCGGCCACATGAGTGCGCAACTCGCCGTGGAATTCCAGCAGCACTTCAAACGCTTCACGATCCGACGGCGACATCTCGCCGGACACGTAAAGCACGGCGCGGTCCTGGAGGTTGTCGGCTAACATGGAGAACATGGCGTATGCTACTACGCCCGGCAGTCAAAGCCGGATTCCCCAAACTACGCGCCGGCCGCTGCCCGCGACCGCAAACCCAGCGCTTCCTTGATCCAACCCCAAGCCCGGCGCAGGCCGACTTCGCAAGTGCCGCTGATGTGGTAAGTGCGGGCAAACAGCTGCTCATGTCCGAGATAGCGCGGAGGCAGCAGCAGGAGTGTGCGGTTCTTGTCCGACTTCGGGTCATGCCCGAGCACCTCGGAGTAAAATACGCCTTTGCCGACAACCAACCCTTCACGCGGCACTGACACCTCGCGCACCGGCAACACCAGCCACGGCCGGAACTTCAGGGTCAGGGAGCCATCGTCCGCCTGGTGCAAGCGTCCGTAAGTGCGTGCCGGCACGCCATCGAGCACGGAACCGGTGAACACCTTGTTGCCGTCGGCGTAGAGCTGGAAGCGTTTGCGCCGCACCGTGAAAAAATCCCAGCAGAACACAGACCCAAATGTCATCAGGCGAAACGCCCAACCCGCGGTGAAATACGCAATCACAATGATGAGCACCGACAAGGTCGCGCCCACCACCGGGTCGATCCACGCAGTCGCCGTCACCAATCCGAGGAGGGCTGTGCGGATGCCTTTCAACGCCGCATCGATCGCGCCCCATGGGCTGAGCAGGATCAGCACATTGATCGCGTGCGAACTCAGCCACACGACGCCAAACACCACGACCGACAGCGGCACCATGAGCAAGCTGAGCAGCCAACCGGTGTCGACAACTGCAACCGGCAGCATGGCGAGGCCGGTGGCCTGCAACTCGATCGTGCCGTCGAGCCCGCTGGACTGCATGATGAGCTTCGAACCAAAGGTCACGAGCGACGGAATAACCGCGCCAGCCGCGACGAGACCGCTGGCCTTGTTCTCAATGGTCTCCAAAATATCGAGCGGTTTCTTCCAGCCCGGCGGCAAGGCCGCACCAGCCGCATCTTTCGTGGCCACGGCGGCGACCACCAGGAATCCGACCGCCCAAAAAGCCGGGTTGGCGAACCAAGGCAGCTTCGCCTTCTTCTCCGGCGTATCCGCCTGGAAATATTGATAGGCGCCGACTGCGCTCACGCCCAGCAGCGGCGAGATGGCGATGCCCGTGATCTGCGTGGCCATGGCCGCCAATTCGACCCCGGGTGTCTTGAGCGACTTGGTATCGGCGGGTTTGGCCACCGATTGACCCAGCAAAGGCAGGCTCATCAAGACCAGGCAAAGTCCGAGGGCCACCAAGGAGACGGAGCGTTTCATGGCGGCAGCCTAGGCCTCCGCGGCATTTTTGAAAGCCCGCAAATGCGCCACGCTTTACGCATTCCCGGTATTCTGTTCCTTTCCCGTCATGCCGCTCACCAAAGCCGAGATCACGCGCCTGCGCTCCTTGCAGGATAAAAAGCACCGCGAAGCGCTCGGGCTGTTTGTGATCGAAGGCGAGAAGGTCGTGGGCGAGCTGCTGGCGGCGAATTATCCGTTCATCGAGATCTATGCGACGGAAGAGATGGAGCGCGGCCTCCGAATGCGCTTCGAACCCGCCCAGAAATCGGGTTCCACCAAGGTCACCCCTGTCACCACCGCCGAGATGGCACGTCTCAGCCACTATCCCACTCCGTCCAGTGTGCTCGCCGTCGGCAAAATCAGCCGCCCTCCGCTCACCGCCGGCGCGCTCGACCGCGGTCTCACACTCGCGCTCGACGGCATTCAGGACCCCGGCAACGTCGGCACGCTCCTGCGCATCGCTGACTGGTTTGCCTTCGACCGCGTGCTCCTATCGCCGGACTGTGCCGATTTGTTTTCGCAAAAGGTCATCAACGCGAGCATGGGCTCCTTTGCCCGTGTGCAGGCGCACACCGTGCCGCTGGCCCAAGCGCTAACCGGCATCAAGGCTCCCGTCCTCGGCTGCGATCTTCACGGCGACGACGTGCACACGCTCAAGCCCCTGCGCGACGCCGTCATCGTCATCGGCAGCGAAGGCCGCGGCATCTCCGACGCCGTCGCCACGCGCCTCACCGGCCGGATCACGATCCCGAAGTTCGGCGGCGCCGAGTCGCTCAACGCCGCAGTCGCCGCCGCCATCGTATGCGACAACCTGCGACGCGCGATCGGTTGAAGCCGCGCCACACTCAGTCGAGTCCGTAGGAGGCAACGCGTTCGAGCGCGATGAGTTCGGATTCGCGGATCGGCGAGCCGTAGCCCTTCGGAGAATAGGTCACCCAGCCCGAGCCGGGACGCGGGTGGAATGTTTTCACGAAAACACTGGTGCGACCGTATTCGTCGGTAGCCAGTGCCATCACGTCGTTGCCGGGCTTGAGCGAGGCAAACGTGGCCTTCAGCCACGACGGCAGCCCCCAGTTGCGGCCAGCTTGCGTAGCCCGGGCGTAATAATTGCCGGAATCCTGAAAATCCACGAAGTCGATTCCCAGCAACCGCGCACCGACGCTCGGATCATGCGCGAGAAACTTCCCCTGTTCGTCGAACGTCACCTGGTTCGGCAGGCCCCACGTCCAGACGACTTTGCCGCCGGCTTCGAGGTAGCGACGCAACAGGCCGGCCGTCGGGTCTTCGCCGACCACCGACAGAGGAATCTGCGCATAGCCGAATACCACCACGCTGGGCACGCCATCAGCGGTGCGCGTCGTGAGCCATTCCGCGAGCGCCGTGGGCGAATCGAGCAATTGGTAACCACGCGCGACGAGCCAGGGCGCGAGCGCCTCATCAATCACGAAACCACGCAATCCCGTCGGAACGGCCGCAGGCAGATAAACCGCCTTGTGCGCCTCCGCGTGACCCTCGCCCACCGCCAGCATCCGACCGTCGTCTGTGCCAAGATAGATCGTGCCGTCGGCTTGGACCGGCGGAGAATAGAGGTCGCTGTCAATGTCGTAGCTCCAGCGCAACTCGCCCGTGCGTTTGTCGAGCTGATGGAGTTTGCCGCCGCCACTGGCCCAGTAAATCGCATCACCGTCCACGAGCGGCGCCGCGTAAGTGTGCGAACCGGCGTTGAACTCCCACTTCTGTGCGCCCGTCATCAAGTCGAGTGCGTTGACCTTGTTGTTCGTGGACCAGCCCGTGTAAACCACGCCCTCGTCCACGGTCATGGACATGGCCCAGGTCGAATCATACGCGAAGGTCCACTTCTTTTCGCCCGTGACCGCATCGAGTGCATACACATTGGCGTCGCGCGAACCGAAGACGAGCAGACCATCCTGCAACGAAGGCCGCGTGAAGATGTCGCTGCGAATGTAACCCTGACTCAGATCATAGCCCACCCCGGCCGTGGCAAATTTCCAACGCAGCACACCGTCCGCCGCCGCCAACGCATACACGTAGTCATCGCCGCTCGGCTGGTAAATGACGCCGTTCGCAACCAGGGGAGACGCGCGCAGGCTATCGCCCGTTTTGAACGACCAACGCAATTTTCCCGTCGCGAGATCGAGCGCGTAAAGATGACCGTCGCCCGACGGCACCAACACTTGTCTGCCGTCCACGACTGGTGCAGCCGTGAAATAATTCCATTCTGTCGGTGTGGACAATGCGGGTTGCATGCGGAACGTCCAACGCGGCGTGCCGTCGGCGAGATTGAGCGCATGCACGGTGTCGCTGCGACCGGCGACAATGATCGTGGTGCCGGCTACCGCGGGTGCCCCGGCGATGGCACCGCCCGTCTGGAATTTCCAACGCAACCGTCCGTCGGCTCGGTTTACAGCGTAGAGAAATCCGTCGGCGCTACCGAAGCACAGCATATCGCCCGCCACGATCGCTGCAGCGCGAATTGGCCCTTCGGCCTGAAAAGCCCACTTGATGCGGGGATGGCTGAGTCCCGCAGCCGAAGCAATGGTGACGGCACTGGCCGTCAGAATCATTAAGATGCTCAGGAGTCGCAGAGAGGATTTAATCATGGGGCATACAAAAACGAGGTAAGCAGGCCGTCCGTCATTCCCGCACAACACCGCTTGCGCGCCGAGTCCTTCATCTCGGTCGTCCTTTCCGCCATCTTGCTCCGAACTCTTTTCTCGCATCACCCAGTTACCGCACAAATTCGACCGCTTCCCACACCGGGATTGTATGGTCCGCGCACATGGCCACCTGCGACGCTGAATACGACCTCAACAAGCCCGAAGTCGTCACCGACCGCCTCGCGTGGCTATTCCGGGAGTTGGAACTAAAGTAGGACCGGTCACCTTCTTTTGGGGGAGATTGTCTCCCCGGAAGCTTGAACCACAAAGGCACCAAGACACAAAGAGAGACCCGGCGCGACTCGACAGCTTTGCTTTGTGCCTTCGCCCCTCTGTGGTGGAACTCCCTCCGAGTTTCCGGGCAACTTCAGTCGAAGCCAACGAATGCGATCCACCAGATTGCACCCGCGACAATGGGAAGAAGTCCGGCAAGCAGCAGACGTTTTCCCAATCGCTTCCGCTCCTCGCCTTTCCCGAAAACCAAGACCAAGCCAGCAATTGCGAGCCCGAGCGCCGTGCCCACCAAGAGTAGCACGCCCGCCAGCAGCGCAAACAAGGCTGAGTCACCGGAAGCGATTGGCAGTGTCGTGAGCATCCTTACTTTTGCAGGTTCATCGACAGCGTTGCATCACTCAGACAAGGCTCTCTTGCGTTAGTTGCGTGGCGGCATTCGGAGATGCCGCCCTACAGTTTATCCCTTCTGCGCTGCGATCCACGCGCGGACGTTTTCCTCCAGCAGATTCATCGGCAGGGCGCCGTTCTTGAGGACGAGGTCGTGATAGGCGCGGAGGTCGAACTTCGCGCCGAGTTCCTGTTTCGCGAGTTCACGTAGCTCGATGATCCGGATCATGCCGATCTTGTAGGAGCAGGCCTGACCGGGCCAGACGATGTAGCGGTTGGTCTCGGAGAATAGCTCCCGCTCGGGCGTGGCGGCGTTGGCGCGGAAATAGTCCATCACCTGCTGCCGCGTCCACTGCTTGGCGTGGATGCCGGTGTCCACAACGAGGCGCACGGCGCGCAGCAGCTCGTCGGACAGGCGGCCAAAGTCCTGGTAGGGATCCTCGTAGAAGCCGAATTCCTTGGGGAAATATTCCGCGTAGAGCCCCCAGCCCTCGGCGTAAGCCGTGTAGCCGCCGAACTTCCGGAACTTCGGCATGTTTTCCAGCTCCTGCGCGATGGCGATCTGCATGTGGTGGCCGGGAATCGCCTCGTGGTGCGCCAGGGTCTCCATCTCCCAGATCGCCTGCGCGCGCATGTCGATCGTGTTGATGTAATAGATGCCGGGCCGGCTGCCATCGGGGGAAGGCTGGTTGTAGAAGGCGTTGGACGTCCCGCGCTCGCGAAACGGCTCCACCTTCTTCACCACCAGCGGCGCCTTGGGAAACATCGTGAAAAACTCCGGCAACCGGGCGCGCATGCGGTCGATGATCTCGTTCGCGCGCTTCATGTAGGCATCCTTCCCCTCTTCTGTCTGCGGGTAATAGAACTGCGGATCGTTCTTCATGAACTGCAGGAAGGCCGCGAGGTCGCCCTGGAAGCCGATCTGCTCCTTGATCGCCGTCATGCCGGCATGGATGCGGGCCACCTCCTGCAAACCGAGTTCGTGAATCTCGTCGGCAGACAGCGCCGTCGTCGTGTGGCGGCGCAGCGTGTAATTGTAGTAATCCCGCCCCTCGGGCAGTTTCCAGACGCCATCCTCGTCCGTCGCCTGCTTCTCCAGCGCGGTGAACAGCGCGATCAGCTTCTCATAGGCCGGCTTCACCGAGCCAAGCAGGGCGGCCTTCGCGTCGGAGAGCAGTTGGGCCTTGGTGGCGGCGTCGGCGTCTTTGAGCGCGCCGACCTTCGTCTCGAAATCCTCCCACAGCGCGCACTTCCTTTCACCGGCCTCGAAGGGAGCGCCGCCGATGATTTCGCGGCAGGACTCGATCAGCATGGGATAGACAAATCTCGGCGGCAGAATGCCTCGCGCCGCTTGCGCCTCGGCGCGTGTAATCAACGGCTCGAACATCGCGGGCATCGCATGCAGACGCGTGATGTAAGCGCGGGCATCCGTCACCTCGTCCACCGCATGAAAGTTGATGAGAAAGGCCGCCGCGTCGGCGTGCATGCCGTCCATCTGGGTGAAGACGTAGCCATGGTTCCGCCATTTCCAGCCTTCGAGGTTCTCTTCCGCCTGCGTGACAAAGAGCCGATAGCTCATCTTCGCCTGCTCGTCGAGCAGGTCGAAATTGATCGTGCTCTTCAATTCCGCCAGCTCCCGCACAGCGATGGCCAGCTCCTGCACACGGTTGGCCTCGGAGAAGTCATCCCACTTGTCCTGGTCCTTCTTGATGCCGAGGTAACCTTGCGAGATCGGGCTGCGATCCACGCTCTCATCGAACACGCGATCGAAAAACGCGTTGGCCTTGGCCGATTCGGCGGCGATGCGTTCGGCCATCACGGCGTCCTGGGTGATAGCGGACGCCGCAGCGAGGTGGAGGGTGAGCGCGGCGGCCAGGGTCGCGCCGGTGCAGAGGAAACGAATCTTCATTTGCCACGCAGTGTGGCCGTGTCCACCCCGCCGGCAAGCCCGGTGCGACGAGCGGTTGTCTTGCTGCTTGAGGTGAAGCCTGCGGGGAGCGCAGGCTGTTGTAGTCATTGCCCATCCTTAAGCCCGCACCCCGGCGGGCTGCACCTCAATACTTCACGCCCACTGCTGCCAGCCAGCGATCGAGCAGCCGCGCAGTGCCGAGCGTATCGGCATGCGTAGCCAGCGGCACTTCGCGAGCGCCGCGCCAAAGCGCCTCGGCGAAGGCATCGGCTTCGTAGGCGTAGAGTCCTACGCCGGGACTGCGAATGACGATCTCCTCTGCACCTCCGTCATGCCGATGCAGGATGATTTTCTCATCCTGCCCGAGCAAACCGGGCGTGAACGGACAAAGCACGTCGAGCCAGCCCATCGTGCCGTGAATCTGCATGGAGTTGCGATTAAGGTGCGTCGCCCCACAGGAAAGCTCGGCAATGATGTCGTCGGGGAACTTCGCCACCGCCGTCGCAAAATCATCGGTGCCGACCTCCGCGCGCAGACGGCCCGTGCCATGGAATTCCACCGGCTCCACGAAATCCTTGCCGTGCACTGCCCCTGCGATGTGCCGCGAATAGGTGATCGGATAACAGCCGAGATCGAGAATCGTGCCGCCACCGAGCGATTTCTTGAACATGCGGTGTTCGGGATTGAAACCCATCATGAAGTTGAACGAGGCCCGGATCAACCGCAGTTCGCCGAGCGTGCCATTGCGCACGAGCTCGACGATCTTCCGCGTCTGCGGGTGGAAACGATACATGTAGGCCTCCATCAGCAACACATCGTGTTGCTTTGCCGCGGCGAGCACGCGCTCAGTGTCGGCGAGCGAAAGCGTGAGCGGTTTTTCGCAGAGGATGTGCTTGCCGGCCTGCGCCGCCTTGATGGCCCACTCCGCGTGCCACGGGTGCGGCGTGCCGATATAGACCGCCTCGACCGCCGGATCGGCCAGCAGCGCCTCGTAGCTGCCGTGCGCACTGCCTCCGCCGAAATCAGCCGCGAACTTCTGTGCATCGGCGAGATTGCGCGCGCCCACGGCGACAAAGCGGCCGGTCTGCGACTGGAGCAGATCCGTGACGAATTTCCGCGCGATCCAACCCGTCGTGATGATGCCCCAGTTCAGCTTTTTCGACATGAGTGCAGTAGAACAACGCGCTCCTCATGGTCAATCGGACAACCATGCACAACTAACCTATTAGGTTAGTTGTGCATGGGACACGTTGGCCGTTTGAAATTTTCCCATGGTGGCAATTTCCCGGTTGCACGCGGCGCGGCGCGCATTGCACTCGGCGGTTCCCTTTTCGTTTTCATGGATTCTCCCAACCCCGACCACGTCATTCGCCTCGCCGAAGAGCTGAAGCTCAAGGTTCACCAGGTCGCCGCGACCGCCCAGTTGCTCAAGGAGGGCGCGACGGTGCCTTTCATCTCGCGCTACCGTAAAGAGGCGACTGGTGAACTTGACGAAGTTCAGGTGACTACGATTCGCGACCGCCTCGAACAAATGACCCAGATGGACGAACGCCGCGCCGTCATCGTCGCTTCGCTCAAGGAGCGCAACCTGCTTACCGACGCACTCGCCAACGCCCTGGCGAACGCCGACACGCTCACAAAGCTCGAAGACATTTACCTGCCCTATCGCCCGAAAAAGCGCACTCGCGCCACCATCGCAAAGGAGAAAGGCCTCGAACCACTCGCCGAATTGCTCTGGACTCAGGATCCCGCGACTGATGCCCTTGCCGCCGCGCAGGCTTACGTCGGCAAGGAGTTCACGCTCGACGACGGCAAGAACACCCAAGGCAAAATAGAGAACGCGGAGGAGGCGTTCGCCGGCGCCCGCGACATCCTCGCCGAGCGCATCAGCGACGACGCCATCGCTCGCGAAAAATTGCGCGTCGTCTATCGCGCCCAAGCCACCGTTTCTTCGAAAGTGCTCTACGGGAAGGACACCGATCCCGAGGCAGCCAAGTTCAAGGATTACTTCGACTGGTCGGAGCCGCTCGCCAAGGCGCCTTCGCATCGCGTGCTCGCCATGCGTCGTGGCGAGAAGGAGGGCTTCCTTATCATGCGCATCACGCTGGCCGATGAACTCGCCGCCCTCGCCGAGATTGAGCCGCTGTTCGTGAAGAACAAATCGTCCTGTGGCGAACAGGTTCGCCTCGCCACCGCCGACGCCTGCAAGCGCCTCCTCTGCCCCGCCATCGAGACGGAGATGCGCATCGAGTCAAAGAAGCGCGCCGACGAGGCTGCCATCAAGGTCTTCGCCGACAACCTGCGCGAGCTCCTCCTCGCCGCGCCACTCGGCCAGAAAGCCGTGATGGCCATCGACCCCGGCTTCCGCACCGGCTGCAAGACCGTGCTGCTCGACCGCCAGGGCAAGCTCCTGCATAATGACGTCGTCTATCCGGACCGCCACGCCGAGGAAGCGAAGGAGAAGCTGCTCGGCTTCGTCAAGTTCTTCAACGTCGAGGCGATCGCCATCGGCAACGGCACCGCCGGTCGTGAGACCGAAGCCTTCGTGCGCGCGCTCGGCCTGCCTCCGCACATTCCGATCGTCATGGTCAACGAATCCGGCGCGTCCATCTACTCCGCCAGTGAAGTCGCCCGCGAGGAGTTCCCTGATCACGACCTCACCGTGCGCGGCGCCGTTTCCATCGGCCGCCGTCTCATGGATCCACTCGCGGAACTCGTGAAGCTCGACCCGAAGTCCATCGGCGTCGGCCAATACCAGCACGACGTGGATCAACCCGCCCTCAAACGCTCGCTTGACGACACCGTTGTGAGCTCGGTGAACGGGGTCGGCGTCGAACTCAACACCGCCTCGAAGCAGCTCCTCAGCTACGTCTCCGGCCTCAACGCCACGACCGCGGCCGCCATCGTCGCGCGCCGCAACGAGAAGGGCGCGTTCAAAACCCGCGCCGAACTGCTCGACGTGCCACGCCTCGGGCCCAAGGCCTTCGAACAGGCGGCCGGCTTCCTCCGCATTCGCGATGCCGCGCATCCGCTCGACGGTTCCGCCGTGCATCCCGAGCGCTATGCCCTCGTGGAGCAGATGGCCGCCGATCTCGGCACCAGTGTCGCCGAGCTGATGCGCGAAGAAAAACTGCGCAAGCAGATCAAGCTGGAGAAATACGTCACCGCTGACGTCGGCCTGCCGACGCTGAAGGACATCATGGCCGAGCTCGCCAAACCCGGCCGCGACCCGCGCCAGAAGTTCGAGGCGTTCAGTTTCCAGGAAGGCGTGAACAAGCCCGAGGACCTCAAGCCTGGCATGAAACTGCCCGGCATCGTGACAAATGTCACGGCCTTCGGCGCCTTCGTGGATATCGGCGTCCACCAAGACGGCCTCGTGCACGTCTCACAGCTCGCGGACAACTTCGTGAAAGATCCCGCCGAAGTCGTGAAGCCGCAGCAGAAGGTGATGGTCACCGTCACGGAAATCGATCTCGCCCGCAAACGCATCGCGCTCTCGATGCGCAGTAAGCCGGTGATCGGCCCGAAAGCTCCGCTGGGCGGAGGACCCCGGACTCCGGGCGGAGCGGATCGCAACACCGGCCGAAACGCGCCGGGAGCATCGCGTTCCACCGCGCCCGCCGCGCCGCAGTCGCTCAACAGCGATTGGTTCTCCGCCGCGCTGAACAAGAAGAAGTGAGGCAGAGCAGGTTCCCCCGCCCCGCCGTATTCGTGGAGGGCACATCTCTCCTGATGTGCCGCGGCCCAGCGGGAGCTGGGCCCTCCAAGGCGGGATTCGGAAATCCCGCCCTCCATCCTTATCCCGCAACAAGCCCACCTGATTGCCCGCATTCCGAATCCTGCAAATTGGATTTGAGGCGATGATTGTAGGCACGTTTTCAGCCAACGCGGGTCATAGTCAGAATATGACTCACGCGAACTCCCAACCCATCGACGATACAAAATTCATCATCCGCGGCATTCACCTCGATCTCACCGAGGCCCTGAAACAGATCACGATGGAAAAGGCTTCCCGCTTGCTCCGTCACAACGAACACATCATCCGCCTCCGTATCGACCTCGAGTTCGACAAGACGCGCGGCAACGCCGACCAGTTCATCGCCAAGGGCCGGATCGAAATCAGCGGACCCGATCTCATCGCCAGCGTGCACAGTGAGGACGCCTACAAATCGGTGGACCTGCTCGTGGACAAGCTCGACGCCCTCCTCCGCGAGCGTCACGGCCGCCGCAAGGACAACCGCAACCATCCGCACGCCGCCGAACTCGACGGCCAGCTCCCGAAGGTCTGAGCGCCTGGCTGTAGATGACATGAAGCCGACAGGCGGCGCAGGAAGCGCCAACCTGTCGGC
>JBIQJF010000047.1:0-32503 GCA_044507675.1 Opitutales bacterium | reverse complement strand
CGGGGTCGGGACGTTGAACCATTCCGCCACAAGGCCCGCCAGCCGCGTCTGTATATGAAACACTTCATGACAGCAACCGAAGGCGCGGATGCGGGGAAAACCCGCGTGCAATGCCGCCGTGCAGAGCGTCATCGGGTTCGTGTAATTGATCACCCACGCGCGCGGACAGTGCTTGGCGATGGCCCGCCCGAAATCCGCGTGGATCGGCACGGCGCGCAGGGCGCGCATCAGTCCGCCCGGCCCCGTCGTGTCGCCGACCGGTTGCACGACACCGTGACGCGCGGGAATCACCAAGTCCGCGTAGCGCATCGTCACCGGCCCCGGTTCGATCGAGATCACCACCACATCGGCGCCTCGCAACGCGTCGGCTTGCCGGCGCACGGCTTCCACGCGAAAACGGCCGACTGCCTCCGGTCGCGCGAAGAGTGCGGTGCCGAGGCGCGCGTTCCGCTCCGCCGCAGCACGGTCGAGATCGTGCAGGGCAATCATGCCGTGCAATCGCGGCGACAACGCGAGATCGGTCATGAACATCCGCGCCCACTGCCGCGAACCACCGCCGATATAAGCGATCTTGATTCCGGCGGATTTCATCCCGGCACTTCCTCCACGCTCACCTCCCGACCGAGCGCGGCCGAGCGGTAGAGTGCATCCAGGATTTTCTGCACCGCCACCGATTCATCCAGGCGCACGAAGGGTTCGGCGCGATCAAGCACGACATCCACAAAATGCGCCATGCGGTTGGGCGTGACGGGCACCGGCGCCGGGTCCACGAGTTCGGTTATATGGCCGCGTGGTCCCGGACGAAACAGTCGCAGCGGCGGCAGGAGCAGCCCGGCCTCGGTGCCGTAGAGTTGCGTGCCATTGAAATCGGGATCCGGCTGATGCGCGGCCCACGACGATTCCAGCAACACCGTGCGTCCACTGCGCAACCGGATGAAAGCGATGGCAAAATCCTCCACGTCGAACGGCGCCTGTGGATCAATCTCACCCTTGCCCCAATCGCCCGCGCCACGTCCCCGCGGACCAAACTCCGCCGTCGTGCGGGCCGACACCGTCGTCGCGTCGAATTCGCCCATGAGCCAAAGACAGCGGTCGAGCGCGTGCACGCCGATGTCGTAGGCACAGCCGCCGCCTGCGAATTGTTTCTGCGTGAACCACGAGCCGATGCGCGGAATGCCGGCACGGCGCGTCCACGCCGTGCGCGCGTGGTAAACCTCGCCAAGCACACCGCCCACCACGAGCCGGCGTGCAGCCTGCACCTCGACGGCAAACCGGTTGTTCTGCCCGACCATCAACACGCGTTTCCGTGCCTGCGCCTCGGCGGCGAGGGCGGCGGCTTCGGTCGCGTTGGTTGCCATCGGTTTCTCCAACAGCACGTGCTTGCCGGCCTGCAGGGCGGCGAGCGTCACTGGTGCGTGCAGGTGATTGGGCAGCGCGACGGAGAACACCTGGATGTCTTCGCGTTCGAGCAGCGTGCGGTAATCGGGCACCCACTCCGGCACACCAAAGCGCGCTGCCATCTCGCGCCCGCGTTCCTCCGCGGGTTCGGCGATGGCAACCACGCGCGCGGCGGGATGCTCGCGGAAGCCGTTGAGGTGGGTCGCCGCCACGGCGCCGGCCCCAATCAGCGCGATGTTAACCTGTGTTGTCTGGGACATGGAAAAATCAGGCGCGTCCCCACGCGCGCAAACGTTCAAACGCGCGGCGCACCGACGCCAGTGGCGGGCCGTTGTGCTTCTCCACTTCGAGCACCTGCCATTCGAGCGCGCCGATTGCGGCGGCGGCGGCGAAGACGGCTGGAAAATCCACCGGGCCTTCCCCAATCCCCGCGTCGTCGCGCAAGTGCAGCAATCGGATGCGCCGGCCCTGCGCGCGGATGAAGCCCGCGGGATCCACCCCGCTGGATTGGAGCCAGTGCACGTCGGCCTCGCAGCCAAGGTGCCCCGGCCGCGCGGCGTCGAGTAGCCAGTCGAGCCCCGGCCGGCCATCGCAACGCACGAGGTCGAAACCGTGATTATGATAATGAAATTCCAGCCCGAGCGTGCGCAGCCGGCCGCCGATTTCGTCGAGTTCCTCGCCGAACGCCGCGAATCCCGCAGCCGAGTTGAGCAACTCGCGCGGCCCGGCGGGACAAATGACATGCCGCGTGCCGAACAGACGCGCTTCGTCCGCCACGCGTCCCAAATCAACGCGCAACGCAGGCAACCCAACGTGCATGCCTGCGCATTTCAATCCAGCATCAGATACGGCTCGCGCCGCGCCGGCGGCGTCGAGATTGCCGAAGCCCGCGGTTTCGATCCCCGCGAAGCCGATGGCTGCGACCTCCGCGACCGCGCGCGCGAAGTCCGCCTGCACGGCTTCGCGCAGCGACCAGAGCTGGAGTGCAACCGGCACCGGCGTCATGACCGGACCGCGGGCTCCGCCGAACGCACCGCACCCGGCAGCGTGATTTCAATGCGCCCGCCGGCGGCAAACTCGCGTTCCTCGCCGTCGGGCAGCGCCACGGTGACCGGCACGCCGACGGGTGTGTCCGCTTCAAATTTGACGCGTCCCGTGGCTTCGCGCCGCCAGGTGATGGCGATGCGCCCGGTGGGAACATGGAATTCGCCGCGCGCCCAATCGGTCACGCCAAACTGCGGCCGAAGGCGGATGCGCGTCCAACCGGGCGCGCCCGGGCGCGCTCCCAACACGCCGGCGAAGAAATCATGCACCGGCCACGCCGACCACCCGTGGCAGTCGCTTCGGGTCGGCCCGGCCGATTCGAGCCAAGTCGTGAGACCGTCCGCCATCATGTCGGTCCACGGCGGCAACACATCGGGGAAAAGTCGATCATACCGCCCGGCTACCTCGAGCGCGCGGGCCAGGTAGAAACCATGGCATAGCGACACCGACAGGAGCGAGCCATCGGACACAAGCCGTTCACCGACGATCTGCCGCTGGCGTTCATCGGCCGCACCGGCCAAAATTGCCAACGCTTGCGTATGCTGGCTCGGCGTGTCCTCCGGACGACCGGGACCTTCGAGAAACAAACCGGCTTTTTCTGACCAGGCGGTTGTGCGGATCGCACCACGCAGGCGATCGGCCAGCGCCGTCCAACGCCCGGCATCGGCCGTTTCGCCCACCCCGCGGTGCAACGCCGCCGCGGCTTCCAGCGCGAGCGAGAACAGGGCGGTGAAATACGTCGAGCCGGTGCCGGCCTGCACCGACGGCGGCACGCCCTGCGGCCATTGCCGGACCAGATCGACCCAAGCCCAGTCGTCCACCCGGCCGACAAAACCGGCCGGTGTCAGGCGGGCACGAAAATGCCCGAGCACTGCATCGACTGCGCCGAGACAGCTGCGGATGAATTCCGCCGATTCGCCACCGCACCACTCCCAGTGGTCGTGCAGCATCAACACCCAATGGAGCGCGAAACCCGGAATGACCTGGCGTCGGCGCGAAGGCACGCGCCCGGCCACGAGCCCGTCGGGGCCGAGCGAATCGCGAAACATTCCGAGTGTGCGCCGGGCCAGGCGCGTGTCGTTGGCCAAGTATTGCGAACAGAGCGCCTGCAGCCGCGCATCCAACACGTAGTTGAGTTGCTCGAAATAGGGACAGTCCTCGTAAGTCTCGTGCGAACAGAGGCGCAACGTGCGCAGGCTGATGTCCCAAAACGCACCGATGCCGGGCTGCGAGCAACCGAATGTCGCGCGGAAATCCTGCGGAAACGTCGTGAACCGGTGCGTCGCGGCCACAACCGTCACGGGCTCGGACCCGGGCGCGATCACGATCTTCAGATAACGAAAAGTGCGCCAGTGGAATGGCTCGAAGGCGTGCCGGCCGCCCGGCAACACGAGGACATCGTGGTAGCCGTGCGGCGTGCTGCGTGCAATGTCGTCGCGCCGACCGGATTTCTCCCAACGCCGTTCCGCGCCCGTTTCGCGCCAGTGGCCGAGCGCCTCGGCATAAACGAGCTGCACGGTCCGACCGGTTCCGCCGGTAAATTCGATCACCGGGTAACTCGTCGTCATCGCACCGGCATCCAGCCAGAGTTCGCCGCCCTCCTCGGAAACCAGTGCCCATGGCAGGGTGGCGGGACGGCGGGCGTGCCAGATTGCGGCGAAGGCCTCCGCCGGATCCTCCCGCAACGCGGGCAGTTCGCGCGGCGCGAGCCGGCGCAACGGAGCGAGACCCCAGCCTTCGGATACCGTTGCCGGACCGGCGGCCACTGCGGGCTGCCAGATCGCGTCGTCGAATTCCGGTTGAAACCAACCAGCCGGACGACGGGACGGTTCCACGCGATCCAGAGGTCCAAGATATTGCCGGGCGGCGATGAACGGGTCGTCCAGATTGGGCTGCACGGAATCATCGGCCCACACTCGCCACGCTCCCGGCGTGTCGAGCCGGTCGTCGTCGAGCCCTTGCACCCACCAGCCGGGCCACGGACTGTGGATTTCACCGCTCGCAGACAGCTCCTCACCGGCCCAGCGCACCTCGGCGGCCAGCACGTTGCGACCCGGGCGCAGGAGCGGCGCGAGGTCAAAGGTCTCCACTTGATAATTCTCGAGCGTCCCCTTGAGCGGGCCACGACCCACGCGCACACCGTTCAGCCAGAGCACGTAACGTGCATCCGCCGTGACCGCGACGCGGAACGACCCCGGAACCGCCGCGAGCTCAAAAGTCCGCCGGAACAAAGCGACCTCCAACCCACCCCCCGCCTGGTTACGCCACCAGCAGAAGCGTGCGCGCAGTGCCGGCAAGGCGGCGGGAACAATCAGCAGGGAATCAGGGGTCATCACGAAGAAGGGGCGTTTCCGGCAGGGCAGCTGGGAAGAGTCATTACGTAAACGCCTCATCCATGCGACAAATCCCCGCCGGGTCATCCTGTTGAGTGGACGTTTGCCTCATGCTCAACAGGATGAGGTGAACCCCGATGGCCGCGTCACACCCCTCGCCACAGTCTCTGATACTCTCCCCGACTCCCTTCGGCGCCGGCACCCCCATGTCTTTCCCCCGCCTGATTTCCGTCGTCCTCGTCCTTTGTCTCGGCGCGAGCGGTTTTGCCGCCACCCCCCAGCATCGCCGTCTGGCCGCCGACGAGCTGCGCGACCGCATCCACGCTTGGTGGATCGGCCAGATCGTCGGCAACTACCTCGGTTTTCCCTTCGAGAACCTCTACACCGACGAACCGATCCCGGTGCTCATCGAGCGTTACCACGATTTTCGCGATGCCGGTCCCAACCTGCGTATGAATCTCGATGACCGGCGCGGCTACATCCGCATCATGGCTGACGCCATGGGCGGGGCTTGGAGCGATGACGACACCGATATCGAACTCGTCACGTTGCACGCGGTCGAGAAACACGGCCTCGGGCTCACTTACCCGCAGATCACCGCGTTCTGGCGCGCGCACATCAACCGCTTCATCTGGTCCGCCAGCCGGAGCGCGCGCGATCTCATGGAACAAGGCTACCTGCCGCCCGCCACCGGCAGCCGCGCGCTGAACCCGCACTGGTTCAGCATCTCCTCCCAGCTGAAGGACGAAATCTGGGCCATCTTCTATGCCGGCATGCCCGCTGCCGCTTCCACCCGTGCCGAGTGGGACGCCCATATCCACGCCGACGGTTGGAGCACGCATCCCGACATCGTTTACACGTCGATGATTGCCGATGCGTTTTTCGAAACCAACCCGCGTGTGCTCGTCGAATCCGCCCTCGCTCGCCTGCCTGCCGACAGCCCGTATGCGCGAGGCATCCGCGACGTGCTTCGCTGGCACGACCAATATCCCGACTGGCGCGACACGCGACGCCTTCTCCACGAGAACTATTACCGCGAGATCGATGGTTTCGTCATTCCCGTGCCCGTGCTCGGCTCCGTGATCAATGGCCTGTGCGGAATCATGGCCTTCCTCTACGGCGAGGGCGATTTCACACGCACCGTGGCCATCGCCACTTCCGCCGGCTACGATTGCGACAACCAAGCCGCGACCCTCGGCGGTTTGCTCGGCGTGATGAATGGCACGAGCGCGATCCCAAAACACTTCACACACGAACTCCCGAGCCGCGGCCGTTGGCGCGAGCCTTTCAACAACACTTACATTAACTACTCGCGCGACGGTCTGCCGAATCACTTCAAGATCACGGATCTCGTTGACCGCATCCTCGCGATCACCGAGCAGGCTATTCTTTCGCAGGGCGGTCGCCGCTTGCAGGTGGACGGCGTCACGGTCTATGAAATCCCCGTCCGTGCCACGCTGGAGCTTTCTACGGACGCCACCCCGGTTCCGCCGGCCCCCGCTACCCTTACCGCCCCGACCATTGATCGCTGAACTCCTTCGACGCCTGATGCGAATCGCGTTGCCGGCTTTCGCTGCAGCCCTGTCAGCCATCGTCCTGGCCGGAGCCACGCCGGACACCGTCGCGCCCCGGCTCAAGGTTTCCGAGAACCAGCGCTTCCTCGTCACGGCTGACAACCAGCCCTTCTTCTGGCTCGGTGACACGGCGTGGGAGCTGTTTCACCGGCTGAATCGCGAGGAGGCCGACGCCTATCTCGAAAACCGCGCGCAACTCGGCTTCACCGTGATTCAAGCTGTGGCGCTGGCGGAACTCTCCGGCCTCGACGATCCCAATCCCTATGGTCACCTCCCGCTGATCGACCGCGATCCTACGCGGCCCGCGGTGCAGGACGGTCCCGCCAACGACTATTGGGACCATGTCGACTACATCGTGGCCAAGGCAAACTCTCTCGGCCTCGTTGTCGGTTTTCTCCCGACTTGGGGAGACAAATGGAATCTCAAGTGGGGCGTCGGCCCGGTCGTCTTCACGCCCGCCAACGCTGAGGCCTACGGCGAATGGCTCGGCCGTCGTTACCGTGACGCACGTCTCGTCTGGATCCTTGGCGGCGACCGCCCGATCGAGGAGGACGCTCACCGCGAAATCACCCGCGCCTTGGCGCGCGGCCTGCGCCGCGGCGACGGCGGTGCGCACCTCATGACCTGGCACCCGAGCGGCGCACAGGGCTCGGCGCAGTATTTCCACGACGAGCCCTGGCTCGATTTCAACATGCGCCAAAACGGCCACAACGCCGAGTTCACCGGCCGTTACGACAAGACCCGGGCCGACTACGACCGCACACCCATCAAGCCCGTGCTCGACGGCGAGCCGATTTACGAGGACCACCCGGTTTCGTTTAAAGCCGCCGAATTCGGCCATTCCATCGCCAGCGATGTCCGCCGTCCGCTTTACTGGAATCTCTTCACCGGTGCCTTCGGCCACACCTACGGCCACCACTCCGTCTGGCAGATGTGGGCGCCCGGCCGGAAATCGGTGAACAATCCGCTCCTCTATTGGACCGAAGCCATCCATCAGCCCGGCGCGGCTCAGATGCGGCACGGCCGCGCGCTGATGGAATCGCGTCCGTTCCTCACGCGCGTGCCCGACGATTCCGTCATCGTCCCCGATCGCGTGCCCACGAGCGTGCCCGGCGCGGGGCGCTATCGTTTCGTCGCGACGCGCGACGCCGCCGGCTCCTACGCGATGGTTTACGCGCCTATCTCCCGCAGCTTCAAGGTCCGCCTCAACGCCATTTCCGGCTCGGAAGTAAAGGCGTGGTGGTTCAATCCCCGCGACGGTCAGGCCACGCCCATCGGCGTCTTTTCCAACCGTGGCGAGCAGGCGTTTACTCCGCCCGACGCGGGCGAGATGCTCGACTGGGTGCTCGTGCTGGACGACGCCGCGAAAAACTTCGCCCCGCCCGGCCAGCCATTGCGCTGATCAATCAGTGCCCGCCATCCTGTCATGCGCCACGCCGTTCTGTTTTTGCTGCTCGGTCTCTCCTGCCTGGCTGGCGCTGCGTCGGACCGCCCGCGCCTCGCCGTGCTCACCGACATCGGCGGCGATCCCGATGACCAGCAGTCGCTCGTGCGCCTGATGGTTTACGCCAACGAATTCCGGATCGAAGCACTCATCGCCAGCTCTGCCGGCACGCTGGGCGAACTCGCCAATCCCGCGCCCCGCGCCGAGCTGATTCGTGAAATCGTCGCCGCCTACGGCTCCGTTCGTCGCAACCTCGTGGCCAACTCGGGCCTCGCCCACTGGCCGACTGCGGACGACTTGCTCGCCACCGTGCGCGCCGGCAACCCACATCGCGGTCGCGCCCACGTCGGCGCGGATCACGACACCGATGCCTCTCGCCTGCTCATCGAACGCGTGGACGCAGGTTCGCCGGCCGATCCGTTGAACATCAGCGTCTGGGGCGGACAGACCGATCTCGCCCAAGCCTTCTGGCGCGTGCTCCACGACCGCGGCGAGTCCGGCTGGCGTGAGTTCGCCACCAAGCTTCGTGTTTACGACATCGCCGACCAGGACGGCATCGCCGCGTGGATACGCGCCACGTTTCCCGGACTCCACGCCATTCTCTCGCTGGCGCCACCCGATCGCGACCGGCGCCTCGCCACGTTCCGCGGCATGTATCTGACTGGCGACGAATCAGTCACCAGCCGCGCCTGGATCGAGCAACACGTTGTTCCCGCCGGCGCGCTCGGCCCGCTTTATCCGCCAACCGCCTGGACCGAACCCAACCCGCACGGCTGTCTCAAGGAAGGCGACACGCCCGCGTGGTTCTTTTTCCTGCCCGCCGGCGGCAACGATCCCGCCGATCCCGCGCAACCCGGTTGGGGCGGACAATTTCGCCGCGAACCCGACGGCTGGTGGCGTGACTTGCCCGCGACGGACGACTTCGATCCGCGCACGACCGTCAGTCGCTGGCGGCCGAACTTCCAAGCAGACTTCGCGCGCCGTCTCGCGTGGTGTCGGCCGACTTCATCCTGACCGCACCCGACTGCATGAACTTTCTCCCCGCCATTAAGATTTCGGTTCTCGCCTTCACGCTCGCCACCGTCGCGGTCGGTGCCATCGCACCCACAACGCCGAATCCCGGCCTGCGTCACTACTACGAAGTTCCCCGCTCGGAAGCGCCGGAAACATTGCGCGTGGATATCTGCATCTACGGCGGCACACCCGCCGGTGTGGGCGCGGCTGTGCAGGCGCGCCGCATGAACCAAAGCGTGGCGCTGGCCGTTTTCCGTCGCCACGTCGGCGGCATGACTTCCGCCGGCCTCACCGCCGTTGATCTCGGGAAAAAGGAATCCATCGGCGGTCTCGCCGCGGAATTTCTCGATCGCATGGGCTGGACTCGCTTCCGGTCGGGCGACGCGGAGAACACGTTCCGCACGATGTTGGCGGAATCCGGCGTCGAGGTTCGTTTCGAGCGGCGTTTGGCCCGCGTCGAAAAAGAGGGCAATCGCATCACGGCGCTGGAATTCGAAAATGGCGACCGGATCGAGGCGCGCATGTTCATCGACGCGACCTACGAGGGCGACCTGCTCGCCCGGGCCGGGGTGTCCTATCATGTTGGTCGCGAAGCCAACGCAACCTACGGCGAACGCTTCAATGGCTACTTCATCGCGAACCAGCACCAGTTTCGCTTCCGCGTTGATCCTTACCGCACACCCGGCGATCCAACCACCGGTCTCCTCCCCGGCATTTCGCCGGAACCTCCGCGCGACGCAGGGTCGGGCGACGACTTGGTGCAGGCCTACAATTTTCGCATGTGGCTGGTTTCCGCCGCCGAGGGCCGGCCGTTTCCGCAACCCGCAGGTTACAATCGCGACGATTACGCCCTTCTTCTTCGCTACATCACCAGCGCCCCGCCGGGTTTTGAGTGGGATTGGGCCTACAAGCATGGGCCGATCAAACTCAACCTCGGCGACTGCAACAGCGCCGGCCCCATTTCCACCGACTTCATCGGCGGCAGCCACCGCTGGCCCGAAGCGGATTACGCCGAACGGGAAAAAATCTTCCAAGCGCACGTCACCTATCAGCAGGGCATGATGTCGTTCCTCGCCCATGACGAGGCCGTGCCCGCGGCGCTTCGCGCTCATGTGCAGCAATTCGGCCTGCCTCGCGACCAGTTCCCCGAAACCGACGGCTGGCCGCATGAACTCTATGTGCGCGAAGGACGGCGAATGATCTCCGACTACGTGATGACCGAGCACAATTGCGTCGGACGCATCCGGGCGGAGGACAGCGTCGGACTCGCGAGCTATGCGATGGATTCCCATCATACCTCGCGCGTCGTCGTTGACGGCGCCGTCATGGCCGAGGGCAACATCGAGCGCGGCGTGCCGCAACCCTACCCCGTAAGTTATCGCGCCATCGTTCCGCGCGAGAGCGAGTGCGCCAATCTCCTCGTGCCCCTGGTGTTGTCTTCCAGCCATATCGCCTACGGCAGCATCCGCATGGAACCGGTCTTCATGCTGCTCGGCCAGAGCGCCGCCACCGCCGCCTCCCTCGCCATTGATGCGGGTGTCAGCGTTCAACAGCTTCCCTATCCTGTCCTTCGCCAACGTTTGTTAGATGACGGCCAGATCCTCGACTGGCCGCGACCCGCATCATGAGCGCTCACTGGCCCATCCGCACGCGCCAGCCGCGGGTTCCCTGGTCCTGGGTGGCGATGATGTCGCTGCCATGGGCGACGATGCTGTATCTCGAGATGCTCTCGAACGTCGCGGTCACCTTCAAGGTCCGCGAGTTCGTCTCCGTGCCCGTGCTCATCACGCTGCTCGGGAGCTTCAACCTTTTCTTCAGCGTGTTCGTGGGCTCGGCCTGCAACTACACCAGCGATCGCATCTGGACGCCGCTCGGCCGGCGTAAGCCCTTCCTGATTGCGGGCTGGAGTTCGGCGGCGCTCGGCTGTCTCATCTTGCCGCAGGTGAGCACGCTCTGGCTGCTCGTCGCGCTGGTCTTCCTCCACGAGTTGTTGCGCGACCTGGCCACGCCCTACGAGTCGCTCTGCAACGAAGTCGTGCCGCCGCCCCAACGCGGGCGCGCGAATGCCGCCTTCACCTTCGCCCGCAACGGCATGATCGCGTTCTTCTTTGCGGTGATGGTCGGCCGGTGGGACGACAACTACGCCCTGCCGGGCGGTTTCGCGGTTTCAGGACAACAGTTCGTGTTCTGGACCGGCTCGCTGCTCGCCATGGCAACAATGCTGTTCGTCCTGCGTGGCGTCCACGAGGTGCGGCCGCCCGCACCGCCAGCCGCGCCCGCCAACCGTCGCGGAGTGGTAGCCGCGATCAGTGGTTTCCTGCGCGATATTTTCGGCGATCGCCAGTGGCTCGCGCTCTACGCGGTCGGTATCGCCCAACAGGTCTTCTGGCTCGATTTTGGCAGCCTTGCTCCCCTGCTCTACACCGAGCAATGGGGTTTCTCCAAGCAGGCCTACGGCAACGTGCTCGCCCTCGCCACCGGTGCCACGCTCTGCGTTTTCCTGCCGCTCGGTGGCTGGCTGGCCGACCGACTGGACCGCATCCGGCTTTTCGTCGGACTCGCCGCGGCCATGACCGTCACCCACCTCCTGTTCTTCCTCTACCTCAAGCTGGTCGCGCCGGCTGACCAGCCGTCCTTCAACGTCGTGCTGGCCTTCCGGCTCATCGGCACGGGTATCGGCACGATTGGCACGATCGCGTCGGTTTCACTGATGTTCGACTATGTGCCGCGCGACCGGCTCGGCACGGTGCTGGCGGGCGTGGCGATGACGCGCAATCTCAGCTCCCTGTTGATCAACAACGGCGTGGGCCTGTGGGTGACCGCGCTGGCCTGGTTGCTACCCCGTGAGCGCGCCGCCAACGGCGACATCCGCTACGACTACGCGAGTGGTTATCTCTACCTCACGCTGTGCGGCGCGGCCGCCGTCGCCATTGCCGCTTGGTTCGCTCGACAAACCCGCACGGGTCGCCTCGTGAAACTGGGCGCGCTCGAAGCGGAGTCTCAGCCGGATCGCACCTGAGACGGCAGCAGATTCAAATTCGCGAGCCACGCTGCACAGGCGGCGGGCCAGCGCCGGGCCGCTTCGTGTTCCGTGCGCAAGCCGATGCCGTGCGGGCCGTGATCATAGACGCGCAATTCCGCTGGCACGCCGGCGGCGCGCAGCGCCTGTTGATAAAGCACGCTGTTTTCCAACGGCACGGTCGCATCGTCAGCCGTGTGCATGAGGAAGGCCGGCGGCGTGGCCGCGGTCACCTGCCGTTCGGGCGAAAGTTTTTCCAACAGCGCGGGATCGGCCTCCGGGCCGAGCAGGTTCAACCGCGAGCCGCGGTGCGCGGGTGCGGCTACCAGGCTGATCACCGGATAAAGCAGGATGGTGAAATCCGGTCGCGCGGAGACTTCATCGAGCGGCGAGCCGGTGCGGCCGTCGGCATCGTCATAAAGCGTCGATGCGCTCGCAGCGAGATGACCGCCGGCCGAGAAGCCGAGAATCCCGATGCGGTCGGCGCGCACGCCAAATTCTTCTGCCCGGGATCGCACGAGCCGCAACGCGCGCAATGCGTCGCGCAACGGCGCGGGATGGCCCCAGTCTTTCAAACGGTAGCGCAGCACAAAGGCCGTGATGCCGAGGCCGTTCAGCCAGCGCGCGACGTCCGAGCCTTCCTTCTCCACCGCCAGCACTTGATAGCCACCACCGGGGCAAATGATGACCGCGGTGCCGTTGGCGTTGTCCGCGGGTGCGCGCCAGACCGTGAGGATCGGTCGTTGCACGCCGGAGACGAGTTCGCCGTCGGGTGAAGACCGGGAAGACTGCACGGCGGGTTCGCGCGGGGTGCCGGGCACACCTTCCGGCCAGAGTTCCAAGTCGTGTGGGGAATGGGGCGTCGAATCGCTCATGGGGCACGCAAGGACATTCAGTTCGCTGAAATGACCGAAGGGCGAATCCTATTTTGTCGCCGCGGGCGTGGGCGCCGCGCCGGCAATCGCCACTGTCACTTTGATCTCGTTGCTCAGTTTCTCGAGATATTCCCCGGGCCGCACCTTGAACTCCTCCCGCGTGATGGTGAACTCGGCGCGCAGCACAAGCAGATCGCCCGGAACACCCGGCTCGCGTCGGGCCAGCGCATCCGGCAGAAAGGTCAGGCGCACCGGCACCGTCATCTCCTTGGCGATCCCACGCAGCGTGAAAATGCCCGTGACGTCGGCAGTCGTTTCGGAGCCCGAGGTCATGACGCCGGAAACACCGGTCGCTTCGAACGAAATCTCCGGATACTGCGCCACGTCGATGCCCTTGGCGCCATGCACGCTCTCCTGCAGGCGTTTGTTGGGCACCTGGAGCGTGCTGGCCGCCACCACGATGCGGCCGGTCAGCGTCGCGGGGTTTTCCGGGTCAAAACGGACGGTGCCATGCACGCCGTTCGCGGTGCCGATGAGTGGTTCGACGGGAGCTTCGAGCCGGAACTGAACCTGATTGGATCCTTGTGGGTCCTTGAAATCGAAGACCGCAGGCGCGGCGGCGGCCGCGACGGCAAGGATGGGCAGTGTGAGCAAGATCGGTATTTTCCGGATCATGATCGTCGATGCGGCAGACTGGAGCGCACGTCCCAACCAGTGCGAAAAAAACAGGGGACCGCGAAGGGTCCCCTGTGCAATCTCTGCAGCCCGGTTGGGCTTCTCGCGTTAGAAGCTGAAGGTCGCGCTCAGGCGGTAGCTGCGCGGATTGAAGTAGTAGTGGAACGTCTGCAGGTCGTTCATAACCGGGTTCCAACTGGAGGCCAGGACCTGCTTGTCGAGGTTGTTGAACAGATTGTCCACGTTGAGCCGCAGCGTGACCTTGGTCTTGTTGCGGAGCGTGAAGTTGTAGCCGACGAGCGCGTTGAACAGGTAGTAGTTGCCGCCCTTGAAGGTCTGCACCTCGGGCGAGGCCAGGGTGCCGGGCTTGACGCCGAGGATGGCGTCACCGCGGTAGTTCACGCCACCGCCGAGGGTGAGGCCCTTGAGGCGGCCCTCGCTGAAGTTGTAGGCGGTGAAGGCGTTCGCGTTCCACGGACGGATGTTCGTCTCGATCTGACCTTCCTGGGCGCGGGTGAACGCGAGCCAGCTGTCGAGGCCGGTGATGAGCGCGCCGATGGTGTTGCTGCCGCCGGCGTTGCTGAGGTTGCCCGGCGGACGGCCGGTGTCGTAGCTGAGCGAGGCCTTGGACTGCCACTCGGCGCGGTGGCGCTCGACGTATTCGGTGAGCGCGCCGCCGAGCTGGGAGACGGCGTTCTCGGCCTTGCTGATGTTGAAGGTCAGGCGCCAGTTCTTGGTCGGGTTGGCCGTGACCTCCAGTTCGTAGCCCGAGGACTCCTGCGAACGGGTGTCGGTGCCGCCCACGCGATGGCCGTTGGGATTGTCCTGGTCGGTCTGGGCGGTGACGGGGCCGTTGTTGTGGATCGTGGTCCAGATCGAGTGGATGTAGTTGAACACGTCGGACTGGTGGCCGGAGACCTGGTTGTGCTGCTCCACGGTGAAGCGGGCGAGCGTCGCGTTGACCTTCCGGTCGAAGAGGCTGAACTTCAGGCCGTAGTCGAGGCCCTTGCCCTTGAGCGCGCCGATCTCACGGCCGGGACGGAGCGCCTCGTCGTCAAGATACTGGGCGCCGCCCTGGTCCTTGAAGTTGGTGGAGGTGTTGGCAAAGACGCTGAGCCAGTCGAGCTTCGGCACATGGAAGACCGCGCCGAGGGTGTGCGTGTCGCCGCGCTGGTCGATGCCCGGGTTGGTGGCGGTGATCAGCGAGTGGACCTCGCCGGTCTGCGGGCTGAGGACGCGGCCGTCGTTCCAGATCTTGATCCGGTCGCGGCGAACGCCGGCGGTGGTCACGAGGCGGCCGTTGAAGAAGCGGCTCTGCGTGGCGAAGGCGCCGGATTCGATTTCGTTGACAGAGCGGGTCCAGCCGTTGCGCACAAAACCGCTCCTGTAAACCGCCGTGGGCAGACCCTGGATCTGGTCGGACGTAATCGGGAGATTGAAAACGTCGGGCATGCCGCGGTCGGCGAGGTTCGGGGAGAAGGGATCCACGTGATAAACACGGCGCGGCACGTCGGTGAAATGGTTCATGGCGGCGCGGTTCGGGTGGACGTTGCCCTCGCGGAAGGACTCGGTCTCGTTGGTGGTCTCGGCACGGCTGACGAAGGCCAGCAGCATGTGCCGCCCGAACTTGCCGGCGTCGAGGTCGTAGCTCGCGCTGAAACGCAGGTCGTCGCGCACGGTTTCGGTCAGCGCGATGGTCGGCTCGGCGAACACCATCAGGTCGCCGAGGTTCGGATTGGGAATCGCGGACGTCAGATTGAGCGCGTTGCGACCCTGGGTGGTGGCGACGTAGGGGATGCCGAGCTTGTTGGCGAAGGCCTGGCCGAAGGCGCCGGTGCTGGGACCGCCGATCGTGGCTTGGTAACGGCCGTTGGCATCGAAGGTCGGCAGCGTCTCGGTGACGTCATACATGATCGAGATGCCGGCAAAGCCCACGACCGCGCGGTTTTCGCGATCCACGGTGGAGCGGTTGGCCGCGGCCTCGAGGTAGAGGTTCTGCCCGACGCGCTGCTCGACGGCGATGCCGTAGGTGTCGTAGTCGGTTTCCACCCAATGGCCGGGTCCGGTGACGTTGCCGCGGCGGGGGAAGACGCTCTCATTCTCGTAATTGGGCGGCGTGTTGTAACCGCCGACGCCGGAGCCGCTGGAGGTGCGATACCAGCGCGCGTTCTCCGCCGAGTTGCCGGTGTAGATCACCTGGCCGGCCAGCGGTCCGTCTCCGGGGATGATGAAGAAATTCGGCTGGATGACGTGACCGGCGGTGCGGATTTCGGTGCCCCAAAGGGGATCGGCGGGCAGGGCCGGCAGGCCGTTGCCGGCGCCGTTCTGGAACTGCGAGTAGTTGAGGTCTCCGAGCACGGTGGGCGCCTGCGGCGTGCCGTAGGGCACGGTGTGGCTGCCCCAGGCTTCCCACTGCGAGATACTGTCCCACGGCAGCCAGGGGCGGACCTTGTTCTGCTTCAGGTGGCCGCGCTCGCCGTTGAGGCGGACGGTGGTGCTGGAGGTCGGCCGCCATTCCAGCGCGAGGGCGCCGCGCTCCTGATCGTCGGACTCGAAGTCGCGGTAGCCGTCGGCGCGCTGCATCATGAGGTTGGTGCGGAGCGCGAGCTTGCCGTCGATGAGCGGGCGGTTCACGTCGATCGCGCCGCGGCGCAGGCCCCAGCTGCCGCCGACGAAGGACAGCTCGGTGATGTCGCGGTCGGCGCGGGCGCGCTTCGGGGTGACGTTCACGATGCCGCCGGGACCGCCGATGCCGAAGAGGATCGAGTTGGGTCCGCGGGCGATGTCGATGCGGTCGAGATTGAAGATGTCGCCGCTGATGATGGTGTCGAAGTAGTCGCGCGTCTGCGTGGCGCGGCGGAAGCCGCGGATCTGGAAATTGAAATTGTTGTCGATGAGCCCGTTGCCGGTCGTGGCGCCGACGTTGGCGTTGCCGCCGCCGACGTCGTTGCCGCCGCTGAGCGCGTATTCCATCGCCTGCGTGACGTTGAGCGCACCGATGTCGGCGAGAAATTCCTTCGTCATCACCGAGATCGAGGCGGGCGTGTCGAGCAGCGAGGTGTTGAGTCGGCTGCCGGCGAGCGTGTTGGTGGCGAGGTAGCCCTCGTCGTCGTCGCTGTTCACCTGGAACGGTGACAGCACGAACGTATCGGATTCTTGGGCGGGAGTCGGGGACGTGGCGGCGGTTTGCGCGGCCAACGGCAAGGCGAGAGCAGCAGCCAGGCTGGGAAAAACGGTCCAAGCAAGGCGGCGGCCTCCGGCGGGAAGGATGGAGTTCATGGTCGGTCGGGGTTGGGGTCCAGATGTCGGGGTTGGAGCGCGAAACGCTCCAGTCAACGTGGCGACCGTTACGCCCGCACCGGGGCTCGTCCAACGCACGGCTCACTCATCCTGTTGAGCCTCGCTGCGTTTTCAGCGCGTCGCAACCGGGCTGGCCCCGAGCGTTTTTCCTTCGTGCCAGATTGGTTTCAGGAGCAGTTTTTGCTGCTGCTCTGGAATGCCCCATTCGTTCTCAGCCATCGTCGCGATCAAGGCATCCACGCCCGCGCGACCGATGCGGTCGCCTTGCGAAATGCAACCCGTGACGTGCGGCCATTCCGATCTCACCACGAGCAGCGCGGCAAAGGCCACATCCTCCGGCACGCGCCAGCCGTCCTCGATCAACCAGTCGTGCAACCGCGGAATGAAACCGATCACCGCGTCCGGCCGGTAGCGGCGGAACCAGCGTAGAAAACCCTCGCGATCACGCGGAGCTGTCGTCAGCAGCGGCAACCGGTCCTTTGCCCGCACCCAGTCCTGCTGCGACGCGAGCGAAGCGCCGAGGCGCGTGGCGTCGTCCACGGCATGCGGTTTGTGCGCCAGCACCGCACCGCCGATGCGGCGAAAACCGCGCTGCACCACCTCGTGCCACACGCGTCGCGTTTCCTCGAACGTGTCCGGTCCCACCACATGGAACGGCACCGGATCCCAACCGAGATCGAGACAGATCACCGTGAATTTTTCCGCAGGCAGATTCAGGATGCCGGGTCCCACGGTGTGCGCGAGTTGCGGCACCAACAGCCCGCGGATGCCGCGATGGTGCAGCACGCGGCTGGCTGCCTCGATGTGCGGATAACCGGCGATGTCGAATTCGTGCAGGATGTAACCGCGCTCCTCGGCCCGCGCGCGGGCGGCCGCCAGGAAACGACGGTGCGTGACGAAGTTCTCCATGCGGCTGTCCACCAGATACGCGAGGGCCGACCCGCTGCCGGTCTCGTGCCCGGCCCAGCGTTGCCGCGCGAGTGTCGCCAAAGCGGGATCGGGCCGGTAGCCGAGCCGCGCCGCCGCCGCCTTCACCCGCTCGCGCGTCTCCTTGGAAATGCTCGGATGATCGCGCAGCGCCAGCGAGACCGAGGACTTGTCTAGCCCGAGCTCGTCGGCGATGTCCTGCTGCGTGATGCGGCGGTTCATGTCGCGACAACATGGGCACCCGGCAGCATCGCCAACAAGCCTAAAGCCGGCCGCAGTGGCCGTGCGGTGACAAAACCTGTCAGGAGACTTGAGTCGTTTTCGTTTTGTTTCTGGCGTTCGCAGCGCGCGCGCTAACGTGAAAGACATGACGCCACGCCTTGATCCCGCCCGCATTCCCGCCCCCGGCCGCGGCACGGCGTTGAACCCGACGAACCGCTTCGAACACATCGCCCTCGAGGCGGATCCCGACTACGCCGAATTCGACGAACACGGCGTGCCCGTCGAGCGGCCGCACCCGCGCACGCAGTTCTTCGAGGATGCCAGCGAGACGATCCTCAACCGCTACGACAGCCCTGACCTCGGCGCCGGCTGGAGCCTGAACGCTTATCGTGGATGCGAACACGGCTGCGCCTACTGCTTCGCGCGCCCCTTCCACGAATACCTCGGCTGGAGCAGCGGCCTCGATTTCGAATCGCGCATCCTCGTGAAAACCCGCGCCCCCGCCCTGTTGCGCGCCGAGCTTTCGTCGCGCAAGTGGCACCCCGAGCCCATCGGCATGAGTGGCGTGACCGATTGCTACCAACCCGCCGAACGCCGCTTCCGCCTCACCCGCGCCTGCCTCGAGGTGATGCTCGAGTTCCGCCAGCCCGTCGGCATCATCACGAAAAACTTCCTCGTCACGCGCGACCTCGACCTGCTCGCCGAGCTCTCACACCACAACTGCGCGGCGGTTTACGTGAGCGTCACCACGCTCGACGCCGATCTCGCTGGCAAACTCGAGCCGCGCGCCGCCCGGCCCGAGCACCGCCTGCGCGCGATCCGCATGCTCGCCGACGCCGGCGTGCCTGTCGGCGTCATGGTCGCGCCCGTCATTCCCGGGCTTACCGACCACGAGATCCCCGCCATCCTCGACGCCGTGGCCGCTGCTGGCGCGAAACGCGCGGGCTACGTCGTGCTGCGCCTGCCCTATGCCGTGAAGGACGTGTTTCTCGCGTGGCTCGACGCTCATTTCCCCACGAAAAAGGAGCGCGTGCTCTCGCGCTTGCGCGAGTTGCGCGGCGGCAAACTCTACGACGCCACCTTCGGCGCCCGCATGCGCGGCGAGGGCATCTTCGCCGAGCAGATCAAACAATTCTTCGAAATCTCCGCCCGCCGCGCCGGCCTCAACCGCGAGGACTTCGCCCTCTCCACCGCCGCCTTCCGCCGCCCCGGCGGGGTGCAGCTGGAATTGTTGTAGCAGGGCGGGGTCTCCGTCCTACAAATCATCCTCCGCCGGCCGCCGCACCACCCGGCGCCAAAACAGCATCCCGATCCACGCGAGCAGCATCGTGACCACCGTGTGGCTGAGGTAATGCGCGCCCTTGAGCATCTGGTAGCCACCCATCCACCAACCGGCACCAAGCCCGAGCGCCAGTCCGCCGTAGCGCCACGCCCGGGTGCGACGCAGCCACATCAGCCCGAGCAACGCGAATCCTCCGCTGGCGTGCCCGGCGGGAAAGCCACGTCCGCGCCGCGCGGGACGGTCGTTCTCCGGGTAACGCTCGAATACTTTCACGTAGGGCACGTCGCCCCCGTAGCGCCGGATCTCCGAGGGGCAGAACGTGTTGGTCGTATCCTTGCCGATGCCGGCGAGCACGGGCACGGACACAAGCGTGAGCACGGCAACCCACAGATCGCGTCGGCCGAAACGCCACCGCTCCCGCCAGCGCGCCGGCCCGAGGGCGAGCGTGAGCAGCGCGAGTGCTGTCAGGATGATGACAATCTTCGGACCGTCGTAGAAAACCAACCGCCCGACAGGTTCGGCCGCGTCCTCCAGCCAGCGCCGCTGCCCGAAATCGTAGAAATGATCCTGCACCCACAAATCGAGCGATGTCGTCTCGATTACGCCCATGAAAACCACCAGCAACACCGGACCCAGCCACGGCGACGTGACCACCCGACGCAGCGCGTTCATCGGCGGAACTTTCTCCGCCACCATTGCTTGAAGTCGAAGTTCACCCGGACCTTCGCGCTGCCACCCACGTCGGTGCCGTCGGGCCCGAAGCTTGTGCGCAGGCCGAAGCCGACCACCCACTTGCCGCCGATGCGGCCTGTGAGCCGCTCCGGCACTTCCCATAGCACGCCCGGCCGCAGCGCGAACACATCTTCCGTGGGTCCGCCAAAGGGCCTCGTGCTGGTCAGCTCCGCCTCCAGCGTATAATGCCACGGACCGCGGTCGAATATCGCGCCGGCTGTCAACGACAGCGAATCCGCGCCGAGATCGTTTTTCTCCCGCCGACCCGGGATGCCCGTTGGCGATACCAAGTCCGCACCCACGTTCCAAAAAAGCCGCCAACGCGGGTCGCTCTCGAACCACCGCGAAAATGTTACGTAGGGAGCATAGCGCCTCAGTCCGTCGGTGATTTCCATCGGCGGCGTCCCGATCGGTGTGCTGAAATCCAAGCCGACGGCCGAATCCCACGCTGTCTGCCCGACCTGGCCGAGCCGGTATTTGGTGCCGAGGCCCGCCTTCGAGAACCCGCTGCGGTCAAACCATTCCGCCTCACGGAGCCCGTGGGAGAAATAACCCTCGATCAACGCTGACACCTCCCAGTCGTCCGTCAGGCCGTAGCGCAATCCCAGCGGCACGCGCATATGGTCGCGTCGAAACACGTCGCCGATGCGCGGATGAAAGGTGAGCTTCAGGCTGTGCTTCCGCTGTGTGCCCGGGAGACTGGAATTGAAGACGCCGCGAATTTTCATCTCGTCGTCCTCCATACCCGACTGGGCGAAGACCGGGGCAAGCAGCAGACATACTCCGCCTGCGAACAGGGCTATGGCGCGAAACCGAAGCGCAATTGTCATGATGCAGCGGCTCATTCGAGCCGGTAAAGACGCTCGTGGTAGAGGTGCCCCGGCAGGAGGCTGTGTGCCAGTGCCTCCTCCACGAGTTGCGGATCAGCCGCCGCGGGCTGGAGCTGGAACCGATCGCGGCCGGTCAGCTTCGTGGTCTCGACCCGGAACTGCGCGGGCGCAAGACCAGGGCGCAGGATCACGAGGTCATCGTTCTTCCAATAACCGAAGTGCGTCTCATACTGTAGCAACGCGCGACCGTGCCGCGAATCGGACAAGTCGCCGGCCGCCGAATCGAGCAGGTTGCGCCCCATCATGGGATGCGTCCACGCGCGACCGGTCAGCGCCAACACCGTGGGCATAAGATCCACCTGCGAGGCGAGCGCGCGGATTGTGCGCCGGGGCACCAGATCCGGCGGACCGAGGATCAGGGCGGGAATGTGGAACTTGTAGAGCGGGATCAGCTGGTCGCCGCTGACCCGCGTGCCGTGGTCCGCCACCACCACGAAAATAGTATTCTTGAAATACGGCGAGGTCCGCGCCCGCTCGAAGAACCGGCCGAGCGCGTAATCCGTGAACTTGATCGCGTTCTCCGGCGACGCGACGGGGAACGCCGGGTCGGGCGTGGTCCTCCCCTCCGGATAATCGAAGGGCGCATGATTGGAGGTTGAGAGCATGACGGCGAAAAACGGCCGGTCGTCCTGCTGCCGGAAAATCGCATCGGCCTCGAGAAACAGGTCCTCGTCGTGGATGCCCCAGACGCCGACGGCCTGGCCGGGCTTCTGCAGCACCGGCTGGTCCCACACGTGTTCCACGCCGTTGCCGACGAAAAACGATTTCATTTCATCGAAGTTGGCCTCTCCGCCGTAGATGAAGTGCGTGCTGTAGCCCGCCCGGCGGAACAAATCCGCCGCCGTGAAAAAATTGTGCTGCGCCTTGCCCAGTTTCAGCACCGCGCGAGCGGGTGTCGGGAAAAAACCCGCCACCACGGCCTCGATGCCGCGGGCTGTGCGCGTGCCGGTGGAGAAGATTCGCTCAAACGCGATACCCTCCTGCGCCAACCGGTCGAAATTCGGCGTCAGGGCCGTGCCGGCCAGATGACCGGTGTATTCAGCCCCGAGGCTCTCGAGCAGGATGACGACGACATTCGGCGGCGGCCCGGCGCGAGGCGTGGGCGGCTCCTGCCGATGCAGCGTGGCCGCCTTCCCATCGGGAAGCGGCAGATAGGCATCCGCCGACACCGTGGTCTCGCGCCGCGTGAGCTCCAGAATCCGCCCCGCGGGAAGCCGGCCGTAATCGCGAGCCGTGTCCGTCTCATGCGAGCTGCGCCGATAGGCCGCGTAGAGCAGCGTGTAGGTGGAGTTGAGCGCGATCTCGTTGTGAAAATGATTCCGGGAGAACACCGCCGTGCTCAGGTTGGCCGGCCGGTGACTGAAGCCGGACCGCGCACCCATGAAGAGCAGCGCCGCCCCCACCGGCAGCAGCAACAACCGGGTGCGTCTGCGCGGCCAAGGCCGGTCACCGACCCGCCGGAACTGCCGGTGAGCGAACCACAACACTGCGCCGACCACCAGCACCGTCACCAGCGTCTCGCGCCAGAAACCGGAAAAAACCAAGGCCGCGACTTGCGATCCGTGGTTCAAATACTCGAGAAATAGCGCCTCGGGCCGGCTGCCAAACTCGATGAAGGCGGGCCATGCCGCGCACTCGAGGAAAGTCATCACTCCGAGCAGGGTCAGCAGATACCACCGCAGTCCCGTCTTCACCTTTTCCACCCAAGCGGCCGGCGCGAGGCAGGCCGTCAGCCACGCGGGCACCAGCAGATAGCTCATGAGCAGCAGGTCGAATCGCAGGCCGGTCGCAAACAGCAGTGGCAGTTCGGCCGGTGCGCCGGTCTTTGCCCGAAATCCCCACAGCAGCAAAGCGCGCATGCCGGTGTGCAGCGCCAAGCCCAAGCCCAGATAGACCAGGAACGGCGCCAGCAGGGTCGCCGGGCGTCCGGCGGAAGCCGCAGGGGGTTTCATCGGAGCTGCGCGTTGGGTTGAACCGTGGTGGAGCGAACGGAAGCCACCGGCCCGCTCAGGCGGGTTTTTTCCTCGGTGCTCACCGCCCGGTAGCGTCCCCTGCGGTAGAGCAGGCTCGCTGCTTGGTAATAGCTGATCGCCTCCTCCTCTGCATACGCGCTCGGCGCCGCCGGGACCTGCGCGCCCGTGTCCGGATCGTAACGGTAGGTGCGGGCATCGTGCTGCGGTCCCAACACGACCAGCTCACCCTTCTCCAAGTGTCCCAGTTTTTGGTAAGTGCCGACCAGTGCATGTGCTTCGGTCGGATCAATCCGGCGGACGTCGTGGCCGAAAAAGCGCGAGGGATAACTCCAGTTGAGCAGCCCGAGCAACGTGGGCGCGTAGTCCATCTGGCTCGTAAGCGTCCGGATGCGACCGGGCGCAATCTGTCCACCGGGCGAGTAAATGATGAGCGGGATGTGGTAGTTCTGCACCGGCAGGTCGCTCTTGCCCGCGCTGGAGGCGCAGTGGTCGGCCACGATCACAAAAACGGTATCCTTGAACCACGGCCGTGTCGCGGCCTCGCGCAGGAATTGGCCGATGGCGTGGTCGGTGTATTTCACGGCCCCAGCGCGACCGGAAACCTTCGACGGCAGGTCGATGCGCCCGTCGGGAAACGTGTAGGGCCGGTGGTTCGACGTGGTCATCACGAAATAGTGGAACGGCCGCCCCATGGCGGCGCCCGCATCGGCCTCACGCAGCGTCCAGCGAAACAGGTCCTCGTCGCACGCTCCCCACGCGTTGGCGAAGGTGATGTCGTCGCGCCCCACGCTGTTGCGGTCCACCACGCGGTAGCCGTTGCCACCGAAGAAGGTGTTCATGTTGTCGAAGTAGCCGTAGCCACCGTAAAGGAAGGCGGTGTCGTAGCCCTGCGCACGAAACACCGAGCCAAGCGTGAACAGGTCCGTGTTGCGCGGGCGTTTGATGATGGAGCGACCGGGGGTCGGCGGGATCGAAAGCGTGAGCGCCTCCATGCCGCGATCCGTGCGCGTGCCCGTGGCGTAGAAATTCTCGAAGACCAGGCCCTGCGCCGCGATCTCATCGATCCGGGGAGTGAGCATCGAAGCCGGGTTGAAGGTCCCGAGAAACTCCGCGCTCAGGCTCTCGACGGTGATCTGGATGACGTTCGGCCGCAGGGCCGGGCCGTCGTGGCACACGTAGCGCAGCGTGTCGGGCTCGCCGGGCCGCTCCACGGCGCTGCCATCCTCGGCCAACTCGCGCTGCAGTCGTTCAAACACGGCGCGCTCCGACCGGGTGCGGTAGAACCGGTCGTAATCGAGCTCGTTGTTGCGGAACGCCGCAAACAGCGACCACAGTCCGTCCTTCGCGAGCTCGCGGTTGTAGTTATTTCGGAACTCCGGGAGCTGGTCCTGGCTGACCGCCACGCCCAGACCGAGCAGGACCGCCGTCCACGCCCCCGCGGCCGTCCACCGCCGGCGCGCGGGCTCCGCCGTATGCGCCAGCCACGCCGCCGGCAATCCGGTGGCCCGCAGTCCGACCACCAACAGCAGCGCTCCCAACGTCACCGCCAGTCCGATCAGCGGCAGGTTGTAGGACTCGCGGATGTTGCCGACCACCTCTGTCGTGTAAACGAGGTAGTCCACGGCGATGAAATTGAAGCGCGTGCCAAACTCCTCCCAGAAGGTTCCCTCCGCCATCGCGCCGAAGAGCAGGGCGCCGCACACCAACCCGCCAGCCGCATAGGCCAGCACCCGGTGCCAGACCTTGGTTCCCCAATCGGCCGGCAACGCCGCGAGTAGAAATACCAGCGGCAGCGCAGCCCACGCCGCCGCCGCCAGATCGAAGAGCAGGCCCCAGCCGAAAGCGACCAACAGGCTTGCATCCCAAGCGACCTCGTGCGCCTCGCGGATCAGCAGCGCCATGCGCGTGAGCGAGGCCACGGCGACAAAGGCGCCCAGAAAAATCAGCACGCCGCCGTGGCGACGACGCAGCAGACGAGCGGAAGTGAGACGCCAAAAGCCGAACGGGGCGGAAAGCATGCCCGCATCCTCCCACAAGGAGATGAACCCGCCGTGAACACTCGATTAATATCCGTTCATCCTTCCGCCGGCAGCTCCACCGTTACACTCAAGCCCTTGCGGTCGTTGCGATTGGCCGCAACCACGTCACCGCCATGCCGCCGGGCAATGCCGCGGCAAATCGCCAAACCCAGCCCGCTGCCGCCCGTCGGCGAACCGGGCGGACGGGGAAGCTGCACAAAGCGCTCGAATATCCGCTCCAACTGGTCGCCGGGCACGCCGGGACCTTCGTCCCGCACCTCGATGCGCCAGCGACCCGCGTTGAAATAAGACCGCAAAGCCACCTCGCCACCGCCGGGCATCACCGAAATGGCGTTGTTCACCAAATTGAGCAGCAACTGCCGCATCAGGCCCTGGTCAAAGCGAACCGTGCCGGCCTCGCTCCGCTCCACCTTCAGCCGCACGCCGCGATCTTCGGCCAACACGCCGGCATCTTCGGCTACCGAAGCCTGAAAGGCATCGGTGGCATGCGGCTCGCGTGCCAGCGGCAACGCGCCGCTCTCCGCCTTGGCGAGAAACAGCAGGTTCTCGATCATGCGGTTCATCTGCGCGATCTCCTCCAGCAGGTCTTCCACCGCCGACACGGCGGCAGGATTCTCGTTCACCCGCGTGCGCAGCCGCTCGGCGTTGAGCCGGATGAGCGTCAGGGGCGTTTTCAGCTCGTGCGAAGCATCGGAGGAGAATTGTGCCACCTGCCGAAACGAGGCCTCAAGCCGGTCGAACATCGCGTTGAGCAGCCGCGCCAGCTGCGCGAGCTCGTCGTGCCCCGGGATCACGGGAATGCGCTCGCTGAGGTTGTCGGCCCCGATGCGCCGCGCGGTGCGTTCGATGTCCCGGATCGGCGCGAGGGCCAGCCGGCTGATGCCATAACCCAACCCGAGGCTGGCCAGCGCCACGAGCCCGGCCAGGCCGAGGCTGATGTGCGTGTATTTATCGAGGAGGATTTCCATCGGTGCCAACCGGCTGGCTATCTGGAAATGGCGGGTGCCTTCTGTGAAGTCGGAGGTGTGCACCCGGCCGTGCGGCGGCAGTTGCATCGTCCAGTGTTGGGTCGTGTTGGAAAGGTCCGGCAGCATCGTCTCCCCGAGGCTGGCCGAGCGAAAGAGGATGCGACCCGTCACCTCGTGGACTTGGAAAAAGAACAGGTGCTCGTCCGCCTCGGCGTGCGCCCGCATGCGGCGCACCAACTCGTCCTCCGGCATGGTGGCCGCTGCGCTGCCCAGCTGCTGCATCACCTCACGATGCTCGGCTTCGTGCAACAGGCTCAGACCACCGATCATCTCGCGCTCCAGCAACCAGCGACCGGTGGCCAGCGCTACAACGACCGCCCCGGTCACGGCCAAGGCGTAACCCGCCGTCATGCGTCCGGTGAGCGATCTCATGTCAGTTGGTAGCCCGTGCCCCGCACCGTGCGGATCAGCGGCTGTTCTTCGGTGGCACCGAGCTTCTGGCGCAGGCGCCGCACGTAAACATCGATCAGGTTCGTCTCCATGTCGTAGCTGGCCTCCCAAATGCGTTCGGCGATGAGCGTGCGCGTGAGCACGCGACCGGGATTTTGCAAAAACAGCTCGAGCAGCGCGAACTCGCGGCTCGTCAGCTCGACCGGCCGCCCCACCATCGTGACCTGCCGCGAAAGCAGGTCCATCCGCATGGCACCGTGTTCAAGCTGGGTGGACTTGGTCGCGGACTGCCGCCGGAGCAGCGCCCGCATCCGGGCCAGCAGCTCCTCCAGGGAAAAGGGTTTCGCGAGATAGTCGTCCGCACCGAGGTTGAGCCCACGGATGCGGTCCGCCACGGCATCGCGGGCGCTGAGGATGAGCACCGGCTCATTGAAATCCGCCGCCCGCCACTCGCGCAGCAGATCAAGGCCGTCGCCATCGGGCAGACCGAGGTCGAGGATGATGGCGTCGTAGGCCGAATCCGCCAGGGCATCGCGAGCCTCTGCGCAGGACGCGGTCAGGCGGGCGGTATGGCTCTGCTCGCTCAGGGCTCGTTCAATGAACCGGCCCACCTTGTGTTCGTCTTCAACGATCAGAACTTTCATCGTGCGCGCCGGAGCGTGTCGTGACAGTCCCTCACCGGTGAAACCGGCGCAATTCATTTTCAGGCGTGTCCGGCTCACTTTGGCGCGTCCGGTGCAGCCAGCCGTCCTTGCAGGTGAAAGCGCACCCGCAGGTGCGGATCGACGGTCAGGACAAAATACTTCCTGATCACGGGCAGTCCGTAATCACGGTGGTCCAGCTCCACCTCCCCGTCGAGGGAACAGACCGATCCCTGCATGAGGAAGGAGAAGGGAAACCGCACGCTGTGTTCCACGCCGTGCAGGGACAGCCGGCCACGGGCCTGCACCGGTCCGCCGGGAGTCGCCTCCAATCCCTCCAGCTGGAAACGCACCGCCGGGTGCTGCGTGTTGTTTTCCCATTCCAACAGGTCGTGATCCCGGCGCATCCGGCCGGTGCGCAGGTCCGCAAATTTGAAATCAACCTGCGCCCGCTCCACGCTCGGCCCCACCGGGTCGATGGTAACATCGGCCTCAAATTGCCGGAGCCGGCCCGTGAACACACCCAAGGTGTCGTGGATCTCAACCTCGATCGTCGATCGCTCCCGATCCAGCACCAGCGGCACCCCCGCAGCGTCGGTCCGCCCCAACAAGAGCGCGGGCAGGAGCAGGAAATAGACGAAGCCTCTCATGTTCCCACCTTACACGGCCCAGATGACCTCCGCGTGAACCCGGGATGAATTAATGTTCATGTGGCGGATGCTTGGCGGGGATGGATTTACGCCGCTCCTTTCGCAGTGGCTGGGGCGTCGACCGGAGAAAAATCTTGCCCCGGCCCGCATTCGCAGGCTTCTTCGCGTTCTCGAATGAATCTCCACCACCATCATCACCACGCTTAACGCCTTCCCGGCGCGGGAAGGCCTTGATGTGCCTTCCTGGGTGATGAAACGACTTTCCGAAACCCCGGCTGGCATGTCCCGCCGGGGTTTTTAATTTCCGGCATAAGGCCGCCCCGCGCTTGGCTCGCGCCCTCCCTCCACTTTCACTCTCCCTTTCACTTTTTACTTTTCGCCCATGCCTCCCGCCAACCTCCCCAAAGACCGCCTCCGCCTCGCCATCCAGAAGAGCGGTCGCCTGCACACCGATTCCCTCGACCTGCTCAAGGCCTGCGGCATCAAGATCAAGTCGCCCAAGGAGAAACTCCTCCTCCACGCCGACAACTTCCCCCTCGACCTGCTCTTCGTGCGCGATGACGACATCCCGCAGCTCGTCATGGACGGCGTCTGTGATCTCGGCATCGTCGGTCAGAACGTGTTGGAGGAATCCGCCCTCGAGCGTGGCACGGCCAACGCCTACGTCTCCGAGCGCGTGCTCGATTTCGGCGGCTGCCGCCTCGCCATCGCCATCCCCGAGGAGCGCCCCTACACCGGCCTCAAGGACCTCGCCGGCCTGCGCATCGCCACGACCTACCCGCAGCTCACGAAACGCTACCTCGACCAGCAGGGAGTGAAGGCCGATGTCGTCACCCTCAGCGGTTCCGTCGAGATCGCCCCGCGTCTCGGCCTCGCCGACATCATCTGCGACCTTGTCTCCAGCGGCTCCACCCTCGAGGCCAACAAGCTCCGCGCCGTCGAGACCATCTTCAAGAGCACCGCCGCCCTCATCCGCAACGCCCGCCCGCTCAACACCGAGAAGGCGCACGCCCTCGACATCATCCTCCGCCGCCTCGACGGCGTGCAGAAGGCTGCCGGCACGAAATACATCATGCTCCACGCCCCGAAAGCGGCTCTGCCCGAGATCCGCAAGCTCCTCCCCGGCTCCGAGAACCCGACCATCCTCCCGCTCGCCGGCGACGACTCCAAGGTCGCCCTGCACGCCGTCTGCTCCGAAGACGTCTTCTGGGAAACCATGGACGCCCTCAAACAAGCCGGTGCCAGCAGCATCCTCGTTCTCCCCATCGAGAAGATGATGCTGTGATGCTGAAACTGTAGGGCGGGGTCACCGAACCCCGCCTCTCCGTCGTGATGAAACCTTTGATCTGGAAATCCCTCTCCGCCGCCGCCCGCACCGCCGCGCTCCAACGCCCGGCGCAGACGGCGCAGCCGCGGACAGCCGCCATCGTCACGGACATCCTCACGCAGGTCCGCCGCGGGGGTGACGTCGCACTGCGCAGCCTCACCGCGAAACTCGACGGCGTGAAACTCTCCTCGCTGCCCGTCAGCGACGCCGAGTTCGCCGCGGCGGAAAAAGCGCTGCGCCCGGCCGACAAGGCCGCGCTGCGCCGCGCCTACCGCAACCTCCGCGCCTTCCACCTCGCCCAGCGCCCGAAACCCGTGCGCGTTGAAACCATGCGCGGCATCGTGTGCGAGAAGGTTTCCCGCCCGATCGAGCGCGTCGGCCTCTACGTGCCCGGCGGCAGCGCGCCGCTCTTCTCGACCGCGCTCATGCTCGGCGTGCCCTCGCAGATCGCCGGCAATCCCGTGCGCGTCCTTTGCACGCCGCCGGGACGCGACGGACGCGTCAGCCCGTGGATCCTCTTCGCCGCCCGGCTCTGCGGCATCACCGAGGTCTTCAAGCTCGGCGGCGCCCAGGCCATCGCCGCCCTAGCCTACGGCACACCGAACGTGCCGAAGTGCGACAAGCTCTTCGGCCCGGGCAACAGCTTCGTCACCGAAGCCAAGCTCCAGGTCTCGCGCGACGCCGCGGCCATTGACCTGCCCGCCGGTCCGTCGGAGGTCATGGTCATCGCCGACGCCTCCGCCAACCCCGCCTTCGTAGCCGCCGACCTGCTCTCGCAGGCCGAGCACGGCCCGGATTCGCAAGTGGTCCTCGTCGCGCTTTCCGCGAAAGTCGCCGCGCGCGTCCAAACCGAACTCGACGCCCAGCTCGCCGTGCTGCCGCGCGGCACGATCGCGACCGAGGCTCTGAAAAAGAGCCGCGTCATTCTCGCCTCTTCGCCGGCCGAGGCCGTCGAGATCGCCAACCGCTACGCGCCCGAACACCTCATCCTCCAGGTTAAGGAACCGCGCGCCCTCCTGCCGCGGATCACGACCTCCGGCTCCGTCTTCCTCGGCGCGTGGACGCCCGAGTCGCTTGGCGACTACGCGAGCGGCACGAATCACGTTCTCCCGACCTACGGCTGGGCCCGCGCCTGCTCCGGTCTCGGTCTCGCCGATTTCCAGCGCACGATGACCGTGCAGGAAGCCAACCCGCGCGGCCTGAAAAAACTCGGGCCCGTCGTCGAACGCCTCGCCCTCGCCGAAAACCTCGCCGCCCACCAGCGCGCCGTCCGCGTGCGGTTGCAGCGCCTTTCTGTAGCGACGGTCTCTGACCGCCGTAAACCTTCGCGCCGGCGGTCATAGACCGCCGCTACACCCATGCCCCCCGTCGACCAAGTCCTCGCCCTCGTCCGCCCCGACATCCTCGCGTTGGCGCCCTATAGCTCCGCCCGCAAGGAATCCAAGGGCGGACGCGTCTGGCTCGACGCCAACGAGAACCCCGAGACGCCCGCCGCGCACCAGCCGCTTTTCAACCGCTACCCGGAGCCGCAGCCGCCCGATCTCATCGCCAAGCTCGCCGCTCTCTACGGCGTGGCGCCCGCCTCGTGCCTCGTGACGCGCGGCGCCGACGAGGGCATCGACATTCTCCTGCGCACGTTCTGCCGCGCGGGCCAGGACGCCATTCTCATCACGCCGCCGACCTACGGCATGTATGTCGTCGCCGCCGACATCCAAGGCGCGAAGACCGTCCGCGTCCCGCTCCTGCGCGAAAAAGACTTCGCCCTCGACGCCGACGCCGTGATCAAGGCGGTGACGCCGGAAGTGAAGCTCGTCTTCCTCTGCTCGCCCAACAATCCAACCGGCGGCCTGCTCGACCGCGCCGCCGTCCTGCAGGTCGTGCGTGCGCTCGCCGGCCGCGCCGTGGTGGTCGTGGACGAAGCCTACGTGGACTTCTCCGGCCAGCCGAGTCTCGCCGCCGAGATTCCGGCGAATCCCAATCTCGTCGTCCTGCGCACGCTCTCGAAGGCCTTCGGCCTCGCCGGCGCGCGCATCGGCACGACCATCGCCGATCCCGCGGTCATCGCCGTGCTGCAGAAAGTAATCGCGCCCTACCCGATTCCCGCGCCCGTGCTCACCGCCGCGCTGGCCGCGCTCACGCCCGTCGGCCTCGCCGCCACACAGGACTCGGTGCGCCAACTCGTGGCCGAGCGCGCACGCCTCGCCGCCGCGCTGCCCAAACTCCCCGCCGTGAAGCGCGTCTGGCCCTCCGACGCCAACTACCTCCTCGTCGAGGTCGCCGACGCCGCGAAGACCATGGCCGCCGGCCGCGCCGCTGGCGTCATCTGGCGCGACCGCCAGAAGGACGTCCCCAACACCATCCGCATCACCCTCGGCACCCCCGAAGAAAACAACCAGACGCTGGAGGTTTTGTCCCGTGTGTGAGCGTTCTCTCCTTTTATGTAGGGTCGCCGCTTGCGGCGACCTCGCGCGCTAGGTCGGCGCAAGCACCGACCCTACACCCGAACCTGAGCCCATGAAAAAAATCCTCTTCATCGACCGCGACGGCACGCTCATCACCGAGCCCGCGGATTTCCAGATCGACCGCCTCGACAAGTTCGCGCTCGAGCCCGAGGTCGTGCCCGCATTGCGCCGCCTGCGTGATGCCGGTTGGACTTTCGTCATGGTCACCAACCAGGACGGCCTCGGCACGCCGAGCTTCCGCGAGGAAGAATTCCGTCCGCTCCAGAACCTGCTCATCGACATCCTCAAGTCTCAGGGCATCACCTTCGAGGCCGTGCGTGTGTGCCCACACACCGTCGCCGACCGCTGCGACTGCCGCAAACCCAAGGTCGGCCTCCTGCTCGACTACCTGAAGGACACCTCCTGGTCGCGCGAGGAATCCTACGTCATCGGCGACCGCGAAACCGATCTCGGCCTCGCCGCCAACCTCGGCGTGAAGGGCCTGCGCTACAACCCGAAGATCCTCGACTGGACCGAGATTGCCCGGCAGATCGCCGACGCCCCGCGCCGCGCCACGATTTCCCGCGCGACGAAGGAGACGAAGATTTCCGTGACCGTGGACCTCGACGCCCCCGCGCCGGCGAAATTCGCCACCGGGCTCGGGTTCTTCGACCACATGCTCGACCAGATCGCCCGCAACGCCGGCATCAGCCTCGTCATCACCTGCGACGGCGACCTCCACATCGACGAGCACCACACGGTCGAGGACGTCGGCCTCGCGCTCGGCGCCGCCCTCAAGCAGGCGCTCGGCGACAAGCGCGGCATCGGCCGCTACGGGTTCACCATGCCGATGGACGAAGCCAAGGCCGAGGTCGCGATCGACCTCAGCGGCCGCCCCTACTTCGTGTTCGAGGCGAACTTCCCGCGCGAAAATGTCGGCGAACTTCCCACCGAGCTCGTGCCGCACTTCTTCCAGTCGCTCGCGACCACGCTTGGCGCGACCCTCCATATGTCCGTGAAGGGCGACAACACGCACCACATGATCGAGGCCCTCTTCAAGGGCTTCGGCCGTGCCCTCCGTCCCGCCGTCGCGCGCGGCGCGGGCAGCGATATTCCTTCAACCAAGGGTGTGCTCTGAGGCCCGTTAGGCGGGCATCCAAACACCAAAGGTCCAAACTCCAAAGAAATCTCAAATGCAGAAAACCGATCCAAGGCTCGAAACCCGTCATTTCGACATTGTTTGTGATTTGGCGTTTGGAATTTGGCGTTTTGCGGCAACCGGAGG
>JBIQJF010000046.1:8133-32960 GCA_044507675.1 Opitutales bacterium | reverse complement strand
ACGAGAAACACGTGATCTCACACCTTCGCATCGGCCTCGATTCCCTGAAGCAGCTTATCAACAAGGGCCTCACGGTAAAGCATCTGAAGTTTTAGGTTGATCAGTAGCCTCGCTGGAGCTCAGCGACAACGTGGTTATAGAGGGAGCGGCGCGCGCGGCCTTCACGACGCTATTGCCATCGCGCGGCCGGGCGGAAAGATTCGGAGCGGCCATGCTCATCCGGATCAAATGCGCCATCTCCAACGCCTACCTGCTGCTGGGCGAGCGGCCGGTGCTGGTGGATGCCGGCGCACCCGGTGATCTCAAGCGCATCCTCGCGGCGCTGAAATCCGCCAGCTTGGAACCCAAGGATCTCGGGCTCGTTTTACTCACTCACGGCCATAGCAACCACGTGGGCTGCGCGGCCGAGTTGAAACGCCGCGGCGCTCCGCAGATTGCCCTGCATGTCGGCGATGCGACGCTGGCCCGCAGCGGTCGCAACGGCATCCTCGCCGCCCAGGATACGCTCGGCCGTGTGTTGCGGCCGTTCATGAACGAGGAATTCGAACCCTTCGAACCCGACCTCGTGTTTCGCGACGGCTTTTCCCTCGAACCCTATGGCGTGAAAGGCAAGGTGCTGGCCACCCCCGGCCACACGCCCGGTTCGGCTTCGGTGGTCCTCGCATCGGGCGAGGCCATCATCGGCGACGTGCTGCGCGGCAGCCTCCTGTTGCCCAACAAATCACGCCCGCATTGGTTCTGCAACGACCCCGAATCCAACACCCGCAGTATCGTGCGGCTGGCGCGCGAGGGCCTGTTGCGCTGCCACCCGGGCGTCTTCGGCAGTTTTCCCGGCACCGAGCTGGGCCGCTACCTCAGCACCGACGGCGGCCAGGTCATGGCGCTTTCGGGCGAGCCTGTCTGAAGCTTCCGTCGTAAATGAAAAAAGGCAGGAGCCGTGGCTCCTGCCTGAAAAATCGCTGACGAGTTAAATTACTTCGCGAACTTGCGGCGAGCACCGACGGCAGCGAGCAGACCCAGTCCGAGCAGCATCGTGGTGGAGCCACTGTCCGGCACATGCGCGTGACCCATGAGGTTGTCGTTGCCGCACTCCATCGTGTAGTGGAAGGTCGCATCCTGGCCGGCGAGGAAGCTCACATTGACGGACAACGCATAGTGCGTGTCGTTGGTGTGGGTGGACCAGCTGGTGTTGTTAGCACTGTCTCCCAGAAACCCCGTGAACTCATTCGTGAGGCCGGCGAGATAGGTCATGGAAAGATTCTGATAACCTTCCAAGGCGATGCCGCCGCTCTGGTAGGTCCACGGATTGGAGGACGCCACGTCTGTGCCGCGGTTCACCAAGCTCTGGGCGGTAAGCGCGATGACGTTGTAGGTCATGGTCGTGAAATTCAGATCGAGCACATAATCCCAGCCGAAGGTATTGGCGACCGTGCCCTTGAGGCCGGAACCACCGTTGGCGGCTTGGCCGTAGATGGCGTCACCATCGATATCGATGAAGATGTCGCCGGAGCGGTAGAGCTTGTTGTTGGCAACCACGCCGTTCTTGAAGTCATAGCCGCCCACGAGGGTCAGCGTCTGACCATCGAGGAACATGCCTTCCATATCCCAAGCCTGGCTGGTGATCGTGTTGGGATTGGCCTCGGTCTCTTGGTCCTCGCGGTTGGAATACCAACCGGAGCCGGCGTAGTTATTATCGGAGATGGTGATGTCTGTGCCGAAAGGCGACGCGAGCGCAGGGAGCGCGGCAGCGGCAGCGGAAACAAACAGGACGAATTTTTTGAGGGATGAGTGCATGGGAGGGATAGGGACTTCCCCTCATTGCAGGATTTTTGCCATCTTTTTGAAATAAATATCAATGAGTTTTTAGTTATTCTTTATCATTGTGATACATCATCATTTTACTCCGGTAAGCCGTCAGCGATTTCTTATTGCCAATATTTTTCGTAAAGCAATTCGACACCGACTGTAAAAACTTACACTTCGCGAGTCAGGCACGCAGGACCCCACCCGACCCACCTAGCAGAGCCGATAGAGCTCTTTAGATTTCTCCGTCACGAACGCCAGCTACGGCAGCACGTCCACCCAGAAGGGCGCGAATACCTCGCGCCCGCCCAAGTCCACTTGCGCCCAAATAACATAACGCCCCGGCTGGGGAATCGTGACTTGGAAATTCAACTCCGGGCGTAGCGGATCCGGCGTTTGCGAAAGATCGGTTTCCTGCGGGTGGAGATGCGCAAATCCGCTGCGCGCTTCGTCGAAGGCCACCAGATGGGCAAACGCACCCATGACTGGCTGCAAGGGCACGGGCTCTTTCTTTGCACCCTGTCTCTCGATGCGGAATTTCAGGTCCGCCGGTTTGCCGGCATTGAGCACGGGCGGGAGCACCAGTTCGAAATTATAGCCCATGCTTTGCCAGGTCGTGTTTCCTGTGTTGATCACCGTCGCCACGGTGCCGGGCACGGTGAAATCCGTCGCCGCATAGAGACCGCGCTGGGTGGCCGCAGGCGTGAAGTCGGCAAACACGCGATATTCGCCGGCGCGTGTCGGCGTGAGGCTGAATTTCCATTCGCCGGGTTTGCGCGCGGGTTCGGGATGCAGGTGCTGGTAATCCGACAGCGTCGGATCCACGACGAGCAGGTGCAGCTTGCGCGTGTGCGCGACCATGAGTTCGGCCGGGCCGAGGGGTTTGCCGCTGGCCGTCGCCAGCGTGAGAGTGAATTCGACGGACTCGTTGCGCGCCGGCGGACGATCACTCTTGAGCGTCATGACCACCGGTGACCGCGCCGACACGACCGGGATGAACTGCGGATTCGCCGGGTCGCAAAACTCGATGGCGCCCTTCCCTTCCAGCCGGAAATCCATGTGGTTCACGTTTGAACCCACCGGCAACAACCGCACGCCGACGTAGAGCGCAAGGGCGCTGCCGGTGATGAGGGCAATCTGGCGGTTGCGATTCATGCCTTCTTCAACCGTTTCACGAAATCGTCGATTTGCCACACGCTGCCATCGGCGCGGTAAATAATGCGTCCCGATTCGTCAATGAGCACGGTCGCGAGCGTATGCTTGATGGTCGCGCCTTCGAATTCGCGGATCACGCCGAGTTGCGCGAGCAAATGGCGCACGGCTGCGTCGGGCCCGGTGAGGAACGACCAGTTCGAGAGATCGAGCCCGCGTGCCTCGGCGTAGTCACGCAACACACCCGGTGTGTCGAACTCCGGATCGAGCGAGATCGAGACGAGCTCAAAATCCTTCGCGCCGGCCTCGCGCGCGGCCTTCTGCAATTGCGACATCTTGAGCGTGGCCGCCGGACACATCGTGGCGACCGGACAACGTGTGAAGATGAAATTCAACACCACGCGCTTCCCGCGAAAGCGGTTGGCCGCAACCGTGCGTCCTTCCTGATCGAGCAACGTGAAAGTCGGCAGGTTCTCGCCAATCTCCCGGTAAGCTTCCTTGCCGCGAATGGCCGTGTCCTGTGCGAGCGCCTTCGCCGCGGCGTCGAGCGTCGTGACTGTCACGCTGTCGTCGGGCCAGATTTTCTCCAAATAGTAGTCTTCGCCGCGCTCGACCAGTTCGGCCCGGATGCGCTGGCCCGGCTTGGCGTTGGCGACATCGGCCTTGGTCACCTTGAACTCCATTGTCATCGCCGGCATGTAGCCCTTGATCTCGTCGTGCGTGACGATGAGCACCGTGCGTTCGGCGTCGGCTTGGAGAATCTCGCCCTTGAGCGGATGCCGAACTTCGCCGGGCACCGAAGCCGAAACCGGCGCGGACGCCACCGCCGCAGACGATGCGCCGTCTTTCTTCGCGCAACCGGCCGAAGCCATTAGCAGACAGACGGCGGCTCCGATGGCGGGCGAATACCTTGGCTTCATGCTCCCAACCCATTTGCCAAGCCGGGGAATTGTCAAAAGGTTTGCGCCTTTCCGGCCCGGGGTATGACCTGCCGGATTCCACGTCATCATCCTGCCTGATGTCCCGCACCGCCGACTACAAACCCCTCCTCGCCTGGTTCGCCGCCATCGGCAGCCTGTGGGTGTTCGTGCTCGTCGCGCTGGGTGCGCTCACGACCACGATCGGCGCCGGCATGGTTTTCCCCGACTGGCCGCTCTCCAATGGTTCAGTCAATCCGCCCGGCTGGCTCACCGAGATCGACAAATTTGCCGAACACTCGCATCGCCTGTCGGGCATCGTGATGGGACTCGTTACCATTGTCCTCGCGGGATGGCTGCACGTGAAGGAATCGCGCCGCTGGTTGCGACAACTCGGCTGGTGGTCGCTTGGCATCGTGATTTTCCAAGGCTTGATCGGCGGCAAACGCGTGCTGCTCGACTCGATTGGCGTGCCTGGCTTCGACATGACGCTCGGCCAGATGCTGCGCCTGCCACACGGCATGCTCGCGCAAGTATATGTGTGCATGCTTTTCGCCATCGTCGCCGGCCTGTCGCGCCCGTGGATCGCCGATACCATCGGCCAAGCCTCGCGCCGGGTGCGCCTGCTCGGCGGGATCTGCTTGTTCCTGCTGTTCCTGCAACTCGCGGTGGCCGTCACGATGCGCCACAACTACGCTGGCATGGTGATTCCCACCTTTCCGTTCTCAACGCCTGATGGCGCGCTGCTGCCCGCGCACTGGGACTACCGCGTCGCGCTGCAATTCACCCACCGCGTCCTGGCCGCTTTCATCGGTATCGCCGTGGCCGTTTACGGTCATTACCTGTGGCGTGAAAAGTCGCTGCATCCGCTTGTGCGCGCCGGCAGCGTGCTGCTGCTGGCGTTGGTGGCCGTGCAGATTTTCCTCGGCGCGAAGATCATCTGGACCGGCCGCAGCGTCACGATGACGACCGGCCACGTGGTATTCGGCGCGCTCACGCTGGCGACGACCTTTGCCGTGGTGTTTCTCACGCAGCGCAACATGATCGAGCGACCCTCCTCTTCATGACCCGGACCGGCGAACAGCTTCCCACCGAGATCAACGCGACCGCATCGCGCGCGACGTGGCGGCATTATCTCGAGCTGACGAAGCCGCGACTGAGCGCCATGTCGGTCATCACCGCGATGGTCGGCTACCTCGCCGCCGTGCCCTACTCTTACCTCGATCTGAAACGCACATTCTTCGTCGTGCTCGGCACCGCATTCTGCGCCGGTGGCGTCGCGGCGTTGAACATGTGGATGGAAGGCGACACCGACGCGCGAATGCAACGCACTGCCGGCCGACCCATCCCCGCCGGCATCATCGCGCCCGGCTCTGCCTTTGTAGTCGGCTGGATTCTCTGTCTCACCGGCCTCGCCGTGCTCTTCAAGCTGGTGAACGGGCTCTCGGCGTTCCTCGCGCTCGCAACCATCGTCGCCTACCTCGCCATCTACACGCCTGCGAAACGGTGGTCGCGTTGGAACACCGAACTCGGCGCGATCAGTGGTGCGTTGCCACCGCTCATCGGCTGGGCCGCCGCCGGCCGCTCCAATCCCGGACTTGGTTGGTCGCTTTTCGCCATCTTGTTCACCTGGCAGATGCCGCACTTCTTCGCTTTGGCCTGGACCTATCGCAAGGATTACGCCGCCGCCGGCATGCCGATGCTCTCGGTGGTGGACCCGAGTGGCACGAAGGTGTCGCGCTGGACGTTCATCTGGACCGTGCTGCTGGTTGCCTCCAGCCTGATGCCCACCCTGCTCGGTTACTGCTCGTGGTATTACGGCGCGATCGCCGCCCTGCTCGGGCTTTGGTTCCTGCGCGCGTCCTTCGTTTTCCTCGACCCCGCCCGCCGGGAAGCCGTGGCTCGCCGGGTGTTCCTGATTTCGATCGCGTATCTGCCGCTGCTGCTCGCGGCACTGGTCGCCGACCGGATGATTTTCCGCCACTGAACGCCGATGAATGTGAACGACATTCCCGCACTCAACGCCGCCCTCAACGCGCTCGCCACGGTGTTGATCACGCTCGGCTTTGTGCAAATCAAAGCCGCCCAGCGCGCGCAGGACACTGCGATCCGCTCCGCGCGCGTCCAAACCCATCGCCGGTTGATGCTCGCAGCGGGCGCCGTCTCCGCACTCTTTCTCGTCGGCTATGTCGGGCACAAAATCCTCAAAGCCTACGCGCTGAACCCGGGCGATGCGCTGCACACGCAATTCGGAGGCGAAGGCGTGATCCGCATCATCTACCTCGTGATGCTGGCCACGCATGTGCTGCTGGCCATCGCCATCGCCTACCTCGTGCCTCGCACCTTCTGGCTTGCGCTCAGCGGACAAATCGAACGGCACCGCGCGTGGGCGAAGTGGACTTATCCGATCTGGTATTACGTCTCGGTCACCGGCGTGCTGGTGTATTTCTTCCTCTATCAGTGGTGGCCCGCCGCGTAATGCGATGGGGCGAATGATGCGGTCGGGCGAATCCTCCGGATGAGCCGCAATCAGCCGCCCGGCTCGTCGGGACGACTCGTCCTGCCGCCAAAAAAGCCGGGCCCGAGGCCCGGCTTGAGAATTGTAGCGGCGGTCATGGAGCGCCCGCTACAGCGAACAGCTCACTTCACCACCATCACGCCCTTCATGCCCGCGATGAAGTGGGCCGGAAAAGAGCAGATGTAGGGATACTCACCAGCCTCGGCGGGAGCCGTGAAGGTGATCTCCTCGTTTTGCTTCGGTCCGAGCAGCTTGGTGTGCGCAACGACCTGATCGGCCTTACCGGCGGGAACATAATCGGTCGCGCCGGCCGTCATGGCGGCATCGGCGTAGGCCTTCACATCGGCGTCCTTCTTGAGGATGACAAGGTTGTGCCCCATCGCGGCCTTCGGCATCGTGCCGATGTTGCGCAACGTAATCTTCACCTGCTGGCCGGCAGCGACCTCGAAACGGGTTACGCTGAACTTCATCGCGTCGTTGGCGGTGATTTCAATTACGGCCGCAGCCGGAGCGGCGGAGGCCGCAGCGGGAGTCGCGGGCGCCGAAGCCGCGGGAGCAGGTGACGACGCAGAGGCGGCAGGGGCAGCTTCCTTCTTGCCGCAGCCGGCGAGCACGAGTCCGCTGGCAATAAGGGTGAAGACGTGGAGGGTTTTCATGGGAGGAACACCTTGCCACAGACCGCCGTCGCGCGCAATGGCGGAACGAAAAAATTCGGTCGCCGCTAATTATTGGGAACAACCGGATTAATACCTGCGCCACAAATTGTTTCTGGCGTGTTTGGCTACGCATAAATTGCTCTTTTTTTGCGGTTGAAATGCCTGATTTTTTCCGAACCCTCGCCCGATACTATCGGCCCAGCGCACACCGCTGATGCCGCCATTGTTACACATGACCCGCACATCGTCCGTCCCACACCCCTTTACACGTCTGGCCACCGCCTTGGCCGCCGGTTTTGCGCTCCTGACCCTGTCGGGCTGCAAGCTGGCCGAGGTCTTCAACATGAGCGGACCGCAGTCCACCATGATCACCGGGGGGCCGGTCGCCAAATCCCAGTGGGATCTCTTCATGGTCACGGTTTACGTAACCATGTTCATTTTCATCGTAACGGGCGCAGTTCTGGCCTACGCGCAGATCAAATTCCGTGCCCGCAGCGAGGCCGATGAGCACGCTGCTCCGCCCGCCGAGGCCGGCCACGGTAATCCGCTTGTGGAAATCGGCCTGATCGCCGGCTCGGTCGCCCTCCTGGTCATCATCGCGATTCCGACCGTGCAGGGAATCTGGTATTCCCACGACGTGCAGGAAGAAGACAAGGCCGGCGCGATCGAGATCACTGCCACCGGCTACCAGTGGTGGTTCCGCTTCGAATACCACAACGAGATGGTGCAGCTGCCCAACAATTCGGGCGAGGCACCGCTCGTCACCGGCAACGAACTCGTTGTTCCCGCCGGCGTGGCCGTGCGCGTCAACCTGCGCACGATCGACGTCATCCACAGTTTCTGGATCCCCAAGCTCGCCGGCAAGGTGGACATGATCCCCAACCGCGCGAACCATCTCTGGTTCAAGGCTGACAAACCCGGCTACTTTTACGGCCAATGCGCGGAATATTGCGGCGAGTCCCATGCGATCATGAAATTCCGCGTCATCGCCCTCAGCCAGGAAGACTACGCCAAGTGGCTTGATAACCAAAAGCAGTCCGCCCGCACCGTCACCGCCCAGTCGCTGGCCGCCGAGGCCGCCACCCCGCGCGTCCAATTCGCCAGCCTGAAGGAGACCGGCCCCGGCAGCACCATCGGCAGCTCTCCGGAATTCGATGCCAATCCCTTCGCCGGCTGGCAGGCCAAGCAGCAGGTCGAGCCCGGCGAGAACGCCGCCCTGATCAACGAGGGCCGCAAACTCTTCCAGGCGAAACAGTGCGTGAACTGCCACACCGTGCGCGGCCACGAAGGCGGCGGCGTCACCGCGCCGGACCTGACCCACATCGGTGCCCGCACCTCCCTCGCCGCCGGCGTGCTCGAAAATTCCGCCGAGCGCCTGCACCAGTGGCTCAAAGACCCGGAATATTTCAAACCCGGCAACAAGATGTATCACGGCGTCGGCCGCATGCAGGGCTACCTGAAGCTCGATGAGGATGGCCGCACCATGAAGGACGCCAGCGGCAACTTGGTGCGCAACATCACCCTCACCGACGCGGAGATCGATGCCCTCGTCGCTTACCTGCATAGCTTGAAGTGAAAATGAAAGTGAGAACGAAAGTGTCCAAGCCCACGAACTAGCGACCTTTCCTTTCACTTCTTCCACTCCTCCACTCTCACTTTCCCCCTCACACTCTCTTCCCATGGCCCAAGCCATCGCCAAAACCGACTACACCGGCACCGCCCACGCGCCCGCTGCCGATCCGCAGACTTTCCAGCTGTTCGCCCGTCCGACGGCCAAGACCGGCCTCGTGAGCTGGCTGACCACCGTGGACCACAAGAAGATCGGCATGATGTATGGCGGCTTCGCCATCCTCTTCTTCCTGATCGGCGGCCTCGAAGCCCTGCTCATCCGCACCCAGCTCATGGTGCCGAACAACCGCTTCATCAGCGCGCAGCTCTACAACGAGCTGTTCACGATGCACGGCACCACCATGATCTTCCTCGCGGTGATGCCTCTCAACGCGGCGTTTTTCAACCTGCTGATCCCCCTCATGATCGGCGCGCGCGACGTGGCCTTCCCACGCCTCAATACCTTCTCGCTGTGGACTTGGGCCGTCGGCGCCATCCTGCTCAACGTCGGCTGGATTTCGCACTTTATCCCTGCCTTCGACTTCGGCGGCGCGCCTGACATCGGCTGGTTTGGCTACGCCCCGCTCACCTCCAAGCTTTTCACCCCTGACATCTCCACGGACATGTGGGTGCTCGGCCTCCAGATCCTGGGCCTTTCCTCGATCGTGGCCTCGCTGAACTTTATCGTCACGATCATCAACATGCGTGCACCCGGGCTCACCATGATGCGCCTGCCGGTGTTCGTCTGGATGTCGCTTGTCACGAGCTTCCTTCTCATTCTCGCCCTGCCCGCGATTGCCATTGCCCTCGTCGAGGTGATGATGGACCGCAATTTCGGCACCAGCTTCTTCGAGGTGTCTGGCGGCGGCCAGCCCATCCTCTGGCAGCACTTGTTCTGGGTGTTCGGCCATCCCGAGGTCTACATTCTCATCCTCCCTCCGATGGGTTATGTGTCGGAGATTCTTCCGACCTTCTCCCGCAAGCCGCTCTTCGGTTACCCAATCGTGGTCTTCTCAGGTGCGGCCATCGGCTTCATCGGCTTCGGCGTGTGGAGCCATCACATGTTCACCACTGGCATGGGCACCATTGCCACCGCGGCTTTCGCCCTCGCCACCATGGCCATCGCGGTGCCGACCGGCGTAAAGATCTTCAATTGGATCGGCACCCTGTGGGGCGGCCGCATCGTCACCCGCACGCCCATGATGTTCGCCCTCGGTTTCATCTGGATGTTCATGCTCGGCGGCTTCTCCGGCATCATGCACGCCGCCGCCCCGGCCGACGCCCAGCAGCAGGACAGCTACTTCGTCATCGCCCACTTCCACTACGTGCTCATCGGCGGCGCCACTTTCGCGTTGCTCGCCGCCATCCACTACTGGTTCCCGAAGTTCTTCGGCCGCCTAGTCCCCGAGTTCTGGGGCAAGCTCTCCTTCTGGATCATCTTCGTGGGCTTCAACGCCACCTTCTTCCCGATGCACTTCCTCGGCCTGAACGGCATGCCCCGCCGCACCTGGACCTACGACGGCAACATGGGTTGGAACGAAGGCAATTTCTTCGCCACCATGGGCGCCTACCTGCTCGGCATCGGCATTTTCACCTACTTTGCCGTTCTCGTCTGGACCTATTTCAAGGGTCAGAAATGCGGCAATGATCCGTGGGACGGTCGCACGCTTGAATGGTCCATCCCCTCGCCCCCGCCGGAGCACAACTTCGACGCCATTCCCACCGTCCACGCTCGCGACGGCTGGTGGTATGAAAAGAACCACAAGGAAGAGATCGCCGCCGAGCGCGCCAAGCACATGCAGGCCGAGGAATCCCACGGCGGCATCCACATGCCCGACCAGTCGTGGTATCCGCTCTTTGCCTCGATCGGCCTGTTCATCGGCGCCTACAACTTCGCCCAGCTCTGGCATCCGGTCATGATGTTCGGCAACGAGATCTTCGCCAACCACCTGCCCTTGGCCATCACCGGCGGCGTCATCATGGTGATCTCGCTCTACCTCTGGTCCCTCGAGGGTCCCGGTGGCTATCACCTCCACATCGGCAAGGACGGTAAGATCACCGAGTCTCGCGGCGGCCATCATTGAGAGGCCCCGTTTCCCCCGGATTCCAGAACCCAGTTCCCAGACCCTATCTTATTCCATGAGCAGTCCCGCGGCCACAGGCGCCATCGACCATCACCACGACCATACGACGTCGACCGGCATTCCGAACAAGAAGCTCCTTTGGTGGGCCTTCCTTGCCTCGGACTGCATGTTCTTCGGCGCCCTCATCTCGACGCACCTCGTCTATCGCCTCAACCCGCCCCCGGGCAACGCGATCCCGACCCAGGTGTTCAACATCGAGCTCACGTCGTTCTCGACGTTCATCCTGCTCATGTCGTCGCTCCTCATGGCGCTCGCCGTGAACTCCATCCAGCGCGGCAACGTGAAGAGCACCCGCACCATGCTGCTCGGCACGATGTTCTTCGGCTGCATCTTCCTCGGCGGCCAAGTCTATGAGTTCGAGCACTTCGTGAAGACCTTCGACATGAAGATCACGAACAGCATCTTCGGCTCGACCTTCTACACTCTCACGGGCACGCACGGCACCCACGTCGCCATTGGCGTTCTCCTGCTGGGCATGATGTATGTCCGCACCTTCAAGCCGCTCCACGGCAACGGCCTGTTCAAGAATTTCCTCCATCTGGCCGCCATCTGCACGGTCATGGCCGTCTCCTTCATCTGGTTTGTGCCCGGCTGCATCGAGATGATCTACGGCCTGAGCTTCGGCGACTTCATCAAACACGCCGGCGTGCCCATGGCCGTCGGCGCCGCCGCCCTCGCTCTTTCCTTCTGGCTCGGCCGCGGCCACGGCCAGGTCGAGTTCGGCGAGAAAAACGCCGGCGATGTCGAAGCCATCGGCCTCTACTGGCACTTCGTCGACATCGTCTGGATCATCATCTTCACCGCCGTCTATCTCCTCGAATACCTCTGAGCCGGTCCTTGGAACCCAAACCCTAGACCAGATACCAATCATGTCCGCTCCCGCCACCACTCACGACGCCGGCCACCATGAGCCGAGCAAGTTCCACGTCTATATCCAGATTGCCATGATCCTGTCGGTGATCACCGGCATCGAGGTCGTGCTCATCTACATGCCGCTGGCCACCGGGCTCATCGTCACCACGCTCTGCGTGCTCTCCGCCGTGAAGTTCCTGTTCGTTATTTTCTACTTCATGCACCTGCGGTGGGACAAGGTGTTCTGCACGATCCTGTTCTTCATCGGACTCGTCCTCGCCGGCGGCACCATGTGGGCGTTCCTCCATCTCTTCGGAGCGGAGGCCAGCGTGCCCCTGAGCGCGACCGCCACGCTACTCTTTTAAGCAACTTTGTTGCTCGATTTGCCAGGCGGGGTCGCTGACCCCGCCTTTTTTACGGCTCCTCGCCCGCCGACGCCAGTGATCTCGGCCTGCGATTTTCGTCTTTGCGGTGCTTTTTGTAGCCAATCCGCGTTCCCTGCCTTCTAGTCTCGGGCACCCATGATCGACTGGACCCATTGGCATAATGAACCCTTCCTGATTGGCGGGCTCATTTTCCTCGGCTGGCTCTACGCCATCCTGACCGGTCCGTGGCGGGAGAAACTGGCGCCGGGCACATCTTACCCACGCGGACACGCGCTCAAGTTCTACAGCGCGCTGTTCATCTTTTACCTCGCGGTAGGTTCCCCTCTCGACCAACTCGGCGAACGTTTTCTGCTCAGCGCCCACATGCTGCAGCACCAACTCATCATCTATCCGGCCGCTGTGCTCATGCTGCTTGGCCTGCCCGATTGGCTCGTCCGTCCCGTCACGGCTCGACCCGGTCTGCGCCCTATTTTTCGCGTGCTGACCCATCCGGTTGTGTGCGGGGTTCTTTTCATAGCGGTGCTCTCCGGCTGGCACATGCCGCTGCTCTATGACCTCGCCCTCCAAAATCGCCCGATCCACATTCTCGAACACTTCAGCATGTTCGGCGCGGCACTCTTCTACTGGTGGCCGATCCTCAGCCCATCACGCGAATACCCGCCGATTTCCCATGGCTGGCAGATGCTCTACGTCCCCGCCGTCGTCATCGGCATGACCCCCGTTTTTGCCTACATCACATTCTCGCAGGACGTGCTTTACCCCACTTACGAATTCGCCCCGCGCATCAGCAGCCTCGACGCCGCCGGCGACCAACTCCTCGCCGGGGCCATGATGAAGCTCATCGGCATGTCCGTCGCCGGCCTGACTTTTGCGGTCAGTTTCTATCGCTGGTATCAGGCAACCGAGAAGAAGCACCCGGCTCTGGGCCGGAGCCGGCGGAAGGGGGCCAGGCTCTGACTGGCCGCGTCACCCTAGCACTCAAGCAGTCCGGTCACAGACCGGCCCTACCCCAAACCCTTTATGCCAAGCGGTCCGCTTGCGGCAACGGTGCCGCGGCGCATTCTCGCTTCCGGCATGCCTCGCACGTCCCGCCGCACTTCTGTTTTCACCGAGTCGCTCATCCGCGAAATGACCCGCGTGGCCCAGCAACACGGGGCCATCAATCTCTCGCAGGGTTTTCCCGACTTCAACCCACCTCAGGTCGTGCTCGACGCCGCGAAGGCGGAGATGGACCTGAACAACCACCAATACGCCGTCACCTGGGGCGCGGCGCCGTTGCGTCAGGCGCTCGCGCGCAAACTCACGCGCTTCACCGGCCTGCCCTGCGATCCCGACCGTCACCTCATCGTCACCTGCGGCGCCACCGAAGCCATGATGGTCGCGGTGATGACCGTCGCTGACGTCGGTGACAAGATTGGCCTCTTCTCCCCGTTCTACGAAAATTACAGCGCCGACGCGATTCTCTCGGGCGTGACACCGGTTTTCGCCACGCTCAATCCGCCCGATTACACCTTCGACCTCGCGGAGCTGCGCAAGGTTTTCGCGAGCGGCATCAAGGCGTTCATCCTCTGCAACCCGTCGAATCCCTGCGGCAAGGTTTTTACCCGTGGTGAACTCGAACAGATCGCCGCCCTCGCGCAGGAATTCGACGTCTTCATCATCACCGACGAGGTTTACGAACACATCGTGTTCGAGCCGCACCGGCACTGCTATATGTCCGCCCTGCCGGGCATGGCCGAGCGCACGGTGATGTGCAGTTCGCTATCCAAAACCTTCGCGATCACCGGCTGGCGGCTCGGTTACGTCTTCGCCGACGCAGCCTTCGTCGCCCAAGGCCGCAAGGTCCACGATTTCCTCACGGTCGGTGCCGCCGCGCCGCTGCAGCATGCCATCGTCGCCGGGTTGAATCTTCCCGACTCCTACTACGCCGGCCTCGCCGCCGAGTATGCCGAACGGCGTGCGCTTCTCCTCGGCTACCTCGACCGCACCGGCCTGAGCTACACGCAGCCGCAAGGCGCCTACTTCGTCATGCTCGACATCACGCCCTTCGGCCACGCCAACGACGTGGAATTCGCCCGTTGGATGACGAAGGAGATCGGCGTAGCGGGCGTGCCGGGCTCGGTTTTCTTTCCGACACCTGAGCATCGCTACGTGCGGCTCAATTTCGCCAAGCGCGCGGAGACCTTGCACGCCGCCGGTGAGCGTCTGTTGAAATTGAAGCGCGGCTGAGGCGCGCGCTCCCGCTCACACCAGCAGCTGCCGGGCGATCGTCGATCTTCGCTGCTATCGGCAGCGCCGCCCGGTGACGATGCACCTCCCCAAAAGGCCGCACATGCCGCATAAACCGACCACGCTCTTCCCATGAATGGCAGTCGCGATCGCGAAATGAAAATGTAGGGAAGGCCGGCATCCTTCATCGGATGCCGGCCCGAAAACTCAGACGTGAACCCGACCGCGGAGAAGTTCGGTGGCGTTGCCGAAGTAGATGCGGTTGCGATTCGCCTCAGCCAAGCCCGAGTCCACGACGCCCTGCACGAACGGTTCGATCGTCGGCCACGGACCGTAGTCGGAGCCGAACACAATCCGATCTGCGCCGATGACTTGCGCCGCCAGCGCGATGCCGCGCGGACCACGACCGGTCGCACCCGTGTCGTAGTAGAGCCGACGGAGTTTTGGCGTCGGATCAGGCAGGCCGGCACGAGAGGTGCGCTGTTCCACCGCCTCGATCAGGTGAGCGATGGACCCGCCGTTCATCGTGTAGATCACGTCCACGTCCGGGTAAGGATCGAGGAAATCCGTCAATGCGAGCGTGATAGCCCCCGTAGCGAGGTGGGTGCTGGTGATGAGGGCGCTGCGTGCCGCTGGGTAATCACCGGAAATGCTGGGGATCGCGGTATTGGGCTCTCGCGATTGCGGCAGTCCGAAATAGGCGTTGGTCGGCCCAACCTCCGGTGTTTCCAAGGGAATCGACGGAGCCGCGCGGCCACGATGAATGTAGATGATGCTGCGGTGGCGCTGAGCGGCGGCGAAGATGGGAGCAAGTGCGCGAGCGCTTTCGAGATGAACGAAGGCATCAAGTGGCAACACCGCGCCAATAAGACCGAGTTCACGATGGGCGCGATCGAGTTCGGCGACGGCGGCCGGGATATCGGCCGTGGGCAGGGTCGCCAAACCGAGGAATCGACCGGGATGCGCGCGCACGAGTTCAGCGACGTCGTCGTTGTGAGCACGCCAGAGCGGGGCTGCATCGCTGGGAGAAAGCGAAGCATCGTAGGACGCGCCGACCCAATTGATGAGCTGAGTCCGCACGCCCACGCTATCAAGATGGGCCAGACGCTCATTCACGTCGAACCAGACGGGGCCTTGTGCCGTAGCACCGGGCAATGGGTCGGTGCGCCCCGCGGGCACGGCAAAGCGCCGGCCTTGGGCATCCACGACGTAACGTGGACCTGTCTGGCGTTGGGTGAGCAGCCGGAAAAGCCGCGGCCCGATCCAGTGGGTGTGCAGGTCAATAATTTGTCCGCGCGGAATAGCGACGGAACCAGACGACTTTGCGACAGCTTCGCTGCGCAGCGCCGGTGTGAGCGTGGCCGCGGCGCCAAGGGCGGCGGAGCGGATGAAAGTGCGACGATCAAACATGGAGAAAATTGGTTTTTGAGGAGAAACCGCCCGCCGTGAATCGGCGGGCGGCGTGTGAGGGTTTGGTTCAGAAGCGATAAACGATACGGCCTTGGGCATTGATCGGTTCGAGCGGGGTGCTGCCACCGGCGCGCCGAGCCACGTTGGTCACGTTCTGCACGTCGATGCTGACGCGATAACGCGGTTGGTTGTAGTAGAAGCCGACGTTGGCCGTGAGGTAGCCGGGAATGGTGATCCGGCCGGCATTATCCACGTTGGCGGCATCGCGGAGCGACAGGTCGCCGCGGATGCCAAAACCGTTGCCGAACTCGTAATTGGCGAAGGCCGACGCAATGTTCCGCGGCAACGAGGTCACCCGATAGTCCTGCTGCACCGCCGTGGTGTTACTCTGTATATTCGTGAAGTTGTCGGCCACCAGCGGAGCCGCGCTCGAATAGGTCGAGTTCTTCGTGATGGCATCCAGGTAAGTATAGCTGGCTCCCAGGAAAATGTGACGCGACGGCTGGTAACGCACGCCGAGTTCGACGCCGCGAAACACGCCGAGCGCGTCCAGCGGCTCAGTGAAGCCCGCGGGCAGCGCGAGGGTGAGCAGGCGGGTCTGTTCGTAGGCGGCAGCCGTCAGGAACAGCTTGTCCGGGATCGCCTCAAACTTCAGGCCAGCCTCCTTGAGCTTGCTCACGCTGTGAAAATCGCGGGTGGAAAACTTGTTCTCGCCGCGATCGCGATCCAGCGCCGTGCGCGGCCACGCCACCGCGCCGCTGGTGTTGCCGTTCACCGCCTCGATGCTGGCGTAGGTGTAGTAGCCAGTCAGCCTTTCGGAGAAGCGGTAGCTGAGGCTGAGCGAGTGGCTGAAGTTTTCTTCGCGAATGGAATCGCCGATGGTGTCGTTGCCGGGAACCAACGGTGAAGGCAGCGGGTTGGTGATGCTGGCCTTCAATTCCGACCAACGCGCACCGACATCCAGAATGATGCGCCCGATATCAAACCGGTGCTGCGAGAACAAACTGAGGGTATCCAGCGTGGTATCGTAAGTCTGTGACGCCAGCGTGCCGATCGGCGTGGAACCGGTGCCACCCGGGGTGTTGTAGTCGCCGGGGCTTTCCGGCACCGGATAGGTCGCCCAGAAACCCTTCAGGTAACCGAAGCGCGTGAGCACCGGGTCGTTGACGGTGCCGGTGAAAGGATAGACCGTTGCCCCGAAGAACGCGTTGCGCGTGAAGTTCGACGGATCGGCGGTGAGATCATACTGATCGCCGGACGGTCCGTAGCCCGCGCGCTGACCGTCTTTGTAGTTCAGGTTCGGCTCCCAGCGGTAGGAAAGGCCGGTGTTGGTCTGGTGACGGACATCGTAACCGAAGACCTGATAGCGCGCACTGAGCAGCGCCTCCAAGCGGTTCTCCAACACCTGCGCCTTGATCCAGTTGTGCACGCCGCCGTTGCTGGGATTGTTAGTCTGGTAGTATTGGTAGGTGGCGTTGTTCACCAAGGTGAAGAACGGGCTGAACTGACGCTTCGCACGAAGCTGCGCGTTGATCGCGGTGGTTTCGGACTCGAAACCGGGAGCATTGAGACCCACGTCATCGCCAATCTGAGCCGGGGAGACGATCGCCGGATCGAGCACATAACCGACGATGGTGCCTGCGCCCGCAGTGGAATTGCTGGTGGGATCGGCGACGGCGGCACCCGCGGTGAAACCGTTTGTGCCATCAGCGTTGACCACGCGGGTGCGTCGGATCCAACCCGTGACGTCACCGACCTGGTCGAGCACGGGAGAATAAAAGCTGCTGCCCACCTGAATGATCGGCGTGGCGGGTCCGGCCAGATAGGTGCGATCGCGGATGAGCTCGTTGGTGACGCGATTCTGGTAGTTGTTCGACTGCCAGAGGAAGCGACCATACTCGAAATTCAGGTCCACGGCCGTGTGCGCATCGGGCAACCAACCCAGCGTGCCGTAGATTTGGCCGTAACGCGTGTCGCGTCCCCGGTAGAACTGCTCACGATCCGTTCCCTCGAAACTCACGCGGTAGGCGAGCTTGCGCTCGATCAACGGACCACCGACGTCGATCTGGACGGTGTTCTGCGGCTTGAAGCCGTAACCATCGCCGTAAAATCGCCCGAGCGTCCAGGAAACGGTGCCGCGATGACGGTCGAAGAACGGCTTTTTCGTGAGGTAATTGATGTAGCCGGCGGTGCGGGCAGACGTGCCGAAGATGATCGGCGCAGGTCCGGCCACGATGTCGGCACCCTCGTAGGCATTGGTCGTGAAAGGCCGGTTGTTGCCGCCGCGGGTGATCAGGCGAACGCCATTCTGATAGGCGTCACCCTGGGCGCCGCGCAGGTTCGGTGTGCCGTAATTCTCGATATAACCGGTGGCCTGGTTCACCGACGGCGAATACCGGGCGAGATCACTGACACTGGCGATGAAGTCGTTCTCAATCTGTTCCGGATTGATCTGGAAAATCGAACGCGGTGTGTCGCGGTTGCTCGACTCGAAGCCGAACACGCCCGTAACCGGACGGACGGGCAATGTGGTAACGAGGGACTTGGCATCAGTGACCACGAGCGGGTCGAGTTCAAGCACCTGCTGATCGGGGGTGGGATTGGTTTGGGCAGTGGCGGAGCCCGCCAGAGCGAGCGCGGCAAGAAGCGCGCCGCCCGAAACGAAACGATGACTAAACATGATGGATAAGGATATGTTTGCTGGTTGAAGACCTCCTCGGACAAGGTGGGTGGTTGGATGGAATGAAGGCCTCCGCACGTGCGGTAGGTGTTTCCCGACACTGTCGGGAAAATTATTTCTGCGTCCGCCCCGACACCAAACCCGCAGCCCCATGATCGCTGTTCCCCGCGGGATTAACCGGAACGGACGCAGAAAGGGATCGGCGCGCCCGCGCGCCCGACCAAATCCCTCGCACACCGAAGCGTGCCAGCAGAAACGCCGGGCCGCGCGGGCGGCCAAAATTGAGGCTATCAGTAGACGCGAAAGCCCGCCGCACAGCGACCGGGGCAAAGTTCCCCGCCCTCTTCAGGACGGTGGGAAAATAAAAACGCGATGGTGACATGGACGGAAATCGAGAGGTGGGCCGGTGAGGGCCGCGATCGATTCCAGTCGTCTGGTCAACATCGCGTAAGCGGGCCGGTGCGTGAAAGGCGCACCGGCCGGAGGAATTGGACGCCGCTCCCGTGCGAGAGTCGGCGGAAAGAACAAAACGCGCGCGAGGCGCGGAAGAGAACTCAGGCGCCAGCCCCGAGCAGATCCTCAATCGGATCGCTCTCGACATTCACATCAGCGAAGAGCCACGTGGAGAGGTAGCGCTCGCTGCCCGAAGGAATGACGGCCACGATTTGCTTGCCCTTGTTTTCCGGACGCTTGGCCAGCTGAAGCGCAGCCCAGACTGCGGCACCGGAGGAAATACCGACCGGAATACCGTCGAGCTGGTTGACCTGCTTCGAGACCGGACCGGAATCGGCTTCCTTCACGCGAATGACCTCGTCGTAGATCTTGGTGTTGAGCACGGCGGGCACGAATCCGGCGCCGAGACCCTGGAGCTTGTGCGGACCCGGCGTGCCGCCGGAGAGAATCGGCGAGGCATCGGGCTCGACGGCGACAATCTTCACGTCGGGTTTGCGCTGCTTGAGCACTTCGCCGACGCCCGTGATGGTGCCGCCGGTGCCGATACCCGAAACCACGATGTCCACCTTGCCGTCGGTGTCGTTCCAAATTTCCTCGGCGGTGGTCTTGCGGTGGATGGCGGGATTGGCGGGATTGGCGAACTGCTGGAGGATGACAGAACCCTTGATCTTGGCCTGCAGTTCCTCGGCCTTGGCAATCGCGCCCTTCATGCCCTTCGGACCTTCGGTGAGCACAAGACGCGCGCCGAGAACCTTGAGGAGCTTGCGGCGCTCGGTGCTCATGGTCTCGGGCATGGTGAGGATGAGTTTCAGGCCCTTGGCGGCGGCGACGAAGGCCAGCGCGATGCCAGTGTTCCCGGAAGTCGGCTCGATGAGCACGGTGTCCTTGGTGATCTTGCCCGATTTGAGGGCGTCATCGATCATCGAGAATCCGATGCGGTCCTTAACACTGGACAGTGGGTTGAAGAACTCGAGCTTGAGGAGGACTTCTGCCTGCGCCCCGTGGGCGGCAGCGGTGCGGTTGAGGCGCACGAGCGGCGTGTTGCCGATGGTTTCGGTGATGTCGTTGTATATCTTGGCCATAATTCAGCGTGGGTTTGGTGGGGGATTAAATCGCGTAATCAGCCTCGAAAGAGTGCACCTGACGAAGCCGCAAGTTGACCAAGTCCCCGGGCTTGAGGTCAAGGCTGGCGAGCGTCACGCGCGAGGTCTCGGCTTCGACGGTTTCGCGATTCTGGACCTGCTCCAAGGTGAGGCGCGCCGCCGGGCCGGCTGCATGGATGTATCGCACTACGGCGGTCAAACCCGGTTGATCGGGCGCGTAGGGCAACACTTCGATGTCGTGCGGACGCACATAAACACGACCATCCGCGTGCAGACCGGCGCCGCTGGGGAAAGGAGCGGCGCTCGCAGCCAGGTCCTGCGCCTTCAGCACGTTCACGTTGCCGAGAAACTGATAGACAAAAGGTGTGGCCGGCCGGTCGTAAACTTCCTGCGGCGTGCCGACCTGTTCGATCTTCGCCTGGTTCATGATGACAACCTGATCGGCAATCTCCAACGCCTCCTCCTGGTCGTGAGTCACGAAAACCGTGGTCAGGCCGATCTCATCGTGAAACTGGCGCAGCCAGCGCCGGAGTTCCTTGCGAACCTTGGCGTCAAGGGCACCGAACGGTTCGTCGAGCAGCAGCACCTTGGGCTCGACCGCAAGGGCGCGCGCCAGTGCGATGCGCTGCCGCTGGCCGCCGGACAGTTGATGGGGATAGCGGTTCGCGAGTTCGGCCAGTTGCACCAACTTGAGCAGCTTGCGAACGCGTTCGCCGATTTCGGCGGAGGACGGACGCTCCTTGCGACGGCGAACTTTGAGTCCGAAGGCGATGTTCTCCTCCACCGTCATGTGGCGGAAGAGGGCGTAATGCTGGAAGACGAAGCCGACCTTGCGCTTGCCGGCCGTCACGTCGGTGACGTCCTCATTGTGGAAAAGAATGCGACCGCTGCCTGGGTCGGCGTATTCGAGGCCCGCAATGATGCGCAGCAGCGTGGTCTTGCCCGAGCCGGACGGGCCGAGCAGCGCGACGAGCTTGCCGGGGCCGACGTTGAGACTGACGTTGTCGAGAGCCGTGAACGTCCCGAAGGTCTTGCGGATGTTGGATGCCGTGATGCTCATTATTCAGAGGCTTTCAGGGTGCGGTTGCGGGAGTGCTGCCATTCGATGAAGCTCTTGAGAACGAGCGTCACCAAGGCCAGGAGGGCCAGCAGCGAGGACACGGCGAACGCCGCGACAAAATTGTATTCGTTGTAGAGAATTTCGACGTGCAGGGGCATCGTGTTGGTCTCGCCGCGAATGTGGCCGCTCACGACCGACACGGCGCCGAATTCGCCCATCGCGCGGGCATTGCAGAGGATCACGCCGTAGAACAGGCCCCACTTGATGTTGGGCAACGTGACATACCAGAAAGTCTGCCAGCCGCTGGCGCCAAGCGTGAGCGCGGCATACTCCTCGTCGCTGCCCTGTGCCTGCATCAGGGGAATGAGTTCACGCGCCACGAAGGGGAAGGTCACGAAAATGGTCGCCAGCACGATGCCCGGCACGGCGAAGATGATTTTGAAATCCTGCTCGATCAACCAGGCTTGGAGCGCCGGCAGCGCCGGATTCTCGGCGTTGAGATATTGTCCATACCAACCCTGCGCGCCGAAAACCAAAACGTAGATCAGGCCGGAAATGACGGGCGACACGGCGAACGGCAGGTCAATGAGCGTGATGAGCACGCTCTTCCCCTTGAAATCGAACTTCGCAATGCACCAGGAGGCGGCGATGCCAAACACGAGGTTGGCCGGCACGGCGATGACCGCCGTGGTGAGCGTGAGCTTGACGGCGCTGAGCGCGTCGGGATCGCGGAACGCCTCGAAGAAGGCCCCCACCCCTTTGCGCAGCGCCTCACCGAACACCGCGGCCAGCGGTAGCACGAGAAAGCAGCCGACGAAAGCGAAGGCGATGCTCATGAACACCACTTTCACCCACCACGGGTTGCGGATGGTCCGCGGGCCGGCGGCCTGCGAAGATTTGTCACGAAGGGATGTGGCGGCTCCGGCCATGGTCAGATCGCGTGGTAACGGCGGCTCCACTTCTGGAGCAGGTTGATGCAGAGCAGGAGCAGGAAGGACGCGACCAGCATGACGCAGGCGATGGCCGTGGCACCACGGTAGTCGTATTGCTCGAGTTTGGTGATAATGAGCAGTGGGGTGATCTCGCTGTGCAGCGGCATGTTGCCGGCAATGAAGACGACGGAGCCGTATTCGCCCAGCGCTCGCGCAAAAGCCATGGCGAAGCCGGTGATGATCGCGGGCATCAGCTCCGGCAGGATGATGCGCGTCATCGTCTGCCAGCGATTGGCGCCGAGCGTGGCAGCGGCCTCCTCCAGTTCAGGCGAGAGTTCGGCCAGCACGGGTTGCACGGTGCGCACCACGAAAGGCAGGCCGATGAACGTCAGCGCGAGGAACACACCGGGTCGGTCAAAAGCCAGCTTGGTGCCGAGCCAGGACGGCCAGTCGATCCACGGAAGGAGATCACTGAGCTTCTGCACGCCCGAAGCCCACATCGGATCGAGCCACGACCCCACCCAGCCGTTGCGGGCATAGATGGCCGTGAGTGCGATGCCGGCGACAGCCGTGGGCAACGCAAACGGCAGGTCAACCAGCGCGTCAATGATGCCGCGGCCGGGAAAGGAGTAGCGCACGAGCACCCAGGCGAGAATCAATCCGAAAAACGCGTTCACCGAAGCAGCCAGCAGGGAAACGCCAAAACTCAACTTATAGGACGCGACCACGCGTGGCGAAGCCACCGCCGCCCAGAATTCCTCCCACGTCATCCCCGAAGAGCGGATGAACGCCGCCGACAGCGGAATCAGCACGATCAAGCCGAGATAGGCCAGCGTGAAGCCCAGCGACAAACCGAAGCCCGGCAGGATACGGCGGCGGAAAACGGGAACTTTGATGGTGGTGCTGCTCACGGATTGGCTCGTTGGGCGATAAAGGATCGGTATTCTTTCAAAATCGAGCGCAGGGCGCAACTGATTGCTTCGATTTGTTGTGTCATCGGCGCACCGGCCGGGGTTGCGAAAACCATCTCAAAGGGACGAGGATTTTGCTCGGGCGGCGCGGCGAGCACGCCCGAACGATCATCTTCGATTCGTTCGTTTCCAGCCGGGAGTCCACCGCTCGGGCTAACTTGGTTCGCAGGCAGGATATGCGAAGACGCCTGCAGGGCCGGCGCCACCAGATGCTCATTGAGCGCCTGGTCCTGCGTGTAACCACGGAATCCTTCGCTGCTGCCGTCGGCATGCAGTGCAATGACGCCATCGAAACGTTCGCGACGAAGTTCATCCTGCAGGATCTGCACCTCCGGCTGCGTGGAACCACGCCAGAACTCGCGATTGAGGTCCAGCCCGGTGCGGTTGTGCGGTGTGTCGTCCTCGTAGCCGGTGGGATTGCAGAGCGGGTAGATCACGAGTTCGTAACCCGCAGCGAACGTCGGATTGTCCACCAAGGCGTTGAGGAAATGCTGCAGGCCGAGCGCACCTGCGAGCTCATCGCCGCGGATGAGCCCGAAGAGCCCGAGGCGGATCGGCGGCACGTTCGCGACCGGGCCGTGAAAGGCAAAGCGCGGAATCGTGTAGCGATTGCCGGACGATTCGAACGAGCCGGCCACCGTGCCGACCACTTCCCGGCAGACCTCAGCCAAGGCGAGGAACGGCCAGTAGAGTCGCCGCAGTTTGTGCGGGTAAACGGGCGTGGATTCGGGTTGCGAATGCGCGAGCATGACCATGAACGAGGAAGCTTACTGCTTCTGATAAATTTGATCGAAGACGCCGCCTTCGCCGAAGTGAGTGCGCTGCGCCACCTCCCACGAGCCGAAGGTCTCCGGCACGGAGAACAGGGTGATCGCCGGGAACCGGCCGGGATACTTGGCGGCGTGTTTTTCGTCGAGCGGGCGGAAGTAATACTTCGCGGCCAGTTCCTGGGCCTCGGGGCTGTAGAGGAATTCGAGGTAGGCTTTCGCCTGCTTCTCGGTGCCGCGCTTCTTCACGACCTTGTCCACCCACACGATGGGATTTTCGGCCAGGATGCTGGTGGGCGGCACGACCGCCTCGACCGCTTCCGGACCGAGTTCCTTCACGATGAGCGCGACCTCGTTCTCGAAGGTCAGCAACACGTCGCCGATGCTGCGTTGCGCGAAGGTTGCGGTGGCGCCGCGGCCGCCGGTGTCGAGCACGGGCACGTTGCCGAAGAGCTTCTTCACAAACTCGCGGGCCGCCGCCTCGTTGCCGCCGGACTGGCGCAACGCGTAGATCCAGCCGCCGAGGTAGCTGTAACGGCCGTTGCCCGAGGTCTTGGGATTCGGAATGATCACGGACACTCCGTCCCGCACGAGATCGGACCAGTCTTTGATACCCTTACGGTTGCCCTTGCGGACGATGAAGAGAATCGTGGACGTGTAGGGCACGCTTTCGTTGGGCAGGCGGGTCGCCCAATCGGCGGGGATCAAATTGTTTTTCGCCAGCTGATCCACATCGGGCACGCCGTTCATGGTGACGACGTCGGCCTGCAGACCGTCGATCACGGAGCGCACCTGCTTGGAGGAGCCGCCGTGCGACTGGTTGAGTTTGAGTTTTTCGCCCGTGGTCTTCTCCCAATGGGCGGCGAAGAGCGGGTTGAACTCCTTGTAGAATTCGCGGGTGACGTCGTAGGAAACGTTGAGGAGAGTTTGCTCAGCGACGCCGAGCTGCCCGACGCCGGCCAGGGCCAACACGAGTGCGATTTTGCGGAAGAGAGACATGACGGAAGAGGTTTAGAGATGTTGTCCGTAGGCGAGAAAACCGCGGTAACGGACGATGAAACGTTTGAGGATCGAAGCCACGGCCTCGCGGTAATACGCAGGCGACCAGTCGGCCGGCACGCGCACGGTCAGTTCGAGAGGACGGAACGGCAGGTCGTCGCCGATCGAGAGCGGGCCGGAGGCCGGC
>JBIQJF010000046.1:0-8033 GCA_044507675.1 Opitutales bacterium | reverse complement strand
CCGAGATCCGGGCGAACCGCCAGTTCCTCGATCAGGTGCAACAATGCCAGGGTCGGACGCAGATCGCGGCCATCGAGCCCGGCCAGAAAGGCCAGGCGCGGTGATTCTTCGAACGTTTGCGGTCCGAAATAGACAAAGCGCGGCAGATAGTGCTGCCGGCCGGCACCGGAGAAAGGCCCGAGCGGTGTGCCGAAGACATACTTCGACTGCTCGGCGAGTCCGTAGAGGCGGGCAAGCTGGTCGCCGATGGCGGCGACCAACGAAAGCGACGTGGTCCGGGAGCGGGCGACCGTCGCAGGACGGGAGGAAGTGCTCATGATTTGGGTCATGGTTGGATAAAACCGCCGCGTGCGGCTGCGCCGTCGCCCGGTAGCGGACGCGACGCGGCGGTTGTCGTTAAAGTGACTTAGCGCGCGTAGATCTGGTCGAAGGTGCCGCCGTCGGAGAAGTGATCCTTCTTGGCTTTCGTCCAGCCGCCGAAGGCGGCGTCGATGGTGAACAGCTCGACCTTGGCGAACTGGGATTCGTATTTGGCCTTGGCGGTCTCGCTCACAGCGGGACGGTAGAAGTTCCGGCCCGCGATGTCCTGACCTTCCTCGGAGTAGAGATACTCGAGGTAGGCCTTGGCGACGGCTTCGGTGCCCTTCTTTTTCACGACCTTGTCCACGACCGTGACGGTCGGCTCGGCCAGGATGCTGAGCGACGGCACGACGATCTCGAACTTGTCGGCGCCGAATTCCTTCAGGGCGAGGAAGGCCTCGTTTTCCCAGGAAATGAACACATCGCCGATGCCGCGCTGCACGAACGTCGTGGTGGAGCCACGGGCGCCGGAGTCGAGCACGGGCACGTTCTTGTAGATCGAGCGAACGAAGTCCTTGGCCTTGTCGTCGCCGCCGAACTTCCGGCGGGCGAATTCCCAAGCGGCGAGGTAGTTCCACTGCGCGCCGCCGGAGGTCTTCGGGTTGGGCGTGATGACGGAGACACCCGGCTTGGCGAGATCATCCCAGTCCTTGATGCCCTTCGGGTTGCCGCCGCGCACCAAAAACACGATGGTGCTGGTGTAGGGCGCGGAGTTGTGCGGAAGTCGCTTCTGCCAGTCGGCGGGAATGTAGCGGCCATTGGTGACAAGCGCGTCCACGTCGCCGGCGAGGGCCAGCGTGACGACATCGGCGGCGAGGCCGTCGATGACAGCGCGCGCCTGCTTGCCGGAGCCGCCGTGCGATTGTTTAACGGTCACATCGTCACCGGTCTTCGCCTTCCAGTGGGCAGTGAAGGCCTTGTTGAAATCGACGTAGAGCTCGCGCGTCGGGTCGTAGGAAACGTTGAGCAGTTCGATGTTCTTGGCGGTGGCGGCGCCGGTGAGGGCGAGACTGGAGACAAGCGTGAGGAGGAGAGTTTTGAGATTCATGGCTATGATCGGGTTGTCGGGTTTTAGGAGCCCGCGAGGATCGGCTGAAGATCCCCGCGGGATATCGCGTGACTCGGGTTAGAAGTTGAACTGGAGGCGGGAGAAGACGGCGTGCTCGTTCTGGCGATCGCCGCCGGCGGCGGCGCCACCGTCGAACTTCGTGAGTTCGTAGTTGAAGGACGCCTTGACGGCGCGGGTGAGATACCAATTCAGGCTGAGGCCGTAACTGGTCGCCTCGGTGACGGAAGCGCTCGCGTTGGCGAAGCCGGCCGTGAAGATGTCGTCGTCGATATCGAGGCTGCTGGCGCGAGCCGCGACCTCGAAGGCACCCCAGCCACCGCCGCCGGCCTTGAAGGGATTGGTGGGCGTGACGCCACCGAAGGAAGCCTTCTCGCCGGTGAGGAGATAGGCGGCCTGCACCTGCCAGCCTTCATTGGTGAAGGTGTCGACGGTGCCGGCGCGAACGAGTTCCTGACGGGAGGTGACGTAGGAGGCAAGGAGACCGAAGGAGCCGAGGTAGTAGGTCGCCTGGGGCGAGACGCGGACATGCTTGCCCGTGTTGGCGGGGCCACCGGCCCAGCTGAAGATGGACTGCTGGCCGTTGCTGACGTAGCCGGCGGGAGCGCCGGTGGTCTTTTCACCGTAGGTCGCGGCGACGCCGAAGCTGAGGCCGGCGAGGGCGGAATCCTTGTCGGTGACGAAGGGCGATAAAATCAAGCGGGCGGAACCCTCAAGGGCGTCATCGAGATTGGTGACGCTGCTGCCGGCGTCGTTGGTGCCGTTGCCGATGGAGACGGCGTAGTTCACACGGGCGTCGGAGAGTGCGCCACTGAGCTGGACACCGATTTCGCGATTCGGGCCGAGGACGGTGGGATAGGCACGCTCGATGAAGCGGAGGTTGGAACCGCCTTGGAGGCGCTCGAGGTCGAAGGGAGCCTTGAACTTACCAACGGTGAGGACGGCGGCGGGGCTGTGGGTGTAGCTGATCGTGGCGTCGAGCAGCGAGAAGGTGCTGCCGGCGAAATCAGGCGTCACGCGGTAGCCGAATTTCTCGTTCCAAGTGCCCTGGATAGTGGGACGCACGCGACGGAAGAGGAAGCCATCCTTGCCGGTATCGGCGTCGTCGTTGGCGAAGTAACGGAAGTCGGCCTGGACGAGCAGGCCGATCCTGGCGGTGAAGGCCTTGTCGCCGGAGGTGACGGAGAACCCGCGATCACCGATGGCGGTCTGGGGCTGCTTCTTAGCGTCGGCGGCGGTGGCCTCGTCCTTGAGCTCCTGCTTGCGCTCGATGACGAGCAGCTTCTGCTCGAGCAGTCGGATTTGTTCGCGCAACTCGGAGATTTCATCGCCCGGCAGGGCGACAGGGAGCGCCAGCAGCGCAAGGAGCGCGGGCGCGGTTTGACGAAGGATGGAGTTCCTCATGGGAATGATACTTTGGATGCCTGGAGGAAACTTCCCGTGGTCGGGTCGGTTTGTCTGGGTATTGTGTTAGCTTGGTGAAACGCCTCCGCCGGAAAGCGGTCGGCGGAAATATCAAAGCGCAGCACTGTCCTGACTGTTCGCGTGCGACGCGTAGATGCGGGTCTTTTCGGTGCGCTCGATCTGGGTCACCCGGCCGTCGTGAACGACGAGCTGGACGACGCCGTAACGGAGCGTCTCGACTTTCTGCTGCACGACCCGCAGCCATTCAGGCGACGGGGCGGACGAGGCGGGTTGGATGGTCTGGCTCATATCGCGTAATCTCCCAAAATCTGGTGGATGACTCCTTCGGCGGGGCTGCTGGCGGTGGCGCGCACTTTGGTGGCGCGAGCCTTGGTGGCGGTGGCACTCCCCTCACCCGCCGCACTGAATGGCAGCGGAATGCCGTCGCGCACCATCTTGCGAGTGGTGACTTCGACGACGTCGGCGAGTGTGTAACGATCGAGGATTGCGGCGATGGCGTTGCGCACGTCGAGCATGAGCATCCGCAGGCCGCAGTGGGCCTCGTCGGGGCAATTGCAGGGTTCGTAAGCCGTCTGGCTCACGCAACCGATCGGGGCGAGCGGGCCGTCGATCAGGCGGACGATCTCGCCGATGTGGATGGACTCGCCGGGCTTCGCGAGGCGGTAACCGCCATGCTTGCCCCGCTCGCTTTCCACGATGCCGGCCTCCCGCAACTGCTGCATGACCTGCTCCAGAAACTTAATCGGCAGGTCTTCGGCCTTGGCCAACTCAGTCACGCGCACGAGCCGGCGCCCCACCTTGGCAGCGATGCCGAGGTTGATCAGGGAGCGTAGGGCGTATTCGCCGCGTTTGGAGAGTTTCATAGGCCAGTATTTCAATCTACATTAGTTTAGTATGAATTATAGCAAGCTCGATTTGAGGCATTTGTCATATTTTTTTCGAAATGACGCCTACAGACCGCTGGAGACGGAGATGGTCCCGTTTTTAATGCGCCGAGCCATTTTCCATCTCGGCCGGTCGCGGTAAAAGCAGGATGGCCGGGACGGTCATGAACAGCCCGACCAACAGCATCCAAGCGGCCGCGTGGGGGGCATTGCCGTCTTGCAGGAGTGTGCCCGCCGCCAACGCCACAATCGTGAGGTTCGGGCACAGCAATAGAAACGCCCGGTCATCACCTCCGGTCGCCAGCAACCGCCGGTGAATCACCAGCCGCCAGCCCAAAATCAGGACCGCCGCGCCCATGGCCACCCAAGCTGTGATTGAAAACAGGTAGCTCCACTCGATCTGCAAACCGAGGGAAAAGAAAAACACCGGGATCAGGAAGCGCCGGCTGATCGGCGCGATGTATTCCTCGAGTTCTTGATCGTCGTGACGAATGCGGCTCATGAAGAGACCGAGGAAAAAAGCGGTCTTCGTGCCCGACAATCCCAAGCGCTCACCCAGAGCGCAGATCACCAGCACCAACAGGACGAGCAAGTGCATCCGCCAGTGCGTGGTGTGTTGCACGATGAGCTCGAAGGCTTTCTCCAATCGTTTGGCGAAACGGCTGATCAGGTAAATCACCGTGGCGATACCCGCCAGCTTCAACAGCACCGTCCAGCCGAGCCCCTTTTCATAGAGCGCGGTTTCCACGGAGAGCAGCACGATCGCGATGATTTCCAGCGCGAGCATCATCAGCAGGATTCGGCGGCGGGGTTCCTCGGTAATACCGGGGTAATGTTTCCAACCTGGATAACCCATGCCGACGGAGCAGCCGGTGAAGGCGGCGCAAGCGATGAAGCAGCCCAACCATGGCAATCCCGCCAGCCGGCCCAGCGCCAGGATGACCGGATACTGCAAGCCGATCCAAAGTCCGGCGCGCCGCAACGTGGGCAGAAAATCACGAAACCGGGGCAGGTCGATTTCCAGTCCCACTTCGAACAGCAGCAGGAGAAATCCCACCTGCCCTGCTTGCACGAGCATGTCCCGCACTTCGTCGTTGGCCACCGGCGCCACCGCCAACCCGAACATGACGAAAACCGGATAGGCCAGCGCCGGCCGTTTCAACCACTGGCACAAATCCGGCACGCCCATGAAGAGCAGGATGAGCAGGATGATGATTTCGATGGCGTTCATGATGGGTGCAACGCCCGGGCGAAGCTCCGGCGGTGATACGAACCGAAACGCCGTTGTCCAACGCGTTGTGCTTTCATTGCGAAAAAAATTGCCGGGCAAATCTCCCGCCGCATGGGGGTTTTGACTCGGCAAGCCGGCACCTGCACCTAGTTTGCGCACATGACTTGGGATATCGCCTTCGTGCTGCTGCTTATCCTCGGCGCACTGCTGGCGTTTCTGCATGAGAAAATTTCGCCCGATGTCACTGCGCTGGTCCTCTTCGTCATCCTCCTGGTAAGCGGCGTGGTGCCGCAGGACCGGGTCTTCGGCGTGCTGGCCAATCCCGCTCCGTTGACCGTGGGTGCGATGTTCATCCTCAGCGCGGCGTTGGTCAAATGCGGTGCCGTGGACCGGCTCGCCGTCCTCCTGAAAGGCATGGCGGGGTTTCACTACTATACCGTCATCACGTTGATCGTGCTCGGGGTCGGCGGCTTGTCGGCCTTCATCAACAACACGCCCGTCGTCGTCGTGCTCGTGCCGGTGCTGATCAGCCTCGCCAAGAAGATGAACCTGCCGGCGTCGAAGTTCCTCATCCCCCTTTCCTACGCCGCTGTGCTCGGCGGTTGCTGCACGCTCATCGGCACGAGCACCAACCTCGTCGTGGCCGGCATCCTCCAATCGCGCGGCCTGCCGCCACTGCGCATGTTCGAACTCTCCTGGATCGGCCTGCCCATGCTCGCAGTGGGCGCTGTTTACATCGCCGTCTTTGGCCGCCACCTCCTCCCCACGCGACAACCCGGCAAAATCACCCTGGCCGAAGAAGATCGCCGCGAATACATCACCGAGGTCTTCGTCCAACCAGGCGGCGCAATCATCGGCCGGACAACCGCGGAGGCCGGCCTCACCCTCGCCCGCGGCATCCGCGTGCTGGAAATCGTGCGCGACGAAGCCTCGCTTTCCCTGGAAAACCCGGCTCCCGCGCTCGCGGCCGGCGATCGCCTGGTGCTTGCCTGCCGTCCGCAAGGCGTAACCCACGCCCGTTCCATCGTCGGTCTCGACCTCGCCGCCGAACTCAAGCTCGGGCTCGGACAGATCTCCGCCCACGAGGGCATGCTCGTCGAAGCCATCGTCGCCCCCAATTCCAATCTCATCGGCCGCACGCTCAAGGAGGCGGGCTTCTGGCGCCGGTTTCACTTCGTGGTGCTTGCCATCCATCGACACGGCCGCGAAGTCCGCAGCGGTTCGCAGGATTTCCGCCTAAGAAATGGCGACATCCTCCTCCTGATGGGCACCGAGCAAGCCGTCGAAACCTTGCGCGCCAGTGAAGACCTTTTGTTGGTCGACCGGCCGCCGTTGCCCGCCGGCCGGCCGTCGCATCACCTGCGCATCGTGCTCGCGAGCATTGTCGGCGTGATCGTCAGCTCGTCCTTCGGTTGGATGGCCATTGAGGTCGCCGCCCTGTTGGCTTGCGTGATCCTTTTCCTGACCGGGTGCCTCAAACCTCGCGAAGGCTATGAGGCCATCGAGTGGAATCTCCTCTTTCTCATCTATGGCATGCTGGCCGTCGGCGTGGCGATGGAGGACACCGGCACCTCGGCCTTTGTCGTGGACCGCTTGCTCTGGCTCGTGAACCACTTCGTGCCTCCGGAGCACAAGGCCATCGTGTTGCTCGCCGCTTTCTACCTGCTGGCGTCCGTTCTCACGGAAATCCTCTCCAACAATGCCGTGGCCGCCCTCATGACGCCGCTCGCACTCAGCCTTGCAGTGCAGCTCGGCGTGGATCCGCGGCCCTTCGTCATCGCCGTCTGCATCGCCGCTTCAGCGGCCTTCGCTACGCCCATCGGTTACCAGACCAACACCTATGTTTATGGCGTGGGCGGCTACCGGTTCGGCGATTTCCTCAAGTTCGGTCTCCCGCTCAATGCGCTGTGCTTCGTTATCGCGCTCTATGTCATTCCGGCCGTGTGGCCGTTTTGAGGTGACCGGTTCATGGTTTGGCTTGGAGGGTCCAGCTCCCGCTGGGCCGCGGCTCAGCCGGAGTTGAGCCCTCCACCAGACCAAAAGCATTCAACGATCCCGTCGCCTCTACAGCTTGATCCGCAATCCGTCGTAGGCGAGTTGGACGCCCTGCGGAGCGAGCCTCTCGCTCCACGTCGCGTGATCAATACCGTGGGTCAGGTGCGTCAACCAAGTTGCCTTGCCCTGGATCTCGGCCGCGGCGGCACAGGCTTCCTCGATATTCATGTGCGACGGATGCGGCTCAACGCGCAGGCCATCGAGCACGACGGCATCAGCGCCTTTGGCCAGTGCCACGGCCTCGCGAGGGATGCGTTTGCAGTCGTTGTAATAGGCAAACTTCTTACCCGAAGACTTCTCTTCAAAAACCAAACCGAGCGTGTTGATGCCGCCATGCGGCAGCAACGTGGATCGAATCGTTCCCTGCGGCAGCTCCAACGCTTCGGGCATTGGCGTGAGCTTGAAGGCCGCGTAGCCCCGGGTCACGGGACGCTCGGCAATCGTGTAAGGAAAAATCGCCAGCACGCGCGCCATGCCCTCCTCGGTCGAATAAACCGTGAGCGCGTTGCCGCCAATGAGATCGCAAAACCGACGCAGATCATCCATGCCGACGACATGGTCGGCGTGCCCGTGCGTGAGGATGAAAAAGTCGAGTTGTCGCACGTTTTCCCGCAAACACTGCAGCCGGAACTCCGGCGCGGCATCCACCTGCACGTGCAGGCCATCCATTACCACATGGATGCAGGCGCGGCTGCGGCGGTTGCGCGTGTCGGACGAAGTGCAGACCGCGCAATCGCAAGCGATCATCGGCACGCCCTGCGACGTGCCCGTGCCGAGAAAGATGACTTCCATGATGAAACCACGGAACACGGTCGTGCCACCGCTGGCAAGCTGGCCATGAATCAAAACCGAAATGAACACTGCGTAGATCAACGCATACCAAGCACACACCCCGCCCTATGGGCACCCCTCTTGATGGAGGGGAATTCTTCCGACGCGGATCGAAATCCCCTCTTGAGCCCGAACTATGCAGTGGGATGTGGGTCAGCGCGCTTGCGCGCGCCCTGGAAAT
>JBIQJF010000045.1:25485-33072 GCA_044507675.1 Opitutales bacterium | reverse complement strand
GCGAGCGGGCCGCCGCCGGCGAGGAGGAAGTGCACGCCGCCGACGCTTTCGATGTCCTTGGCGCCCACGGCGACGATGTTGCGGCCGGGGTTATGCTGGCGGGCGACGTCGGTCCAGACGGGCAGGCCGAGGACTTCGCGGGCTTCGTTGGCGAGGCCGAGCGGCATGCGCTGGGTCTGTAAGAAACGACTGTTGATGGCGATGGAAGGTGTGCCGGTCGTGACCATCAAGCCGGGTTGGTTACGGAAGGCCCAATTCTCGATGGCACCCACGAGGACGACGTAGGGCAGGGTGCCGTAATTTTTCCAGTAGGCGAATTCCTCCTCGTAGGCATCGCGCCGGATCACGAGTTGGTAGGCGCGGTTGATGACTTCGCGATAGGAGTCGGGCTGTTTGGCGAGCGTTTCCAGATTTTGCTTCAGACGCTCCACATACAGAACACCCCTATCACGCATATCGCCGCCTTTCATCTCCACCCGCCAGCCTTTGGCATCCACTTCGGCCTGGTTGTCCACCAAGCGCTGTAATTCAGGATCGTTCTTCAAATCTTCCCGGTGGGCTTTCAGCAATTCGGCCAAGGTCTTGTTGGCGTAGAGCGGATCCGCCAACTCCCCGGCCAGGGCCGGGCGGCCAAAGGCAATCATCGTCGAGGCCGAGATGACCTCCTGGGCGGTGCTTTGCGCCGAGGACGGGACAACCGTGGCGAGAAGGGCGAGAATGAGGCCGGACAGGAAGCGGTGTTTCATGGGGTTTGGCGCGGGAACGTGCCCAACATGCCTTCTCGCGCAAATGCAGAACAGGTCAAACAATGGCCTTGGCTGGAAAAGGAGTGGCATCGGTGCGGCTTTCGGCGATAATGGGCGTCCAAGGAGACGAAACATCATGAGGGCATCCCTTAGGCTCATCTTCCGTTTGTTGGCGGTCATGGCTGTCGGTGCGGCGCATTTGACGGCCTCGGTGGTCGCCTTGCCGCCGGACCCCCCCAACCTATCGGGCATTTACGAGGATGCCGGCACCATCGTGTCGATCCCGGAGGGGCAGGAACCGCTGGCGGTGATTTCTCTGCACGCGTTGCTGAGTTTGGAATTCAATCCCGGACTCGCTCGGTTGCTGCAGGAACGGACCCGAGAGGTGCGCGTGCAGCACGAGGGCGAGACGCTCTCCGTCGAATTCGTGGATGCGGACGGCGAAAAAATCTGGGCGCCGGTCTGGACGCGCGAGAGTGGCGTCACGCTGCGCGATCGTCGGCTGCAACTGCGGCTCAAGCCCGGCAAGTTCGGCAACGATGAATACGTGCTGGTGTTCGAAAACATCACCGCGCACCGGCTGCTGCAGGTCCACCTGCAGCGAATGAAACCGACGTTCTTCGGTCCTGTTTTCCAACCGATGGGCACGTTTCTATTTCACCGGTTGGATTGAGGGAGGCGGTGTGGTTCTACACACCCCGGCGCTGCGCGCCACCCCTCTTCATAGAGGGGATTCGAACCCACGTTAACTAACTTCCCTTCGATCAAGAGGAGTGCCCGTCAGGGCGGGTGTGTAGCAAATCAGGAGCTTTTTCGAAGCGCCTCACGGCGCTTTGGCCGGAGCTGGAGCGGGCGGCGGGCCGGGCGGACGCAAACTGCGCGGCTGGCGATCCAGCGAGGCGGCGACATCCTTGGCGGCCTGCGTGACGACGCCGGGCTGGCCGAGAAAACCGAGATCGCGGAACCAGTCGAGAAAGCGGGCCGACCAAGTGCCGAAAGGAATTCCACCCATGTTGCTGATGCTGCCGGTGGCGGGTGGCTCGCCGGGTTGGGTTTTGTCGCCGGGATGACGACCGCGGGCGTAGAGCATCATCTCGATGTTGGGCACGCCGTCCATCAGCAGCGCTTGGTAGAATTCGAGCGCCCAGTAGGCGTGAATCCAGTCGCCTTGTCCGGCGCAGGCGATGAAAACCGGCGGCATGGCGCGCGGAATCGCAGGCTTTTGCTCGGCCCGGAAGAACAGCGACGGGCCCGGGTAGATGCTGCCGATGAAATCGGGGCGCGAGGATACTTTCGCGAGCGGGTTGTCAGCGGTGTCGTTGACGCGATCGAATTCCTCCCAGAGCAACGCGGCGTTCATTGCCAGCTCCGCGCCGGCGGAGAAGCCCATGATGCCGACCTTGGCTGGATCCAGTTTCCACTGCTTGGCGTAGGCGCGCACGAGTTTGATGGCTTGGAGTGCGTCGTTCACACCATCGGTCTTCGGCTCGTAGCCGTCGCTGCGCAGGCGATTGCGGATGATGACGGAACTCACGCCTTGGTGCGCGAGAAATTGGACGAGTGGCGAGGCTTCGCCGACGTTGAGCGAGCGGTGGCCGCCGCCGCCCGCGAGGATGACGACCGCGCCGGTATTGAGCTGGCCATTGCCCGCGTGGAATTCGATCGAGGGATTGTGGATGCTGGTGACGGCGCCGACCAGTCCCGGTCCCCAGTTTTGATAAACTTCAGCTTCGTTGACTTTGTCGGCGCGGAGATAGGGTGAGCCGGCGGGATAAAGCGGAATCACGACGCCACCGGGCAGGATGGCTTTGGGCGCGTAGGGCGCGTCGGTCTTGGGGCCGGGCGCCGGCACGTTTTGCGGTGCGGGCAGCGGCGGCAGGGAGGGCTCGGCGGCAAACGCCGGGACCGTCGCGAGGGCAGATGCAATGAGGGCGGGAATGAACGCGCGGATAAAGGAAGGCATGGGGTTATCAGGGGTGGCCGGGACCCTACTCACGAAGGTGCACGGTTCAAGCGGCCGTTCATTGCCGGCGAAAGTTCGTATTACGAACTTTCACGCTGCCGGTTGCGAGGGAGGTTCGCTGCCAAAGTTCGTAATACGAACTTTGTGGTTCTGGCGCGGTCCGGGCAGCCCATGGTGTTTCGACCGGGCGGTGCGGCGGTGCGGTGGCGCGGTGTGGCCGGGAATCTGCGTGCGTTACTCTTTTGGGCGGCGATTCGCGCCCCAGATGAGCCAGACGGCGAGCGCGACCATCAGGATGAGCCACCAGAGGTAACGAATCTCCCGCGCTGCGCCCTCCACGAAGCGGAGGGCGGACGGGAAAATGAACATGAGTCCCGCGCCGACGATCAGCAGCACGAGCAGCTGGAGGCCTGCGCGGGTGCGGGGTTTCATGGGGCGCGCGGGGCGGCGGGACGCGGGGCATTCGCGCGTCGGGCGAGATCCTCGAGCGACATCAGGATGTTGCCGGAGCTGCCGCCGACCACGAGGGGAGAGCGCCCGTTCCAGTTCTGCAGGATCTGTAGTTTGATGAAATCGGGATTTGCGCGAAGAGCGGTGCCGCGGACCGAGATGGCCTCGGCCTCGCCCTTGGCGCGGATGATGGCAGTGTCGGCTTCGATCTTGGCCTTGAGCTGGGTGAACTTGGCTTTCTCCGCTTCCTGCTCCTGCACCATCTTCATCTCGATGGCCGATTCGAGTTCGGGCGAGAGGGCGAGATTGAAGATGACAAGGTCGGCGACATCGAGGAAATCGTTGCCGATCTTGCGGCGGGCGAGTTCGAGGGCGCGGTTCTTGATGTCCTCGCGCTGTTTCACGATCTGCTCGGCGCTGCGGGTGGCGGCGACTTCCTTGAGCGCCTCCTGCACGCGCGGAGCGATGAGATTGTCGAATGGCGCGCCGGCGTATTCCTGGAAGATCTTCACGACCGAGCGCTCCGGCACGCGGTAGAGGACATGGACTTCCATCTTCACCTGCTGCAAATCCGAGGAGTAGCATTCCGCGGGCATGGGGCGGGTCTGCTGCCGGACGGAGATGGGCAGGATGTGGGTGAGGAAGGGTTTCTTGAAACCGAAGCCCTCGGGCTTGAACACGGGATCGACCGTGCCGAGCGTGACCGCGACGCCGCGGGTGCCGGGCTGCACCACATAGGTGGCGGAGAAGCCGAGGATGACTATTGCGAAAATCAGGATGAGAATGCCGATCAGGCGCTTGAGAGCGCGGGCATCGGCCTCGCCGTCGCGGGAACCGCCGTAGTGTTGCTGGCTCATTGTTTGTCCTCCTGGTTGCCGGCCGGGCTGGTGCCGGTGGTGAAATCGCCGAGGGGCAGCATCATGTTGGCACCGGTCGCGCCGGGGCCGACGACGAGCGGCGTGATTCCGTCCCAACGCTCGATGATCTGCAATTCGAGCACGCTGGGGTTCTCGCGAAGCGCCTTGCCGCGCAGGATAATGGACTCGGCCTCGCCGGTGGCGCGGATGACTGCGGTGTTGGCTTCGGTCTGTGCCTGTTGCTGGGCGAAGCGGGCGCGGGCGGCCTCCTGCTCCTGCACCATCTTGGCTTCGATGGCGTTTTCGAGGGCGCGGGTGAGGCTGATGTCTTCGAGCACGATGTCCTCGATCACGAGCACGTCGCCGATTTTTCGGCGGGCGCTGTCGAGACCCTGGCTTTTGACGTCTTCGCGTTTTTGCACGATAAGTTCGGCCGAGCGGGTGGCCGTGACTTCATTGAGCGCCTCGGCCACGCGCGGTTTCACGAGCGAATCGAAGGGCTGGCCCCAGTAATCGCGAAAAATGCTCACCACGGAGCTTTCGGGCACGCGGTAGAGCACGCGCACGTTCATCTTCACCTGCTGCAGGTCGGAAGAATAACAATCCGCCACCATCGTGGAGGTTTGCTGGCGAATGAGCTGCGGGTAGATGTGTGTGACGAAGGGCAATTTGAGGCCAAAGCCCTCCGGTTTGAAGGCAGGCGAGACGCGGCCGAGTGTGACCTCGACGCCGCGATGACCGGGCTCGACCACGTAGGTGGCGGAGGATCCGGCGATAATCACGACGAAGATCACCAAGGCACCGACAATCAGGCCGACAATGCTTTTAGGGTTCATAGGGTGGGTTTCTCCGAGGGGTTGAATCCGGACGTCAGCGCACGATTGGGAACGAAATCGGGTGCGGCAAGAGTAACCGGAACTAAATTTGCCGGCGCGTGAGCGGGCTTTTCTGCGGTTTCATTTTCCACGCGGATGCCTACTGTGCGGCCATGACCCCACGCTTGCTTACCCTTATTTTGTGTCTGTTCACCGTGACGGCTCGCGCCGCCGAGAGCTACACGCTCGGCATGATCGCCAAATCGCAGGGCAATCAGTTCTTCGAAGCCGCGCGGGCCGGTGCCAACGACGCCGCGCGGGAACTCGGTGAGAAGCACGGAATCACGATCAAGATCGACTGGCGGACGCCCAACGAGGAGGACGCGCAAAAGCAGGCCGACTTCATCGAACAGCTCGTGCTGGCCGGTGCGGACGGCATCATCGTGAGCTGCTCCGACGCGAACAAACTGACCGACGCGATCAACCGCGCCGTGGACAGCGGCCTCCCTGTGGTGACGTTTTCCGGCGACGCGCCGGCGAGCAAGCGGATGGTTTCGATCGGGATTGATGATTTTGCGTGCGGCGAGCGCACATTCGAGGAACTGGCGAAATTACTCGATGGCCACGGCGTGGTTGCGGCGATCGACGGCAATCCGAACGCCGTGAACCTCCAGCAGCGCGCCGCGGGGTTCCGGGCCGCCGCGAAGCGTCACCCGGGCATCAAGCTGCTCGATATTTATTATCACAAGGAAACGCCCTTGGATGCAGTCGCGAAGATCGAGCAGGTGATGCAGGCGAATCCGGACATCACGGGTTGGGGTTTCCTCGGCGGCTGGCCCTTGTTTACGGATCGCGCGCTGAAGTGGCCGCCGGGCACGATCAAGTGCGTGTCGGTGGACGCGCTGCCGCCGCAGCTGCCCTACGTGCGCAGCGGCCATGTGCAGATGCTGCTCTCGCAGGATGTGTATGGCTATGGCTGGCGCGCGGTGGAGCGACTTATCGAGAAGCTCCATTTCAAAAAGAATCCGGCGAAGGTCATCGAAGACACCGAGCTGACCGCCATCACGACGGACAACGTGGATGCCTTCGCGAAGAACTGGGAGAAGTGGCTGCCGAAGTGAGCCGCGCTTTGTAGCCGCGCTTGAGCGCAGCGAAAGCGTTGACGAAAGCTACCTGCCGAGCAGATCTGCCGCCATGGCGTGATTCGGGTCACGCTTCAGCACGGTGCGCAGCAGGCGCCGCGCCGCAGTCGTTTCTCCGAGCCCGAGCCGGGCCTGCGCTTCGAGGAACATCGCCGTGGTGAGCTGTCGCGCGGTGAGATCGTCGTCGAACAACAGCATCGTCGGCAAAGAAGTGGCAAAGTAATCAATTTTGGCCGGTTGACGGGCGAGGTTGCGCGCGTAGGTGAGCAGTCCGCGGAGGAGTTTGTGCGCTTCGGCCCGGCGTCCCAAGCGCTCGAGTGAGAGAGCGGAGTAATACGTCATCTCAGAATAGGCGCGCACGCTCATTTCCTGAAAGTCGCCTTTGAAAGTTGCCGCTTTGGTCCACTCGTCGCGCGCGGCGTGTTCGTCACCGGCGGCAGCGAGGGCTTCGCCGAGCCAGAAATGAACATGGCTGCGGTTGGCGAGCAGGTGCCAGGTTTCGCCGAGCGTGTCCGGCGGTTGAAGCGCCTGACGGAAATGTTGCGCTGCAGCGGAAGCGTCGCCCTTGGCCAGCGCCGCGCGACCCAAACCGAGCAGGGCGCGCACAAACTGGCCGAGTGCCTGGCCTTCGCCGCCTTCCCAAGGCTGAAAGTGTCGTTGCTTGAGCGTGGCCAGCGCGTCAGCGGGCCGACCGCTCTGGTTGAGGAGCGCGCACAACTCGACCGTGAGATCGTCGCGACGCGCAACAAGCCGGGCATGACGCCGCAATTCGCGCAGACGCCGCGCCGGGGCAACGTTGAGTCGTTTCCAAAGTTGATCGCGCTCGTAGAGCAGGCGTGCGTCGTTGGGCTCCGCTCGGAAAGCGCGATCATAAGCGACGCGGGCGGCCGCGGGTTGCTTAAGAATGTTGAAGCAGCCGATGCCCAGATTTCGCCAGGCGATGGCGTTGTCCGGCTCCAGCCGCACGGCGCGGCGCCAGAGGGCGATGGCCTCGCGGTGACGCCGGCGATCATAGAACAGGTTGCCGAGATAGAACGGAGCGCGGGCATCGCGAGGATTGGCCGCGATGGCGTGTTGGAGGATGGCGATTTCCTCGAGGCGCGCGGGAAAGCAATAGTCGGGAGAGGCTTTGGCCGCGGTGCGTCGGGCGTGTTCGGCTTTGGTGGTGCGCCCGATCTGATGCAGCAGCCAGGCCCGGTAATAACCGATCAACGGAGCGGTGCCGTCGCAGGCATCCGGACGAGCGTCGTCGAGCATCTCGAGCGCCACCTCACGGAAACCCGCGCGCGCGTAATCGAGCGCCAGATCGAGACGCACCTGATTGTCACAGGTCAGTTTTTGCCCGAGAAGATGGCGCGCGCACCAGTCGAGCGGATCGCGCGCGAGGTTTTCGCGGAGGAGCAGCCGGGCTTCGGTGGCGCGTCCCAACGGACGCAGCAGCACGAGCGCCTTGAGATTGCGGGCGAGGGAGTGCTCCGCATTGACGCGAAGGCAACGATCGAGGTTTGCGAGCGCCGTGGTCCAGTCGCCGCGCGTGCAATCGATTTCCGCCAAGGCGTGCCAACTGGCGGCCTGCCAGGCGTGGTTCCAAGCCGCCTTGGCAAAGGCGGCATA
>JBIQJF010000045.1:0-25385 GCA_044507675.1 Opitutales bacterium | reverse complement strand
GCCAACTGGCGGCCTGCCAGGCGTGGTTCCAAGCCGCCTTGGCAAAGGCGGCATAAGCCTCGGTGAGCAGTGCGTGGCGAGTGAGTTCGCTTTCCGAAGTGTTCGCTTGGGCGCGCAGACAACGACCGAGCTGGTAGTGGGCTTCGCCGTCGGCGGGGTTGGGATTGCGTGCGGTGGCGCGGGCGATGCTGGCGCGGAGATGTTTTTCTGAGTCGGCGAACTCGCCGCGACGCAAATGCCAGCGGCCGAGCGCGAGATGGCAGCGGGCGTCGCCGGCATCGCGGCGCAGCGCCTCGCGCCAATAGGGCTCCGGATGACGTGTGGCGTGGCGGTATTGTTCGAGATGAAGCCCGGTGAAATAAAGTTCGTCGTTGCTGACGACGTCGGCTGGCGCGGGCGGCTCGGTGGCAGGTGGAGGCGGCGCCTGCACGCGCGGGGATTTCGGCGTGTAACGAATGAGTTCCCGGCCGTCGCGAGTATGGACCGATAGCGTGAGACCCTTGCGACCGGCAACAGGCACGCTGGCGACGAAGGGCGTGGCGGGCGAAAGGTCGCGGGTGAATGAACGGATTTTTTTCCCGGCGAGCGTGAGGGTGATCACGGCGCCGGGATAGACGGCGGTGACGGCGACACCGAGGCGAGCCTGGCCTTGGTGCACGTTCAAGCTGATCGCGGCCTCGGCATTGGCTTGATGGGCCGGACCGATTGCGCGGATCGGATACCAGTGCTGGCTCCAGGTGCGCGTTTCGCCGGGTTGGAGAAAGGAGAAGTCGGGCTGGTTGTCCGTGAAGACGCCGGCCATGAGTTCGATGTAGGGCGCGTATTCGCCTTGGGCGTCGGGTTCGGTAAGCTGGCGGTCCCAAGCGTAGCCGAATTCATGATTACCCCAGGTCCACTGTTTTTTGCCGGGCGCGATGTGGTGATCGGCGAGGTGAACGATGCCCGCGGCGGCGCGGTGATCGTAGCCACCGAAGAAATCCTCCTGCGAACCCATGACCATGTAGGACGTGGGCACGGGGATGTTGGCATACCAGGAAAGATCATTCGCGGCGTAGGCCCCGGCCGGCGGGTGGAACTGGCGCGGTTGTTCGGCGGCAGGCACGCCGTCGCGGGCGCGGGCGGCGTAATCCACGCCGTAGTAACGTCCGGACGAAAACGGGAAGGTGTCGGTCGCGCGCTTGGCGTGGTCGGCGATGTGGGTGACGTCCGGTGGGAAGAACGATTGGTAATGCTCGTGGACGCGCGTGGCGACATTGGCCCACCAGAGAAAAGTCTGCACGTCGGCCGTGCGGTTACTGAGGCGGGCAACGACCTCGAGTCGCGAGCAACCCGGGCGCAGGCGCACGCCGTGCATGCCTTTCAGGCGCGCCATCGGGTCGTGTTCACCAAACCAGACGGTTACGGCGCCGTTGGGGTGATTTTCAATCGCCACGTCGGCCGGCATGAACGTCGAAGGGCGGTGATGTTGCGGCCAGTTGAACTCGATGCCACCGCTCGCCCACGGACCAGCGAGGGCCACGAGTGCGGGCTTGATGACCGTTTGGTGATAGATGACGTCGTAGCCGTTGGTCTTGTCGACGAGACGGTGGATGCGTCCGCCGAGCGCGGGCAGTATCATCACCAGCAGGAATTCGTTTTCCAGATAAACGGCCTCCCACGCGTGTGGCACGGGTTTTTCCGCAATGCGATCGGTGAAAGGGAGCGGATAGACGCGCCCGCTGGAGCCTTGGTAAACGCGTTTTTCCAGAAACATCGGATTGCGATCCGGCGCGGCGGGAAGCCAGGTCGGCAGGGTGACGGATGTGCGGCGAACGCGGACGGGGCTTGGGCGGGGCATGGAGGAACGCAGTCTGCTGGAACGACCGGGCGCGGCAAGAGCGCGCGGGGGTCGGACTGTTCGCTGAGTTCTTCCATGGAATGCCCGGACCGGGAGTAGTGCCCGCGGCGACAATCAATCCGAGGTGGAATTATCGTGGAATCTGTCCGCTGGGGCTGGTTTCGTGCGTCGTTTCACATAAATCGCAATACCTCCACACACCATGTCCTCCGCATCCTTCCTCCTTCTCATTCGCAACTCCGGGGCCGATGTGCACGCCCATCTCACGCCGGAGCAGCGCACCGCGCTCGCCAAGCAATGGAATGACTGGTTCGAAAGCCTGGCGGCCCAAGGCAAGGTCGCGCACGCCAACCCGCTCGCCACGAACGGCCGGGTGGTCTCAGGTCCTCGCGGGGAACGCGTGACCGACGGACCCTATGCCGAGGGCAAGGAGGTCGTGGGTGGTTATTTTTATCTGACGGTTGCGGATCTCGACGAAGCCACGGCCATCGCCCGGCAATGCCCCGGTCTGCCGTTGGGCATGACGGTCGAAGTGCGACAGGTGATTGGCCAGAGTCCCATATTGTCGGAGGTGCGTGGCAGCCTCGCACGGTAGATTCCTGACATAGGGCTGACAGGAAGGCATGTTATCATCCGGACGATTCAATCCCCAATCCATCCCACCATGACTACCAAGGAAATCGCCGAGAAACTCATCGCCCACTGCCGCAAAGCCGCTTGGGAAACCGCCCAGCGCGAACTCTACGCGCAGGATGCCGTCAGCATCGAGCCTTTCGAATCACCTCATTTCGCCAAGGAGACCAAGGGTCTCGACGCGATCATCGCGAAAGGGAGAAAATTCGATTCCCTCGTCGAGGCGATGCACGCACTCACGGTTTCGGATCCGATCGTGGCGAACAACTCCTTCGCCTGCACCATGAGCATGGATGTGACCATGAAGGAAGGCGGGCGCATGCTGATGACCGAGCTGTGCGTTTACGAGGTCAAGGACGGGAAGATTGTGTCCGAGCGTTTCCTCGTGTGAGCGTGGCATCCGTCGGCTCGGAAAGCGAAGCGCACCGAAACCTGAAGCGTCTCGCACTTGCTTGGGCTCGTGCCCGGCGTTTGAAGCTGGCGGCGCCCGAAGTGAGGCTTCCGCGCTCCGGCTATCGCGCCGATGTGGCCGCCGCCACGCCGCGCGCACTTTCGGACGGCGCCTTCACGGCCGTGTTTGAGTGCAAGGCCTCGCGATCTGACTTTCTGCGCGACAGCGCCGTGGAGACCGGTGCGGCGGAGCGAATCGCCGCCTTGTCCGCGCGCCTGATGGAGCTGCGCGCGCTCATTGCGGCACATCGGCCGGATTTGCGGCGTGGGGAGGAATTGTTTGCCGAATTCGATGCCTACGATTTGCGGGGCCTGAAACACGACACGCACGATCGTTTGGAAGCCGAGTTGCGGATTGCGCAGGCGAAACTGCACGAAGGAACGAAGTTTGCGAAACTGGCCCGGTGGCGCGCCGCGAGTTTGCTCTATGTGGTGGCGGAGGAAGGCATCTTGCGGGCGCATGAGGTGCCAGATGGCTGGGGCCTGCTGGTGCGGCGCGGCGAGGAATTGGAACCGGTGCTCCGACCTTGCCTGAACCCAACCACGGTCGCGGAGCGGGTGGCATTGCTCGAACGAATCGCTGCGCGCGGCGCGAAGGAGTGACGCGGGGTCAGGGCAGCACTTTCAGCCGGATGTTGCGGAACCACACCGGTTGCGATTCGGCCTGCAGGGCGATATGACCGGACGAAAGTTGCAAAGGCGCGCCCGCGGCGAGCAGGCGCTTGGCGTCGGGATCGTTGGGATCAAGTTGCGGATGCTGGTAGCGGAGCACCTCGACGCCGTTGATGCGGTGGATGACTTCGTCGTAGCCGTGCACTTCGATCTCGGCCGAAACCCATACGTCCATGGGCGAGAGCGTGCTGTCCTTCGCTTCGATGATGTGGGCGGTCGTCAGCTTACCGTTGAATACCAGATTGGTGCCGGGAGTGCAGACGTTGCCGGTCTGACGGCCGGCCTTGGTGTCGGTGCAGAGGAACTGCATCTCCATGCTCACGGGCCACAATTGTTCGACGGTCATGGAAAGCGGCGATGCTGCATGGACCATTACACCGCTGTTGCGGCCCGCCCAAGACGGCGCATCGGCCATCGGTGTGCCGGTGAAGCGGTATTCGAGCTGCAGGATGTAGCGCGAGTAGGGCAGGTTGGTGTAGAGATGGGCGAACTGCTGGTTGAATTTCTCGTAGCGATCGTAGGAAACCTTGATGACACCGTCCTCGACGCGAAACGTGTCGGCAAAGTTCACGCCGAGCGGATGCTTCGCAACTTTGACCGTCCAGCCTTCCAGATCGCGGCCATTGAAGAGAGAAATCCAGCCTTCTTCGGTCGCGCGGAGCGGCGAGAGACTCAGAAGAATGGTTGCAAGCAGGGCGAGGGAGCGGAACGGAAGCTTCATGGGGTGAATAGCGATCAAATCACGAGACCCAGTCGCGCACCACGGCTGGCAGATAGAACGACACGGTGGTGCCTTGGCCGGGTTGGGAATCGACCGTGATGATGCCTCCGTGGCGCTTGATGAGGGAGCGGCAAATGGTCAGTCCCAAGCCCATGCCCTTTTGGTTGCCGCGATGCTTGGTGGAGAAATACGGATCAAAAATCTTGGGCTGAACGTCCGGTGGGATGCCGGAACCCGTGTCGGCGATGGTGACGCACACGTAGTCGCCCGGCGGCAATTCCGCGGGCACCGGTTTTTCGGGACCAGTGTTGTCCGCGCTGATCACCACGCGACCGCCCGGTGGCGTGGCTTCGACGGCGTTCAAGATGAGGCCGCGCAATACCTGCGTGAGCTGGGTTTCGCTGACGCGCACCTGGGCCAACCCGGGGGCGATGCGACACTCGCTCACGACGTTGGCGTCGCGCAGCACGAGTTCCGTTGCGCGCCGCACCAAGTCGTCGATCGGTTGGTTGCGTCGGGCCGAGGCATCTGGTCCGGCCACCGTGAGCAACTGTTGGGTGAGGGTTTTGGCGGAGAGCACCGTTTGGCGGGCCTGCTCCAGGAACTGCGCTTGTTTCGTGGAGAGCGGCCCGCACAGTCCGACCATTTCCACGTTGAGCAGCAGGCTGGCGAGAAGGTTGTTGAAATCGTGGGCGATGCCGCCGGCGAGCAAGCCGGTGGACTCCAGTTTGCTTACGATCAGCCGTTCGTGATCCATCTCGCGGCGCTCGGTGACATCCCGGGCGATGGCGAACACGAGCGGCGCACCGGGCACGGTGACCGACTGCCAGGAAAGCCAGCGGTAGGAGCGGTCCTTGCACAGGTAACGATTTTCGAAGTCGCGCAAAGGCTCGCCGGCCACCAAGGCGGCGCGCGCCTGAAGAGTGCGCTCGCGATCGTCGGGGTGAATGAACTCGTGCACCGGACGCGACAGCAATTCAGCCTCCGACCACCCGAGCACGCGCGTCCATGAGGCATTGACGCGCTTGAAGTGACCATCGAACCCGGCAACGCAGATCAAGTCCAACGACAGTTGGAAGAGACGGTCGTAATCGGTTTCAGCCGGAATCGAAGGCGCTTCGGCTTCGAAGGTCTGGTTGGACTGCACTGGCATGCTCAATTTTGCTAGATGCCCCCGTGTGCCGCGCAACCCTTGATTGTCGAGGCCATGGAGCGCGGGCGCGGGTGCCGGCTCTAGACCTTGGCTGGATCAGGATGCGTCCACGGGCCGCGATAGGGACGGGCCAGCAAGCGCGTGGCCTCGGCGTCGCCGGGCACACTGCGGGTTTTCGGATCGTAGGCGACCGGCCGGCCGATCTGCAGCGAGATATTGGCGAGTTCGCACATGGCGCTGGAAATGTGGCCTTCCTCGATGTCGGCGATGGGTCGTGAACGATTCTGGCGGGCTTGAAGGAAATCCAGCACATGGCGGTTCTCGGTTTCCTCGTAGGCATTGCCCTCTTGATTGAAGTCAATGTTGGCGAGATCGCCGCTCTTTGAGAGCAGGTGACGGCCTTCGCGAGGGCCGCCGTCAGCGGGCGTGAACACACATTCGAACATGGTCAGGTTGAGCGTGCCTTGGTCGCCGATGAGGCGCGCGCCCCATTGGTCGGTCCAGTGGCGTTGCGGGATGGGCGGGGTGCCCCAAGTGCGGTGTTCCCAACCCACCTCGAGCCCGGGATAACGGAAGACGCTGCGCTGGGTGTCGGTGATGTTGGAAGTGTAGGGCTGCTGATCGGCTAGGATGCCGCCGGTGGAGACGACGGATTGCGGCCAGCCGAGACCGAGCAGCCAGCGAACCTTGTCGAGCATGTGCACGCCGAGATCGCCGATCTGGCCGTTGCCGTATTCCTGGAAATTCCGCCAGCCGCGGTCTTCCAGCATGGCCTTGAACGGCAGCTTCGGAGCCGGACCGGCCCAAGCTTCGAAATCGAGATGCGCGGGGACGGGCGCATCGGGAATGACGCCGCGCGGGCGGGCATGCAGGTAGCTGTAGGTCTCCACGAGGCCGATTTTGCCGAGACGGCCGCTGGCGATGTATTTCTCGCGCGCCTCGGCGTAGAGCGGGTTGCTGCGGCGCTGCGTGTTCACCTGGACGACGCGATTATATTTTCGCGCCGCCGCGACCAAAGCTTCGCCTTCGATCACGTCCACCCCGATGGGCTTTTCCACATAGACATCTGCGCCGGCCTGAATGGCGGCAATGGCGGGCAGGGCGTGCCAGTGATCGGGCGTGGCGACGAGCACGATGTCGTGCGCGCCGCTGGCGAGCATCTCACGATAGTCGCTGAATGTGCGCGGCACGGAAGTTTGATGACCGGCGACCTGCTTGAGGGTTTTTTCCAAGGAGCGTCGATTGACGTCGCAAAGCGAGACGACGTCCATGGCGGTGCAGCGGGCGAAGACGCCGAGGTTCACGCCGCCATACCAGCCGCAGCCGATGAGGCCAACGCGGGGTTTGGGGGCATCAGTGGCGGCGAGGAGACGGCGGTTCGTGGCAACGGCAGCGCCGGCCACGGCGAGGGAGGAGACAAAGGAGCGGCGGTTCATGGGGCGGGGAAGTGCCGCCACATTGTGCATTTCGACCGACAACGCCACTGCGGACTGAAACGGAACGCGTCATCCGAGCCGCGCGGTGTTTCAGTCCTTGGTCTTGCGCATGATGCGCAGGTATTCTTCGTAGCCAATGCCGGCGCCGGCCGGACGGATGACGGGCGCGGGCTTGGCGGGCATGATCGGCGGTGCGGGTGTGCGCACGGCCTTGCGCAAAGCTGTCTGCAAAGTCGGCAAAAAGGCGCCGTTGGGATGTTCAGCCCACACGTCCCGGCTGAGCACTTTCAGTCCGGGAGTCGTCGGAGCGGTCCAACCGACCACCATGCCGTAAACCAGCACTTCTGCGCCGTGATCATAGGTCCAAGTCTCGAAGCCGCGTCCCTGACGACGGAAGATCGGATCACCGAGAACATTCACGAGTTCATCGGCCGACATCCCGATTTTGAGCTGCGTCCACGGCAAGGGATCGGCGGAAAGCGAGGTAACCAGAAGCAAACCGACAAGGAGGTGGCGCAAGGGCGCGGACATGATGCGCTGTTTATCGACAGGCAATGGCATCAGCACGAGGCCCGAAGCGCCGAATCCCGTAACTGCGCGGTAAAAGGCGCGTTGCCGGATTTTGCGGAAGGTTTCGGTTACGTGATTTAACGGGATTTTCCCAAGTTGACGCGGAAGAAGCGCACCCCTAGCAACTTGGCGCACCCCCGGCGCCGCACACCGCCGACCCCATGGTCCGCCGCTATCTCCTCCCTTGGCTGGCGCTCGGCTTCTATCGAGCGTGGATCGCGACTTGGCGTATACAAGTGATCGAATCGCAAACGCATCGAGCCATTCAGGCGGAAGGACGCTCCTGCGTCTTCGCGCACTGGCATCGCGATGAACTCGCGGTGGTGCAGTATGTGGGAGCGTTGCGGGTCGCGACGATGACGGCGCACAGCGGTGATGGACAATTGATCGATTTTGTCATCCGCGGCCTCGGGGGCACCACAGTCAAAGGCTCCTCGCAGAGCGGCGGCTCGGGAGCGCTGCGCGGGTTGCTTCGCTTGATGGGAAGCGGCCACTGCGCCTCGATGGCCGTGGACGGACCCAAGGGACCGATTTATCGCGCCAAGCCGGGAGTGTTCCAGCTCAGCAAACTGGCCCGCGTGCCCATCATCCCGGTGGGCGTGGCCAGCTATGATCGGATCGTGTTTCGCAAATCATGGAACCGCGCACGCCTGCCGATGCCGTTTACGCGAGTGGTGGTGATTTTCGGCGAACCCTTCGAATTCGAACCCGGGCAGGATACCGACCTGCAATGTCCGCAACTCGCCGCCCGCCTTGATGCGTGGATCAACGCCACTTGCCGGGAAGCGGAAGATCGCGGCCTCCAGCAAGTGGGCGGCAACCGTTCCCGCGCCGGCGGTTTTGCCATGAGCGCGATACCTGGGGTAGATTGACCGCCGCGAGGGATGTTTGCGTTCGTGAGTCGGGTTCAGCCAATTGAAACCACCAAGGCACGAAGGCACAGAGACGAGGCATCCGGGCCTTCGTGTCTCTGTGCCTCTGTGGTGAATCTTAGTTTGCCTTGGCTCCAGGAGCGGCGGTTGCGACTTTCTTCTCCGGCAGGGCGCGGCTGGCGACCTCGGCTTTGAAGCGGGCGATAATGTCGGCGACTTTGTGGACGCCTTCGTCGCCCTTGGCGCGGGAGCGGACCGAGGCGCTGAGGGCTTCGGCTTCCTTCTGGCCGAGCACGAGGGTGTAGGGCACCTTGTCGATTTCGGCGCGGCGGATCTTGGCGCCGAGCTTGTCGGAGTGGGTGTCGAGCGTGACGCGCAGGTCGGCGGCGAGGAACTCGTTCAGCGTGGCCTTCGCGTAGTCCATGACCTTGTCGGAAATGGGCACGAGGCGCACCTGCTCGGGCGCGAGCCAGAGCGGGAAGTCGCCGGCGAAGTGCTCGATGAGCACGCCGCAAAAACGCTCCATCGAACCGAAGGGCGCGCGGTGGATCATCACGGGCGTGTGGGCGGTGTTGTCGGCGCCGATGTAGCTCAGGCCGAAGCGCACGGGCAGCACGTAGTCCACCTGCACGGTGCCGAGCTGCCACTCGCGACCGATGACGTCCTTGATGACGAAGTCGATCTTCGGGCCGTAGAACGCGGCCTCGCCGGGCTCCTCGGTGAAGGGCACGCCGAGAGTCTTGGCGGCTTCGCGGCAGGCGGCTTCGGCGAGGTCCCACTTCTCGGGGTCGCCGGCGAACTTCTTGCCGTCGGGATCGCGCAGGCCGACGCGCACGCGGTAGTCCTGCATGCCGAGCGTGGTGAGCACGGTTTTCACGAGCGAGAGGCAGCCCATGATTTCGGTCTGCACCTGTTCGGGCGTGCAGAAGAGGTGGGCGTCGTCCTGGGTGAAGCCGCGGACGCGGGTCATGCCGTTAAGCTCGCCGGACTGTTCCCAGCGGTAAACGGTGCCGAACTCCGCGAGGCGCACGGGCAGGTCGCGGTAGCTGTGCGGCTGCGAGGCGAAGATCTTGATGTGGTGCGGGCAGTTCATCGGCTTCAGGAGGAAGCCGTCGATGAGCTGGTCGTCGGGGAGGACGCGGTCCTTGGTGATCGTCTCCTTGCCGGTGCGGGCGTTCACGTCGTCGGCGAATTTCTGGGAGACGGCTTCGATGCGATTGGCCATCTCGGCGCAGGAGCAGCCGGAAGCGACGAGCTGGTCGAGGAAGTCGCGCTCCACGATGGGCGGGAACTGCGATTCCTTGTAATAAGGGAAGTGGCCGGAGGTCTTGTAGAGCGAAAGCCGGCCGATGTGCGGCGTGAAGACCTGCGAGTAACCCTGCTTGCGGAGCTCGTTGGCGATGAAGGTCTGGAGCTCCTGGCGGATGATCGAGCCGGCCTGCGTCCAGAGGATGAGGCCTTGGCCAACGTCCTCATCGATGTGGAACAGCTTGAGATCCTTGCCGAGCTTGCGGTGGTCGCGGAGCTTGGCCTGTTCGAGCTGGGTGAGATAGGCGGCGAGTTCTTCCTTCGTGGGGAAGGCGGTGCCGTAGATGCGCTGGAGCTGCTTGTTGGTTTCGTCGCCGCGGTGGTAGGCGCCGGCAATGGAGAGCAGCTTGAAGGCTTTGAGCTTCGAGGTGTAGCGGACGTGCGTGCCGGCGCACAGGTCCATGAACTCGCCGTTCTGGTAGAACGAGATGGCCTCGCCCTCGGGAATGTCGGCGAGGCGGCCGAGTTTGTAGCGTTCCTGGCCGCGCGAACGGATGATCTCCTCGGCCTCGGCGCGCGGGACTTCCTTGCGCAGGAAGGGCTGATTTTCGTCCGCGATCTTCTTCATCTCGACCTCGAGCTTGGCGAGGTCGTCGACGGTCAGCTTGTGATCGAGATCGATATCATAATAAAAACCGGTGTCGGTCGGCGGGCCGATGTCGAGTTTGGCGTCCGGGAACAGACGGAGGACAGCGGTGGCCAGCACGTGGGAGCACGAGTGGCGCAGTTCTTCGAGCGGAGTCATCGACATGGCGTAGGTTGGTTGTGGTCCTCCTTACGATTGGAGGGCCGAAGGGGCAGGTTGGCGCGGGCGCGCGCCGGGTGTCAATGCGGAGGTTAAGGCGCCGGGACGTTAGTCCTCGATCCACACGAGGTCGCGTGCGCGAACTTCCTCGAAAAGCTCCAGAACTCCCAAGTTGGCCATCTCGATGCAGCCGGCACTGAAGGGCTGGCCGAGGCGGTCCTCGTGGTTGGTGCCGTGGATATATATGTAGCGTTCGAAGGAATCCACGATCTGGCCGGTCGCATCGGTGCCGGCATTGTATCCGGGCTCAAGCCCGCGCAGGCGCAGGATACGGGTGGTGATGAGATTGCGGGCTTGGTCTTCGGGACTGAGTTCCGAGAAATGTTTTCCCGTCGCAACGCGCGCCTTGAATACAATGCCGGGCGGCTGGCCGGCGCCGATTTTCTCGGCAATTTCGTGCAGACCGCGGGGCGTGCCGAGGGAATCCTTCACATTGGAGGGCGGTCGGAGCGACGTGGATACGATGTGGGCCTTTACCAGACAGTCGTCCCGGTAAAATCCAAGCAGCTGTTGTGCAATGGATACGGTGATAAGTCGCGTTGTCGGCTTGAGTCCGAGCGCGGCACACTTTTGTTTAACCCGTTCCAACACTTCATTCACGTGAGTAATTCATCCTCCTACAGAGTCGGTATCGTCGGTGCGACGGGCGCGGTCGGTCAAGAGCTGATCGGTTTGCTGCTGTCGCGCTCGTTTCCGCTCGCGGAGCTGAGGCTGCTGGCCTCGGCGCGCTCCGCGGGCCGCCAACTGGATGTGGGCGGAAAAAAACTCACGGTGCAGGAAGCGAAGCCCGAGGCTTTTGAGGGCCTCGACATTGCGCTGTTCGCCGCCGAGGGCGCGATCGCCAAGGCGCTGGCCCCCGAGGCCGTGAAGCGCGGTTGCCTCGTGCTCGACAAGAGCTCGGCCTTCCGCATGGACGCGAAGGTTCCGCTCGTCGTGCCGGAGATCAATCTCGCGGCGACGCGCAACCACGCGGGCATCATCGCCAGCCCCAACTGCTCGACCGCGGTCGCGCTTATGGGGCTTTATCCGCTGCACCAGAAGTTCGGTGTGAAGCGCGTGTTCTTCTCGACCTACCAGTCCGTGTCGGGCACGGGCGCCGACGCCATCGAGGAACTCGAGGCGCAGACCCAGGCCTACGCCAAGGGCGAACCGCTCGCGAAGAAGGTTTATCCCTATCAGATTTTCCAGAACGTCATCCCGCAGGTGGATTCCTTCGGCGGCGACGGCTACACCGGCGAGGAAACCAAAATGCGCGAGGAGAGCCGCAAGATCATGGGCCTGCCCGCGCTCAAGGTTTCCGCGACCTGCGTGCGTGTGCCGGTCGTGCGCGCGCACTCCGTGGCGGTCAACGCCGAGTTCGAGCGTCCGGTGGATCTCGCGGCTGCGCGCGACGTGCTCGCGGCGTTTCCCGGTGCCCAGCTCGTGGATGATCCGGCGAACAAGGTTTACCCGACGCCGCTCGATTTCAGCCGGCAGGTGAAGTGCGGCGTGGGCCGCCTGCGCCTCGACACCGCGTTGGACAACGGCCTGGCGTTCTGGGTGGCCGGCGACAACCTGTGGAAGGGTGCTGCGCTCAACTCGATCCAGATTGCCGAGGCGATGATCCGCGAGGGTATTTCGCTCAAGCCGCGCGAACTGGCGGGCGTGTGAAATGGAGGGCCCGCGTCCCTGCGGGCCGATAGGAGCGGCGCGCAGAGACGCGCGCCCTCCCGTCAAGCCTCACAATACCCTTGCTGCGGTTGGGGCGTTTTCGTTCCTTTCGGCTTTCCGGACGCTTAGCTCAGTTGGTTAGAGCACCTCGCTTACACCGAGGGTGTCGGGGGTTCGAGTCCCTCAGCGTCCACCAGCCTCCACCTGCATGAAATTCATTCTCGCCACTCGCAAGAGTCCGCTCGCCCTGACGCAGACCGAGATGGTCGCCGCGCGCATCAAGGCGGCGATTCCCGGGGCGGAATGCGAATTGTTGAAAGTCGTCACCACGGGCGATCAGCGGCTCGAATGGTCGCTGGCGAAACAAGGGGGCAAGGGGCTTTTTACCGCCGAACTGGAACAGGCGCTCCTGCGAGGCGAGGCCGATGTGGCCGTGCACAGCTGCAAGGACCTGCCCGGGGAAAATCCGCCCGATCTCGTCGTTGCGGGCTTCCTGCCGCGCGAGGTGACTCACGATGTGCTGGTTTTGCGCGAAGGCGTGACGACTCCCGCCACCATCGGCACCAGCAGCCCGCGCCGCCAGCAGCAGATCGCGAAACTTTTTCCCAAGGCAACCTTCACCGAGATTCGCGGCAACGTGGACACGCGTCTGAAGAAGATCGCCGCTGGCAACGCCGACGCGACCATCCTGGCGGCCGCCGGCATGAAGCGCCTTGGCATCACGGGCTGGCCCGGTATCGTGCTGCGTCCGCTGACGTTTGCCGAGAGCGTGCCGGCCGTGGGGCAGGGTGCCATCGCGCTGCAATGCCGGGCCGGTGACGAGGCCAAGCTGGCTGCGGTCCTGGATACACCCACCGCCCGGGCCGTCAACTTGGAGCGTGCCTTCCAAGCCCGACTTGGCGCGGGTTGTCAGATCGCCTTCGCGGCGCATGCGGCGGCGGGCACGTTGCACTTTTTCCACGAAAAGACCGGTATTCGGACACTGCCGTTGGCCGATGCCGATTACGCGGCGCCGGTCGAAACGGCGGACAGGATTCTCAAGGAGCTTGGTTTTCATGGCTGACAAAAAAGCACTTTCCGGACGGCGCATCGCCGTCACTCGTCCTACTGGTTCCGCCGCCGAATGGCGCGCCCGCCTCGAAGCGCTCGGTGCCGAGGTGGTGGAGCTGCCGATGATCAAGGTCAGCAAGGACGTGAACCTTAACACTCTCGCGGAGGTGTTTCAGGAACTCGGTGGTTACGAGTGGCTGATCTTCACGAGCGTCAATGGCGTGCGGTTTTTCTTCGAAGAGTTTCACCGCGTCTATGACGACATCCGCTCGCTCGGGCTCGTGCGCATTGCGGCGGTCGGTGAAGCCACCGCAGCGGCGGTGCGCGAACAGCACCTGCGCGTGGATCTGCAGCCCAAGAAGGCCACCGGCGAGGAATTGGTGAAGGAACTCATCGCCCGCGAGGCGATGGACAGCGCGAAAATTCTCGTCGTGACCGGCAATCGCAATCGCGAGGTCGTCGTCGAAAAGCTCAGCGAAGCTCGCGCCATCGTGGACCAACTGCCGGTCTATCGGACCGAGGAGACCGACCTCGCCGCGGATCCGGTGGCGGCGGATTTCCGGACGAAGGGCGCCGACGCCATTCTGTTTGCCAGCCCGTCGGCGGTGCAGTCGTTCTTCGACCAAGCCGGTGCGCTCAAGCTGGCGGCGAAGGCCCGCAAACCGCTGGCCGGCAGCATCGGGCCGACAACGACCGCCACGATGAAACAGCTTGGCCTGCCGGTGGATTTTGAAGCTGCCGAAGCCAGTCTCGATGCACTGGTCGCCGCGCTGCTGAAGAAGCTTTAGGTGCCTCTACTTTTCATCCCATGAAAGTTCCCTTTCTCGATCTGAAACTCCAGCACGCGCCGTTGCGCGCCGAGGTGCTCGCCGCGCTCGCCGACACCTACGACAATACGCGCTTCTGCCTCGGCAAGGACGTGGATGACTTCGAAAAGGCTTTCAGCGGCGCGCTCGGTTACCCGCGCACCCTCGGCATGAACAGCGGCACATCGCCGCTGCACGTCGCATCAGTTTGCGGCGGTTTCGGTCCCGGCGACGAAGTCATTACCACGCCTTTCACCTTCGCGTCCAGTTGCTGGGGCATCAGCTACGTCGGCGCCAAGCCGGTCTTTGTGGATATCGATCCCGACACTTGGTGCATCAGCCCAGAAGCCATTGCCAAGGCGATCACGCCAAGGACGAAGGGCATCGTGGTGGTGCACATTTTCGGCCAGCCCGCGCGGATGGACGAAATCATGGCTGTGGCGAAGCAACACAATCTGTTTGTGGTCGAGGACTGCGCGCAGGCGGTTGGCGCGCGCTACAAGGGCACGCCGGTGGGCATCATCGGCGATTGCGGCACGTTCAGCTTCTACCCAACCAAGAATCTCGGCGGCTGCGGCGAGGGCGGGGCGTTCGTCTCCAAGCACGCCGCCGTGATGGACAAGGCGCAACTCTTGCGCGTGCACGGTTCGCCGCGGCGCTACGCGCACAGCGAGGTGGGTTTCAATTTTCGCATGGATGGATTCCAAGGCGCGGTGCTCAACATCAAGCTGAAGCATCTGGCACGCTGGACGGAGCGCCGCCGCGCCATCGCTGCGCGTTACCGGGCCGGAATCAAACGCGCCGACGTGCAACTGCCGGTCGTGCCCGCCTACGGCGAGAGCGTGTGGCATCAGTTCACGTTGCTGCATCCGCAACGCGATGCGCTTCGCGCCCATCTGGAGAAAAACGGCGTTGGCACCGAGATCATTTACCCCGGTCCGATGCACCGTCAGGAGTGCTACGCTTCGCTCGGCTATGCCGCGGGCAGTCTGCCTGTGGCGGAAAAGACCAGCGCGACGTGCGTCAGCCTGCCGATTTTCCCGGAGCTGACGGACGAGCAGGCGGACTACGTGATCAAGATGGTGAATGCGTTTTAACCACGAAATACACGAAACACACCAAAGTGATTTCCTTTCGTGTATTAGTGTGTTTCGTGGTGACCGATGATCAACGGCGTCAGACTCAAGGTTTGCGGGCTCACCTCGCTGGTGGATGCCGAGGCCGCTGATGCCGTGGGCGCGGATTATCTCGGCTTCATTTTTTATCCGAAATCTCCGCGCGGTATCACGCTGACTCAATACGCTGCGATGAAGGACCGCTTGCCTCCGCGCAAAAAGGTCGCGGTAAGCGTCGCGCCCACGGCCGCCGAACTGGCCGCGCAGGTGGCGGCGGGATTCGACAACTTCCAGATCCACTTCGATGCCGCGACTCCGCTCGCCACCATCGCCGATTGGTCCGCGCGCACCGGCCGGGCGCAGCTGTGGCTCGCTCCCAAGCTGCCACCGGGGCGGGATGTAAATGCCGACTGGCTGCCGCTGGCGGACACTTTTCTGCTCGATACTTTTCACGTCGACAAATTCGGCGGCACGGGAAAAACCGGCGATTGGGAGAAATTCAAACGCCATCGCGACGCGCATCCCGGCAAGACCTGGATTCTTTCCGGCGGTCTCAAACCGGACAATGTGGCCGCGGCTCTCACCGCCACGGGTGCGAAGTTTCTCGACGCAAACAGCGGCGTGGAGATGTCGCCCGGCGTGAAGGATCCGGCCAAGCTCAAGGCCCTCGTGCTCGCGCTGCACAATGCGACGAAGCAGGATAATCCGTCGTATCAGGCGTAAGGCGGCAGTTCGAATACCGACGCGGTGGAGCGAGCGCTCCGTGTTGAATTCCATTGCGGGCTTGCGGCGCCGGGGCGGGTGGGGACACTGCGCCGCGTCACCATGCACCTCGCTGCCCGCTCCACGGTCCTGCTGTTTGTTATCTTGTTTGCGCTTGCCTCGACTGCGATAGCCGCCGATCGCGCCGAGTTGGAGGCGAAACTGAAGTCGGCCAACGAGCGGCTCCAAACCGGACAGGTGAAGGAGGCCATCGCCCTCTACGATGAAATCCTCGCGGTCAGTCCGCGGGCGACGACGGTTTGGTTGTTGCGCGCGATCGGCAAATGGAATCAGGAGGATATCGACGGCGCGATGGCGGACATCGAGGAGGTTCTGCGTCTCGATGAGAACAACGCGGACGCCTACCGCCTGCGCGCGGAGATCCGGTTGGCGGAGGCCTATTTCTACGAAGCGGAGCAGGACATCGATCGTGCGATCAAGCTGCAGCCGGACTTCGCGACCGCGCACTACATTCGCTCTCGAATTCTATGGAACAGCGGCGGAGCGGAGTTCGCGCTGCCGGCCGTGGAGCGCGCGGTCGAACTGAAGCCCGACTACCCGGAGGCGCTGCGTTACCGCATCCTGCTGTTTGAGGAACTCGGGAAATGGCCGGAGATCGTAACCGCTTGCGACGGCCTGCTCGCAGTCGAACCGAAGGATTACGCCACGCTCGCGAAGCGCGGCTGGGCCCGTTTTCGCCTGTTGCAATGGGACGAAGCCCTGTCGGATGCGCGGGCGGCGCTCGAACTGGCGCCGCGTCACGCCAGCGCCGCCAGTCTGGTCGGTTATGCGGCCTTCGCGCACGGGGAACCCGCAGCGGTGGTTGCTCTGGAGAAGGCCGCCGAGCTGGCGGGACCGGAGCCGGAGAAGCGCGTCAGCCCGCTGCTCCTCCGACACTTCGCGCTACGGCGTGCGGAGAAAGCTGACGTCCGGCTGGCGCGGGCGGCGGCGGACTGGCCGGAAGACTCATGGGCCCGCACGCTCGCAGCCTTCATCGAAGGCAAGGTGGAGGAAGAAAAGCTGCTGGAACAGGCCGAGGACACCGAGGACTTCGACGAGTTGGAGGGCCGGCGTTGTCAGGCGCATTTCTACCTAGGCCTGCTCCGGTTGATCGAGGGGAAGGCGGATTCAGCCGCGCAGCATTTTCGCGAGAGCACGAGCGCCGGGGCGCCGGAATATGTCGAACACACGCTTGCGCTCGGGGAGCTGAAGCGGATCAAGCACTGAAAAACTCAAGGCGCGCGGCGGTGCATGGAGCTTTCGCCCGGCGAGACGAAACCGCGCAAGTCTGCAATCGCAGATAGCCCTCAATTTAATGAGTCAGCGTCAGCTTGAATGCCTTTGGGCGATGAGCATGGTCGGTGGCATGAACCGCGGCCTGCTCGTGATTATCTGCCTGGGTGCAATGATCGCCCAAGGATATGCGACATCGGTTGCACCACCGCCCCTGTCGCCGGCGCCACCCTTGGATATCGATCTGAAACAGCTCCTCTGGCCGGAGGTCAAAAATGCGGAGGCGCTGGTTGAGCTGGCACGCACCGAGGTCGCTGGGATCAGAGCCCGCAAGCAAACCCACGGGGCCGTTTTGGACCACAGTGCGCTAAAGGAATTTAACCTCGCGGCGACCGCAGGAACGTTGCCCGAGGGTTTGGTGCTCATGTTGCGCACTCACCCGATGACTGGACAGGTGTTGATCGTCACCCCTGACCCGGTGGCAGCCAAGGATATGAAACTCCCGAATTTCCTCGGAAGGATCGAGGATACGGCGCATCCCCATATCAAACATGCAATCCTGCGCGAACCGCCGCGGATCGAAGCCGCGCAGTTCGAGACGCCGGTGATCCGCTGGAAGGACTTCAAAAACCTAGATCGGGAACGAGTCACCACGCCCTGGCCTCGGATCATGCAACCGCCCAGCTATCCCCAGGAAATGCTTCGGGCGGGTATTGTGGGAATGGCCGAGCTGGAATTCACGGTGACCAAACATGGCACGGTGACCGGCCTTACGATTTCGGCAACTCACGTCGAATTCGAACCCGTGATCCGGGACGCGGCAGCGGGCTGGCGCTTTGAGCCAGGGGTGGATGTGAGCACCCGCCTGCCGGCCGATGCGCGGATCACGCTGACCGTCCGCTTCGAGATCGTAGAGTGACCGTCCTCAGGGCGGCGGAGGCGTGGAATATCTCAGTGTCGCCGGCGCTTGGTCGGGGCTCCGCCTTTCACGAACCACCAAGTGCTGCCGATGAGCAAGGCGAGCCCGACTGCGTAGTAGGTGTGATGGGTGAGCACGCGGGTTTTGCCATCAATGCCAGTCTTCAAGTAGGTGAGACCGGTCTCGGTCTTGCCGGCCAGCGAGACGCCGCGTCCGTAGCCGGCATAGAGGCACCAGAGACCGGCGAGGAAGGCGGCGAGGGCGAGGAGAAGCTGCACGAAACGAGGCATGCTGGTTTAGCTCCGTCTGTTCTCGCCGCACTGAATCCTTCGCTTCGTTCAGAATGACATACGGTCCTTAAAAACCCGGCATGCCGCCGCGGCCGCGCATCTGCTCCATTTGGCGCATGAGCTTCTTCTGGTTGCCGCCCTTCATCATCTTCATGAACTTTTGCATCTGCTCGAACTGCTTGATGAGCTGGTTGACCTCGACGACTTGCACGCCGGCGCCCTTGGCGATGCGGATGCGGCGGTTGCCGTTCAGGATGCCGGGCTTGCGGCGCTCCTGGATGGTCATGGACTGAATGATGGCTTCCGTGCGTCTCATCTGCTTCTCGGCGTCGCCGGGTAGTTGCACGCCGCTCATGCCGGGCATCATGCCCATGATCGACTGCATCGAGCCCATTTTCTTCACCTGCTGCATCTGCGCGAGGAAGTCCTCCAGGTTGAAGTCCGCCTTGCGCATCTTTTCGGCCATGCGCTCGGCCTCCTTCTGGTCGATGGTTTCCTGAGCCTTTTCGACCAGCGACACGACGTCGCCCATGCCGAGGATACGGGAGGCGAGGCGGTCGGGATGAAACTGTTCGAAGTCGCCGGTCTTTTCACCGGTGCCGATGAATTTGATGGGCACGCCGGTGACCGCCTTGATGGACAAGGCTGCGCCACCGCGAGTGTCGCCATCGAGTTTGGTGAGAATGAGTCCGGTGAGAGTGAGCGCGTCGTGGAACGCCTTGGCGACGTTGACGGCTTCCTGACCGAGCGCGCCGTCGGCCACGAGGATCACCTCGTCGGGCTGCACGGCGGCTTTGAGCTTCTTCACTTCCTCGATGAGGTCGGTGTCGATCTGCAGGCGGCCGGCGGTGTCGAAAAGGACGACATCGGCGTTCTGCGCCTGCGCGGCTTCCAATGCGCGGGTGCCGATGGCGGGCACATCCTTGGAGGCACGATCGCAATAGAATCCGAGTTCCTCCTGCTTCGCGAGAATCTCGAGTTGGTCGATGGCGGCGGGGCGGTAAACGTCGCAGGCCACGACGAAGGGCCGCGCGCCCTTCTTCTTGAGAAGTTTGCCGAGCTTGGCGGTGGAGGTGGTTTTGCCCGAGCCGTGGAGACCGACCATGAGCACGCGCAACGGACGCTTGGCGGTGAGCTCGGTCGTGCCCTCGCCGAGGAGCTGCACGAGCTCGTCGTGAATGATTTTGATGATCTGCTGGCCGGGCGTGACCGATTTGATGACTTCCTGGCCGACGCAGGCGGTCTGGACGCGGTCAATGAAGTCGCGCGCGACCTTGAAATGGACGTCGGCGGAAAGCAGGGCGGCGCGCACTTCCTTGAGTGCGTCGGCCATGTTGGCTTCGCTGAGTTTGCCCACGCCCCGCAGGTTGCGGAGCGCGCCGGTGAGTTTGTCGGTCAGGGATTCGAACATCGGAATCCCGGACTGAAACCGTTACCGGCGGGGAATAAACACTAAACTTGGGGTGCAGGGCGGAACCCAGCCTTCGGGCGGGTTGCACATGCGACCACCTTGTGGCTACGCGCCAAGACGGTTACGTTTTGGCGGCCGCGCGCTTTTCCGCGATCTGGCGGAGCTTTTCGGTGATGTGGCTCTCGGTCCAGGGTTTGACGATGTAGTGTTTCACGCCAAGGGCGATGGCTTGGGTGATCGTTTCGCGGTCGTTAAGCGCGGTGCAGATGACCGGCTCGACCGAGCAATGAAGAGGCGACTCGCGCAGGCGTTTCAGGACATCGAGACCGGTCCATTTCGGCATGTTCATGTCGAGAATGGCGACGTCGAACCAGCGCTTCGGATCATCGAGCAGCTCCCAGGCTTCGCGACCGTCTTCAGCGAGGGTCAATTGGTGTTCGGGCCATTTTTCAAACAAATGGCGCATCAAGTCGCGATAGCGCGGCTCGTCGTCCGCAATGAGGATGTTCATAACGCTTTGCCCGTTGCGGAGTTTAATCGGTCCAATCCGTCGGGACTTTAGGTCCTAGTGTCAGGACGCATCGAATCATCGCTTGCCAGTATCCCGCAGGGCGGGATAGCTCGGGGGATGCAGAACGCACCGCGCACCGTCGCCATCGTGGGCCGCCCTAATGTGGGCAAGAGCCGCCTGTTTAACAGGCTGGCCCGCAAGCGCATATCCATTGTTCACGACATGCCCGGGGTCACGCGCGACGTGGTGACGGCGGAAGTGGAGGATGGTGACTTCACGTTGCTCGATACCGGCGGCCTCGGCCTGACCGGCAGCGATACGCCGGCGCGCATCACGAAGGCCTCGGAAGGGCAGGTGGTCTTCGCGATCGAGGCGGCTACGGTGATCCTCTTCACGATTGATGCTCGCGAAGGCGTGACCGCGCTCGACGAGCGCATCGCGGCGCTCCTGCGTAAAAGCAAGAAACACGTGCTGCTCGTCGCCAACAAGGCCGACAGCGGCAAGGAGAAGGTCGCCGACATCGCTGAATTCTACCGGCTGGGATTCGGCGAGGCGTTCTACATTTCCGCCGAACACGGCAACGGCGAGGCCGAGTTGCGCAACGCGATCCTCGAAAAACTCGGTCCCGTGCAGCCGGAATCTGACGAAGAGCGCGAGCGCCTGCACATTTGCTTCGTCGGCCGGCCCAATGTCGGAAAATCCTCCCTCAGCAATCGCCTGCTCAAGAGCGACCGGCTCATCGTGAGCGATGTGCCCGGCACGACTCGCGATGCCGTCGAACTCGATTTCACCTTCACCAACAAGGACGGCAAACCGTGGCTCTTCCGTCTCGTGGACACCGCGGGCATTCGCGCTGCTCCGAAGCTCTCGTCGTCGGTCGAGTATTTTTCCCGTCTGCGTTCGCTCGAAGCCATTCACACGGCGGATGTCGTGTTCATGGTGCTCGATGCGATGGACGGCGTGACGCAGCAGGACAAATCCATCGCCGGCGAAATCGTGAAGGCGCAAAAGCCGATCGTGATTGTGGTCAACAAATGGGATCTCGTTCACGAGGCGTTCCGCACCCACGCGCCCGGCATGGACAAATACAAGAACGCGCGCGATTTTCGCGAGAAGTTCGAGCACGCGCTGTTCAACGAGCTGTTCTTCACGCCCGGTGCGCCCGTGATGTTCGTGTCGGCGCTGACCGGCCACGAAATCGAGCGCATGTTGCGCAGCGCCCGCGCGCTCGATCGTCGTCTCGATACCAAGATTCCGACGGCCAAGCTCAACGCCACGTTGATCAAGCTCGCGGACCGCACCCCGCCGCCGGCGATCGGTGGACAGCGTTTCAAAATCTACTACGCCACGCAGACCTCGCGCCGTCCGTTTCGCATCAAGGTGTTTTGCAACCAGGAGCGCACGCTTACCGAGTCCTATCGTCGTTACCTTGAAGCGGGCCTGGTAAAGGAATTCGAGCTGGATGGCTGCCCGATCCACTTCGATCTCGTCGGCAAGAAGAAGGTGCCGATTGAACAGCGCCTCGCTTATCGGAAGAGCCGTGTCGGCGAAACCGGAGCGGACGGAGGCGGCGAAGAAATGGAGTTTGATCCGAGTTTGCTGGATGATTGAGCGAACCAATCGGCGGAGGGCTTGCTTCGCTGCGAGTCGCGGTCCGCAAAGAGCTGTTCCTTTCGACCCTAGCCATGCTTAAAATCGTCTTCATGGGTTCCGATGCGATCGCGCTGCCGGCGCTGGACTGGCTGGCGGCGAGCAGCGCCGGCCGGATGGTGGCGGTGTTCACGCAGCCCGACCGCGCTGTGGGGCGCGGACAAAAAGTCCAGCCCAATGCCATCAAACTCTGGGCCCGGTCGAAGGGTTTGCCGGTGCATCAGCCGGAGAAATTCGATGCAGCCGCCCGCACCGAACTGGCCGGATATGCGCCGGACCTGACGCTGGTGATGGCTTACGGACACATTCTGAAGCAGGACGTCATCGACACCCCGCGCCTTGGCACGCTCAACCTGCACACGTCGGTTCTGCCCAAGTATCGCGGCGCCTCGCCAATCCAGACCGCTACGGCGTGTGGCGAGCGGGAGACTGGTGTGACGCTGATGAAGATGGTGCTCCAGCTCGATGCCGGCCCGGTGGCCGATGTTGAGCGAGTGGACATTGGCGGATTGGACACCGCCGCCGAGGTCGAAGTGAATTTGGCGCAGGCCTGCGTTCCGCTGCTTGCGCGTTGCGTGCCGGCCATCGCCGCCGGAACACAGGTGTTCACACCTCAGGATGCCTCTCAAGCCACTTTCTGCCGTCGGTTGGAAAAGGGCGATGGTGCGCTCGGTTTTGCCGCTCCCGCCGCCGTGCTCGCTGCGCGAATCAACGGCCTCAATCCATGGCCGGGTAGTTCCGTCGAGATTGCCGGTCAGCTCATCAAACTCGGGTTGGCCGACGCTCCATCGCCTTCCGAATTAAGTAGTCTATTAAACTACTTGGGCTCCGAGGCCCCCGGCACGGTTATCGGTCACGACACGGAAGGATTGGTGGTCGCGACGGGGCAGGGTGTGCTGCGGTTGCGTCGGTTGCAGCGACCCGGCGGGAAGATGCTGTCGGCGGGTGAGTTTTTGCGCGGTTTTCCCGTTGCACCGCGCACGATGTTGCCGTCGCGGCCGATGCCGCCGCTCGTGGCATCGCAGCCGTTTCCGTATCGCAAGGGCTAGGCTTGTTTTTGCCGCCGAATTTCCCAACCTGACGCCATGCGAGCCCCCTTTCTGCGCTTCGGCGCCATGATGTTTTTTCTCGCGGTGAGTGCTTCGGCCCAATCGGAACGGGCGGAGCTGGCCGCTTTGCGTCAGGATGTGATGCTGCTCACCCAGCGCGTGGGCGAACTGGCCATGACCGTCGAACAACTGACGCGCGAGAACGCCCAGCTGCAGCAGCAGGCCGGGCGTAGCTATGCCACGGTCGAGCAGCTCAATAAGGCTGTCGCCGACGTGAATCGCACGTTGCAGGTCGAACTCGGCGAACAGAAGCGCGAGATTCTTGCGCAGGTTTCCAGCCAGATGGAGAAACTCGGACGCCAGACCAATGCCGCGCTCGACGCTCTTGCCAAGGGCCAGGCCACGCGCCCTGCCGTGCAAACCACCTTTGCCGACGATTTCCCCAAGGAAGGTGTCAATTACACCGTCCAAGCCGGCGACACGCTGGGCGAAATCGCGCGCCGGCACGGTGCGAAGCTTCAGGACATCATCAACGCCAACAAGGTCGCCGATCCCACTCGTATCCGCGTGGGTCAGACCCTGTTCATTCCCCTCGGCAAATAACTTCATGGCCAAGCCACCTCCTTCCCGCCTCGGTCGCGGTCTCGGCGCGCTCATCACCAGCTCCGCCGCCGCTCCCAAGTCCGCCACGCCTCCCGCGGCCGCACCGGCTGCCGCTGCGCCGGTCATCGAAGGGCTTCCTGGTTACCGCGAAATTCCGGTTCACCACGTCGAACCCAATCCTTACCAGCCGCGCAAGGAATTCTCCGACGAGGCGCTCGCCGAACTCGTGGACAGCATCCGGGCGGAGGGCTTACTGCAGCCCATCGTCGTGCGTGCAGTGGGCGACAAGTTCCAGCTCATCGCCGGCGAACGTCGCTGGCGTGCGTTCCAGAAATTGTCGCTCAAGACAATTCCCGCGCGCGTGATGACCTCGAGCGACGCCTCGGCCGCCACGCTGGCGATGATCGAGAATCTGCAACGTGCCGACCTGAATCCTGTCGAGGAAGCGCACGGTTACGCCTCGCTCATCCGCGATTTTGATCTGACGCAGGACGCCGCTGCGCAGCGCGTGGGTAAAGGCCGCGCGACGGTCGCCAACTCGCTGCGCCTGCTCAACCTCGAGCCCGAACTGCAGGGTTATCTCGGCAAGGGTTTGCTGAGCGTCGGCCATGCCAAGGTGCTGCTCGGCGTCGAGAGCGCGCCCGAGCGACTGGTGCTGGCGCGTCGCACGCTGGAGCAGGGATTGAGTGTTCGTGCCTTGGAAGAACTGCTGCGCCATCACGGAGGCGGCAAGACCGGCAAGAAGCGGCGCATGCCTGCCGCCACTGCCACCGCGTTGGCCGACATCGAAAAGAAGCTCACTTCGCATCTCGGCGCTCGCAGCACACTCAAACATTCTGACAAGAACGGTCGCATCATCATCGAATACGCCGGCAATGACGACCTCGCCCGCGTGCTCAGCAAGATGGGCCTCACGCTCTGATACGGAAGCAGGACGGTGCCGCGTCTCGGAAATTTGTCCGAGTGGGCCGCTGAGTCGCAAAGAATGAGGTTTTAATTCCCAAACCTTCGTGTCTTTGTGCCTTCGTGGTTAATAACGAACTAGAACAACGCATCGAAGTGGCAAAGAGGGCCGTGCTGGCCGAGACGGACCTCATGCACCGGGAATTTGGCCGGGCACGGGCCAACATCAAGCACGACGGCACCAAGGTGACCCCGGTGGACATCGCCATTTCGGAGCATCTCATGGCGGCCATCGCCGCAGCTTTTCCGGAAGACCAGTTTTTCAGCGAAGAACTCGCTCCGACGGATGCGCCAACACCCGTGACCTCCCGTTTCTGCTGGGTCTGCGACCCAATCGATGGCACGAATAATTACGCGAACGGCATCAGCCACTGTGCGATCTCGCTCGCATTGCTGGAGCACGGCATGCCGGTATATGGCGTCATCTATGATCTCGCTCGACGGAAACTCATCCATGGCGGCCCCGGTCGCGGAGTGTGGGATGGTGATCAAGCGGTGAAGGCGCGGCCGGAAGCCCCGAGTGGTCACAGCCTGATCGGGTTTCATTCGCCGGTGGAGAAAGTCTATGCCGCCGAAGGCAAGCGGCTGATTGAGAACTTCAAGATTCGCGGCCTCGGCAGCAGCACCTTGCACCTCGCTTACGTGGCGGTCGGCCTGCTCGACGGCGTCGTGGAGCACAATAACCGCCTTTGGGACATCGCGGCCGCCTGCGCGCTCATTGAGGAGTCCGGTGCGACGATCCACTACCTGACCGTTTCGCCTTATCCGTTGAAGGAATTCACGCTCAAGGCTCCGCGTGTGCAATATGTGACCGGCAACGCGGCCATGGTCGGGAAGCTGCGGGAAGTGCTGGGGCGGTAATTGTAGATGACATGAAGCCGACAGGCGGCGCAGGAAGCGCCAACCTGTCGGCTGT